>CAVPEE010000020.1:0-24093 GCA_963702825.1 uncultured Alphaproteobacteria bacterium
GCGTTTTCCGTGCCAAACAGGCCCCGTGCTGAACCGCCAACGTCGACAGGCGAACAATCCCGCCAATAGGGCCACGGGGCCCAAGAGCCGTAGTAAGCGCAATCTTCCGGCCGAGGAGCGCCGGCGAGAATTGCTCGATGCGGCCGTCGATATTTTCTCGGAAAAGGGCATGGGCATCACGATCCAAGCGCTCGCCGATCGGGTGAGCGTCACGCAGCCGCTGGTGCACCGCTATTTCCGCACGCGCGCCGATCTCATCGCGGGCATTCGCGAAAAGATCCAGTTCGCCCATTGGGACCCGGCTTGGCGCGAGGTGCTGACGGACCGCAGCCATCCGCTGTGCGAGCGCATCCCCGATTTCTACGCCCGCTATCTCCCGCACATCTACAGCGCGCGCTGGTATCGCAGCTTCTGGTACGCGGCGCTGAGCGATCCGACCTTCGCGCAGGAATTTCTCGCGCGCGTGCACGAGGAGCTGCTGCTTTCGATCATTGGCGAAGCGCGCTTCACATTCGGCTATCCTGCCCTTGAATGCCGGCCGGCGGGGCCGCGTGAGATCGAGCTGGTGTGGGGGATGCATTCCACCACCGTCTTTCTCGGGATACGCCGCTATGTCTATCATACGCCGGTGTCGCCGGACCTGCAGACGACGGTGCTCGACCAGATGCGAGCCTATCTTCACACGGTCCCGGAGGTGATGGAGGAACTGATGCCTTCAGCGCGAAAGAGGACCGTGATTGAGCGGTAAGGGCGCTATCGACAGGCGCCGCGCATCCGGCCTTGAACGAGGATTTGGGCGCTGCGAGGAACGACGCGCGACTTCCTCCGCGCCCAGGCGGCCGACCGTTCCCGAGGGTGGCGAAGCGCCCGATCGAGGGGGCGACGGCTTTCGACAATTTTTGCCAAGCCAGTGAACCTGTACTGTTTCAGAGCAGCCCGGCTGCGCTGCCGGCGCGGACCGCACGTTGAGGGATGACCTTGGCGCGCCACTAGCTCGAACGGGTGCGAGTGCGGCCGCAGGCCGAAGGCGCTGGCCCGGGAGTGGGCTCGGGAATGGGCCGGCCATGAATCGCTCAAACGGACTTGGCGATCCGCCGCTCGCGGTCCCGAAGGATCGATCCGCCTGCCGGGTTCGCGACGAGCCATCGGCGAACCTCGCCGGGTGACGGATAGGTCGCGAGCCCGCGCCTTGCGGCCGGCCCGCGACTCGGTCAGGCTGCCGCCGCGAAGGCGGCGACGGCGTTGGCGGCTTCCGGCTTCTCGTCGAGCACGAGATGGCCGGCGCCCTTGAAAATCTCGACCTTCGCCTTCGGCAGCGCCTTCTTCCAAAGCTCCGCTTGCTGGGGCGGCACAAGCCTGTCCTCGTCGCCCCACACGATGAGGGTGGGAACGTCGATGCGGTGGAGGTAGCGCTTGAACTTCGGGTCCCAGGGCTTTTCCCATAACAGGCGCGCGAGCGTCGTCGCTTCGCGATAGCGCGCGCCCATGAAGTCGGGGTCCGGCCCGGTCGGCAGCCAGGGCTTGAGCACATCGAAATTCGAAGCCAGGCTAGCGACGATCTTGTCGCCGGGCATCGCAAGCACATCGAGCGTTGGATATTCGGCGCTGCGCATACCGGCGGGGGCGACGAGCGTCAGCGTCTTCACCCGCTGTCGCTGCTGGGAGGCAAAATGCGCCGCCAGAAGGCCGCCCAGCGAGAAGCCGACAAGATGGACCTTGTCGATGCCAAGCGCATCGAGCAAACCGACGTAATGCATAACGTAATCGTTGAACGTATCCATCGCCGGATCGTCACCCGATTCGCCAAATCCGGGATGGTAGGGGTGGAGGACGCGGAACTTGTCCGCCCATGGCTTGGCGAATTCGTAGCCGTGGAACGTGCCCGCGCCGTGCAGGAAGAGCAGCGGCTCGCCCTTGCCTGCGGAGTAGAGGACCGTGTCGACGCCGTTGATGTTCAGCGTCTCTTTCTTGAAGTCGACCATTGGCTTCCTCCCCGCATTATTCCGCCGCAAGACGCGCGGGCTGCCTGCCGCGCACGCGCGGCATCACATCCTCAGCGATCAACTGCAGGTTCTTCGTCACTTTCCAATGCGGCATGTCGCCAAGCGCGCCCTGGATGTTGAAATGGGTGGTGCCCATCATCTCGCCCCATTCGCCGATCTGATTGGCGACCTTCTCGGCTGTGCCGACGGCGACGAACAAGGCGTCGCTCACCAGCTTGAAATCGAAAGCGCCATGCAATTTGTCGCCGACCGCGGCGCGCGCCTTCAACTGGTCGATCGAGAGATAGCCCGGGGGCGCCAGATATTGCGGCACGGTGCGCAGGGCGTCCTCGAAGAAGAAGCGAATGTGGTCGGTGAATTCGGCTTCCGCCTTCTCCTGCGTCTCCGCGACATAAGTCATGACGCCGAGGGGCAATTGGTCGGGCCGCACCTGGTGACCATAGGCAGCCGAGCGCTTGCGCAAATTGTCGTTGAGCTCCTGCGCGCGTTTCTTGGTCACGAACACTGCGGAATAGCCAAAGCCCAATTCGGCGGCGAGTTCGACCGTCTCGGGACTGCCGGTGCCGACTATGTAGCAGGGCGGATGAGGCCGCTGCACCGGGCGCACCCAGGGATTGAGAAAGCGATAGGTATAAAACTCGCCGTAGTGGCTCATTGGCCCGTCCTGCGTCCAGGCCTTCATGATAATTTCGATCGATTCCTTGTGGCGCTCGCGCGCCGTCGCGGGATTGACCGGATTGGCCCAATATTCCATGCCCGTGCCGAGCGGGAAGGCGACCTCGAGACGACCGCGCGACATCACGTCGAGCATCGCATATTCCTCGGCGAGCCGATTGGGATATTCGAGGTTGGGCGGCGTGCCCCAAACGCAGATGCGCGCCTTTTTCACGCGCGCGATGAGCGCCGCCGCGATCAGGCTCGGCGCCGGCATCATCGAATAGCTGGTGTTGTGATGCTCGTTCACGACGATCGCGTCGAAGCCGACCTTGTCCGCGAATTCAAGTTCGTCGAGATAGCGATCATACAAAGCAGCCGCCTTGTCGGGATCGTAGTATTTGTTGGGGAAGTCCACCCATAGCGAGTGGTAGTCCTTGTGGTTCTTGGGCAGATGCACATAGGGCATGAAGTGCATGAAATTGAAGCGCGCCGTCATCGTCTCCTCCTTGAAGTTTCTTTCGTTACGCGATCAACTCATCCCATAAGCCGGAAGGTCATCTCCATCTGCGTCATGCGCTCGGCGAGTTCGGCGCTCGATAGCGCCGCGCGCTCGTGGGCGATCCGCGCGCCGCTGTCGCCGATCCGCATCTGCGCAAATTCCACCACCTGGGCGGCGACCAGCCGCAGGCTCTGCTCCACCTCGGCGCTTTGGCACGCCCCATCTGGTCCGAATGGCCGCGCCGTCGAATTGACAACAGCGGCAAACGGCGTCGGCCAAGCGCGCAGAGCATGCGCGATCGCGCGCAAGGAGGCGAGCGTCGAGCCCATCGCCTGGATGCCGTCCGCGCAGACGATGATGCCGACCGCACGATCGGCGAGATAGACGCGGGGGTCGGCGCGCATGTCCTCGACGTAATCGAGGGCATTCTTCAGGAGGCCCGAAACCGAGCCATGATAACTAGGCGATGAGACTATGACGCCATCTGCGCGGCGCAACGCAGCGACCAGCGCTTTCGCCTCCGGGCCGCGCTCGCCCTCCGCAGGATCGTAGTGAGGCAACGCGATCGCGGGGCCAGAAAACATCGCGGTCGACGCACCCAGCCGCGCGGCGGCCGCCAGGGCCAACGCCAGCGCACGTTCAGAAGTCGATCCCGTCCGAAGGGTTCCGCCGACGCCTACGATCAAGGGGTGCCGATGTCCCAACGCGTTCCTCGATCTTGCAGCGTCAGCTCCGAAGTGATTTTATAATTCCATAAAAAATGTGCAAGCAGAGAATTCCCGATTTTCCCTTCTGTTGTCGAATTGTTCAAACTCGCGCTGCGCCGCAGTCGATCACGACTTGGCAGCCGCCCGCACGATCCCGCCGATGCCCTTCATTCCGGAGCGGCGCGGCGACGGCCAGAAGGCAAATTTATTATCTCATAAAATCTTATTGCGAAGGCGGCGTCGGTTGCTATTATTCAGCGAGCAACCGCGCGGGAACAGCGCGTATTTGGACGGTTCGCGCCGACCATGGGAGGACTTAGGGTAAGTGCTGTGCGCGAACGATGATACATGGCGATGTGCGCGCGGCTCGCCCGGGAGTCGCCAGGCGATCCGTTGTCGTGGTTCGTCCGCCTATCTTGGCCTTTCCGATCATCTGTCAGCTGAAGGGTTACGGTGTCGACCGCGCGACTGTGGAGTCACAGCGAGCGGCCTTTGCTAGGATTCGACAAAAACCACAAACGCGCACATGGGCGCCCGTGCACATGTAGGAGGAAAGATGGCTAACCGGATTCTGACGACCCACGTGGGCGCGCTGCCGACTCCGAAGAAGTTGGTCGAGCTTGCCCATAAGCGCTCTCTCGGCGAGCAGTTCGACAAGGCGGCGTACGACCGGGAAATCAAGGACGGCGTGAACGATATCGTCCGTCACCAGAAACAGGTCGGCGTCGATCTCGTGAATGACGGCGAGTTGCCCCACAACGTCGGTTGGGCCTGGGATTACGGCGCGTGGTGGTCCTATGTGATCCCGCGCCTGGATGGCGTGCTGGCTGTCAATTCGGGGCTCTGGGGTTCGACACTATCGGCGCAGACGAAAACTCCAATGACGCCCAACGATTTCGTGGTGAGCGATTGGGGAGAGCGCCGGGACATGGCCAAGTTCCAGGAGGCCTACATGGACCCCCACTCCGGCTGCGGCATTCCCGAGCAGTGGATGACCGAACACCACCCCGTTGTTAAAGGCCCGATCAAGTACAAAGGACAGGAAGACATCAAGCGCGATATCGCCAATCTCAAGGCCGCTCTCCAGGCCGCCGGAATCGAGGGGGGCGGTTACATCAACTCGATCGCGCCGGCGAGCGTCTCGCGCATGGCGAACGAATACTACAAGAACGAAGAAGAGCTGATGTACGCCTGCGCGGACGCGATGCGGGAGGAATACAAGGCGATCGTCGATGCCGGGCTGAGCGTTCAGCTCGACGACCCGGCGTTCGCCGAGAACTGGGATCAGTCGAAGAAAGAGCCGAGCGTCGAGGGCTACAGGCGCTACACGCAGAAGTGCGTTGAGATTCTCAACCACGCGATCCGCGGGCTGCCCCAGGAGAAAATCCGCTTCCACCTTTGCTGGGGAAGCTGGCATGGACCGCATACCACCGACATTCCGATGAAGCACCTGGTGGACCTGATGTTGCAGGTCAACGCGGGGGCCTATTCCTTCGAGGCGGCCAACGCCCGCCACGGGCACGAGTGGAAGCTATGGAAAGACATCAAGCTACCCGAGGGCAAGGTGATCATGCCCGGCATTGTCAGCCACTCGACCAACCTCATCGAGCACCCTGAACTCGTCGCCGAGCGGATCGCCAACTTTGCTGAGGCGGTCGGACGCGACAACGTCGTCGCCTCGACCGATTGCGGGCTTGGCGGTCGTGTGCACCCGCAAATTGCCTGGGCGAAGCTTGAGGCTCTCGCGCAAGGCGCGGAACTCGCCACGAAGCGCCTGTGGAGCCGAGCTGCGGCGTAGTCAGTCGGTGCAGGTCCGGCGCCACGGAAAACACAACAGGCGCTCTCCAACGAGTGAATGAATAAAAAAGGGAGGAGTCGAACAATGGAAAGACGCACGTTTATCAAGGGAAGCGCCGCCTCTGTCGGCGCGGCAAGCCTGCCTCGAAAACTGTATGCGGCGGCCGAGGCGCCGACTAAAATCCGCTTCGGAACTGCGGTCGGCATGTCTGGCCTGTTCGTCGATGGCTCGAAATCGACGACCATCTCCCAGTATGACCTCTGGGCGAAGAGGGTGAACGACGTCGGCGGCCTGATGCTGTCGAAATACAATAAGAGAGTGCCGGTCGAGATCGTTTATTACGACGGCCGTTTCGACATCAACGAAACGACCAAGCTCACCGAGAAGCTCATTCTCGACGACAAGGTCGACATGATGCTGGCGCCGTGGGGCACGGCGTGGAACATCGCCTCGGCGCCCATCACCAACAAGTATGAATATCCGGTGATCTACACAACCGCCGGCGATTCGATTCTCTACACCAAGGCCAATGACTGGCCTTATGCGTTCTGGTCGCTGTCTCAGCCGAACGAATCGGTCCAGCCTATGATCGACTGGCTCGTCCAGCTCAAAAAAGATGGGAAGATCAAGGGGCGCGTCGCTGCGACCAATATCGGCATTGAGCTTGGCGTCGAAATGGCCAACGCCTTCGCCAAGCTCGCCCCGAAAGCCGGTCTGGATCTCGTCTTCAACAAGAGCTATCCCCCCGACGTTACGGATCTGCAGCCGCTGCTGCGGGAGGTCATGGCGACCAATCCTGATGCTTACTTCTCCTTCAGCTACCCACCGGACACCTTCATGGTGACCGGGCAAGCGCAACAGCTCGGTTTCAGCCCGGACGTATTCTATGTCTGCATCGGGGGCGTCTTCCCGGGCTATCGGGACCAGTTCGGCGCCGACAAGGTCGAAGGCATCTTTGCCTATGGCGGACAGGATCCCTCCGCGCCGGGTTACGAAGACTACGCCAAAGCGATGAAAGCTATGTACAACCAGGAGCCGGAAGCGGGCGCAGTTCAGGTCTATGCCTGCCTTCAGGTCGTGCAGCAGGCGATCGAGAAGGTCGGCGAGATCGACCGTAAGAAGATCCGCGACGAGATGGCGAAGGGCGGCAAGGACACGCTCTGGGGCGACATAACCTGGAAGGACCAGCTGAACGCCAGTCCCTGGGCGGTCGGCCAGTGGCAGAGCGGCAAGATGGTCGGCGTCTTCCCCGCCAACAAGCAGAACGCGAAGCCGCCGTTGTTCCCGAAGCCGAAATGGGCCTAGTGGCTGGCTGAAAAGAGGTCGGGCGGACCATGACCGCGCGACGGGCGTCAGGGGTTTTGCTGACAAATGTTCGAAGTCGTGTTGAACGGCCTCATCCTTGGCGGGATGTACGGCCTCATCGCACTCGGGCTGAATTTGCAATATGGCATCGCCCGGATGCTGAACCTCTCCTATGGAGAGTTCTTCACGGCCGGCGCCTTTGCTTCCTTTTTCGCGATCACCCTTTACCACGTCAATCCGCTGCTCGGACTGGTGGCGAGCGTCCCGGTTTCCTTCGCCGCCAACTGGTTGATCTATCGCTTTCTTCTGCTGCCGCTCATACGGCGGGCACCCAACCAGGACGCCCTCGACGGCGACGTGGTGCTGTGCACCTTCGGACTGCTCTTCGTTTTCCAGGGTTTCGAGCAAGTCTACTGGGGCGGCAATGTGCGCGGCTATTACTTCCTGTCTTCCCCGGTCCATTTTTTCGGCGCGCGCCTGCCCGCGAACCGGCTGCTGGCGTTCGCCTGCGCAATGATTCTTGGCGGCGTCCTGATCCTCGTCATGCGCAAGACCCGCTTCGGCACAGCGCTCCGCGCCATCGCCATCGACCCGATCGCCGCAGGCCTGACTGGCATCGACGTTTTCAAACTGTCGGCGCTGGCCTTCGCCCTTGGCGGCGCGATGGTAGCCATTTCCGGCGCGCTGGTCAGCACATTCATCGCCAGCAGCGCCTCATCTGGCATCGTCTATACGCTGAAGGCGCTGATCGTCATTATCGTCGGCGGCCCCGGCCGTATGGCTGGCGCGATCGCCGCCGGTCTGCTGTTGGGCGTCGCTGAACAGGTGGGCGGATACCTTGTCGATCCCGGCCTCACGCTGGCCATCAACTACGCGATTCTCATTCTGGTTCTTCTGATCAAGCCGACGGGATTGTTCGCCCGTGGCTGACAGATCGAAGCGGCTAGTATTCTTGGCGGCGATTATCGGCGCCGCCATCCTGGCCGCCCTGCCGTTAGGTCTTTCGGCCTACGGCGTCTCGACGGGCATCGTGTACTTCGCCAATATCGCCCTGGCGACGGCCTGGGCGCTCTTTTCGGGTCCGACTCGCTATATTTCGCTGGCCACCGCCGCCTTCGTCGGCGTGGGAATGTACACAGTCGCCATCGCGCATGTCAGCCTGAATCTCGCCGTCTGTCTGGCTCTTGCCGCGATCATCGGTTTCTTCTTTGCCGTCGTCGTCGGGCTTTCGACGCTCCGCCTTCGCGGTGTTTACTTCGTCATCTTCACCTTTGGCCTCACCGAACTCATGCGCCAAGTGTCGAGCTGGTACGAAATCAACATCACCAACAAACTGAATCGCTTCATTACGATCAGCATCGATTCGATAGTCATCTACGAAATGCTGCTCGTCCTGGCGGTGGTGGCGGTGGTCGGCAGCTGGTATGTCAGCACCACCCGGCTAGGTTACGCGCTCCGCGCGATCGGCGAGGACGAGACGGTCGCCCGGCATACTGGCATTGACGCCACCTGGATCAAGGTGCTGGTCTTTGCGATCGCGGCTTCGATGATGTCCTTGGTCGGCGGCGTTTATGCGCTGCGCTACCCAAGCATCGATCCTACGGTCGGGTTCGGCAACGGGTGGTCATTCCAGGTGCTGATCGCCGCCTTGCTCGGCGGTCCGGGCAGGCCGTGGGGCCCCGCGATCGGCGCCGTGCTGCTGGTCCTTCTGTCCGATTTTCTCGTAGGCACATTTTCTAGATACTTCACCATCGCGCTCGGCGTCTGTTTCGTCGTAATCGTCTATTTTATCCCGGGCGGGATCGCGCCCCGGATCGAGCAGCTCTACGGCGTGCTCGCCCGCGCGCGCCAAGCTGCTAGGAGCGCGTCCGGCGCCTCGGCGCCGCAGGAGCCTCCGACCGACGCGGCTATTGCGGACAACGAGACGGGAGGGGAAATGCGCGCGGTCGTCCCGCGCCGGCGCTCCGCGCTTCACCCCCTCATGCGCCGCCTCACCCGGTCGGGCCCGAGGCTCCTGGTCCGCGACGGCGTCGGCCCGCCGCCGGGCGCCATGCTTAGCGTCCATGGCCTCAGGAAAGCTTTCGGCGGTCTCATCGCCGTCCGCGACCTCTCTTTCGATATCCCTGCCGGCGGCATCACCGGCCTCATTGGTCCGAACGGCTCGGGCAAGACGACCGTCCTCAACCTCATCACTGGCGAGCTGCCGCCGGACGCCGGGTCGATCGTTTTTCAAGGCGACGAGATTATCGGCGTCCGGTCGTTCGAGATATGCCGCGCCCGCATCGCCCGGACATTCCAGCTCGTGCGCATCCTTCCCGGCATGACGACGCGCGAGAACGTAATGCTCGGCCGAATGTTCGGCAGCGATCCGACTGGCCCCGCCGCGGCGCTGAGCGACGCGGACGCCCTCCTCGACCGGGTCGGTCTGGCGGACCGGGCCCAACTCATCGGCTCACAGCTCACCTATATCGACCAGAAGCGCGTCGAACTCGCCCGCGCGCTGGCGACCCGCCCGCAACTGCTCTTGCTGGACGAATGGCTCGCCGGTCTCAACCCGACCGAGCTCAAGATCGGCATCGACCTCATTCGCCGGATCCAGCGCGAAGGCATTACCGTGCTCATGGTCGAGCATGTGATGGAGGCGATCCGTGCACTTTGCGGCCATGTCGTGGTCATGAGCGCCGGCATGAAGATCGCGGAGGGAACGGCGGCCGAAGTCCTGTCGGACTCGAAAGTGGCTCAGGTCTATCTTGGAGACGATGATGCTGCGGCTTGAGCACATCAGCGTCGCCTACGGCAAACATGAGGCGCTGCACGACGTCAACGTCGATATCGCGCCAAGCCGCACCACGGCGATTCTCGGCGCCAATGGCGCCGGCAAGAGCACGCTTTTGAAGACGGTCGCCGGGCTTGTCCGTCCGCAGCCAGGCGGCAAGATTCTGTTCGACGGCCGGCCGATCGAGCAGGTGCCGCCCCACCGCATAGTCGCGGCCGGCATCGCTCTGGTGCCGGAAGGCCGCCGCCTTTTCGGGGAGATGTCGGTGATCGACAATCTTCGCATCGGCGCCTATCCCGAGCGCGCCCGCACCGGCCAATCCGAACGGCTCGAGCGGCAACTGACGCTGTTTCCACGCTTGGCCGAACGTCGCCAACAGCTCGCCAAGACGATGAGCGGTGGCGAGCAGCAGATGCTGGCGATCGCCCGCGCGCTGATGTCCGAGCCGAAACTACTCCTCCTAGACGAGCCATCCCTCGGCCTCAGCCCGCGTCTGGTCAGCGATCTGTTTTCAATTCTTCGCCGACTGACCGAGGGCGGGCAATCGATCGTCCTCGTGGAGCAGAACGCCTACCAGAGCCTTAAGCTGGCCGATCATGTCTATGTCCTTGACAACGGCCGGATCGCTAGCGCCGGAACCCCCGAGGAAATGCGCCAGGACAAGATGATCCAGAAAGCCTATCTCGGATTGTGATAGGATTTAACGGTCTTGGACCATCATCTCGACGCCCTCAAGAACCGCCGTGCTGCTGAGGCCAGAGGGGGTCACGCCCGTTCGACTGCGATGGCGACGCCCTGACCGATGCCGAGGCGCGCATGGAAGCGAGCGACCCTCCGAAGCGGCCGATCGGCGTGCGAGCATAGTCGCGGATAAAGGCCTCTCGCATTTTCACAGCTCCGGGACGATGAGGTCAGCGACACCGCCGTCAAGATGCAGACGCGCTCCAGTGACAGATTGCAGCTTCTCCAAGGAAATCCCAGGAAGTTTCTCGCGCAGGACGAAACGGCCGTCCTCGACGTCGACCACCGCAAGGCTCGTATAGACCCGGGTCACGCAGGCCACGCCCGTCAGCGGCATCGTGCAGCGGTCAAGAAGTTTCGGCTCGCCTTCCTTCGTCACGTGATCGGTGATCACGGCCACGCGCTTTGCGCCATGCACAAGGTCCATCGCACCGCCGACTGCGGGCACGCCCTTCGGGCCCGTCGACCAGTTGGCGAGGTCGCCGCTCTCCGCGACCTGAAAGGCGCCGAGTATCGCAACGTCGAGATGGCCCCCGCGCACCATCGCGAAACTGTCGGCATGATGGAAGAAGGAGGCGCCCGGCTTCAGGGTAATCGGCTTCTTGCCCGCATTGATTAGATCCCAGTCCTCTTCGCCCGGAGGCGGCGCTTCGCCGAAGCCCAGCACGCCGTTTTCCGTATGGAAAAACGCGATCCGCCCGGGCGGCTGGAACTTCGCGACCATCTCCGGAAAGCCTATCCCCAGATTGACGTAAGCCCCGTCCGCGATGTCTTGCGCGGCGCGCCATGCGATCTGCGCGTTGGAGAGTTTTTGGCTCATGGGTGATGCGCCCCCGCGCGGATGAGTTCTTCTTCCTGTTGGGGATCCGGGACTTCGACGACGGTGTCGACGAAAATACCCGGCGTGATGACGGCTTCGGGATCGATGCCGCCAGGCTCCACGAGCCTCGTCACCTGGACGATCGTACGATCCGCCGCGGCTGCCATCAACGACGAGAAGTTGCGCGCCGCCATGCGGTAGGTGAGATTTCCGTAGGAGTCGCCGGTCTCAGCCTTGATCAGCGCATAGTCCGCCTTGAGCCAGCGCTCCTGCACATAGGAGCGCCCCTCGAATTCGGCCACCGGTTTGCCCTTGGCGAGATCGGTGCCGAAGGCGGTCGGCGTGTAGAAGGCCGGGATGCCCGCGCCTCCCGCGCGAATGCGCTCGGCGAGCGTGCCCTGTGGCACAAGCTCGAGCTCGAGCTTGCCCGCGAGATATTTTTCCGTGAATGCGCGAGGGTCCGTGGACCGCGGAAAGGAGCAGATCGTCTTCCGCACCATGCCGTGATCGATCATCGCCGCGATGCCGACCCGGCCGTTTCCGGCGTTGTTGTTCACGATGGTGAGGCCCTTTGGAGAGCCGGTCGCAAGGAAGCGGTCGATGAGCGCGTGGATCAACTCGATAGGCGCGCCGGAGCCGCCGAATCCGCCGATCATGACCATGGCCCCGTCGGGAATGTCGGCGACCGCCTCCGCCAATGACCCCGCTCGCTTGTCCATCGGGTCCTCCCCTATCTCTTCAGGCGGCGTCGTAAGATGGTTCCATCGGTTTGAATAGCGCGAATGTGTGAATGACGCCGCGCGTGCTTTGGCTCGGCGCCGGGGTCCAGGCGGCTGTCCCGATCGCGCAGCCGCGGCTCGACCAGCTTTCCGAGCAGATCGGACGGTCGACGTCGCTCTGCATTCTCGACGGCGCCGAGATCGTGTACCTCGCGCCTTCAGGGACCTCAGCGTGAGGAAAAGTGATTTCGACCGGGCGGCGCACCTGCGGTCAAAAGTCGGTACTATAATCCGCGCTCAATCGAACGAGACGATCCGCGGGCTGCTGCAAACCCGCCTGGGCGAGCACGGGGCCAGAGTGAATGTCAGGATCTAGCGCTGATCCGCTCGAGAGGCGCCAGGGCAATCTTCAGGGAGGACTTCGAGATGCTTCAGTATTTCAGCGAGGAAGGTTCGGTCGAAGCCGTCAACGCCCGTATCGGGTCCAGCGTCAACCCGAGGCTGAAAGAGGTGATGACCTGCCTCGTCAAGCATGTCCACGGCTTCATCAAGGAAGTCCATCTCTCGCAGGCCGAGTGGGAGCTCGCGATCGATTTCCTTACTAGGGCCGGCCAGATGTGCTCGAACGAACGGCAGGAGTTCATCCTGCTTTCCGACACGCTCGGCGTCTCCATGCTGGTCGACGCGATCAACAACCGTCGCCCGCCGGGCGCGACAGAGAATACGGTGCTCGGCCCCTTCCATGTCTTAAACGCGCCGGAGCTCAAGATGGGCGACACGATCACGCTCGATGGCAAAGGCGAGAGCTGTCTCTTCGAAGGACGGGTGATCGACGAGCACGGCAACCCACTAGAGGGTGCGCGGCTCGACGTCTGGTCCGACAATCCCGACGGCTATTACGACGTGCAGCAGCCGGGCATCCAGCCGAAATGGAACAACCGAGGGATCTTCACCACGGGGGCGGATGGGGCGTATCGCTTCATTGGGATCAAGCCGCACTCCTATCCGATCCCGAACGATGGCCCGGTCGGCAAGATGCTTGGCCATCTCGACCGTCATCCCTATCGTCCGGCGCACATGCACTTCATGGTGAGCGCCCCCGGCTATCAGAAGGTAGTCACCCACACCTTCGTCGGCGACGACCAATATATCGAATCCGACGCCGTTTTTGGCGTAAAGAAGACACTCGTCGCGCCCTTCGAGCGCCTTAAGGACGCCCCGACCGTCTGGCGTTCGCCTTTCGACTTCGTAATGACGCCGGAGCGTCCAGCATAACGGTGAAGTCGTCGGGCGCAAGGCGACGCATGACGACGATCATTGCGCCGCCAAGGACAGGGCGTTGATCAACGACGCCCAGTCGCAAAGGCTCTGCTTCTTCAGCTGCGGGGCAAACCAGGATGTCTCCAACGGAGCTCTTCGGGTCGAGCGCGTCAACCAAATCGGTTCCTCATTCGCTTGAGCCATAACCGAGTCTGCTGAAGATTGAGGCCCGCGAGCGCCATGCCAAACGCGATCGCGACGCCCTCGATTATGTATTGCAGAGCTGAAGACAGTCCGAGCATTTTCAACATCTGACCGAGTTGGGTCAAAAACAAAGCAGCGCCACTCACAGCGATCATGCTGCCGATGCCCCCGGAAATGGCTGTTCCGCCAAGCACCGCGGCCGCGATCGGCGCGAGAAGGTAGGGTTCGCCGACCCTGAGCGTTGGGTTGCGAATAAACGCCGACAACAGGATGCCGACGATCCCGTAGAAGAGGCCAGCTGCAATATAAGCGGCGAGCTTGTGCGAAGAGACATTGACGCCAGCTACCCAGGCGGCGCGGGGATTCGCGCCGGCAGCGCAGAAACGGCGGCCCATGGGCGTCTTTCGCAACACGATGGTGAGGATGACGATGAGAGCGGCCGCGACCCAAACCGAAATGTTTAACCCAAAAAGACGGGCGTCTCCCGATGACGCCATCAGCGGAGGAACGCGAGCTTCCGCGGGGAGTGCGTCGCGATACCAGAGCGTGGCCCCGGAAGTCATTGCGCCCACGGCCAGCGTCACAATCAGCGCGTTGAGTTCGAAGATAGATATGAGAATGCCGTTAACGGCGCCGATCAGAATCGCGAACAGAAGCGCGCCAATAATCGCAGCCAAGAGATTTGCGTCGCGGCCGGCCGAAATTCCGAGAACGACTGTGCTCGACAGGGTGATGACGGCTGGGATCGACAAGTCGATTCCTCGGGACATAATGACCAGCGCCTCGCCGACAGAGCAAATCGTCAAAAAAGCGGCAAGCGGAATGATTGCCAAGAATGTGGATGGGAGCAGGCTTCGAGGTACGACGACCGCGCCGAGCGCAACGAGAACCAGTAAGCCAATCCATATGGCCAGGAAACGCAACTGGATCGGCGCGCCGCTTGTCACAGCCGATCGCGGCGGCCTCAGTGCAGCCGCCGCTTCCGCGGGCTGAGGTGCGCTCATCCCGCCTCCCAAAGCGACATTCGCCCTCGCGTTGCTCGTCGGAGCCCTTGCAACAGCGTCCGCAATGGCTGCAAACCCGAGTAAAGGAGCACGGCAAATAGAGTTAGCGCCCCGCTCGCAATAATGCCCGCCCCAGTGCTGAGACCGACAAGCGTGATGATGTTGGTCGTCAGCGTGAAGAACAGAGCGCCGAGCACGGCTCCGAGATAAGATCCTCGACCGCCGGCGAGCGAGGCGCCGCCAAGAACCGCCGCCGCGATGCTGGTCAACGTATAACCGGACCCGATGACGGGATGCCCGACGCCGACCTCCGAAGCGAGGAACAGTCCAGCCAGCGTGGCAATGAGGGCGGAGAGGATATAGGCGCGCAGATGGACAAAGTTGACATGAACGCCGTTTCGCTTTGCGGCCTCTTCGCGAAAGCCGACCGCGCGCGTTTTGAGGCCGCTGCGCGTCCGGTAGAGCCAAATGTCGGCAGCGATTGCAGACAGGACGATCACGATGAGGGAAATGGGAACAAAGCCAACCCGCGTTCTTAAAATCTCCATGAAATCGTCGCTGATCGCTCCGAGAGGCGAAGGGCGCAAGTAAAGCGAAATTCCCTGAACCACACTCAAAGTCGCGATGGTTGTTATCACCGAGTTTATGCCGACGAACCGGACCAGGACTCCATTGGCGACCCCGACCGCGAGCCCGACGAGCAGGCAGAGGGCCACACCGAGGAAGATCGCTGCCGCCCCGATCTCGCTCGCAATCATAAATGAGGCGACGACGACCGTCAAACTCATCAGCGAACCGACGGAGATATCGAAGCCCCGCACCATCAGAACCGTGAACTGAGCCATCGTGACCAGCGCCAAAGGCGCTGCCGCGTAGAGAATATGCCGAAGGTTGAGACTGGTCAGGAAGACGTCCGTCTTCGCTGAAGCGTAGCCCCCGACGGCGAGCACCAGCAGGGCGAGGAAAACCAAAGGCGTCCACCGCTGATTGCCGGAGACAAGGCGACCAAGGCCGATCAAGGACAATCTTCCTCCGCCCGGCAGGGCAAGGTTCTTTCCGTTCGCCGCCACCTCTTTTGATCGAAGGAAGGAGGATACGATGCTCTCCTCCGTGAGATCCTTGCCCCTCAACTCGCGGATGACGTGGCCGCGTGAGAAAATCAGCACACGGTCGCACAGGCCCGCCAGCTCGAGCGCGTCAGAGGAATTGATTATGAAAGCCACTCCCTCGCCCGCTTTGGCGCGAATGGCCCGGTAGATATCGAAACGGGCGTTGGCGTCCACGCCTTGGGTCGGCTCGTCGATGAGCATAACCCGGGCGCCGAGGAGAAAACTCCGCGCGAGCACCGTCTTCTGCTGATTGCCGCCAGACAGACCGCCGATCGGCTGGTCAAGACTTGCGGCGACGATATTGAGTTCATCGACGAGCGCGTTCGCCGCGGATTTTTCCGCGCGCGTCGAGATCAACCCACTCGCGGCGAATTGCTGCAGCACCTGGATGGTGATGTTTTCCCCCACGCCCAAGGGCGGAAAGATCGACTCGGCCGCACGGTCGGCGCTGATGGAAAGGATTCCAGCATTGAGCGCGTCGCGAGGCCGACCGGCCGCTACGCTTCGTCCTTCGCACGTCACCGATCCCCTTGCTTCGACGAGGCCGCCGAGGGCGCGCAGAACTTCTCGCTGTCCGTTGCCTTCAGCACCGGCGAATCCGAGGATTTCTCCAGGACTAAGCTGAAAAGAGACGCCTTGGAAGCGAGGGCCGACAAGACCTTCGACGGAAAGGGCAATGCGCTTTGACGTCGCTTCATGTTCGCCGGGAAATTCCTGCTCGATGGGTCGACCAACCATCAGGGCGACAAGATCGCTCTCGGACAGGCGATCATCGATCACGTATGTGCCGCGACTGACCCCGTCACGCAGGATCGTCACGCGGTCAGCGAGAGCGAGGATTTCCGGCAAGCGATGACTTACGTAGACGACCGCGGCGCCGCCAGCCACAATTTGCTCCACGATCCCGGCCAACTTTTCGACACCTGAATGGTCGAGCGTCGACGTCGGCTCATCGAGGAGAAGAACCGATGGATTGGTCGCCAGCGCCTTGACGATTTCGAGGAACTGTCTTTGCGCAGGGTTTAGATCGCCGACCATCGCGTCCGGAGCAACCCCGAGGTCAAACTGAGCGATGAGGGCTTGAGCCCAGGCTTGTCGGCCCCTCAAGGATGCATGATCGTCCTTTGCGCCGAGGATGAGGTTGTCGGCGACGGTCAGTTCTCGGACGAGGGAATCGTCCTGATAGACGGCGGCAAGTCCGAGGCGGCGCGCCAGCATTGGATCGGCGCTTGTTAGCGCCTCTCCCATAATGGCGACTCGACCCTCGTCGGCTGCGACGGAGCCGCTCGCGATGCCGAGAAGGGTGCTCTTGCCGGAGCCGTTCTCGCCAAGAACCGCGTGAACTTCGCCAGGCCGGCACTCGAAACTGACTTCGGATAGCGCTTGCACGCCCGGATAGCGCTTCGAGATCCCAGCGAGTTCGAGCGAAGCTGCAGCCATCGCGCCAGGTTCCAGCAAATTTGCGATCGCTTCCAGAGCGGAGCTCAGGAAACGAAGCGGATGGCCCCGCTTTGGCGTCGAGGATGCGCCGGCGGGCTGGTCGCCGCCGGCTAGCCAATTCCTCCTTGGCCTGCGCCTCTCTACTTGGCGAACATGGCCTTCATCATGTCGCTATCGATGAGCGTCGACACGGAAGCGTCCTCCGGCAGCGTCGGGTTGCACAATCCCTTGGTGACCTGTTTCATCTTGAAGGGCACATCGATCTTTCCAGGGACGTCCTTGCCTTCCTTCTCCATCATGGCTGCGGTCAGTGCGAAACGCGATTGGAAGTTCTGCCCGCTCGAGTAGAAGATCTTCAGGTTCGGATTGTTGAGCTTCTCCCAGTCGCAAAATAGCCCCTGCTCGTCGGTCCTCAGCGCGACGATGACGTCCGGCTGCTTGTTGGCCGCCTGCCACGCTCTCAAGGCGCCGCGGAAACCGTCGGCATACTCGTAGACCACCGCGTCGACGCTGCCGTTCTGCGACAGGAAGCCCGACATCGCCTGGAACGATCCTTCCTGCGTCCAATTCGTGTCCGCCTTGCCGAGGAGCTTCAGGTTCTTGTGGTTGGCGAGCTCCTCGTCCGAACACTTTTGCCAGGTGGCGCTTAGGGGATTGCCCGGCGTTCCGCCGAGCTCGACGACCGTGGCGGGGTCCTTCGTCGCATTGTCGGCGGCGACTTTGACGAAGTCCCGGCCAAGATTGCAGATGTTCTCAGCGATGCTTGTCAGGTAGTCCTTGCCAGCCTTGCCGCCGATATCGGTGCCATTGTGAAAGACCACAAGTATGCCGGATTCCGCTGCTTCCTTGACCGTCGGCAACAGGGCCGCGCCGGCGTCAGCGAAGACCACAATCACATCGACCTTCTCAGCGACAAAGGCGCGCATGTCAGAGATTGCCTTGGTCGCGTCTCCGCCGGCCGACGTGTAGATGATCTTTTTGATTTCTGGATAGGTCAGCGCCTGGAGGATAAATTCCATCTTGGTGACCTTGCGCCAGACATTCTCCCCAAAGCCGTCGGCGTAGGCGACCGTGAGCGAGCCGTGGCCGGTCTCGCAGACGTTGTCCCTCCAGCACTTGAGCGCCAACTCGCGCTGTTCAGGCGTGAGGTCCATCGCCGCGCGTTTGACCGCCTCGACAATCACTGGCGAGACGCCCTCCGTTGTTCCGACGGCTTTCAGCAAGAGGTCGTTTGCATCGCGCGCGTAGCTTGACCCCGACATGAGGCCGAAAAGGGCGATGGCCCGTAAGGAAGCAGCCCGGACTTGCCCGGGTTTGCGTGTGACCTTCATCGGTTTCCTCCTCTTTTGTATTTGCGCTTGCGGCGCGCCTTATTTCTTATTGAGCCAGGGATAGCGCGCTGTGTCTTTGCCAGCGTAATCCGGGTCGAGATAGATGAAGCACCGCTGGATCTTCCAGTCGCGGATTTCGAATACGTCGCACCAGCGCCCTGCGCCATGCTCTGGAACGTCCGCCCGCCATGGGCCGTCGCGGTGCTCGCCGTGACTTGTTCCCTCGCAGACGACCACGTCCTCGCCTGAAAAGATCCAGTTGAAGTGCGAGTAATGGTGGACAATGGATTTGAGAGTTCCGCCAACGTCGCCAAACAACTGCCCGATTTGCTCCTTCCCCCGGGCGATGCCCCATTTCGGAAAGTAGACTTGAGCGTCGTCTGCGAACAGATCCAGGATGCTCCCCTTGTCGGAGGTGACCCCTGCATTGTCGAAAGCCTTCAGATATTCGATCGCAACCGACTTTCGCTGCTCGTTCGTCATTGTTTGTTTGGTTAGCGCCATGGACGGTTTCCTACTCGGTGTTGTTATGAGTTCCGCAGCGAATCGGTTCGCCGGCGAATTTCCTCGCTGCTTCGTTTATTCGGCGGCGGCTCGCGTCGGCGTCGCCTGCTTTACCGGCTCCGCGTTGGCCGCCTTCGCCGCGAGGTAAGAGAGAGCGAGGATCGGGCCAATGGTCGCGCCGCCCGCCCAATAGGCGCGCGCCGAAGCCGAGGCGACGCAATTGCCAACGCCGTACAGCCCGGGAATCGGGCGATCGCTCGTATCGAGCACCTTGCCGTCGGTAGAGGTCTTCGGGCCGCCCTTTGTGTCGAGGTTTCCGCCGGTCAGGAGCGCCGCGTAGAAGGGCCCGTCCTCGGAGATTGGGAACATTGTCGGGTTGGGGCCTGTCGGCTGCGAAGCGGTCGGGCCGTTGAAGAGAAGCTCAACCTGTCTCTCCCCGCGGTGGAAATCGAGATCCTTTCCCGTCTTCGCGAATTCATTGAATCGCCTTATCGTTGTTACGAGACTGTCCGAAAACTCTGGCGCGAGCTGGAGGTCGCCAGTATGCGCCGCATATTTGGCAAGCCGCGACGAGATATTTTGGGTCAACTCCTTGACGGTCGCTCCTTTGATGACGTGGTCGTCGTTCGTTCCGAGAGGAACGATGAATCGTCCGTATTCGGCGCTTGCCGAGTGGTCCTGACTCCGGCGGTCCCAAATCGCGATCAGAACGAGATTTGAATATTCGCCTAGCGTCGGATTCCACTCAAAGAAGGTTTGCGCCAATTCATTGTACGCGAGCTTTTCATTGGCCGCACGGACCCCGTGCTTGCTGACGTAGATCATGGAATCGCCGGAGGGCGAGAATGTCCCGATCAACGAGGGATCGTGATTCAGCGCCTTCTCGAACACAATCGGGCACATCCACGCGTAGTTCATGTTGCGGAGTTGCGCCCCAACCGACGAGCCGATGTTGACAAAGTCACCTTCGTTCGTGACGGCCGCACAACCTCCCAGCACAGGCGCCGAGAGAAAGTTCTTGCGCATTTCTACATCATGGGTGAATCCGCCGGTCGCGAAGATAACCGCCTTACGCGCCCGAACCGCCAAGCCCTTACCGCTAGCGCCATTGGCCTCGACCCCAACGATCTCATCGGCCTCGTTGCGGACGACACGCTGGACCCGATACCCGGTGCGGATGTCGACGCCGTCGCGACGAGCAGCGGATGACATCGTCCGGACTGCGACTTCGCCGCCGTCCGACATCGTCTCGCAGGCGTCTTTGGGCAGGAGTACCCGACCCTTCGGCGCCTTATCCTCGGGGAGCTCGGCCCAATAGTCCGGCACGTCGGGGCAATGTCGGTATTCAAGCGCGCCTTTTTCAGCGAGCAACTCTGTCGCCACCGAGGCGTTGTCGTAAATCGACTCGTATGCAGAGTATTCCCACGCGCTCATTCCAAATCTAGCGTCAGCGGGAGCATAGGCTTCAGGCCTCGACAAGCGCGCCATATAGCGAATGCAGTCGCTCTTCGGGTCCTCGATACCCAACGAGCGCATCGCGGCGTTGTTCGGCACCCAGTACCAAAAGGCGGCTTTGCGTGTTGTGCCGCCAAGGTCCGGCGCCTTCTCGAGAAGGAGAACCTCGTTCCCCAACCACCGCGAGAATAAGGCCGCGGAAAGCCCGCCGGCCCCCGACCCGACCACGACAATATCGACTTCCGCGTCGAAGCCTTTCGGGCGCGTCGGCGCCGATGAGCCCCGCTTCGCAATCTGGAGAGAAGAAGTCATCACGAATCCTCCCCGCATGACAGCTGCGCTTCGCGCTCTTTACGCACGACCAGGAGACATTGCTCCGGTGGAGAAGCCGCACTACTGGATTTGCTATCGGCTACAGCACAGGAAGTCTTACAAAAACTGCGAATTATAAAAAATGCTCAGACCGCCGCCATCCTGTGGTCCTGAAGCACGCTCCTGGAACAGCCAAGCTCAGTCTTCCAGCTTTGACCGCTGGAACGATTTGGGCGTGATACCTAGGCGGTTCCTAAAGGTCATTGTCATATGCTGCTGCGAGGAAAAGCCGGACGCTGCCGCGACGTCGGGAACCTCCGCGTCCGGATTCATCAGAAGCTTGCACGCCAACTGGACGCGACGCTCGATGATGTATTTGTGGACGGACTGCCCGGTCCGACGCTGGAACTGCTGCCGAAAAGTCGCGATCGGCGCCCCGACGGTCCTCGCCAGATCGGCGATGCTCAAGGGGATGGAGAGATTCTCCTCGATATAGGCCATCAGCTGGGCTATCTGGCGATTCGACAACGCTCGACCTTGGGTGCGTAGTCTCAAGGCGCGAATGCCGCACATCGCTTCGGAAAAGGCGAGGTGCCCCAGCGCCTCGACTGCGAGCGCATCGGCGCCGTCGCCATGGACCATTGCGCTGCGGGCGTAGGCAACAAGATTGGTTATTGTCGGCGAAACGATGTTGTGGACGCTGTGGTCGGCGCCAGCGATCAGAGCGTCGTCGCCATACATTTCCTCGCGAAAAGACGGGGGATACGAAAAGGCAACAAAGCCACCGCTGATCTGGTGAGCGCAAACTGCGACTTCGCCGTTGCGCGGATGAAACGCGATGGTGAGCGGCTCGAACCGCATTTCGACGGGCCGAGCGCCATCATATCCCGTCTCCGCGTCGATCGCGCCGAACAGCAGACAGATGACGTCCGAGCTATTTCGAAAGGTTAGCTCGTAGGGCCTTGGCCTGACGAGGTCCCAAGCCAACCCATGCACGCCCTCAGAGCTTCGGGCTACGCACGGCGTCGCAAACCGAGCCCCGGTGTCTACCAGGTTCAACATTCTTCCTCCCAAAATCTATTCAGGCTTAGGCCCGGTTCAGCTTCCGTGCGCTCTAAATCATTATTGTATTTGGTATAGTAACTGCCTCCGTTCGCTGCGCCGCCTTCTCAATCGCGGCTTCTCGTCGGTCCTGGCTAATGGAATGGTGCTCGCATTGCGAACTTCTGTTCCCTTTGCGGCCAAATAAATCAGAATCGGCGGTCGCCGTCAAAGGACCCCATTGCGCCGTTGAGAGCCTTCGAGGTTTGCTTGTGCCTGGTGTCGGGAGGGCGAGCGGTTTACCTGCGAGGCGGTCCATCCGACGTCACCTCGAGTGTTCGCGACTCTTCGTTACCTTGAGGGCGCAGGCTCTCGCTTCGGATTGCATGTCGGGCGAAGCGCCCGCGAGCGCGGCCAAGCGCGTTCACGAGAGGCGCGCGTCGACCCGACCGAGCGCGCAGTTTCAGATCAGGAGATTGTCGATGATCCGCACCAAAGAATCGCCGATCTGCTCGAGATTTTCGATATAGACTTGGTTGCGGTAATAGCCTGAGACATCGTGCTTGACGCCAAGCGCGGCCAGTTCGATGCAGCCGGAGTTCTCGATCTCGAGAATCACGTCGCGAAGATTCCGGTCTAGAATCGATTTGTCTTCGTTCTCTTCAAGAGTGGCCTGATCGGCCGGGGCGCCGTCAGAAATGACAATGAGCACCTTCCGAGTCTCCCGGCGCGCCAGCAGACGTCGCGAGGCCCAAAGCAGCGCCTCGCCGTCGATGTTCTCCTTGAGGATCGAGCCGTTCAGCATCCCGCACACCGCGAGGCGCGAGCGACGCACCGGCTCATCGGCCGCCTTGTAGATGACGTGCAAAGTGTCGTTGAGTTGGCCGGGATTGAGCGGTCGCCCGGCGGCCGCCCAGTCTCTCGCCGACTGCCCGCCGCTCCATCCTCGCGTGGTGAAGCCCAGGATTTCGCAGGAGACCCCGCATCGCTCCAGCGCCGCGGAAATCAAGTCCGCCGCCACGCATGCGAGTTCGATCGGTTTTCCTCGCATGGAGCCCGAATTGTCGATGAGAATCGAGACGACGGTGTCGCGAAATTCCGTTTCCTCTTCCTGTTTGTAGATGCTGCCGAACCCGGGATCAACGATGACGCGGTCGAGACGAGACGCGTCGACGAGACCGTCATCGAGGTCGAATGACCAGGTTCGCATTTGCTGGGCGAGCAGCCTGCGTTGCAGTCGCAAGACCAGGCGGCCGAGGTCGCGGCGGTATTCCGCCCGGCGCTTTTCGAGGAGGGCGCGCTCCTTGCGCAGATCCACGACGTCAGTGAGGTCTGTGGACGGCGCGACGAGATCGTGCGCTGACGTAAATACAGCGTACGGCGGCGGCTTCGCGACCGGATGCCTTTTTGGAGACTTGAACGGCGTCCTCGAGGTCCATCTCAAGCAAGCCGCCGGGCCGCACTATCGATCCGGCGTCGTCGTCCACGGGACTTTCTGCGCCTCGGCCAGTCGCATCGTCTGTTCCCGTTCGCTCGGTTGGCTGGAACCGGCGCGCCCTCCCGTCGCTGGAGCCAAGTTCGACCAGCAACTCGCCGATGAGGTCGCGCGCAAGCGAGGCATAGGACGCCTGGTTGGCCATCTCCGAGCGTAGCGCTATGAGATGCGACGAATAGCGGGCGCGGATCCACCTGTCCCACATCCAGAACCCAGACGCGGCGATCGAAGGCTCCGGGAGCGACAGGAGATGGTCACGCAGCACCATGCGCAGACCTTCGGCCAAAGGGATCAGCGAAGCCAAATGCGCGTTGATCAGATCGGCTTTGCGCAGCCGCTCGCGCTGGCATGCCGCGAGGTGGTTAACGACGCCAGGAAAACGCAGAGGCGCCAAGCGCCTCGCAACGAACTTCCTCGCACAAATCGAAGAGCCCCCGTTCGCTCCGATCCGAAGTGGCAATCTTCTCGTGCGTGGCGGGATCGTGAAAACGCCGAACCAGCGCAAGCGTGTCGATGCGTCCGCGCAGGGCAGCAAGGGCGGCTCCGTTTCCCTCACCGTCTAACTTCTCGTCAAGCCGGTCACTGCGATCTGACAGCGAACTGAAACTGATCTGCATGGCGGGATCGCAAGACAGCGATCGCGCCGCCGCCGCCAGCCGATGTTCGATTTTCGCCGCCTCACGGCGCGCAGCTGATTCCTCCTCTAGCTCGCTCCGGGTCTTGACACTGTTCGGATCGGCCCACAGGACAAGCCATTCCGCGCCGTGACGGACAACGCCCCTCGCGTCCCGCTTTTGAATTGTGCTCCGGACCTTCTCTTGCAACCTCAGACCACCGATCGCGAGATCCGATTCACCGTGTCTCGAAGCGCCGGCAAACAACGGCGTTCCAAGTCGTCGAGCGCGAGCTGCGA
>CAVPEE010000021.1:0-41211 GCA_963702825.1 uncultured Alphaproteobacteria bacterium
TCGTCGGGGCTTGTCTGAGCCGGCGCGGCGGTTTTGAAGACGCCGCCGAACAATTGCGCGATGTCTTCGGCCGCGAGCGCCGCCGTGCGAGCGACCCATCCGTGCTGCTGCGGCTGGACGGCTGTGGCGTCGGCCGTGGGCGTCGTCGCGTTCGACGCGACTGTGGCCACCCCGACATTGGCGATCGGCATTGGCGGCAGGGGCGCGGTGAGCGCAGCCGCCCGCGCCAGAAGCTCGGTGTCGTCATATGTCGGCAGCGATAGCCCTTCGGCCAGCGCAAGCGCGCCGGTCGGCGCGCGGTCGACCCCGGCGGTAATAATCTGCGGCAGCGATCCATGCTGCGCGGCCGGGCCGAATGGCTTGTTCGACAGCGGGATAAAAGCGCCGCCGCCTTGGTCGGTCTTCGAAGCGAGGATGAAATCCGCCGGACGCGTTGGCGGCATGGGCGCGTCGGCGAATGCGAGAGCCGCAAGATCGGCCGGCTTCCGCGGCGGCAGCGGCGCGATGAACTTCGGCCCGGCGCTGCTGCGCGGCTCTTCAGGCGAAGCGTCGCTGGCCACGTTGGGCTGCTCCAGTTCAGCAACCGCCTGCGGCTTGACTGGCGGCGTCGGCGCTGACTCAGGCGCGCTGGCGTAAGTCGGCCCGGTCGGCAGATTCCGCTTGGCCGTAGCCACCGCCTCAGGCCCGGAATCGGGCGCCTGCGGCTTGGCGGCCGGCGCCGGCTCGGGGGCGCTGGCGTAAGCGGCGCCGGTGGGCAAGTGGCGCTTGGCCTTGGCGACCGCCTCGGGCCCGACATCGGCGACCTCGACTGGCGGCTCTTGCGCCTGCGGGCCGCCGCTACGGCCGCCGCGCGCATTGCCGCTCGACGCCACCGTGGTCGTCGCTTCCTGGCCGCCGGACTCCTCGGCGTCGTCGGCGCCGCCGCCGAACAGCCAGGAGAAGAGCCCGCCAATTCCGCCGCCGCTCGCCACTTGCACATTTCCGCCGCGCGCTTCGATCTCGGCCCGCGCCTGCTCATAGCCGGGCATGGGCTGGCCGTCGGCCGGGATGAACACGGTCTTTCCATCGGGGAATAGCCGGGTCAGCGCGTCGCGGCTCATTTTCGGCCAATATCGGACCGACCCGCTGTCGATATGCACCCAAGGGGTGTTGCCGGTCGGATAGAATCCGACCCCGCCCTCCTGCGCGCGCATGGCGATATCGCGAATGCGCCCGGTGCTGACGTCGAGAAAATGCGCGTCAATCGCCTTGCCCTGCATATGCTGCGAATGCTCGGCCACCTGTCGCGACCGCCTGCGCAGCATCGCGTTGGTCTGCGGCGAACGGTAGCCGGACAGGACGTCGATCGGCTGGGACGACCCGGACTCGCGATAGACCTCCCAGATGATGTCGAAGAGGTGCGGGTCCATCTTGGTCTGCTCGTTGAGCCGCCAGTCCCGGCAGAACCAGTTCAGCTTGTCGAGCACAGCCTGGTCATAGACGCCGTTGACCATGAAGGTGAACGAGCCGGATTCGTTGGTGTGCTGGTCCGAGAGGATCACGGTCCGCGTGTCGCCGTTGGCGACCGCCGACTCGGTCGAGTTCGGAACAAGCCAAGCCGAGCGTAAACGCCGCCGCCACCGCCAGTTGCGCTGCCGCTCCGCCGCGGCCGACGCACTTGCTCAGGTTAAAACCCGCCAATAACCCATCCTTCCCCAACACGTCACGACCGGCGGCGAAGCCGGCTGACTGTGCCTATCGATGTCCCACTCTTAACGCTTTTGCCGGCCTCTCCCGCCGACCCTACCGCGACCTCCTGAGCGCCCGTCCCGGCGCTCCTTGTTCGCATTGTGACGCTCGCGTCACAGTTAAGGCAAAAAGCGATCTATTTCGCGTATAGCTCGATCTCGCCTCCTGTTCAATCTTGACTTGCCCGGGCGAGTATGACCTCGACCTTGCGAATCAGTCCGTAAACGTCTGGCCGCTCCTTCAGCTCGCCGAATTCGTCAACGAAATCAGTGAAGTACTCGATGTGAATGGGCAGTGGGCGGGCTAAGAACACGGTTCGCTCTTTTCCGCCGATCGCGGCTTCGATTCGCTCATCCGTCCAGCCGGTTGATTCGCCGCCAAGAACGAGCACGGCCAGGCTTTGCGGATCTTCGACGCGAATGCAGCCATGGCTAAAGGCGCGAGTTTCCTCGTCAAACAGGTCTTTCGACGGCGTGTCGTGCAGATAGATCGCGTGGTCGTTCGGAAACATGAAGGCGAACCGTCCAAGCGCATTGTCGTCGCCGGGCAATTGCCGGACGGTCAGCCGGCCGCCGACGGTCTTCACCTCGTAGCCGCGCCGGCTCAAGGCGCCGAGCTTCGACGCCATTTCCTTCTTGATGATGGAATCGGGCACCTGCCACGACGGGTTGATCAGCACGTAGCGCATGACGTCGGAGAAGATCGGCGTCGGCGTCTCCGGTTTGCCGACAATGACGCGCGCCTGATGAATGACCCGGTCGCCCTCCAGCACCGCGACCGAGAAGTCGGCGAGATTGACCTCGATCCGCCGTTCGCCCATGTCGCGCGGCTCCCAGCGCCAGATCTCCATGTTCGCAAGGATCGCCGCGCGCTCGCGCGCATTGGCCCCGGCGGACGCGGCGCTGACTGAGGCGGGATAGATGTTGGCGTTGAGGGCGCGCTTGATTCGTCGTGGGGCCGCCTCTGTCTGCGGATCGAGCAGCGGATCAGGATCGAGGTCGGCGCTAAGAGCATGCGAGCGCCGTTCGGCGACGCCCGGAGTGTCCAGGCGCTTCAATTCGTCGCGCAGCTCGCGGTAGCCCCTCTGCGGCGGATTGAAGGCGGCGAGCCGCTCGGCGGGATCCGCCGCCGCGGCCGTTTCAGCCAGGGCGACGCCGGGATCGGCGACGCGTGGCGTCGCGAAGATGAGCGGCGAGACATGCGACGGCGGGACACGCGACCCTGTCGCCTGCTGGGCATAGGCGACCACCGCCGACGCGATTGTCGTTTCGGCTTCGGCGATCGCGTCCGGATCAAGGCCGGACCCCAGATCGTGGGGTAGAGCGAAAGCGGACAGATTGAGGCCGTCGTCGCGGGCGCGCTCGAGTTGCGCGAGCGCCGCCCGGCCCGCTTCGGTCAGGCCGCTTTCGCCGACCCACACCGGCGCGTAAGCGCGCCCGGCGTAGAAGGCTGCAATCGCTCCGCGCGCGGCGCGCCAGTCGCCTGAGCCGAGAGGATTGCGGCGATCGTCACGCGCGACGAGGCGCCCCATCGCCGCCTGGAGCGCGCTTTGCACTGGCGAGAGGGAAGCGCCGACGGTTGGGTCGTAGAGGACCGGCGGCGGTTGTCCGGCGGGGCGGCCCTGGCGCTTCGCCAAGCGTGGCGGCGGACGACTGCGAGCCGAACACGGCGAGCAACGGACTCGCGCCGTCAGGATCGGCGACAGAGATGAAGGCCGTTAGCGCACCCGCCCCCTCTTGTGGGGGCGGGCGGGGGTGGGGGGTCGCGCAGGCCGTCGTCGCATACGTCGCCGCTCCCTTGTTGCGTAGGACGGCGCGACCCCCCTCCTTGGTCCTCCCCCACAAGGGTGTCGGAGACGCGGCGCGGACGATCCCGGCGTAATCTCGGCGAGCAAAGGACGCATCGGCAAGGTCGCCGAATCTACGGCGCCTCAGGCGACCGGATCGGGACGCCGCGCCACCGGAGGATCGGCAAAGGCGAGGCTTGCTGCGCAAGCGATCGCGACGGCGCTCAAGCCTGACAGCAGAACCGTGCGCACCGTCCCGCGCCCAAACGCGCTCATCCCTCGCTCCGACAATCGCCGCTTCGGCTGCATTATGCCGCAGCGTCGCCCAGCATGTCATCGTCGGCGATCCCGATGTCTTTCAGCTTGCGGTAGAGCGTTGAGCGCCCGATGCCGAGCTTGCGCGCCATTTGCGACATTTGGCCGCGATAGTGGGAGAGCGCGAAGCGAATGACCTCGGTTTCGATCTCCTCCAGCATGCGCACGTCGCCGCTATCGCTGATTAATCTCAGCGAATGCGGATCGCGGGAGTCGTGAGCGACCTGCCGGAAACCGACGGAAGCCGCCGGGTCGGCGGCGATCGGGGGCGGAGCCGGCGGAATGCGCACATCGTAGCCCTCGACTTGCGCCGCGATCTGCGGAAACTCCGCCGTCGTCAGTTCGTCGCCATCGGCCAAAACCACAGCCCGAAACATTGCGTTCTCGAGCTGGCGGACGTTTCCCGGCCAATCATAAGTCGTGAGCAGCGCCAGCGCGTCATTGGCGATGCCACGGATGCGCTTGCCCTCTTCGACGCAGAAGCGGGCGAGAAAGCGCACGGCGAGATCCTGCACGTCGCAGAGCCGCGCGCGCAACGGCGGAATGGAGATCGGGAACACGTTGAGGCGATAGAAAAGATCCTCGCGGAAACGGCCCGCCTTGACGAGTTCGATCAGGTTCTTGTTGGTCGCCGAGACGAGGCGGAAATCCACCTTGACCGGGCGCCGCGAGCCGACCGGATCGATCTCGCCCTCCTGCAGCGCGCGCAACAGCTTGACTTGAGTTTCAGGCGGCAGCTCGCCGATCTCGTCCAGGAACAGCGTCCCGCCGTTGGCCTCCGCGAACTTGCCCGCATGCTTGTCGGTGGCGCCGGTGAAGGAGCCTTTCTCATGCCCGAAGAGGATGGATTCGACGAGCGTCGCGGGCAGCGCGGCGCAATTGACGATGATGAAAGGCTTGCCGCGTCGGTCGGAGCCGCCCTGGATCGCGCGCGCCATCAACTCCTTGCCGACGCCGGACTCGCCTTCGATCAGGACAGGTATGTTCGATCTCGCGGCCCGCTCGGCGAGGCGGACCGTGCGCGCCATTGATTCCGCGCGGGTGACGATGTCGCGGAAGCTCAGTTCACCGGCGTTGCGCCGCGTGGCCCGCCTGAGTTCGTCCTCGAGCGCGTCGACGCGCAGAGCGTTGCGGATCGACACCTGCAGGCGCTCGGCGCCGACCGGCTTGACGACGAAGTCCGTCGCGCCCGCACGCATGGCGGAGATGACGACCTCGATCGAGCCATGCGCCGTCTGGACGATCGCCGGGACGGCGATATCGCGCTGGCGCATCCGCGCCAGCACCCCCATGCCGTCGAGATCGGGCATGACGAGGTCGAGGATCAGGAGATTGATCGGCGGCCGATCGCTCGCCTCGAGACGCGTGAGCGCCGCTTCGCCCGATTCCACGCATTCGGCGTTGTAGCCAAAGCGTCTGGCCATAGCCTCGAGCAAGCGCCGCTGAATAGGATCGTCATCAACAATGAGTATGAGAGCGGTCATCGTCCCCCGTGGCGGCCTTTGAGCCGCGCATTGCGCCACATTGTGGCATCACGGTAAATGCGATGTTAATGACGTCCCGTTCCGACCCATTGTCTCGGCAAAAGCGCCGCGTTGTGGCCGTCAAACCATCGTGAAGCGTTAGCAGCAGCCTAACACAAAGGCTTGGTTGATGAGCTCGAAGTTCCATTCTCCCCAGGTCACTTTTTCTCCAAAGCCGCTTTTTCTCCCGAAGCCGCTTTGTCGACGTCCCCTGCCCCGCCGGACCTTGGCGCGCTGCCGGAATGGCGCCTTCAGGATTTGTACGACGGCATGGACTCCGCCGCGCTTCGCCGCCGATCTCGAGCGCGCCGAACAGGAAGCCAAGTTCTTCGCGGAAGCTTATCGCGGCAAGATTGCGGAGATTGCGGCCAAGCCGGATGCGGGCGAGACGCTGGCGGTCGCGGTCAAGGCTTACGAGTCGCTGCAAGATTTGACTGGGCGCATCATGGCTTATGCGTCGCTGCTCTACGCCTCCGACACCAGCAATCCCGCAATCGCGAAGTTTTATGGCGACGCGCAGGAGCGCGTGACCGCGCTTGCCGGCGACGTCCTGTTTTTCGAGCTCGAGCTCAATCGCCTCGACGATTCGAAGTTGAACGGCGCCATGGCGACGCCGGCGCTTGGCCATTATCGCCCTTGGCTCGAGGACATCCGCAAGGAGAAGCCGCACCAGCTTGCCGATGACCTCGAGCGATTGTTCCTCGACAAGTCGGTCAGCGCCGCCGCCGCATGGAACCGCTTGTTCGACGACACGATGGCGGCGCTGCGGTTCGATTTCGAAGGCGAGAGCCTGACGCTTGAGCCGCTGCTCGGCAAGCTCATGGATCCGGACGCGAAGATCAGGGAAACGGCGGCGAACGCCCTCGCCGCGACGCTCGGCGCCAACCTGCGTCTCTTTACGCTCATCACCAATACGCTGGCCAAGGACAAGGAGACCTCCGACCGCTGGCGCAAGTTCAAGGACGTCGCCGACTCTCGTCACCTCGCCAATCGCGTTGAGCCCGAAGTTGTCGAAGCGCTCGTTGCGGCTGTGACGGAAGGCTATCCGCGCCTGTCGCATCGCTATTATGCGCTGAAGGCCCGGTGGTTCGGCAAGGCGCAGCTCGACCATTGGGATCGCAACGCTCCGCTGCCGAACGCGCCACGGCGCGTCTACAAGTGGGAGACCGCGCGCGACATGGTGCTTGGCGCCTATAGCGCATTCTCGCCGCGCATGGCCGATATCGCGCGACGCTTCTTCGACGAAGGCTGGATCGATGCGCCGGTGAGGCCGGGCAAGGCCCCGGCGCGTTCGCGCATCCGACAACGCCGTCTGCTCATCCCTACATTCTGGTCAATTTCCTCGGCAAGGCGCGTGACGTGACCACGCTCGCGCACGAGCTCGGCCACGGCGTCCATCAGGTGCTCGCCGGCGTCAACGGCCCGCTTATGGCGCCGACGCCGCTCACGCTCGCCGAAACGGCTTCGGTGTTCGGCGAAATGCTGACCTTCCGCTCGATGCTGACAACGATTACGGATCTCCACCGAGCGCAAGGCGATGCTGGCGTCCAAGGTCGAGGACATGCTCAACACGGTGGCGCGCCAGATCGCGTTCTACAAGTTTGAGCGCCTCGTTCACCTCGAGCGCCGCAAGGGCGAATTGACGACGGAACAGATCAGCCAATTGTGGATGAACACGCAGTCCGAAAGCCTCGGCCCCGCGATCGCGCTCAGACCCGGCTATGAGACCTATTGGGCCTATATCGGGCATTTCATCCACTCGCCCTTCTACGTCTACGCCTATGCGTTCGGCGATTGCCTGGTGAATTCGCTGTACGGGGTTTACGAACGCTCAAGCGATGGCTTCGCCGAGCGGTATCTCTCGATGCTCGCAGCGGGCGGATCGAAATCCTATTCCGAGCTGCTTGCGCCATTCGGCCTCGACGCGAAGGATCCGGGCTTCTGGAAGATCGGCCTCTCGGTGATCGAGCGCATGATCGGCGAACGGCGACGATCGCGCACCCAACAACGCCGTCTGCTCATCCCTACATTCTGGTCAATTTCCTCGGCAAGGCGCGTGACGTGACGACGCTCGCGCACGAGCTCGGCCACGGCGTCCATCAGGTGCTCGCCGGCGTCAATGGTCCGCTTATGGCGCCGACGCCGCTCACGCTGGCCGAAACAGCCTCGGTGTTCGGCGAAATGCTGACCTTCCGCTCGATGCTGACCACGAACACGGACCTCACTGAGCGCAAGGCGATGCTGGCGTCCAAGGTTGAGGACATGCTCAACACGGTGGCGCGCCAGATTGCGTTCTACAAATTCGAGCGCGCGATTCACCTTGAGCGCCGCAAGGGCGAATTGACGACCGAACAAATCAGCCAGTTTTGGATGAACACGCAATCCGAAAGCCTCGGCCCCGCGATTGCGCTCAGACCCGGTTATGAAACCTATTGGGCCTATATCGGGCATTTCATTCATTCGCCATTCTACGTCTACGCCTATGCGTTCGGCGATTGTCTGGTCAATTCGCTGTACGGGGTTTACGAGCGCTCAAGCGGTGGGTTCGCCGAACGGTATCTCGCGATGCTCGCAGCGGGCGGATCGAAATCCCATCCCGAGCTGCTGGCGCCATTCGGCCTCGACGCAAAGGATCCGGGCTTCTGGAAGATCGGCCTTTCGGTGATCGAGCGCATGATCAGCGAACTGGAGACGACGGCGTAGGAACTGAAAAATCGCAGGATTTGTCGGACGCATTTATGAAAAGATTGTCTCGGACACGGGTTAAGGTCTTGAGACGATGGCGAAGCAGCAGACCCAAGCCTCGTATCAGGCGCGGCTCGATCGGGTCGTCGATCACATCTACGCCCACCTCGATGAGGATATCCGCCCGGAGGGGCTTGCCGAGATCGCCTGCCTCTCACCCTACCATTGGCATCGCATCTACGTCGCCATGCGCGGCGAGACGATTAGCGCGACAATTCGCCGGCTGCGTCTGCTGAGGGCCGCCGACCGCCTCGCGAACTCGGACCTGCCCTTGGGGACGATTGCTGAGCGCGCGGGCTACAGCGGGGCCGATAGCTTCGCGCGCACTTTTCGCGAGGCCTACGGCCAGACCCCGGCCGACTATCGCGCCACGGGCAGTCATGCCGCGTTCAAAGCCGCAACCGAGGCTGAGGACCACCAGGGATTTCCCATCGCGATCGAGACGCTTCCCGCGACGCGCTGCGCGAGCGTGGCCCACAGAGGCCCCTATTTGCAGATTGATCAGGCGATGGGACGCCTGTTTACCGCGCTTGCGGCGCAGAAAATCCTGGCGCCGGATCAGGCGATGCGCGCCCTGTTCTTCGATGACCCCGATCTTGTGCCGGTCGGAGCGTTACGCTCGCGAGCCTGCTCCCCGGTCGCGGAAGCGTTGCCTCTCGCTCTGCCGCTGGAAGAGACTGTCTTGCGCGGGGGTCTCTACGCGCGATTGCGCTATCGTGGACCCTATGCGGACATGAGGGGCGCCTATCGCTGGCTGCTCGGCGTGTGGTTGCCGCGATCAGGCTACGAGCCAGACGACGCTCCAATATTCGAGGCCTATCTCAACAATCCACAGTTTGTGGGGCCGGCCGACCTCCTGACCGACATCCATTTGCCGCTGAAGACGCCGTAATGGACAGACGACAGCGCCCGATGCCGGCCGATGTGGCGCCAGCGTTCTCCGCCTTCCCCGAGCGCGTTCGAGCGCGGCTTCTCGAGGTCCGAGATCTGATCTTTGAAACCGCAGCAGCCATTGAAGGCGTGGGTCCGCTGACGGAAACGCTGAAATGGGGCGAGCCGGCATACCTGACGCGAGGCGACCGGCAGCGGAAGCACCATTCGGCTGGGCTGGTTCCGGTCCGCGGGACGCGAGTGCGCTGTGCTCTTCAATTGCCGCACCACGCTGGTGGACGATTTTCGCGGCCAGTTTGCTGACGTGTTCGCCTATGAGAAGAACAGGGCCATTCTTCTCGACGCCCGCGAACCGCTGCCAGAGGCTCCGCTTCGTTCCTGTCTCGGAATGGCGCTCACTTATCACCGCCGCCGCTAACAATTCGGCCCTTCCTGTGCGACGCGACGCTCGTAGTGCGTCGCCTTCTCGTCGAAGCGTGCAAGCAGCGGCGCGTGCGGCAGCAGGCACGACCGAGATCTTCCCAGTTTGGACCGGCGAAGGCCTTGACGGCGTCCCAAGACGTGAAGCGCATCAGCGTCATGAACTCGACCTCAACCTCGAGCGGACGGCGGAAAAGCTCAAGCCCCCTCCAATCCCACGATTGTCTTTCCGAGAATGCCGGGGAAGATTGTCGCCCTGATGAGCTCCTCATAGCGGTCGGCGCTTTCCGGCGTCGTCCAGCCGCGCCATACGCGCAAGATCATCTCGTCCTCCTATCGCGTCGCCTCGCGATTTGCCGAGCGTAGCCGAGCTGCGACGCGCCACTCTTGGGAAAAATTGCCATTTCGCCGCGCGCTTTCGCCCACGCGGCTGAAATTGATCGATGCGTCGCCTATATCCTCTTGCGCTGACTCTCGGGAATTTCGTTTGGATCAGGACAACGAAGCCAATCGGCTGAGCGCGCGGGCCACTCGCTACGCGCGCCTCGGCGTCAACGCCGGCGCGCTCGCCGCGCGGGTCGGCGTCAATCGGCTGCGCGGGGGCGGCCGCGAGACGGACGCCAAGGCGCTCGCTTCCGCCTTGGGCTCGATGAAGGGCCCGCTGATGAAGGTGGCGCAGATGCTGACCACCATCCCCGATGCGGTCCCGGCCGATTTCGCCGCCGAACTGACGAAGCTCCAGTCGCAGGCGCCCCCGATGGGCGCCTCGTTCGTGCGCCGGCGCATGCAGGCTGAGCTGGGCCCGGACTGGCGCGAGCGTTTCGCTGAATTCGATTTGAAGCCCGCGGCCGCCGCGTCGCTCGGCCAGGTGCACCGAGCGGTAAGCCTCGGCGGCGAGCGGCTCGCCTGCAAGCTGCAATATCCGGACATGGCGTCAGCGGTTGAGACCGACCTCAGCAATCTCGACCTTTTGTTCTCGCTCCATCGGCGCGCCAGCGCCGCGATCGACACCCGCGAGATGGCGCGCGAGATCCGCGAGCGGGTGCGCGAAGAGCTCGACTACCACCGAGAGGCGAAGATCGCTCGGCTCTATCGCGTGATGCTCGCCGACCGGCCGTTCGTGCGCGTGCCGCGGGTCGATGAGAGCCTGTCGACGCGGCGACTGCTGACGATGCAATGGCTCGACGGCGAGCCGCTCACCGCCTTCGAGACCGCGTCGCAGGAAGCGCGCGACGCCATCGCCATCGGCCTGTTTGACGCGTGGTGGCGCCCGTTCCTGCGCTACGGCGTCATTCACGGCGATCCGCATCTCGGCAACTACACGGTCGCGGCGTCGCCTGAGGGCGGCGAGCGTCGGATCGATGGCGTCAATCTGTTCGACTACGGCTGCGTGCGCATTTTTCCGCCGCGGTTCGTGCACGGCGTGGTCGAGCTCTATCGCGCGCTGGAGGCGAACGACAAGGCGCGAATCGCGCACGCCTTCGCGATGTGGGGCTTTACGAGGCTCACGCCCGGCGTGACCGAGGCCATGACGGTGTGGGCGCGTTTCATGTGCGGGCCGATTCTCGACGATCGCGTACGCACCGCCGCCGACGGCGTCAAACCGTCGGAATACGGCCGACGCGAGATCGGGCAGGTGATGCGCGCCTTGAGGGCCGAGGGCGGCGGCCTGCCGGTGCCGCGCGAATTCGTGTTTCTGGAGCGGGCGACGATCGGCCTCGGCAGCGCGTTCCTGCGCCTTGGGGCGCGGCTCAACTTTCATCGCATGTACGAGGAGGCGATCGCCGGCTTCGAGGAGGAAGCGGTCGCGCGCCGGCAGGCGGGCGCGCTCGAGGCCGTCGGGCTCGGCGCGGCCGGCGCGCCGACTGAAAGGCGCGCGTCGCGGGTCGGATTGTAGACGCGGTCCATAGCCCGTCGAAAGACGGGCGTCCTTCCGGGCGCCTTGGACCGCGTCTGGCCGCGCTCACCGAGCGCGGCTACAGTGCGCCCGGCCACAAATCGCCGCGGGAGGAGGACAAGCATGCGCCGGACGCAGGTCGCGATCATCGGCGGCGGCCCGGCTGGCTTGCTCCTCTCCCATTTGCTGCACGGCCATGGAATCGACAGCGTCGTCATCGAGCGGCAGACGAAAGCGTATGTGCTGAAACGCATCCGCGCCGGGGTGCTCGAATTCGGCTCCGTTCAGGTTTTGCGCGATTCGGGCGCCGGCGAACGCATGGATCGCGAAGGCCATGCGCACGACGGCAGCTGGATCGTCTGGCAGGACCGCGAGCCGTTTCTCATCGACACCAAGACGCACACGGGCAGGCCGATGTGGTCGCACGGGCAGACCGCGATCACCGAGGAACTGTACCGGATCCGGGAACGCGACGGCGGACGCATCGTCGAAGAAGCGGAGAATGTCCAACTCCACGATCTGACCACGTCCGCGCCGAAGGTGACTTACGATAAGGACGGCGCAGCCGTGACGCTCGAATGCGACTTCATCGCCGGCTGCGACGGGTTCCACGGCGTGTCGCGCCAGAGCATTCCGAAATCCGTGCTCAGAATCTTCGAGCGCGCCTACCCGTTCGGCTGGCTCGGAATCATGTCGGAGACGCCGCCGGTCGGGGATGTCATTTACGCCCGGCACGAGCGAGGCTTCGCACTCGCTTCGCTGCGCAATCCGATGCTGAGCCGCTACTACATCCAGTGCAGCCTCGACACGCGGATCGAGGACTGGCCGGACGACAAGTTCTGGGACGAATTGAAACGGCGGTTTCCGGACGATATCGCGCGCAAGATCGTGACCGGGCCGTCGATCGAAAAGTCGATTGCGCCGCTGCGCAGCTTCGTCGCCGAGCCGATGCGCTACGGCCGGCTGTTTCTCGCTGGCGACGCCGCGCATATCGTGCCCCCGACCGGAGCGAAAGGCCTCAACCTGGCGATCTCCGACGTCTTCTATCTCCAGCGCGCGTTCGCGGCGCATTTTTCAAAGGGCGACGACCGCTATCTCGAGACTTACTCGGATATGGCGCTGAGACGCGTCTGGGCGTCCGAGCGCTTCTCGTGGTGGCTGACCAAGTTGCTGCACGTCTTTCCCGACGACGATGCGTTCGAGACCCGGGTCAAGCTCAGCGAATTCGATCATCTGCTGCGATCGAATCATGCAGCGGCTATGGTCGCCGAACAATATGCGGGACTGCCGTTCGAGAGCTGAGCGACCTTCAAAGGCGCGAGAGAATGGGCAGTCTCGGGCCGATCGCGTAATTGAGCTGGATCAGCATGATGAGGGTGATGCCAAGCGTCACATTGATCAGGCCAGCAAGCGCGCCGATCGCGTAGAGCGATTGCGCCACGACAATGCGCCGCTTGACTGCGCGCGAGATGTCGCCGCGCGCTTCACCTCGAATGAGGTTCGCCCGCTCGGCGCACACCCATGTGGCGTAAAGAGACGCGCCGAGGAGGAGGATATTGACCCAATAGACAAGAAAAGCGGTCCGATACTCGAGGAAATCTGCCAGGAGCCGCGCCGAGAACGGGAGCACGGTGACGACCGCGAGGAAAACGAAATGCAGCCAAGTGAGATCGCGGTTCGAACGCTCGAGTTGGCTGAGCTGCGTCTGCTGGCCAAGCCAAAAGATGCCGAGCGTCAATAGACTCAGGAGCCACGGCAGAAGCCGGGGCGCAGAGGTTGCGAGCGCACGGAGAAGGTCGGCCTCCGAGTGGATATCGGTCGGCTCGGGGGTGTGAAAGTCGAGCACCAGAATGGTGGCCGCGATGGCGAAAAGGCCGTCGCTCAGCGCCGCGATGCGGCCCACCTCGCTACCGGCTAGAGTGTTGTAGTGGGTCTGCATGGCGTGACCATCGCCTTCGGGCTGAAGCGGGTCAATCCGGCGCGTTCTCTGGACGGGCCTCAAGCGCTTCGCAACGGCGCGTCCGTTTGACTTGAAGGCGCCTCAATTCGAGGATCGGCGGCAAACGTCAAAACGAACTCGAGGAAGCCGATGCCGCAGCCATTCACATTGCGCGTTCCGGATAGCGACATTGCGGACTTGCGCGAGCGTCTCGCGCGCACCCGTTTTCCCGATTCTGCGCCAGGAGAGCCGTGGCTTTACGGGACGGACGTCGACTATCTTCGCAGTCTCGTCGACACTTGGCGTGGTCCCTTCGACTGGCGCGCGCAGGAGGCGCGCCTCAACGCCTTCCCGCAATTCAAGATGACGCGACCGGACCACGACCTGCACTTTCTGCATGTCCCGGGAAAGGGACCCAATCCGACGCCGCTCTTGTTGATGCACGGCTGGCCGGGGTCGGTGTTCGAGTTCATGGACTTCATTCCCCGCCTCACCGATCCGGCGAGCTTCGGCGGCGATCCGGCCGACGCCTTCACGGTCGTCGCGCCGTCCCTGCCCGGCTACGGCCTCTCGTTCCGGCCTGGGCAGAAGCGCTTCGGCGTGGAGGAGATGGCGGATTGTTTCGCGGAACTCATGACCGACACGCTCGGCTACAAGCGCTTCGCGGTGCAGGGCGGCGATTGGGGCGGCATCACCGCCGCGCGCATGGGCTACGCGCATGCGGACAAGCTGATCGGCATTCACGTCAATTTTCTCGCCGTCCGCCGCGAGCCCGAGCGGATCAAAAATCCGAATCCTGAAGAGCAGGTCTTTCTCGATCAGCTCAAGCATTGGTTGAAAGAGGAGACCGGCTATGCGTCGATTCAAGGCACGCGCCCACAAACCCTGAGCTTTGGCCTGACCGATTCTCCAGCCGGACTCGCGGCTTGGATCGTGGAGAAATTCCGCGCCTGGTCCGATTGCGGCGGCGATGTGGAGAGTGTCTTCACCCGCGATCAGATGCTGGCCAACATCAGCTTCTACTGGTTCACCGGCGCGATCGGATCGTCCTTCTACCCCTATTATTTCCGTCTCCATCGGCCCTGGATGATCCCGGATGGGGCAGCCGTCACGGCGCCGACGGCTTACGCTGAATTCCCGCGCGAGATCCTGCATCCGCCTCGTTCGTTGGCAGAACCGATGTTCCCGAACATTCGCCGCTGGACAATCATGAAGAAGGGCGGCCATTTCGCCGCGATGGAGCAGCCTGAGGCCCTCGCGGAGGACGTGCGCGCCTTTTATCGTTCGCTCAGGGAGCTTTTGTAGACGCGATCGATGATCGCGTCCGCCGCGGTCAGCGACCGCGGCTACGAAGCCGCAGCCGCGCGCCCCGCTCGGCGAGGAGCCGTGCGATATGCGCGCGCAATTCGGCGACGCCATCGCCGGTCGCGCGCCGACGTCAAGATCACCTCTGGATAGGCGGCGACGTGCTTGCGCAAGCCCTCGAGCGTCGCCGCGACGCGAGCGCTTTGGTCGGCGACTTTCACTTCGTCGCCCTTGGTCAGCACGACCGCGTAGGAGACGGCGGCCGCGTCGAGCCCGCGCATCGTCTCATGATCGCTCTCTTTGAGGCCGTGCCGACCGTCGACGAGCACGAATACGCGCAAGAGAGACGGACGGCCGCGCAGATAGTCGCGCGCGAGTTCGCCCCACGACTCTGACTTCGATTTTGCGACCGCCGCGTAGCCGTAGCCGGGCATGTCGACCAGACGCGCCCTGCCGTTAAGATCGAAAAAGATGAGCTCCTGCGTGCGGCCGGGCGTGCGCGACGTGCGCGCGAGCGCGGAGCGGCCGGTCAGCGCGTTGACGAGCGAGGACTTGCCGACGTTCGAGCGTCCCGCGAAGGCGATCTCAGGCGGTCCCACTGGCGGCAAGCCGTCCGAGCGCGCGGCGGCGAAGATGAATTCGCACGGGCCCGCGAACAATTTGCGCCCGGCCTCCGTCCAGTCGGGCGCGACCGTCGCTTCGCTCATACGCTCGGCGTCTTCGCCGGGCTGGTCTTCTTGGGGAACAGCTTGAAGAGGTTGTCCCAGAGCTCGACCTTCACGCCCGCCTTGGTCATGATGTAATATTGCTGGAGCACGGTCAGCGTGTTGTTCCAGGTCCAGTAGATGACGAGGCCGGCCGGAAACGTGCCGAGCATGAAGGTGAAGATCACCGGCATCCAGGAGAACATCTGCTTTTGAACCGGATCGGCGGGCTCGGGATTCATCTTCATCTGGAAGAACATCGACACGCCCATGACGAGCGGCCAGATGCCGAGCGCGAGGAAATGGCCGAACATCGGCAGCGCGGTCGGGTTCCAGGGAATCAAGCCGAACAGGGTGAAAACGTTGGTCGGATCGGGTGCGCTGAGATCCCTGATCCAGCCGAAGAACGGCGCATGGCGCATCTCGATGGTGATGAAGATGACCTTGTAGAGCGCAAAGAACACCGGAATCTGGATCACCATCGGTAGGCAGCCGGCGACCGGGTTCACGCCCTCGCGCTTGAACAGCGCCATCTGCTCTTGCTGCTGCTTGACCTTGTCGTCGGGATAGAGGTCCTTCAGCGCGGCGATCTGCGGCTGGATCTTCTTCATCTTCGCCATCGAACTGTAGGAGCGATTGGCGAGCGGGAAGAAGGCCAGCTTGACCATGACCGTGACGATCAGGATCGCGACGCCGAAATTGCCGACGAAATGATAGATCGCGTCGATCAACAGGAACAGCGGCTTAGTGATGAAATAGAACCAGCCCCAATCGATCATCAGATCGAACTTCTTGATGCCGAGCTTGGAGGCGTAATTGTCGATCGTCGACACCTCCTTGGCGCCGGCGAAGACGCGTGTCGTCGTCTCGACGGAGGCGCCCGGCGCGACCGACTGCTCCTTGCCAAGGAAATCGGCCTGGTAGTCGACCGGCTGAACGGTCCCGCTGGCCGTGAAGCGCGCCTCGATCGGCGCGGTCTGCGCCGGAATGACCGCCGAGCCCCAGTATTTGTCGGTGAAGCCAAGCCACCCGCCGTCGCCCTTGAAGGCGTTGACCTTGCCAGTCGCCTTCTCGATGTTCGCATATGTGACTTGCTGCACGCCGCCGTCGCCGATCACGCCGACGAAGCCCTCGTGCAGAACCGAATAGCCGCCGACAGTCGGTCTGCCGTGGCGCAGCACGAGCGCATAGGGCTGCACGGTCGCCGGCGCGCTGCCGGAGTTCGCGACCGAGTCCACGATCGTGAACATGTATTTGTCGTCGACCGCGACGACCCGCTTGAAGACGAGACCCGCGCCATTGTCCCAGGTCAGCGTCACCGGTTGCGTCGGGGTCAGCGTCTGCCGATCGGCGGTCCAGACCGCGTCGAGACCAGGAGTCTTTGCCCCTGCTGGGCTTACAAACCCGGTTTCGGCCCAATAGGCGTCAGGCGCGCCGGGCGGCGAGAACAGTCTGACATTCGGGCTCTTGGGGTCGACCGTCTCGTGATAATCCTTGAGGATGATATCGTCGATCTTGCCGCCCTTGAGGTCGATCGAACCGCCGACGCTGGGCGTATCGATGACCACCCGGGGGCTCGCCGCCAGGACCTGACTGACCGTCCCGGGGGCCTCCCTCATCGGCGCCCCGGGCGGGGTAGCGGCGACGGGAGCGCCCGGCGGCGAAGCTGTCGGGGCGGCGCTCGGCTGCGCCTCGGTTGGCGACGCGGTATTGGCCTGATTGGCCTCCATCTGCGCCTGGTGCTCGCGCTGATACAGAGGACCGGCGTAGAAGTACTGCCAGGCGGCCATAACCAGGACCGACAGCGCGATCGCGAGAAACAGGTTTCGCGTGTCCTCGGATTTCATGTTCGCGCGTCTCTGTCCTTCGCCGTCCGTTTGGCCGGTCCGCGTCCGCGACCATCCGCGTCGCCGCGCCGGGCGGCGCGAAAGGCAGCGCGGACATCATCGACGAGGGCGGCGAAACGGCGGCCCAGCGCCTCGCGCCGGGCCATCAGCACGTAATCGTGATCTCCCTCCGCCTCAAGGGGCGCCGCAGCGCGCAGGGCCTCTTTCAGCCGTCTGCGGACGCGATTGCGCTCGACGGCGCCGCCGACGCCTTTGGTCACTGTCAGTCCCACGCGCGCCCCAGGGACGGCTTCTTGTCCCGTTTCGCTCGCGACGGCGGGACTGCAGCGTGAAAGTCTCGACCGATGCGCGGCGACCGCGCGAGACACGCTGGTATTCGGCCCGTCTGGTCAGGCGGCCAACAGGTTCGCCGGCGGGGCTAGGGTTGCCGTCCTCATGCAAGGCGTCAAGGCTCCCTTCCGCGGCGTCTTCACCGACACGCGAACGGTCGGACAACGACCGAAGCCGCAGCGAACCAATCAGGCGGAGAGCTTCTTACGCCCGCGCGCGCGGCGCGCGGCAAGCACTTTGCGGCCGCCGACCGTTGCCGAGCGAGAGCGAAAGCCGTGACGGCGCTTGCGCACGAGCTTGCTGGGTTGATAGGTCCGCTTCACGGGCTAGTCTCCGAAATTCCAATCGTCGGCGGAAAAAATCGAGCCACGCTCGACCTTAAACGCGCAAACGCCGACTCGGCCGCTACGGCCGATTCAACCAAGCGGCGAGCCGAAAAAATGAACGCGGCGCTTGACGCAACCGCTGCAAGGCCGGGCTTATGCCGCGCCGGCGCGAGCAAGTCAATCGCGGGCTGGTGCGGGGTCCTACTGCACCCAGTGCGCGCAGTCGTGGCGCCCGGAATCGAGGCAGTTCTGCATCTTGCGCTGATGGTCGATGTAATTGAAGGCCCAGTAACCGAGCGCGGCAATGACCACGACAGCGATGATGGCGGCGATATTGCCGCGGCCGCCCGACTGCGGCTCGTCGTGCTCCTCGTCCGACGAGGATTGACTCACGCGGAGCGGCTCGAGGCAAGGCGCTCGACATCCCCGAGCGCCGCGATCGCCTTGGCGACAATGCCCTTCGCGTCGAGCCCGGCGGCGGCGTACATGCGCTCGGGCTTGTCGTGGTCCTGGAACTTGTCCGGCAGCGTCATCGTGCGCACCTTAAGCCCGTGCTCGAGTGCGCCAGCGTCGCTGAGCAAGGTCAGCACATGCGCGCCAAAGCCGCCCGCCGCGCCCTCTTCGACGGTAATGAGAAGCTTGTGCGTTGCGGCCAGCTTGAGAATGAGTTCGCGATCGAGGGGCTTGGCGAAGCGCGCGTCGGCGACCGTGGTCGATAGGCCGCGCGCCGCGAGCTCTTCCGCCGCCTTCAAGGCTTCGCCAAGCCGCGTGCCAAGCGACAGGATTGCAATCCGCGAGCCTTCGCGCACGACCCGGCCCTTGCCGATCGGCAAAACCTCACCCTGCTTCGGCAGGTCGACGCCGACGCCCTCGCCGCGCGGGTAACGCAAGGCGATCGGGCCGGAATCATGGGACGCGGCGGTGGCGACCATATGGACGAGTTCGGCCTCGTCCGACGCCGCCATGACCGTCATGTTCGGCAGACAGGCGAGATAGGCAATGTCGAACGCGCCGGCGTGCGTTGCGCCGTCCGCGCCGACCAGCCCAGCGCGATCGATAGCGAAGCGGACCGGCAGGTTCTGAATCGCCACGTCGTGCACGAGCTGGTCGTAGCCGCGCTGCAGGAAGGTCGAATAGATAGCGCAAAAGGGTTTGAAGCCTTCCGTCGCCAAGCCAGCGGCAAATGTGACGGCGTGCTGCTCGGCAATGCCGACATCGAAGACGCGATCGGGGAAAACCGTTTTCATTTGGTCGAGCCCCGTCCCGTCCGGCATGGCGGCGGTAATGGCGACGATTTTCGCGTCGCGACGCGCCTCCTCGACCAACGCGTTAGCGAAGACACGGGTGTAGGAGGGCGCGTTGGTCTTGGGCTTCGACTGTGTGCCCGTGATCACGTCAAAGGCGGAAACGCCGTGATACTTGTCATCGGCCGCTTCGGCGGGCGGATAGCCCTTGCCCTTCTTGGTCACCACGTGCACGAGCACCGGGCCGTCCTGCACATCGCGCACGTTCTTCAGAATTGGCAAAAGATGGTCGAGATTGTGGCCGTCGATTGGCCCGACGTAATAGAAGCCGAGCTCCTCGAACAAGGTCCCGCCGGTCCAAAAGTTGCGGCCGTACTCCTCGGTAAGCCGGGCCTTGTCGTAGAAGAACCTGGGCAGGCGGCGGGCCAGTTGCTTGGCTGCTCCGCGCAGCGTGCGATAGGCGCGGCCTGAGACGAGGCGCGCCAGGTAAGCCGACATTGCTCCAGTCGGCGGCGCGATCGACATGTCGTTGTCGTTGAGGATGACGATGAGCCGCGAGCTCAAAGCGCCGGCATTGTTCATCGCCTCGTAGGCCATTCCCGCCGACATCGCGCCGTCGCCGATGACCGCAACCACATTGTTGCTGCCGTGGGACAGATCGCGGGCCACCGCCATGCCCAGGCTGGCCGAGATCGACGTCGATGAATGCGCGGCTCCGAACGGGTCGTAATCGCTTTCCGAGCGCTTGGTAAAACCGCTCAAGCCTCCGCCCTGCCGCAGCGTCCGGATCCGCTCGCGCCGACCGGTCAGGATCTTGTGCGGGTAGGCCTGGTGGCCGACGTCCCAGATGACGCGGTCGGTCGGCGTGTCGAAAACGTAGTGCAGCGCGACCGTCAGTTCGACCACGCCAAGCCCGGCCCCGAGATGACCGCCCGTCACCGAGACCGCGCTGATCGTTTCGGCGCGCAATTCGTCGGCCAGCTGAGTGAGGTCGCTCTCTTTCAGCTTGCGAAGATCGGCCGGTGTCTCGATTTGATCCAGAAGCGGCGTTGAAGGCTTGGTCAATCTATTCCCCAGGCAGCGCTTACTGGTCGCCGCGTAACGAAGACCCACACGTACACCAAGTCTGACGTTCACCGCAATTACGCGCTTTCGCCATTATGGCGCCGTAAAGTAGGCCGGATTCGACTTGGGTTAACGCGCGGAGGCTCTCGGGCGTTCCGACATCGCTGAATTGCTATCGCCAGCCGCAAGTCAGACGTCTGGCGCAATTGCGCCATTCCTCGATCCGCGGGCGCGAGAAGCCGCCCCGGCGAGCCGGATTGAGGGGAAAGTCGGCGCAATAAGGGGGGATGGAAAGCCGCCAGCGACGGCGGCCGTTCCGCGAGCAGCCTACGCCCGGCCTTTCAGGCGGCCGGAGCGGCGGCCCTCGCGTGGCGCCGGGCTGCAAAACCGAGGCCGGCGAAGCCGATCAGCACCATTGCCCAGGTCGACGGCTCGGGCACGGCGACCAAGAGGATCGGGCCGACCGACTTGCTCAGCGGCGTACCCGGAATCGAAACGTCGATGAACACATCGAAGAAACTGTCGATCTTGAACACCGAGCCGTCTGCTGTGATGGTCGTCGTACCGGTCGATGGCGACCCGCCCAGCGTCACCATCAGCGTGGCCCCGTCCAGTGGACCGCCGCCGCTCAGCATCAGTTCACCGCTCAAGGACAGCCCTGTAATGTCGGTCGCAAAGCTGCCGGTCTCGGTATCGGACGTTCGACCTTTAATCCGCTCGTCCACCACTCCTTTCAGGCTGACCGATCCGACAATCGTGTTCCCCACGATCGGCGTCAGCGTTGCGTCGTAAGTGGCGTCCGCGACAGCGTCCTGGACGGCGGGAAGAAGTAAGCCATCGCCGGGAACGAACGTCGACGACACAACCGAGGTCAGAGTGAATGCTCCTGGCGTGACGCATGCCATGGCGATGTCAAAACAACCAGCGCCACTCGGAGATATGTAAGGGACGCCAATGAGCGGCAGCGACGGCGAAGTCAAATAGACGGTCGCCTGGGCCGCTCCGGTCAGCGCCCCGGCAACGGCGAGCACGGCTGCGACAAGAGCCGAACATGCATGTTTCGATACGACAATTCGCATGACATATCCTCCCCAATAGGCATAAAACGATCCTCATGCGGCAGCAGCCTCACGTGGCTCGGGAAATCAAATCCACGAGGGGAGGCTCGGCCTGTACTGTGACGTTTCGCGGACGGGCAGTAAAAAGCGCCCGCGAACACAGCAAAGTAACACTAGTGCCGAAATGACGCAACGTCGGATCTGAGTTTAGCGTGGTTACCGACGCTGATTGACCGATCGCCCTTGTTCGCCCCGCCGCTGATTGCTATCACCGCCTATATGGCGCAAATTTGTGCAATGAACCAATTTTCGAGCTTGCCCCAGTCGGTCGATCGATACGCCCCCGACGGCGCCTATGCCTTCATCCGGCTCGCCGTGTCGTTGCTGATCGCGACCCTGATCGGGGTGGGCATGTGGGCGGTGATCGTGGTCCTGCCGCCGGCGCAGCTCGATTTCGGCGTCGACCGCTCCGCGGCTTCGCTTCCCTACACGTTGATGATGTGTTCGCTCGCCTTCTCGACGATCGCGCTCGGTCGCATGACCGACCGTTTCGGCATCGTCCTGCCTTTGGCGATCTCCGCTGTGACGATGGGCGCAGGGTTTGTTGTCGCCGGCTATGCGCCGAACCTCGGCGTTTTCACGGCCGCCCATGTGCTGATCGGAATTGGCGCAGGAACCGGCTTCGGGCCGATGATGGCGGACATTTCGCATTGGTTCGTCAAGCGGCGCGGGGTCGCGGTCGTCATTGTTGCGTCCGGAAACTACTTCGCCGGAACGATCTGGCCCCTTCTGATGAGCCTCACAATTCCGCTGATCGGCTGGCGCACGACCTATGCCGGCATAGGAATCATCGTCGCCGCTCTTGTCCTGCCGCTGGCGCTGGCGATGCGCCGCAGGCCATCCGCCGCGGCCTACGAACAAGCGGAGGCCGCGACTGAGGCCGCGCGCGCCGACGTCGGCATATCGCCGCGACTCCTGTTGGTTCTCTTGATCGCCGCCGGCTTCTCCTGCTGCGTGGCGATGTCGATGCCGCAGGTCCATCTGGTCGCCTATTGCGGCGATCTTGGCTACGGAGTCGCGCGCGGCGCTGAGATGCTGTCGCTCATGATGCTGCTCGGGATCATCTCGCGCATCGGCTCCGGCTTTGTCGCCGACGTGATCGGCGGCTCGGCGACGCTGTTGATCGGCTCGTTCATGCAAGGCGTCGCGCTTCTGCTCTATCTTTATTTCAACGGGCTCGAGTCCTTGTTCGTCGTCTCCGGGATCTTCGGCCTGTTTCAGGGCGGCATCGTGCCGATGTATGCGGTCATCTGCCGTGAGCTTTTGCCGCCTCGCCGCGCAGGCGCGGCGATTGGCCTTGTGGTCTCGGCGACCATCTTCGGCATGGCGTTCGGCGGCTATTTCTCCGGAGTCATCTTCGACCTCACCAGCTCTTACCGGATGGCGTTTCTGAACGGGGTCTTATGGAACGCGTTCAATTTCGCCATCGTCTCCTGGCTCTTCTGGCGCCGCCGGCGGGGCCAGCCGGTCGGCGCGCTGGCGGCCGCCTAGGTCACTGTCCCCAAGCTTTCCGTCACTCCTTGTCGATCGACCAAGGTCCGGGCCGGCCGCCGCGAGATAAAGGAAGATGAAGCAGTAAAGCAGCGCGGCTTCGCCCATGTTGATCGCGGGAAAGAAGCTCATCGGGAAATGCGCCATGAAATAGGCGGCGGCCATGAAGCCAGAGAGGATGAAGGCGACCGGGCGCGTGAAAAGGCCGAGCACGATCAGCACGCCGCCGATGAGCTCCAACGTTCCGGTGACATAGAGGAGACCCGCCGGCATCTTATCGATGAACGGCAGGCCGGCCGGGAAGCCCAGAAGCTTGCCGGTTCCGTGTTCGAGGAAAAGAAGCCCAGTCAGGATGCGCAGCACCGAGAGCATCTCGGGTGCGCGCAAGCCATGCCGAGCCCACGATCGGAAGCGCAGGTCGGGAAACAACGTCACTCATTGCGTTCACCTTTGCTGGTTGTCGAAAGCGAGATGCATTGACGCCTTCGGAACGGGAGAGCTTGGCGGCGGCCTTGGCGATGAGATCGCCCTGATGCCGCGCGCCGTCGAGTTCGATTTTCGTCGGATGGCGTTGACCCTGCGCGCCGGCAATCGTCGTTGCGCCGTAGGGCGCGCCACCCACGATTTCGTCGAGCGTGCCTTGCCCCGCGTGGCTGTAGGGCAAACCGACGATGATCAAGCCGAAGTGCATCAGGTTGGTGATGATGGAGAAAAGGGTCATCTCATTGCCGCCGTGCTGGGTCGCGCTCGAGGTGAATGCGCCGCCGACTTTTCCTAACAAGGCGCCGGTCATCCACAGCTGCCCCGCCTGCTCCCAGAAGCTCCCCATGGCCGAGGGCATGCGGCCGAAGCGGGTCGGCGCGCCGACGACGATCGCGTCATAATTCGCCAGCTCCTCGACCTTGGCGATCGGAGCGGACTGATCGAGCTTGAAGTAGAAGGCCTTGGCGATCTCGTCGGGGACGTTCTCCGGCACCCGCTTGACGTCGGCCGTCGGCGCCCGCGGCCCGCGCGCCTTCCGCAACCGCATGGGCCATCGTTTCGATGTGGCCGAAACTGGAATAATAGAGAACGAGCACCTTCGCCATAGTCATTTCCTCAAGCTTGGACGGTGGGGCGAGAGATCAGAGAATCTTCGCCATCTGGTCGAAAGACAATCTTGGGCTGCGCGGGAACAGCTTCTCGTGGTCGCCGTAGCCGATATTGATCAGGACGTTCGACTTGACGTGTCCATCGGGAAAGAACTCGGCGTCGACCTTCGCATTGTCGAACCCGGTCATCGGTCCCGTGTCGAGACCCACCGCGCGCAATGCGAGGATGAGATAAGCGACCTGCAACGTGCCGTTCTGGAAAGCGGCGCGTGCGGCTTTCACAGGGTCGCTGGCGAACCAGGCCTTGGCGTCGGCGTGCGGGAATAGATACGGGAGATGCTCGTAAAACTGTTCGTCGAAGGCCGTGATCGCGACGACCGGCGCGCCCATCGTCTTATCGAGATTACCGGGAGCCAGAGCTGGTCGAAGCCGCTCCTTGGCCGCGTGCGAACGCAGGAAAAGGACGCGCATGGGCGATTGATTGGCGCTGGTCGGTCCCATCTTGGCCAGTTCGATCGCCTTCTGAAGCAGCTCATCCGAGACCGGCTTGTCGCGAAACACATTGTGTGTGCGCGCCTCAATGAATAGCTGCGCCAGCGACTGCGCCTCGATCGTCTTACGGTCAGGAACGTGAATGGTCATGCGGGGCGGCCCTCGAGTTGTTGCACTGCCGTCCCATGTCGACTGTTGTTCCGATCGTTGCAATTGGCAAAATTGTGCTAGTATCCATCTCCGGAGGTGATGGATGATCGAACTCGCTCACGCTCGACCAGATGCGCGTTCTCGTCGCCGTGGCCGACGCCGGAAGCTTCTCGGCCGCTGCGCGTAAGCTTGGCCGGGTCCAATCAGCGATCAGCCAGTCGATCCAGACGCTCGAGACAACGCTTGGGCTTTCGTTGTTCGATCGATCCGGCAAGACGCCGCAGCTGACTGACGCGGGAAAAGCGCTGGTCGGCGACGCGCGAGGGCTGATCGCGGGGGCGCGAGCGATCCGCGCCCGTGCGCAAAGCATGGCTGAAGACGTCGAGCCGGAGCTCACTCTGGCGGTCGATTCGATGCTGCCGATTCCGCTTTTGATGGAGAGCCTGAAGGCGCTGCGCGTCGCCTTCCCGCTTCTGCCCGCGTCGGTCTACACCGAGGCTCTCGGGGGAGCGGAGCAGCGGCTCCGCGACGGCGCCGCCAGGCTGGCGATCTATACGATCGCGCCAACAAGCCCGTGCGATCTCGTCAGCGAGTTCATGACGCGTATCGCGATGTGGCCGGTCGTGGCGGCCAAACATCCGCTTGCCGCCCTGCCCCAGCCGCTCGGGCGCGAAGCGCTCGAGCCGCATGTGCAGCTTGTGCTGACCGATCGCACGCCGCTCACCCAGAACCTGTCGGGCGGAATCCTCAGCCGTCATATCTGGAGGTTCGCAGATCTAACCACCCGCCTCGATTTCCTCCTCGCCGGCTTCGGCTGGTGCAACATGCCGAGCCATATGGTCTCCGACCATGTTGCGGCCGGCCGCCTGAAGAGGCTTACGATCGCCAATCAGGAGGAAATCGCGCTGCCTCTTTCCGTCGTGCATGAGCGCGGCCGCCTGCCGGGCCGCGCCGGACGATGGCTGATCGCCGACTTGCGCGAACGAATGAAGACCTGCCCCGGCGCCCATCACCCCAACCAAGAAGAGCCAGTGGCGGCCGAAGCCGCAGCTGCTTGAAGGGTCGGGGCGCGCCCGCGCTAAGACGCCTTAGGGCTCGGCGCGCGAAGCAGAGTCGTGAGCGCGGCTCTCGCTTCGTCGATCAGCCACTCCTGGTATCGGTAGTACATCTCCGAGCCCATCGGCGTGACAAACGAGCCCAGCTGATCCTCACACCGCCGTCGAAGCGCATCAAACTCCTTCTTGAGCGCTTCCGCGGCCTCTCTGTCTTTCGGTGTCTGAATCACGGTCTCCGGTGGGAGGGCTTTGATCTGCTCCCGCGTAATGCCGGAATGCGCTCGCGCCTTGATTTGCTGCTCGGTCAGACCGGGATACGCGAGCGTCTTCAACCGAGACTCCAACTCCGCCCGGTTGACGTCGATGCGCCAAAGCCTGAAGCGGCTATAGGCGTCCGACGCATTGAAAAGGATCGTGATCCCCATCACGAGATAAATCCAATAGGCAGGCGACATCAGGTTCACGAGCCAAGGGAAATATTTGTCCGCAATCTCGGGCTCGCCGCTGGCGAAGAATTCGCGCGCTTCGTCCGCCAACGGCGCGCTGTCCTGCGACTTCGCAGAGGGCGGCGGATTCACGCGAACAAAGTTCGGAAACTCCTCGCTGAGCAGCATCAGGAAGGCGACCCGCTCCGCGCGGTGCACGCAAGCATTCGTCATGACGAGCGTGTCGACCTGCGCGACGAGCTTGTCGGTCGCCGGAATCGGCTTGGCGATGTCATAGTAGCCGGCCGGGATCCGGCCTAGGCGCAGCCACTTGTCGCGGGCCACCAGGCCTTCAATGTCTGCGGGAGCGACGATCTCAAGATCGTACTTGTTCGCCAGCGTGCGCACCATCTCTGCGCTTTCGTTCATGACGGAGGCCGCGAGGTCGAGCTGGCCGTCGCGGACTAGGCCCGCTTGCGCTTCAAGGTCATGATTCGAGGCTTTCAGACCAAGACCGCTGAGGTCCGAATTCTCCATCAGTTGCTGCATGAGATAGGCCGTGCCCGAACCTTGCGGGCCGACCCCGACCGAGGCGCCCTTGAGGTCATCGAACGTGTTGATTGCGCGGCCGCGCCGGGCAAACAGGAACAGCGATTCCGGTTGCGGCAGCCGCCCCAGGGTCTGCAGGCCGGCGTCTGCCGGCGCCGGCACGCCGTCCTGGACAAAAGCGAAAGCCGGAACGCATTGCCCGTTTTCGCCAACGAGACGGGCGATATTCTCGACCGATCCCGCAGTGGCGACAATCTTCAAATGACCGTTCTTCTTAAGCGCCCGCGTGGCTAGCCGCTGGCCTAACGCATTATAGGCGCCGGTCGGCGCTCCCGTCAGGACGGAAGCCCGTAAGAAGGCATAGTCGCCGGAGACGGTGTAATAGAGGAGCGCGGCAACGGCCCCGAGAAGCGCGAGCGCGATCAACAGGCCCCTCGCCCAGGTCCTTCGATTTCCGTGCGGTCCGAACGCCAGCTCGTCCAGAAAGCTCATGCCTCGACACCCGATCTCAGGGATATGAATCCGGTTTGATAGTCGCTGGGTCCCGGACCAGATGCAACGACGCCGGCGTCAACGCCGGTTCAGATTACCGCGCTCGGCTCTCACGACCGTAAAGCAATAGCATGGCGACGATGACGATTCCGTAGGTGATCTGTCGCCCCGCCTCCGGCATCTGCACCACGGACAGGATCGACTGCAGCAGCGTGATGAGAATGACGCCGGCGACGGTGCCGAGATAGCTGCCGCGTCCGCCGAGGATCGACGCGCCGCCAAGCACGACCGCGGCGATCGCCGGCAACAGGTAGGCGTCGCCCATCGCTTGCGCGGCCTTGCTGGCGTATCCGGCGAGCAATACGCCGCCGAAGGCCGAGAGACCGCCGGCGAGCGCAAACGCGATCAGCACCACGCGCTGGGTGTCGATGCCCGAGAGATAGGCGGCGCGCTCGCGATTGCCGATGCCGTAGACGGCGCGACCAAAGGTGGTGCGGTTGAGCAGGAAGATCGCGCCGGCGCCGACGACGGCCCAGACGATAAGCGCATTCGGCAGGCCGAAAAAGAGCTCGCCGGTGGCAAGCGTGCGCATTGCCGGCGACGAGGAATCCTGCGGCGAGAAGCCGCCGGTGTGCACCACCATCAGCCCTTGCGCGACCGCATTGACCGCAAGCGTGATGATCATCGAGGGAATGCGCAGATAGGCGACGCCGAAGCCGTTGACGAGGCCAAGCGCGACCCCGCAAGCGATTCCGAACGGGATAGCGATCACGTGGCCGACCGGGCCCCATCCCGTTGCGGCCGTCGACATCATGCCCCCGACTGCGACCACCCAGGGAATGGAGAGGTCGATCTGCCCGAGCAGAATGACGATCATCGTGCCCGTCGCGATGACGCCAAGGAACGAGGCGACCTTCAATTGCTGCAATAGATATTCGGGCGACAGAAAGCTGCTCGAATAGAGCGAGCCCAAAAGCAGCATCACGATCACGCAGGCGAAGGCGATCGCGACCGGCGGATCGATCCGTCGCTTGAGCGCCTCCGCAAACCCCGTCTCGGCGTTCTCGCTCATGGGAAAAGCTCCAGCCGGTTGCGGACCTGAAACACCCTCGCCGAGCCGACGCAGACCGCGGCGAGCAGCACGAGACCCTGAAAGAGCGGCTGCCACAGCGGATCGAGATTGAAGACGAACAAAAGGTCGCCGATGGTTCGGAACATCAGCGCGCCGAAGATGGCGCCGATCGCGCTGCCGGAGCCACCGAACAGCGACACGCCGCCGAGCACGACCGCGGCGATTGAGAACAGCGTGTAGGTATTGCCGTTGGCGGCCGAGGCCTCGCCCGAATAGGTGACGAAAGTGAGAAACAGCCCGCCGAGCGCGGCGACAAATCCCGATAGAAGATAGGCGCAGAACTTCGCGACGTCGACCGGAACTCCCGACATGTAGGCCGCGGTCTCGGACGAGCCGACGGCGTAGGTCGCCCGGCCGATCGCCGATCGGCTATAGGGGATCCAAACAAGCAGAACGACGCCGCCAAGCGCAACCAGGCTCGCCGGCAGCACCCCGAAAATGCGTCCGGTCAGCCCATCGGCGAGCGGCCCATACACATCGCCGCCGGGAACCGGGCGCAACAGAAGGGCGAGGCCGAAAAACACCGCGCCGCTGGCGATGGTGGCGACGATCGGCTGCAGGCGCCCATAAATGACGATGAGCCCGTTGACCGCGCCGCAGGCGAGGCCTGTCAGCAAAACCCCCAGAACGCCGAGCGTGGCGCTCGCCGCTGTTCCAACTACGATCCACGAGGCGACGCAATTGGTGAGGACAAACACCGCGCCGACCGAAAGATCGATGCCGGCGGTGATAACGACGAAGGTCTGCGCCATCGCCACCAGCGCGAGCAGCACCCCCTTGTTGGCGGCCGTCTGCACCACATTGGCGCTGAAGCCCGCAGGATGATTGCTCGTGTAGATCGCGAACATCACGACGAAGAAGATGACCGAGAGAAGGGTCGCGCGGTTTTGGGCGAGAAGATAGCGCCAATCGCTCATTGCGCCGGCGCTCCGGCGGCCACGTCTTCGGAGGAAATGTTGAGCGCGCTCGCGATCAGCGCGTGCTCGGTGATCTCGGCGCCGGCGAGTTCGCGTCTGATCGCGCCGTCGTAGAGCACGAGCGCACGGTCGCAGCAGCCGATCAATTCGTCATAGTCGGTGGTGTAGAAGACGATCGCGGCGCCCTCATCCGCGAGCCGGCGTAACAGCATGTAGATTTCCTGCTTGGTGCCGACATCGATGCCCCGCGTCGGATCGTTGAGCAGGATGATGCGCGGCTCGGCCATCAGCCACTTGGCGATGACCACCTTCTGCTGATTGCCGCCGGACAGCGAGCCCGCAGGAGCGTCGCTTCCCGCGGTTTGGATGTCCAGGAGGTCGATCATCTCGCCGACCAGTCCTTGTTCGCGCGCGCGATCGATCACCCCGCCTTTCGAGACGCGCGGCAGGGCGGCGAAGGAGAGGTTTTCGCGCACGGACATCGGCAGCATCAACCCTTCCGTCTTGCGATCCTCGGGAATGAGCGCCATGCCGATCCGCTTCCCCTTCGCCGCGTGCGGGCTCGAGGGGGACACGGGGACGCCGGCTACTCGAATCTCGCCCGATACGCCACGTAGGACGCCGAACAGCGCCAGCAGCAATTCGCGCTGGCCCTGCCCGTCGAGACCGCCGAGGCCGACGACCTCGCCGGCTTCGGCGGTGAACGAAATGTCGCGCAGACGGTCCCCCCAGCTGAGGTTCCGGAGCTCGAGCAGCGGCGCCGCGCCCTTTGCCCGCGCCGCCGGCTTCGGCGGAAAGATGTGGCTGTACTCACGCCCGATCATCATTTCGACGACCTCGTTGTCGGTCTTCGTTCCGGCCACATAGGTCGCGACATTGGCGCCGTTCCTGAACACGGTGCTCTCGTCGGCGAGCTCCGCGATCTCGTGCATGCGGTGCGAAATGAACAGGAGCGCGAGCCCCTCCTGGCGCAGGCGCTTGAGGACGACGAACACCTTAGCGACGTCGGCTGCCGTGAGCGCCGAAGTCGCCTCGTCGAGAATGAGGACGCGCGGCTTGCGGGCCAGCGCCTTGGCGATCTCCACCATCTGCCGGCGCGACAGTGGCAGATCCTTGACCAGCGCCATCGGATGAATGTCGGGCGCGCCGGCGCGCTCGAGCGCTTCCTCAGCGAGGCGTCGCTGCGCGCGCCGGTCGATCAGCCCGAAGCGGCGCGGCGGATTGGAGATTGCGATGTTATCGGCGACCGAAAGGTCGGGAACGAGCGAAAGCTCCTGGAAGATGCAGACAATGCCGGCGCGGTTGGCCGCGGCGGGAGAATCGAAGGCGACTTCCGCCCCGTCGAGCACGATGCGTCCGGCGTCCGGCGCTACGACGCCAGACAGGATCTTGATCAACGTCGACTTGCCCGCGCCGTTCTCGCCGAGAATGCCGTGAATGCGACCCGTGAAGACGACGAGGTCGGCGTTGGCGAGCGCCCTCACGCCGCCATAGCGCTTGGATACGCCCTCCATCCGCAAAATCGGCGAGGCCGTCGGCTCCAGTCGCGTCACGCAGCCAAACCTCGCCGGAGAAGAAATCCAAGGGGCCGCGCGCGGCGGCCTCGCGCACGACCGCGGCGGAACATCACCGTTCCGCGGCGGCCTCGCGTTCGATCAGGCTACTTGTTTTCCTTAGACTGTCCCATGATCTCCTGCGCGGTGAAGTTGATGTTGCAGGTGGGGAAGGAATTGCCGACGAAGAAGTTGTCGGACTGGGCGGCGTAGTAATTCTCCCCGTCCTTGAAGTTTGGATCCTCGGCGGTCGCCAGCGGCAGTTTGACCGACTGCGGCACCACCTGCCCTTCGAGCGCGGCGATCGCTGTCTTGATCGCGACCGCGACCTGCGCCGGCCCGGTTCCGCCGGACGAGCATTTCAATCCGTCGCCCGAGTACTTGGCGCAGAATTTTCGGAACCCGTTTTCGGTCTCGCCGCCGAACGGCGCGAACGGCTGCTTGGCGTCCATGATCGCCTGCACGACGCCGGTATCGCCGCCCTGCGCCGTATAGCCATCGAAATGCTTCTGCACGGCGATCGCGTCCGCGGTGACCTTTTGCGCCGTCGGATCGTCCCACTTGCCGAAAACTTCGACCACATCCCACTTCTTGCCGGTCTTATCCAGCGTCTCATGAATGCCGTCGTGGCGGTCGCGGTCGACCGAGGTGCCGGAAACGCCCCGTATTTCCAGAATCTTGCCACCGCTGGGCAGGTGCTTGTCCAGCCATTGGGCCCAGTAGACGCCAAGACCCTTCTGGTCGACGTCGACGTTGATCGCATCCTCCGTGTCGAGAATGTTGTCGAAGGCGACGAGCACGACGCCCGCGTCGTTGGCGCGTTTGATGACCGGCTTGAACGCCGCCGGATTTTGCGCGTTGACGACGATGGCGTCGAAACCGGAATCGATGAAATTGTTGATCGCCGCGATCTGCGCGGCGACGTCTTCGCCGGTCGAAACGACTTTGAACTCCTTGAGCTTGGCGGCGACATCCGGCTGCGCCGCATAGGCCTTGGCTGTCTGAATCATCTGGATACGCCAGGTGTTGGCGATGAATCCGTTGGCGAGCGCGATGCGGAACGGCCCTTTCTTGGCGGCGAACTTGAAAAACTTCGTCTTGTCGGTCCACGGCACGAAGCAGTTCGGCTCCGCGGACGGACCGGCGACGACTTCAGGGCCGGCGGCATAGGCGGGCGCGGCGAACGCGCAGGCAGCGGTCATGAGGCCGCAGGCGGCGGCGATCGCGAATTGGCGGAAATGACTCATCCTTGTCCTCCCTTTTGCGTCTCGATCGGCCGGCCTCATCGAAGCCTCGTCGCCGTCGAGCGCAGTTCTCTTTGTTCAGTCTGTTATCACAACGCCGCCCCGAAATCGCCGGAGACGCCGGATGGATCGCCGGTCTGCTTGCGCTGACATGCCAGTATAACGGACCGCCTCGCGAGTACACAAGCCCGTGATCAAACCATCTGCGCGGCGGGACCCGCCAACAACATGCTACACGCCTCCCCGCGATCCGGGCGGGCCTGCCGCCCCGGGGCGCTTTTACCGGGAGACGAGGATGGCGACAGTCAAGCTCTGGACCGATGCGGAGGCGGAAGCGCAGCCGAAGGTCAAAGCAATTTTCGACGATATCCGGGCGACCCGGAAGTCGGACTTCGTCAACAATTTCTGGCGCGGCCTGGCCAACCAGCCCGAGATTCTCGAACGCACCTGGAACACGCTAAAAGCGGTGATGGGGGCGCCCGGACCGCTCGATCCCCTGACGCGGGAACTGATCTATATCGCCGTTTCGATAACGAACGGCTGCTCCTATTGCATCCATTCGCATACGGCCGCGGCGCGGGCGAAGGGCATGACCGACGCGCAATACTCCAATTTTCTGGCGGTGGTGGGCATGGCCTCGCAGACAAACGCGCTGGTGACAGGCCTGCAACTGCCCGTCGACTCGGCTTTCCTCATCGAGAGCTGAACACCTGACCCGCCGGGCTTTCCGGGACAACGGCGGCGGCGGGTTGGATTCTGAGGTGCAGCCAATCAAAAAACCCGCCCGGGATCGCTCCCGCGCGGGCTTTGTTCTAAGAGGCGGCGGCCGCTACTTGGCCTTCTCGCCCCTGTCGCGAGCCTTCAGCGCCGCGCCAAGAATATCGCCGAGCGAAGCGCCCGAGTCGGCCGAGCCGTATTGCGCAATCGCCTCCTTCTCCTCAGCGACTTCGAGCGCCTTGATGGAGACTGCGACCTTGCGCGCCCGACGGTCGAACTGGGTGATGCGCGCGTCGACCTTCTCGCCAACCGAGAAGCGCTCGGGACGCTGATCGCCGCGGTCGCGCGCGAGTTCGTTGCGCTTGATGAAGGCGGTGAGATCCGTGCCCGCAATCTTCACCTCGAGGCCGCCGTCCTTGACCTCGACGACCTCGCAGGTCACGACCGAGCCCTTGCGCAGTTCGCCCTCGCCCTCCTCGCCGGCCTTATTGGCTGCGAACGGGTCAGTGGCCAATTGCTTGATCCCGATGGCGATGCGCTCCTTCTCGACATCGACGTCAAGCACCTTGGCTGTGACCTTGTCGCCTTTCTTGTAGTCCTCGATCGCCTGCTCGCCAGGCCTGTTCCAGTCGAGATCGGAGAGATGGACCATGCCGTCGACATCGGCGTCGAGGCCGACGAACAGCCCGAACTCCGTCTTGTTCTTGACCTCGCCCTCGACGACCGAGCCGATCGGATGCCTCTCCGCGAAAGCCTCCCATGGGTTCTGCAGCGTCTGCTTGAGGCCAAGCGAGATGCGGCGCTTGGAGGCGTCGACCTCGAGCACCTGGACCTCGACTTCCTGGCTGGTCGAGACGATCTTGCCTGGGTGGACGTTCTTCTTGGTCCAGGACATTTCCGAGACGTGGATGAGGCCCTCGATGCCGGGCTCAAGTTCGACGAACGCGCCGTAGTCGGCAATGTTGGTGACGCGGCCCTTGAGCTTCTGGCCGACGGCGTAGCGCGCCTCAATGTTCGACCACGGATCTTCCTGCAGCTGCTTCATGCCGAGCGAGATGCGGTGGGTCTCATGGTTGATCTTGATGATGCGCACCTTGACCTGTTGGCCGATGGTCAAGACTTCGCTCGGATGGTTGACGCGACGCCACGCGATGTCGGTCACATGCAGGAGCCCGTCGATGCCGCCAAGATCGACGAACGCGCCGTAGTCGGTGAGGTTCTTCACCGTGCCGTCGATGATCTGGCCCTCGGCGAGATTGGCGACGATCTCGTGGCGCTGCTCGGCGCGGCTCTCCTCGAGCACGGTGCGGCGGGACACGACGATATTGCCGCGCCGCCGGTCCATCTTGAGAATCTGGAACGGCTGCGGCACGTTCATCAGCGGACCAACGTCGCGCACCGGACGAATGTCGACCTGGCTGCGCGGCAGGAAGGCGACCGCCCCATCGAGGTCGACGGTGAAGCCGCCCTTGACCTGGTTGAAGATGACCCCTTCGACCTTCTCGTTCTTCTCGAACGCCTGCTCGAGCTTGACCCAGCTCTCCTCGCGCCTCGCCTTGTCGCGCGAGATGACCGCTTCGCCGAGCGCGTTCTCGATCCGCTCGAGATAGACTTCGACTTCGTCGCCAAGCCCAGGCGCCGGGTCGCGTCCATGATTGGTGAATTCCTTGAGCGCCACGCGCCCTTCAGTCTTGAGGCCGACGTCGATGACGGCCATGTCCTTTTCGATCGCGACGACCTTGCCCTTGACGACCGTTCCTTCGAACGCCTCGTCGTCGCCGTAGGTCTCGTTCAATAGTGCGGTGAAATCCTCGCGCGTCGGCGCCAGGGATTGTATGGAAGCCATTGGTTCTCCTAATTGCGCCCTTTTGTTCGGGCAACGCCGGCTTTGGGTTCGCGTTGACGTTCAGGCGTCCGCCGACCGGAAAGGTCCGCGCGTAACCGGCGCGCGACCCTTAATCACCGCTTTTGGCGGCTGAGCCGGCGTATTTGGCCGGCGGCGGAAACCCAGGGTTTGACCGCCATATGGGGAGCCCATTCGGCGAGCGCCAGCCGCTAGCAGGAAAGTCCGGCTGATTCAATGGCGAAAAACGCTTGGATGAAACAGTCGGAATGAAAGGGCTTGGCGAGGGCCTTGGTCGCGGGGGGAAGCCGCGCCGTTCTCCCGTGGCGCGGGGATTGCGCAAGGAGAAGCGGCGTCATCTCGAAGCCGTCCGATCTTCGCCGCTACTCGCGCTAAGTGACCGGCTCAAATTCCCGAATATCTTCGTTCCTGAGAACGAACGAACCTTCGTTCACTTGGCGAAGGCCATTCAAGAATATCGAAATATCGATTTCCTGATCTTCATCCTGGTCTTCGAGTGGCTTGAAGCGGCCATGGAAAAAGGCGTATTCTATGCCGTCAATTAAATAGGGAACAATACCTTCCAGTCTAAAGGCAAGTCTCTCTTCGCTTTTCTGCGGGAATTTGAAATTAAATCCAACAATCTTTCTTATTTTGTAGATTTTTCCTTCTCTTAAATATTCATCAACAAAACGGTTTCTGACGCCATCAATCGGTTGCGCGTTGACGCAAACAATTTTTTGACCAACAAACCAATCGCGCATATCATTCCCCACCACCGAAGCGGTTATACTTTAGGAGAGGATTCTTTCGTTTCTCAGCTCAAATATAAGCGACGGAGATGAATGTAAGCTGTCGATTTCAATTTGCAAATTAACAAATGTTTTCAATCTCGTTAAGTTCGTGTAACCCGGCTGTTTTTCGTTTTGCTTCCGCACATTCATTAATAACCAAAGCCGATGCGCACTTCACTGGACCCGCCGCACGAGCGCGCCGGCCTGGCCCGAATGGCCCGGGAATGCGGCGGACACGATAAAGGTCGTAATTGACAGCGCGCTCGTCCCATCGCCGGTAATGAGCTCGGTCAAAACCAATCCTTCGGCACGAGGAGCCGGCACTTCGCCACAGCGCGGAAAGGGAGATTCGGCTCGATGGTCAACCCGCCTCGATCCTGCCGTGCCGGAGGAGGCGCTGGTCCGGAAGATTGGTTAGCTTGTTCTCTAAGGTTCGATCTGTCAGCTTTCCGAACTAGCCACCGGGCAGCGTGTAGAAATCCGGTCGGCGCCTTACGGCCAAGGAAGGAACCAGCAACAAGTGGACAGGAAGGATCGCTTTGCACGCTTGGGCGTCCTCATCGCTGTGTTGCTCATGGCGACGGCGCAAGCAGGGGCAAGAGCAAACCAGGCTAACTTTGGCTCGCAGGACGCGGAGCGACAGCTCCGCGACGCGGTCGAGATCGGAAATGACAGCGGCGGCTTTGTCGCCGACTATGCGATCCGTCTCTACGAAATGCGGCAGGCGAGACAGAAGGTCAGGTTCGTGGGGGTGTGCGATTCTGCTTGCACGCTTTTCCTCGCCCTGCCGGCAGAGCAGACGTGCATTACAAAGGGGACCTATTTCAGGTTCCACGCTCCCTCTGCGCCCTCGGCGTCCGCGGCCACAGCAGTGGCCGCCTATATGATGCGGAAGTATCCACAATGGGTGCGCGCCTGGATTGCCGCTGAAGGCGGACTATCCGACCAGCTCGCCACGATGGATTACGCGTACGCCCAGAATTTCATGCGAACCTGCGCTTCCGCGCGGCGCTGAGTGACCGGGAGAAGTCACCAATAGCTAGCAGCCCGTTCCCCGGCCGTAGGATGAGGGGGTGCGCCAAGTGCACCCCCTCGCGCTGCACTCGCTGCGTCGAGCGTGTCCGGCGTTCCACTGCTGGAGCCATGCCCAGCGTTGCCGCCGCCGTTGCCGGAGCCGCCGCCGCTGCCGGCCGCGCTGCCGCCATGGCCGTTGGCGCTGCCGCCATTGCCAGTGCCCGGTCCCGAGCCGCCGCTGTTGCCGCCACCGTTGCCGGATTGCCGGCGTCGCCATTGCCGTTGCCGGGGCCGGCGCTGCCGAACCATGGCCGGCGTTGCCGCCGCCGTTGCCGGAGCCGCTGCCGCTCGAGCCGTGCCGTTGCCGCCGCCGTTGCCGGAGCTGCCGCCATGGCCGTTGCCGTTGCCGCCGCCGTTGCCGGAGCCGGACTGCCGCCGTGGCCGTTGCCGTTGCCGCCGCCATTGCCGAGCCGGAGCTGCCGCCGTGGCCGTCGCCGTTGCCGCCGCCATTGCCGGAGTTGCCGGCATTGCCGTTGCCGTTGCCCGGCCATTGCCGCCGTGCCCGGAGCTGCCGCCATGGCCGTTGCCGTTGCCGCCGCCATTGCCCGGCCGTTGCCGCCGCCATGGCCGTGCCGTTGCCGCCGCCATGTGCCGCCGAGCCGGAGCTGCCGCCATGGCCGTTGCCGTTGCCGCCGCCATTGCCGCCGTGCCGGAGCTGCCGCCATGGCCGCGTTGCCGCCGCCATTGCCGCCGTTGCCGCCGCCTGACCATGACCGCGTTGCCGCCGCCATTGCCGCCGTCGCCGCCGCCATGACCAGCGTTGCCGCCGCCATTGCCGCCGCTCGACCTGCCGCGTTGCCGCCGCCATTGCCGCCGTCACCGCCGCCGGACCGCTGCCGCCATGGCCGCTGCCGTTGCCGCCGCCATGCCCGTGCCGCGTTGCCGCCGCCGTTGCCGCCGTTGCCGCCGCCCGCCGTGACCGCGTTGCCGCCGCCATCGCCGCCGTCGCCGCCGCCCGATCCGGAACCGTTGCCGCCGCCGTTTCCGTTGCCGCCCGAGCCGCCCGTGCCTGAGCCGCCCGTCCCACCGGTTCCGCCGTTGCCGCTGCCGCCCGTCCCTCCAGACCCGCCGCTGCCGCCCGTGCCGGCGCCACCCGTCCCGCCAGTTCCACCGCTGCCGTTTCCGTTGCCGGCGCTCGATCCAGAGCCGCCGGCAGCGCCGCCACCGTTGCCGTTGCCGTTTCCGTTGCTGCCGCTATTGCCGGCGCCCGATCCAGAGCCGCCGGTGGCGGCGCTATTGCCGTTGCCTGGGCTGCTGGAGCCGTGTCCCGAGCTGCCGCCGTTGCCATTTCCGTTGCTGCCGCCATTGCCGGCGCTCGGTCCAGAGCCGGCGGGGCCATTGCCGTGTCCGCCGCGCGCGTTTCCGCTCGGCGCCGACGTCGTCGCCGTCGCAAGACACGCCAAGTCGCCTGCAGGATATTCCCTGAGGAACTGTTCGATCGCCGCACGGGACTTGCCTGCTAACGCCGCGGAGCATGCGTCAGCGCCGGGCTGCGCAGCGCTCGCTCCGCTCGAAAGAAGACACAAGCTGAGGCCTACCAAGGCCGAAGTCGACAACAAGGCGCGCCTGGAGGAAACTCCGTTTGACGCTCCGTTGCGCCAGCGCGCAAGAGTAACCACTCTATCCGACACGGCTAAGCTCCTGTTTAAGTCGTAAATGCGCGGATGTACCGCTTCTGTATTGTACTATTTAGACCCGTGCGACGCTGCGCGCTTGTCACGGCAGGCCAAATTTCATCTTTCTCGCGCCATTCGGCTCATGCGCAGGGTCATGCGCTCCGACGGCTTTCCGGAAATTCGCCGGCGGATTAAGCTTTCTGAATGAATCCGGGGCGAGCGCGTCGGTGCGCTGGTCGTCACATCTCCAGACGCAAGCGATCCGCTGACAGCCGAGAGCATCGAAGCCGCCTGTCGCGAGCGTCTTGCTGGCTTAAAAACGCCCCGCACAATCGTGATCCAGACTGAGCCTTTGCCCCGCACGCCGACCGGAAAGGTGCAGAAGTTCTTGCTGGTCGATTGCTTCAGTCGCGCAAGTTGAATGCGGCGAGGCTCATGGCGTCGCGACCTCGCTAAGCCGCAATCCTCAACCAGCGCGCGAAGGCTCCCAATAGGCTCGCCCGCCCGTACGAGCCACGAAAACAAGGAGAGGGCCGATGACGGCCGCCGGCGCAGACCGAGTCCAAGTAATCGGGGCCTGGACAAACCTGCAGGGCGTCAGGCCCGCCTTTGCGGCCGGCATATCGTCCAGGTCCGCTACATCGCTAGTCGGCTAGCCGACTAGCTTACGATTTCACAAATAGTTGCAATATATATCTCATTCATAACATTATAAATATCATCTAAGCATAAGAAATGATCATTCATTTTGATCCCAAGGCTGGATGCCTGAATCGAGACCGAATGTTGCGCCGAGTTGCGCAAAAGAGCGCTTAAGCCTTTGAAATGCCGGAGTCGTGCGCAGATCTGCGCGCCGCCTGTCACGCCCGCCAGGGAAAGGTCCAGGTCTCGGTCAAGGCCTTGGGCCCAGCGCGCAGGAAGACGCGCAGGTCCGTGCTCTGGCCCGGGTCGACGGCGACATCGACGCCGGCGCGAAATCCCCGGATATGGGCGTTGGGGGTGAGGAATGTGCGCAGGATTCGTCCAGTCGACGCGGTCGCGACCGTCTCCACGAGCGAGGGGTCGCTCATGTAGTAAGACAGGTCGCCGCCGGAAAAATCAATGAGGAAGCGCGTCGTCCCCGGCGGCGGCGGCGGATCCGGGGAGCCCAACGCGCGGGCGGCGACGCGGAACGTTCCGACCGTGCGGCCGCCAGGCGTCAGGCTTTGATCCATGGTCAGGGACGTGATGCGATAGCCGAAGACGAGGGGCTTGCCGACGTCGAGCCCCTGCTTGGGCGCCCAGGCGACGACAATGTTGTCATTGGTCTCGTCGCTGGTCGGCAATTCGACCAGTTCCACCCTGCCCTCGCCCCAACCTTCGTGGGGTTCGATCCAGTAGCTCGGCCTGAGTTCGTAGGCGAGATCGAGATCTTCATAGTCGCTGAAGTTGCGGTCGCGCTGCAGCAGCCCAAATCCGCGCGGATTGGCGTCGAGGAAGACGGAGACCTGCGGTTTCGCCGGGTTGCTCAGAGGCCGCCAGATCCATTCCCCCGCGCCGGTGTGCATGAGAAGACCGTCGGAATCGTGCAATTCGCCGCGGAAGTCCTCGACGAACCGCCGGTCGGCCTTGCCGACGAAATACATCGACGACAGCGGCGCCAGACCAAGCGCCGGCGTCGGTTTGCGGGCGAACAGAGTGACGTTCGCGTCGATGAAGGTCTCCTGGCCAGGGTTCAGATCGAAGCGGAAGGCGCCGGTGGCCGATTCGCCATCAAGCAAGCCATAGATGACGACGTGCTCAGCGGTCGCGTCCGGCGTTTCGATCCAGAATTCGCGAAAAAACGGGAACTCCTCGTTGAGGCGCGGGGCGGCGCCGATCGCAAGGCCCCGCGCCGACAGGCCATAACGCTGGCCGCGGCCGAGGAAGCGGAAGTAACTCGTTCCGAGAAACGCGATCACTTCGTCCCAGACATGGGGCGCATTGATCGGAAAACGCAGACGAAAGCCGGCAAAACCGAGATTGATCGGCAAGACGCCGAGCTTGGCGCGGCCATAGTCAAAGAGATTTGCGGCATAGGGGATCGGCGCCGGGATGCCGTCGCGCAGCAGGTTGACGACGACCGGACGCTTGTACAAGTGCCCGAGATGGAACAGCTCCAACCGGAAATTAGCCCCATCCTGGCCGAGAAGCGGCTTGTCGGATTTGAAGCGAATATCCCGCCAGCCGTCGAAATCGAGAGTCGCAAGACCGTCGGGCAGCGGCGGTATCGCGCTGTCGAAGGGGGCAGCGGCGAGATCCCGCGCCCGCTTCACAACGTCCTGGTAGCCGAACGTCGGGGGAGCCGGAGCCGCGGGCGGCGGAGCGTCGGTCTGGGCGGCCGCGGGGGCGGCTAAGCGCGCGCCGGAAGCGGCCACGATGCTGACGAGCAGCGCCCGGCGGGACAGGTCATGCATGGGGGTCATTCAGGCTTTGGCGATCGGAGGTGGGTGTAGCGCTGCGCTGGGGCTCGAGGCGACAGGCCGGCTACGGCCATGGCGCAAACGGGCCGCTGCTGGGGTTGGTGTGCACGATCGCTTCGAGCCCCATGCTGAAGTTCGAGGTGATGCGATAGTTGACGCCGACGCCGAATGTGCCGACCGCCTGCACCGCGCCGGGTCCGGAGAATACGGTGTTGATAAAGTCGCTTGCGTTGAAAGCGCCGCTGCTGAAGCGCGTCGAGCGGACGAAATCGACCCCAGTGATGACGTACGGGGTCACCTGGCCGAAATTATACCCGACGATCGCCGAGCCGCCGGCGAAAGCGCCACCCGTGAACTGCGAATATCCGGGGCCCGTTTGCAAATAGGGCATGTAACCGGTCGAGGCTTGCACCCCCAGCATGATCCCGTTGTCGAAGACATGTTCATAATTGAGGTCGGTTTCGCCCCCGACGCCGCCCTTGACGCCTTTGCCTCCCCAGACCGAGATCCCCGCGCCTACCGAGAGGCCTGCCCAATAATCGGGCGCGGCGTCGGCTCCACCGGGACCGAGCGCCGGATAACTCGACGGCGCGGTCGGAAGATCCGCGGCGGCGGCGGGCGCGGCCTGAAGGAAAACCGCGGCTGCACAGACCAACGCGGCAGGAAGACAAGCAATAACGAAGCGCATGATGTCTGTCTTTTATCACAAATCACCGCGCGAAGCATTGCGGTTTGGAGTGCGGCATATTGATGGCAGGACGGCGCGCTGAGGTCCAGGCCACCCGGCTTTGGACACCTTCTGAACCTGACCCGGCGCCTAAGCTGGACAAGGCGCGGCGCGGACGCTTATAAGCGCGCGCTGCGCCTCGACGGCGCCAGCCGCCCAGGTAGCTCAGTTGGTAGAGCACGTGACTGAAAATCACGGTGTCGGTGGTTCAATTCCGCCCCTGGG
>CAVPEE010000022.1:0-112364 GCA_963702825.1 uncultured Alphaproteobacteria bacterium
CGAAGCGAAAAGGCTACCCGTGTCAGCTTTCACCTTCTTCAACCGTCAGCCGCTCTATCTGCGGCCCGATCCGTCACGGGTTGTGGTTCGACCTTTCCGGCTGGCGAGCGAGCCTCGGGATCTCAACCCGACCGACTGGAAGCGGGCCGACCACATCGTGGGCCGGGTGCTCGCGATGGATGCCGACACGACCGCAAGCCTCCTCGACGACGTACTGCAGAATTTCGAGGGTCGGCACCGCAATCTGCTGGCCAAGTTCGAAGCGCGCGCGGCTGAAATGGAAAATTCCCTCACCAGCCACGCCGACTTCACGCGCTCTCAGCGTCAGCTCGTCGGCGCCTACTTCATGCACGAATATTCGTTCGAGGCGTCAGCCCTCTTCAATCCGAGCATCGTGCCGCATCCCGATCAGACCGGAGCGCCTGCAGGAGGATGCAAGTTTGTCTTGAGCGTCCGCGCCGTCGGAGAGGGCCACATCAGCTCGCTCACATTTCGGGCGGGCTCGATCGCTTCAGATGGAAGCGTGACCATCGATCCGACAACGCGCCTGGCGTCCGTGCCGCTGGTGGTGAACCGGGTTGCCAGTTCGGACGGCGACATCGTCGACGTCCACTTCAAGGACGAGGACGACATCAGCGAGAGGGTGATTTTCCCGATCACGTTGGCCCAGGCGAACGGGATTGAGGATGCGCGGTTCCTCGCGTTCGTAGACGAAGGCCGGCGGACCTATTACGCGACCTACACCGCATATAGCGGAGGAGCGATCCGCTCCGAGCTTATCGAAACCAGCGACTTCCGGTCTTTTCGGATGACGCCGCTAAGAGGCGCCGCCGCAGCCAACAAGGGAATGGGCCTTTTCCCTCGCAAGATCGACGGCCGCTACGCGATGATCGCGCGACAGGACAACGAGAATTCTCTACCTGATCTACTCAACCGACCTCTTTTCCTGGAACGGCGGCACGCCCATCCTCAAGCCAAAGTTTCCCTGGGAGTTTGTCCAGATCGGAACTTGCGGCGCTCCGATCGAGTTGGACGAGGGCTGGCTTTTGCTCATCCACGGCGTTGGCCCAGTTCGCAAATACGCGATCGGCGCGGTGCTTCTCGACCTGTCCGATCCATCCAAGGTTCTTGGACGGTCCTCTGAACCGCTCGTTCGCCCCGAGCCATCCGAACGCGAAGGGTATGTGCCGAATGTCGTCTATACCTGCGGAGCGATGCGCCAAAGCTCCCGGATCGTCGTGCCCTACGCCGTGTCGGACACATTTTCGACCGTTGGGACAATCGAGATCGATGCGCTTCTGAAGACGCTCCAGAGCTGAAAACGGCAACGCGCCTACGGGCCGCACGCGACGGCGTCTGGTTAGCACTTCGTACTTCGCAATCCGCAGAAGTGTACAAAATCACCGCTTAGGATCGGATTTGGCCCATGCGCCACGTCGGCGCGGAATGACCGCTCTTTGCGCAACGCGGACTTATGAAAATTCTAACGCTCGGACTGGATTTGTGCTTCGAAGATAGCGGTAGTGTAGGTGCGCCTGTCATGAGGCGCTCCCCAACCCCGCCGGCTCAGGGCCATCATTGTGGGGTCGTACTGGTGACAGCGGATGTTGTCGAAACACGAGGAGAACGTCATGACAAAGCTAACAGATACCCAGCTGATCGTCTTGGCGAGGGCTTCGTGTTGACCACGGTGAAGACTTAGACTTGACGTCGAGCGGGCTCAGGGCCCGGAGGCGCTCGGCGCTACCGAAGGCCCATGAAGCCGACGGAGCCTCTTCGCACTAGAAGATCCTGGCGCTTTAGGAACTCTAACAATCCGTCCCAAAATTCTAACTTGCTCTAATTGATCGCCGTCGTATTTTTACGTCCGTGAACGTTCAGGTTGCGCTCGAAAAAGCGCACAGGAGGAAACTAGGCAGGCGTCTCTCGTCCATCAGCGGCGCCTTCCCTCCCTTCTACGACCAAGTTTTACCCATGCCGGCAAGTCCGCCGCGCGCGAGGAATACGAGACCATGAATTTTTCCACATTGCTTTCGAGCCGCGCGTCCAAGGGGCGTCCCGTGCGCGCGGCGCTGATCGGAGCCGGCAAATTCGGGTCCATGATCCTGTCGCAGATTCCGCGGATCGAAGGGCTGCATATGGCTGTGGTCGTCGATCTCGACGTCGGTCAGGCGCGTCAATCTTTCAAGCGCGTCGGCTGGGCGGACGGCCGCTACGACGCCCGCAGCGCAGGCGAAGCGATCAAGAACGGGACGACTTTCGTCACCGACGACCTCCAGGCGATGCTGGCTTGTCAAGAGATCGAGTGTGTCATCGAGGCCACCGGTCATCCGCTGGCAGGCACGCGTCACGCGCTCGCTTGTATCGAGCACGGAAAGCACGTCGTCATGGTGAATGTCGAGGCCGATGTCATGGTCGGGCCGATCCTTGCGGAGAAGGCGCGGGCGAAAGGCCTCATCTATTCGATGGCCTACGGGGACCAGCCCGCCCTGATCTGCGAGCTCGTGGATTGGGCGCGCTCCTGCGGCTTCGAGATCACGGCAGCCGGCAAAGGCATGAACTTCGAGCCTCGCTATCGCTACTCAACCCCGGACACTGTGTGGGGCCTGTTTGGCTGGAGCGAGGAGATGGTCAAGAAAGACAGGCTTAATCCGAAGCTCTACAATTCCTTTACCGATGGCACGAAAGCCGCCATCGAAATGGCCGCCGTTGCGAATGGAACGGGCCTCGATTGTCCGGATGACGGACTCGCCTTTCCTCCTGCGGGTGTCCACGACCTCGCGAGAGTTTTCCGCCCGGCGGTTGACGGTGGTCGAATGGCGCGCTCCGGTCTCGTCGATATTGCCGCGAGCCAGGAGCCTGACGGGCGCGAAGTCTTCAACAACGTTCGGTACGGCGTATTCGTCACGTTCAAAGCGCATAGCGAATACGCGCGAGCATGCTTCAAGCAATATGGCCTGCTAACGGACCCGTCGGGTTGGTACGCATCCCTCTGGCGTCCTTTCCACCTCATCGGCCTGGAAGCATCCGTCAGCGTCCTGTCAGCGGTTCTACGAGGCGAGGCGACCGGTTCCTCGAAGGAGTTCAGGGGAGACGCCGTCGCTACCGCCAAGAAGGACATGCAGTCCGGCGAAATGCTCGATGGCGAAGGCGGGTTCGCTGTTTGGGCGAAAGCAATTCCCGCGGCGCGCAGTCTCGAGCTAGGCGCACTGCCGATGGGCCTTGCGCATAATGTCCGCCTCAAGCGGCCAATCAAAAAGGACCAGGTCGTGAGCTACGCCGACGTCGATCTCGTGAACGATCGCGATGTCGCCGCCGTCCGCCGCGAGATGGAGGATCACTTCAAACCTCTCACCAGCGTTGCAGCGCAGTAGGTGGCAGAAGCGGTGCGCCTCGTGTGCAGGGCAGGGGCGCGCCATGAGTAGACCGGCCGTTCGCTTCGCGAATCTCACGGGATGGGAGGCTCGACCAAAGGGCGATGCTGGTCGAGCGCCGAGAATTAGCGCCGAAATGGGCGCGACTGATGCGGCGGGAAGACGTGCACGAGTTAATGACTTAGAAGTCGGTCGTCATTTCCGGCCGTTTTGGGCCGCCCACACATCTCGTTCCTGGCGCAGCCAGTCGAGAAACAACTGCACCTTTCGCCTTCGAAGATGATCGCGAGGGCAGACGATCCATTGCGTCACGATACGAATCTCCGGCGCATCTCGAACAGGTCGGATTAGCACTCCCTGCGCGAGCTCGCGTTCCGTCATAAGCGTACTTTCAAGTGCAATTCCGAGGCCACCAGCCGCCGCGTCGATCGCCATATGGCTACGGTCGAAGAGCACTTTGCGCCATCGCGTAGACGGTTCGATGCCGGCCAAGGCGAACCAGCGGGGCCACTGCGCCTGCGATTTCACCGAATGGATTAAACGGCGACTCGGAAGATCGGCTGGAGCGAGACTCCCCGCACTGGCGTAGGTGGGGGCGCACACAGGCCAGAATTCTTCTTCCGCCAGACCCTCCACAAACAGCCCGGGCCATCGTCCGTCCCCGTGCCGTATCTCGACGTCCACCGACTCCCGGTCGAAGTCTGTCGGCTCGTTCGTTCCATCCAGGCGCACCTCCAGGTCGGGGTGGAGATCAATCAGAGAGCCGAGGCGTGGCAGCAGCCACTTATTCGAAAGGGTCGGCGTTGCGCGCACGTTTAACGCCATCAGCGAGCGGAATCCGCGAATTTGGTCTGTCGCTTCTGTGATCCGCTCAACTTGATCGCGGATCGAAGTGAAGTAGCGCTCTCCAGCTTCCGTGAGCGCGACACGGCGCCCGACCTTGACCATCAAAGAGGTCCCGAGCTGCACCTCCAGGAGCTGAATTTGCTGGCTCACAGCGGAGGGGGTCACATTCAGCTCCGCCGCCGCCTTCGAGACACTGCCTGCCTTAGCAGCAGCGTGAAAGACGCAAATCGCGCGCATGGGAAGCTGCATCGGCGTGGCCTCGGACCGCCCCTATCGTTAGCAATTCTAAGCTTTTGTGCAAAGCATCTAAATTGCTCTTAACAAAGCGCGCAACTAAACTCTTCATCGTCGGGCTGCCTCAATGGTAAAACCGATGCGCAAAGAGGACGGGGCACTAACGCCCGATCTCTTGGAGGAACGCTGTGAGAATTCTCGAAGATGTTCGTCGTTGCGACGATCGACCAGTTCAATATTTCAACATGTAACGACGGCTTACGCTCCAATTGAGCCGTCGGTCGTTGCTTATCAGAACGGGAGGAAGCTTATGATAACTTTACCTCGACCGATCTTGACTACTGCGAGCCTGCTCGCCCTTGCAATGGGTACGGGCGCCGCGCAGGCAGCGGAGAGTTGCTCCGCCTATTCGACCGGCACCGCAGAAAAAATCGAGAGTTCTGACCTGGGATCGAAGTTAGGCGCCGTTCCGAAGCCAGGTAAGGAGTTGCGCTTCGCTTACGTCACCAAAACACTCATCAACGAATTCTGGCAGGACGTCGCGGCCGGCGTGAAGAACGAGGCGGCCAAATATGGGATCAAAGTCGACGTGCAGGCGGCCAAAGACGAGTCGTCGATGGTCGAGCAGCTCAACCTCGCGCAGACCGTAGCCTCGCAGAAGCCAGATGCCCTGCTTTTGTCGCCACAGTCGGACTCGAATCTCGCGCCTGTCATCAAGGCCGCGATTGCGGCCAACATCCCGACGGTGATCATTGACGATGCCCGAACGTCAGGCGCTAGCTCCTACATCGGCACAGACCAAGTGAAGATCGGCGCCCAGGCCGCAACCTTCCTGCACGACACAAATCCCAAAGGCGGCAAGGTCGCGCAGATCGAGGGCGCGGCAGGCTCTCCGAACGCGAGGGCGCGCATCAAGGGCTTCAAAGAGCAGCTCGCGACTTATCCCGACCTTCAACTGGTCGCGAGCCAGCCGGGCAATTGGGATCGTCTGACGGCGCTCAATGCGACGAGCAACATTCTGCGTCAAAACCCCGATCTCATCGGCATCTACGCCAACAACGACGGCATGGCGCTGGGCGTTTTCGAGGCGGTGAAAAACGCAAACGCCGCGGGCAAAGCACTGGTCGTCGGCACGGACGGGATTCGCGAGGCTAAGAAATCCGTCCAAGCTGGCGAGATGAGCGCGACGGTGGCCGAATTCCCCTACGAGGAGGGGCAGCTCGGCGTCGAGGTGGCTCTGCGGCTTCTCGGATGTCAGCCTGTCCCGCCGTGGGTGGTTTCGCCGAACGCCGTCATAACGAAGGACAACGTCGCGAAATTCCCCAGCCCAACGAATTGAGAGTCGTCTCCAATGGGCGCTGTCGGGTTGTCAGGAGGGACGAGCTCGTCGTTGCGCCCGCCCCTGCTGGCGATGCGCGGCGTCTACAAGACCTTTGGCCGCGCTCGCGTGCTGACCAACGTGGACCTCACACTCCAGAGTGGGGAGGTCCACGCACTGCTCGGCGAGAACGGCGCAGGCAAGTCGACATTGATGAAGGTTCTGTTCGGCATCGTTCCACCCGATGCGGGCGAAATCGAGATCGATACGCTTGGGGCCGTTCAGATCGAGAGCCCCCGCCATGCGCTGTCGCTTGGCATCGGACTTGTGAGCCAGGAACTCAGCCTCGTTCCACAACTCGATGTGACGCAGAATATTTTTCTCGGCCAGACGGCCGCTTTGGACATTGTGCCGCGCGGACGGCACCGCGAGGCGGCCGTCGAGATTCTCCGGTCTCTCGCACCTCATCTCCGGGTCGATACGCCCGTCTCTAAGCTCGGCATGGCCGATCGTCAGCTCGTCGAGATTAGCCGCACGCTGGCGCGAGGCGGCCGCATCATCGCATTCGACGAGCCTACGTCGAGCCTGACGCCGCAGGAGCGCGACGGCTTGTTCCAGGTGATCCGGGGACTGCGAGATGCGGGCAAGGCGATCATCTATATTTCGCATCGTATGGAAGAGATCCGAGCCATCGCTGATCGTTTCACCGTCATGCGAGACGGCAAGGTCGTCGCGACCGACGTCATGGACCGATGTACCGACGCACAGCTCAACGAACTGATCGCCGGACGCGAACTGTCTCTGGCTATGGAGGGGCGACCCACTCATCTCGGGATCGGTGAGGCGCCGCTGATTGAGATCCGAGACCTGTCAACGACCCGTCTTCGCAATATTGATTTGTCGGTTCGTCCCGGCGAGGTCGTGGGCCTTGCAGGGCTGGTTGGCTCCGGCAGATCGGCGATCATGCGCGCTGTGTTCGGGATCGACGAGCGCACAGGAGGCGAAATCCGGGTGGCCGGGTCCACCGTCAACATCAAAGAGCCAAAGGATGCGATGCGAGCCGGTATCGCCTTGATCCCAGAGGATCGCCGTGGGCACGCGATCGTTCCGATGATGTCCGTCGAACAGAACTTTGGCCTCGCCAACCAGAAGCGTTTCGCGTGGTTCGGCGTGTTGCGCGGCGCCGCCCGTCGCGCGGAGGCCCGAAAATATGCTTCGGATCTTCAGATCAGACCGACGAACATCCAGACTCCGATGGCCAATCTGTCGGGAGGCAACCAGCAGAAGGTCGTCATTGCGCGCTGGCTGGCGACCGGAGCGCGCGTGCTCATGTTCGACGAGCCCACCCGCGGCGTCGACGTCGGAGCGAAGGCTGAGATCTACGCCTTGCTCCGTCAGCTTGCCGCCGCAGGCGCGGCCATTTTGGTCATCTCGTCCGAACTCCCCGAACTTTTGCTGCTTTCTCACCGCATAGGCATCGTCAATCGAGGCCGTCTCACTCAAACCTTGGAAAACGGCAGCCATCTCAACGAGGACGTACTGATGCGTCACGCAACAGCAGGCGGTCTGTCATGATCCAAGGCGCCGCCAAGACCCCGAGCCTCACGACTCCCGCCTCTACGACCCCTTCGCTCAACCGGGATCTCTTCCGACAAGCGAGCGTCCTGATCGGCTGCGTCGCCCTTTTCGCGATCTTCTCGGTGCTCACCAGTAGCTTCTACCAGCCGTCCAACCTGATCGACATCATGCTGCAATCGTCGATCAACGCCATCATCGCGGTTGGCATGACTCTGGTCATCATCACCCGTGGCATTGATCTTTCGGTCGGCTCCATGGTCGGTCTGTCGAGCATGGTGGCCTCCGACCTCATGAGCCATAACATCGCGCTCGGCATTTTCGCTGGTCTCTTGGTCGGGGCGATCTGCGGCCTCGTCAACGGAGTGCTGATCGCCAAGCTAAAGCTGCCTGATTTCATCGTGACGCTCGGCACACTGAGCGTCTTTCGCGGCGCGGCTCTCATCTATACCAACGGGCAGCCCATCTACGGCCTGCCGGAAGGCTTCCGTGCGGCCTTCGGCGGCCAGCTACTCAGTGTGCCCACGCCGGTCATCATGGCCATCGTGGTCGCGGGGCTCGCCTTTTTCCTGGTCCGTTTCACGGCGCTGGGCGAGCAGATTGTCGCCGTCGGGGGCAACGAGGAAGCGGCGCGGCTCTCCGGCATCAACATCGATCGGGTCAAGATCGTGGTCTACACATTGTCGGGCCTGCTCTCTAGCCTCGCTGGGTTTGTGCTCATCGCCCGGATCGGCGCGGCCGAGCCGATCGGCGGGAACGGCTTCGAGCTGCAGGCGATCGGCGCCGCGGTTATCGGCGGCGCGAGCCTCTTCGGCGGCGTCGGAAATCCGCTCGGCTCGCTAATCGGCGCGCTAACGCTTGGCGGTTTGCAGAACGGACTGACGCTCATGAACGTCCCGTCGTTTTGGCAATATGTAGCCTCCGGCGTGGTCGTCATCCTCGCGGTCTATGCTGATCGACTCGCCCGTCCACGTCGATAATGGAATGGGTCCGAACTTCACGAGCCGCGTGATATGGCGCGCTGGCTTTCAGGATCACCTTCAGCTTAACAGAGACCGCTTTTACGATGGACTACGCGACCGGGATCGGCGGCCCCGATTGGAAGGCTGGCTCGAACCGATCAGGCTCGCATATCGTCGAGATGATTATGAGGTAAATTCCGTGCACGAGACCAACCTGCGCTTTGCGACCCGCCTGAACTCGTTCGGATCAAGGCCCGACGCTTATTGGCCGAAAGGTTACGGCAAGCCGAGCCCTCTCGAACTCGCAGAACGCGCCTCCAAGGCCGAGGGCCTTACCGACGTCGACCTCAACTATCCGGACCATGTGGGGTCCGATCCGCGCGAGACCGGCGAAGAGATACGCGCCCTCGGCCTCGCCGTGAACGGTTTCGCAATGCGGTACTATTCGAATCCAGCCTTCAAGATTGGAGCTTTCACCAATCCCGATCCGGCGGTCCGCCGCGAGGCGATTGAACTCACCAAACGAGGAATTGACGCTGCTCGGCAAGCTGGCTGCAATCTGATGACGCTGTGGCTTGGACAGGATGGCTTCGACTACGCCTTTCAGGCCGACTATGCGCGACTCTGGGCGGATGAGATCCAAGGCATCCGCGAGGTTGCCCTGCACGATCCAGACTGCCTCGTCAGCATCGAATACAAACCGAACGAGCCGCGTTCCTATAGCCTAATGCCCGACTGCGCGACAACGCTCCTTGCCCTTAAGGAAGTGGATCTCCCAAATGTCGGCATGACGCTCGATTTCGCGCATGTGCTCTATGCAGACGAGCAGCCGGCCTTCGCAGCCGCTCTGATTAATCGACACAGCCGCCTTCTCGGCATGCATCTGAACGATGGATATTCAAAGCGAGACGACGGCCTAATGGTTGGAGCCGTGCATTCTCTCCAGACGATCGAACTGCTCCGGCAGGTCAAGCTCGACGGGTTCGCCGGTCCGATCTACTTCGACACTTTTCCGGACCTGACAGGCCTCGATCCCATTAAGGAATGCGAAGCCAACATAGCCACTGTGAAGTCGATGCTTCGCGTCGTCGATAGCCTCGACGCCGACAACGAATTGCGGGGCGCAATCGCCCTTCAGGATCCGGTCACCACACAAGCAATTGTCCGCAAGGCGATGTTCGGAAGTTGAGGAATCGGTGGCTTTGACTGGGGAGATGTACCTGAGTGCGGCAACGGCCGGAGAGGCGCACGCAGCCGCGCGGTCGTGCTTGCTGGAGGCGCTCGTGAGCGTGGGACCTGAGCAGCGATTCTCCCAAGAAGCGAGCACATCGCCTTCGGCAGTGATTGTGGTCGGAAGCCTGCACTACGACATTATGGTCGACGCGCCGGACCGGCCGCGCAAGGGGGAGACAATTGCCGGGAGAGGCTGGTCGCCAAAATTCGGCGGCAAGGGTGGGAATCAGGCCGTCGCCGCTCGCCGCCAAGGCGTACCCACTGCTATGGTCGGCGCCGTCGGGGACGACAGTTTCGGCACGGCGCTTTTAGCGGGTCTCGATCGCGCGAAGGTGGACAGAACAAACGTCGCCGTGCTCAGCGGGATCGGATCCGGAATGAGCGTGGCGATCTTCGATGACGATGGCGACTATGGCGCAGTGATCGTCTCGGGCGCCAACCTCGCAATCACACCGGCGCAGGCGGTCGCCGAGCTGCTGTCGCGAGGCAAAGTTCTTGTGCTCCAGAACGAAATCCCTGAAATCGTCAATGAAGCCGTTGCCCGTCACGCTCGGGATCTGGGAGTGACGACGATTCTAAATGCCGCCCCCGCGCGTCCCTTCACGACCAGCCTTCCTGATCTGGTTGACATTCTGATCGTCAACGCGATCGAAGCCGAGATGCTGGGCGGAGGCTGTGTGTCTTCGCTGGAGACGGCCGCGCGCGCAGCGGAGAGGCTTGCAGCACGATTCAAGTCGGTAGTCGTGACGGCGGGCGGCGACGGGGTAGCCGGTTTCGACCGGTCCGGCCGCTCAATGAAACTGCCGGGCGTGAAGGTTGTCGTCGAAAGCACTCACGGCGCCGGAGACGCATTGGTAGGGACTCTCGCGGCGCGGATGGCGGTCGGCGATCCCTTCGACGTCGCATTGTCGATCGCGAACAGAGAAGCGGCGAAACTGGTATCGACGTCTGAGGTGAAACGAGAAGTCTAAACCGGCGGTGACCAGATCAGGAGCTTCTCGCCGGATATCCGACGTCGACGCATCAAAGACCGGGGAATCGCGCAGCGCGACCAAAGGTCAGCTTGCGGTCGATCTGACCCATTCGCCATATCCTCGGGAATGACCGCTATGGGCGCAGTTTGGCTAGCCCGATCGTGGAAAAGAGCCCCCCGACGCTGCGGTCAAGGAGCTCGTCAGATGCTATACCTCCGTGCCCTCAGCGAGGGCGAGCGCATCCTCTACGTCGACGCCCAGATAGCGAACCGTGCTCTCGGTTTTCGTGTGGCCGAGCAAAATCTGCACGGCGCGTAGGTTTCCCGTCTGCTTGTAGATGATAGACGCTTTGGTTCGGCGGAGTGAATGGGTCCCGTAGTCCTCCCGGCGCAGTTCGATCCCGGTGACCCATTCGTCGACGAGCCGGGCATATTGCCCAGTGCTGATATGATCAGCATGATCGACCCGGCTCGGGAAGGCGTGATCGTCGAGAGTGCCGCCTCGACGTTCGAACCAGGCGAGCAGACTGCCCCGGGCGGGCTCGAGGAGCTCGAACTGAACGGGGCGGCCGGTTTTCTGTTGAACTACGATGGCTCGCGAGCGAACCCGGCCGCCGCTGACAAGGTCGCCGATCTTGATCTTGACGATGTCGCACCCGCGCAGCTTGCTGTCGATCGCGAGATCGAACATCGCGCGGTCGCGAAGCCAGCGCTCTCGATCAAGCCAAAACCTGATGGCCCAGACCTGTTGGGCCTTCAACGCCCGTTTGGCTCCGAGTTTTCGGCCTGCGTTCCACGGCCGCTGCTCCTTGGCGACCGGATCATACTCTGAATGTCCCATAGCCCTTCACCTCCTGGCCACCGTTGGCCAAGCGATGATCGAGGCGCCGCCGCGCTCGGGATGAAAGGGCTATTGGCCGGAAGCAGACTGGCGGCTTCGGACGATCGTGGGCAAATAGCGGACGTTGGTTGAATGATGGTCAAAGGACAGAGTTCCGCGGCTGCGGACACTCGTCGCCAGCGATTCAATGTCGCGGATCGACGTTTACTGGACATTCACAATCGCGCCTGTCTGCGCCGCCGTGGGAAACGGGCCATCCGCGGCGAGGGCCGGCAACGTAATTGAGGACGAGCGACGATTTTTTCAGAGTCCGGCTAGCGGCTGGCGCAGCAGGTATCTTCGCGCGCTCCTGCCCCACAAATCGCCGAGGCGCAGCCGATGGCGCCGGAGTGGGACCGAAAAGAGCCCGCTGCGATCCAAGTCGCCGGTTTCCAGGTTATCTCGGAGAACGACGGTGCGAACTTACCCCATCTCCCGGCGGTGAAGCCAAAGCGCTCGCCTCCGCGCTGCCTGCAGCCATGCGCACAAAGCGGGCGAGCGCGGCCGAGGACGGGAGGGTGCTGATTCACCCTATCGCCGCCAAAAAAGCGACCCGAGAAGCGCCAGCGCCAGCAGCGCGGCGACACCTTGCCGGAAGCGCACGGGGCGCGCTCGAGTAGCGTCTGCGGGCGGCGCGCCGGCGCGGGCGCGTGTGGCGGCCCGGCCTCCATCTCGGCGGCGAATTCCATCGCGTCTCGGAAGCGTTCGGCGGGATCGGCGGCGATCGCCCGCCCGAGAACCGCTCCCAGCCAGGCGGGCAGATCGGGGCGCAAGGCGGCGAGGTCCTTCGGACGCTCGCCCCTCGGCTGGCTAGTCGCGTCCGGATTGCCATAAGGGAACTCGCCGGTGAAAGCGCGGAACATGGTCACGCCCAGCGCATAGATGTCGGTCGCCTCACTGCCGGCTTCACCCTTGAACATCTCCGGCGCCATATAGGCGGGCGTGCCGGGAATATCCTCGGGCGGGAAATCCTCCCAGCCAGGCACGCGCACGACACCGAGGTCGACGAGCTTAAGCTTGCCGCCGCCTTCGAGGATCACATTGTCCGGCTTGATGTCGCGATGGATGACACCCAAGCGATGCAGGGCGGCGACCCCATTGGCGAGGCCGACGCCGATCGCCCACCCCTCCTCCAGGCCAATCGCCGGGCGGCGTACAAGGCGCGTCTCCAGAAGCTCGCCCTGATAGAGCGGCATCACGGTGTAGAGGCAGGTCTGCCGCCCGGGCGACAGTTGCAGGATCTGCGCCACCCACGGACTGTGCACATGCGCCCCGACTTAGGCCTCGCGCACGAACGCCGCGTGATGGGTCGCGACGGCGGCGACCCGAGGCTTCGGGAACTTGAGCGCCGCCTCGTCGCCCTCGACTTCATCCACGGCGCCGAACAGCCGGCTGTACCGGCCCTCGGAGATGAGCGCCTTGAGCGCAAAGCCGTCAACCGTCTCACCGACGACCGGCGTGGGGATCAGCGGCAGTTGCATGATCGCGCCGCCGACGTCGGCCGAGGCGGCCGTCGGTAGCGCGACCACGTCAATGACCAGCGCGGTGCAATTGTCGGCGCTTCCCGCGTCGAGCGCGGCCGCCACCAACGCGCGTGCAGTGTCGTCCGGCGCCGAGCGCTGGCGCAGAGCTTCGGCGATGGCGTGGTCGGTCAAGACCCCGTGCACGCCATCGCTGCACAATAGGAAGCGGTCGTGCAGCGCCATCGGCTCGGCCGCATAGTCGAGGCGCGCGTCCGCTTCGGCACCGAGCGCGCGCGTGAGCACATGCGACCGGCCCGGCCCCGCCTCCCGGGCGTGATCCTTGGTGAGACAGGTGAGGCGGTCGCGTCTCAGCCGGTAGGCGCGCGTGTCGCCGATGTGCAGCAGGTGGGCGGCGCGGGCGCGCAGGACGAGCGCGGTGAAGGTGCAGGCCATCCCTTTGAGCTCGGGATCCTGGCGGCCGAGCGTGTTGATCCATGTGTTGAGCGAACTGATGACCCTGGCCCCGGCGCGGCTGACCTCCATGGTCTCCGGCAAGTCCCAGAAGCCGTCGAGAAAACCGCGCACCGCGAGCTCCGCGGCGACGCGGCCGCCCCTGGCGCCGCCCACGCCGTCGGCGATCGCCGCCACCACCTCCCGGCGCGGCTCGGGCAGCTCGGCGCCAATGACCGCGGCGGCGAAGTCCTCATTCCGCTTGCGCGGCCCTTTTTCGGAGCAAAATCCAACACTCGCCCGCACGCCGGCGTCGCTCTCCGCCATCGCATGCAGCTCCCTTCAACTTTCCTCGCGGCCGGCGCCGCTCCGCCTCCGATCGCTGAACTACGGCATCCGGCACTGATCGAAGAGAAAGTTTCCCCCGGTCGCCGAGGCGAGAACGACGGTCAGCGCGCCCGACTTGCGATCGAGCGTATAACGCCAGCCGTCTTTGCCATCGCGCCACCAGATCTGCGTTTCATCGATGCTGGCGGGATTTGCATCGACGGTCTTGAGATCGTAATCGATCGCAATTCGCCAAGTCGCGCCGCTGTACGGATTGGTGCAAGTGACTGAGACCGCTTCGGCCTCCGCGCCGACTACATCCTCGGCTTCCATCCCAACTCCGCCGAGACGCCTATCGAATCTTCAGACGCTGAGGACAAAGGCGCGACATCGATCGCCCCTTCGCTTGCGGCTTGAGAAGGGCGAAGCCATGTCGGCAATGTTCGTGCTCGAAACACGGCCTTCTCGTCTCGGCAATTCGCAAGTTCACGAGCCCTTTGCGCGAAAGCGCACGCTCCAAACATCCATAACGTTGGTCCGGCGACGGTAGCGGTCCTCGATCTGGCCGAAGGCGACAGCGCCTGAAGGCGCGCCGCCTTTCCCAAACCGTTGCCTTTCCAACCCTCGCATCGGCGCTCTCCATGAAGAGAGCGCCTCGTGCTGCGAAACTCCTTAACAACCCGCTCCCACCCCAGTTAACTTAATGGTCCCGAGGTACTCCAAGGGGCGAGCCTGCCCGCACTTCAGGCGCAGCGGATAGGCCGTGACTCGTCGCGTCTAGGCGCCTATGCGCCCTTGCGTCGGCGTTGGCGGTACTGATCGGCGACCACGGCCGCAACAATGACGCCGCCCTTGATGATTTCCTGATAGTGCGCGTCGACGTTGAGGAACGTGAAGCCGGACGTCAGGATCCCGAGGATGACCGCCCCGATCACCGTACCGGTCATGCGGCCGACGCCGCCGGAGAGCGAGGTTCCGCCGATAACGGCCGCGGCGATCGCGTCGAGTTCAAAGCCGACGCCGACCCCGGCCTGGCCGCTGATGGCGCGCGCCGTATGCACGATGCCGGACAGGCCCGAGAGGAGCCCAGCGATCATATAGACGAGGATCACGTGGCGCTCGACGTTGATGCCGGAGACGCGCGCCGCAAGCGGATTGGCGCCAATCGCGTATGTGAACTTGCCGTAACGGGTGTAGCGCAGAGCGATGTGAAAGATGAAGGCGACGCCAAGGAAGATGATGACGGGCCACCAGCCCGCGCCGATGGCGGCGAAGCTGTCCGAGAGATTGCCGATCGGCTGGCCGTTCGTATACCAGTCGGCGACCCCGCGCGCGGACACCATCATTCCGAGCGTCGCGATGAAGGGCGGGATTTTGGTTAGCGCAATCAGCGAGCCGTTGATCAATCCCGCGATCAGTCCGCACACCAGACCCGCAGCCACCGGAAAGATCGGGTTGAGGCCGGTGAGGCTCGGGTAGATCGCATGCGTGTAGCCAGCGATCTGCGCGAGGCTGGCTGCGATCATCGCCGTCATGCCGACGACAGAGCCTGACGATAGATCGATCCCGCCCATGATGATGACCTGCGTGACGCCGACGGCAATGATGCCGATCTCCGCCTCCTGCAGGATCATGATCCTGAGCCTGAGCGGATTGGCGATGAAGCTTTGCCCGACGAACATCCAGCCCAAAACTTCGAACAGCAGCATCATGCCGATCATGACTGCGAGGATGCTGAGCTCGGGCGGGAGGCGACGGCGTCCAGCTTTTCTGACTTCGGAGGTTGGGGCGGCTGTCGAGATGTCGGTGGCCACGGGCGTTGTCTCCTCGAGCGTCTCTTTCTTCGGCGCTACTGCGACGCGAGCTCCATGATCCGGACCTGAGTTGCGTCCTTGCGGTCGACGATGCCGGTCATCCGACCTTCGTGCATCACGAGGATCCGGTCGCTCATGCCCAGGACCTCCGGCAGCTCCGACGAAATCATGAACACCGCCACGCCCTGTACGGCCAGTTCAGTGATAAGCTTGTGGATCTCGGCCTTGGCGCCGACGTCGATGCCGCGCGTCGGCTCGTCGAGGATGAGGATCTTCGGCCGGGTCAGCAACCAGCGCGCAATCAGGACTTTCTGCTGATTGCCGCCCGAGAGATTGATGATCGGCTCTTCGAGATCCGGCGTTCGCACGCGCAGGCGATTCTTCTGCTGCTGGCAGAGCGCCTCGATCTTGCGCTCGTTGACGAAACCCGCCGTCGCAAACCCATGACGCAGCAGCGCGATCTGCATGTTCGCCATGATGTCGAGGAGCAGGAAACAGCCGCTCGCCTTGCGGTCCTCGGTCAGGAAGGCCATGCCGGCGTCCATGGCGACGCCAGGTTTATTGATCGCGATCTCTTTGCCGTCGATCAGGATCGCGCCGGAGGTCGCAGGCGTCACGCCGAACAGCGTCTCTGCGACGTTGCTGCGCCCCGAACCCACGAGGCCGGCCACTCCAAGAATTTCTCCCTTGCGCAGATCGAACGACACGCCGTGGAACTTGCCTTCGAGGCAGAGGTCTCGCACCGACAGAGCAACGTCGCCGATCGGCGCAACCTCTTTCGGGAACATCTGAGTGATCTCGCGGCCAACCATGAGCTTGATGATTTCGTCGCGCGAAACATCCGAGGCCTTATGCTCGCCAACGAATCGCCCGTCGCGGAACACCGACACCTCGTCGGCGATCTCGAACAGCTCGTTCATCTTGTGGGTGATGTAGATGATGCCCGTGCCGTGATCCTTGAGCGAACGGATGATCCGGAACAGGTGCTCGACCTCGCGTTCCGTCAGCGTCGAGGTCGGCTCATCCATGATCAGGATGTCGGAATCGTACGACACGGCCTTCGCGATCTCGACCATCTGCCGGTTGGCGACCGAGAGGTCACGCACTTCCGTCTCAGGATGGAGCGGAATATCGAGGCGTTCGAACAAGTCTTTTGTGCGCCGTCGCATTTCCTCATGACGCACGAAGCCGAGCCTGTTCAGAGGCTCGCGGCGAATCCAGATGTTCTCGGCGACCGTCATGTAATCCATCAAGTTGAGCTCCTGATGGATCATGGCGATGCCGTATTGCAGCGCGTCGAGAGGCGATGTCAGCTTGATCTCCTGCCCCTTCAGTTTGAAGGAGCCGGAATCGGGCGTGTAAATCCCGGCGATGATCTTCATCAGCGTCGACTTGCCGGCGCCGTTCTCGCCCATGAGCGCATGGACGTGACCGCGCTTCAGCCGGAATGACACGTCGTCGAGCGCGAGCACGCCCGGGAAGGCCTTGCGCACATTCGAAACCTCGAGCAGGTATTCGGCGCCGGGAACGGCGCCGCTCTGCCTGACGATTTCGGCCGTCGAAGGACTAATGGTCGCCATGGCGCTTTGTCCCATTCCGATTTCGACGTCGCCTTTCCTCAAGGCTGCGCCAGTCCTACACGACCCTCACTCGCGACGGCCCGGAGGCGCTGGGAGGGAGGGGCGTCTCCGGGCGCCCTCGTCTCGCCAGAACGTGCCAGCGAGACGAAGAGGCATTGAGGAAGCTCAGTTTTTCTTCGTGAACTGATCCATATTGGCCGGCGTCACCAGCTGGAAGGGGATATAGACCTTCTTCTCCACCGGCTTGCCCGCGGCGAGCGCGAGCGCTGCATCGACCGCGCCTTTGCCCTGACCCGCGGCGTCCTGGAACACGGTGACTTTGAGGTCGCCAGCCTTCATGGAAGCCAGCGCGTCCTGCGTCGCGTCGATGCCGCCGACGACCGCCTTCTTGGTGTCCACACCGGCCGACTTCATCGCCTGAAGGGCGCCGATCGCCATCTCGTCGTTGTTGGAGACGACGGCGTCGAACTGCATGCCCTTCGACAGCCAGTTGGTCATCAGGTTTTGCCCCTGCGTGCGATCATAATTCGCCGTCTGTTCGGCGACGACCTTGATGCCGGTGCAGTCCGGGGTCGAGAGGACCTCATGGACGTCCTTGGTGCGCTGCACCGCCGACTGGTTCGACAACACGCCCTCGATGACGAGGATATTGCCCTTGCCGCCGAGCAGCTTGCAGATTTGCTTGGCCTCGAGGGTGCCCGACTCAGCCTCGTTCGAGGCGACAAAGGCGGCCTTCGGACCGAGCTTGTCGACGTCGATCGGCTCGCGGTTGACGTAGACGAGCGGCACCCCGGCGTCGGCGGCGGCCTTGGTGATGGCGCCTGTGGCCGAGGTGTCGACGGGGTTGACGATGATGGCGTCGACGCCGTTGGCGATGAAGTTCTGCACCTGGCTCAGCTGCTTGGAGACGTCGTCCTTGGCGTCCTCGATCTGCAGCGTGACCCCCGGCTGCGTCTTGGCGTATTCCGCCATGCTGTTACGCAGAACGGTTAGAAAGTTATCGTCGAACTTGTCCATCGACACGCCAATCTTGGCGGCGAAGGCGGGGCTCGACAGCACGCTGGCGGCGGCAAGCGCAAGAAGTATGCGTTTCATGGTCCAGTTTCCTCCCGTTTGAGCGCTCGGCGATGAACGATTTGCTTGTTGACCGCACCACGAAAAGGGTGCGGCTGGTTCGTTCTAAACTCAAATTGATTGCCGCGCATCTGGCTTGCGGGCGAACGGCGCTGACCCCGGAGAGATCGATTTCGCGAAGGCAAGCGCGATCGTGAAGGGCTGATGGCCGGCTCGGGAGATCTTGCCGTGCGCTCCGCGCACAAGTTTACGCGCGCCAATGATTTCAGCGGCTTAAGTGCGCTTTTGCGCAACTTTTGCGCGCCCCTTTCCGGCTGAGGGCGCGAGAGCCTCATTTCGCCCGGCGAAACGAAACGTTTCGCATGCGGCCCTCTTAAGCCTTTGAAATCATTGAGGGCGCCGAATCAGCCATTTCGCGGTTTCCTGTGATATCAAGGGCTTGAGGCCGATTTCGTTTCGCTGCGTTCCCGCGAAGCCATCGCTGGCCGCTTTTCACGCGCTCTGCCTGCGCAGCTAGTTCGCGAAACCGCCAGTACAGCGCGACCGCAATGTCGCCGAACGCGCGCACAGTCATCGCCGGCCGACCAGGACCTGGCAGACTGCGCTCGCGAAACCGGCGGCCGCCTCGTTGACGCAGCCCGCTTGGGCGGCGGCCCCGCGACGCGAAGCGTCAGAAAGTCGCCGTCGCCGGATCCGGGCCCATTCGGCCGCTTGGCGAATCAAGCGCCTCGATCCGCTTCATGTCGTCGCCGTCGAGCTTGAAATCGAGCGCGCCGATGTTCTCCTGCAGCCGCTCGAGCCGAACCGTTTTCGGGATGACGATCAAACCGCTGTCGAGATGCCAGCGGATGACGACCTGCGCCGGCGTCTTTTTATGTTTGGCCGCGATCTCGACGAGCGCAGACTCGCGGAGCAAGCCGCCCCGTCCGAGCGGGCTCCAGGATTCCGTTTTGATGCCCTTCTGGTCGTGAAACGCGCGGAGCGCCTTCTGCTGAAATCGCGGATGGAGCTCGATCTGGTTCACCGATGGCGTGACCCCCGTTTCGCCGATGATCCGCTCCAGGTGATCGCGATTGAAATTCGAGACGCCGATCGAGCGAATCCTCCCATCCTTCTGCAGACGAACGAGCGCCTTCCAGCTTTCGACATAGCGGTTGACGCGCGGGCGCGGCCAATGGATCAAATACAAGATCGAGCGTCTCGCGGCGGAGCTTTTTGATGCTTGCGTCAAAGGCGCGCATCGCTTCGTCGAAGCCGTGATCCGAATTGCCGAGTTTCGTCGTCACGAAGACGTCAGTGCGGCCGAGCAGCGCCTCGCCGACGCCCTCCTCGTTTCGATACATCGACGCCGTATCGACCAGGCGATAGCCTTCGTCGACCGCCATTCTGACCACCCGCTCCGTCTCATCCGGCGGCGTCTGAAAGACGCCAAGCCCAAACTGCGGCATGGCTGCGCCGTCGTTGAGGGCGACAGTCGGCTGGGTTTGACTGGTCATAGATACTTTCCCAGTTTGGCGGAGCGAATTGTCGACAGGCCGCCAAGCGCTTGAATCTCGCCGGAGCCGGGGTCAAGCCTTGGCCCAAGTCGCCGCTTTCGGCAAGCGAGCCCTTGTGGCGCGGTCCATAGCCCGTCGGTAGACGGGCGTCCTTACGGACGTACTTTGGACCGCGCCAGCCGCGATCAGCGATCGCGGCGCGAGGGCGCAAGGGTGACCAAATCGTGATCCGGCGCCATATATAGGGAGGACGAAATTCCTCGGCGTCCGTTAGGGGCCAAACAGCTTGCACTCCGACTTAGCTTCGATTTCAAAGACGCGAACCGGCGCGGGCGAAAGCTCGGCTGCGTCTCGAGCGTCGACCGGCGTCGAAACCCTGTTCCACCCGGCGGTCGCGAACTGGTTCGCCGAGAGTTTCGCCTCCCCTACCCCCGCGCAAGCCGAAGCGTGGCCGGCGATCAAGGCCGGCCGCCACACCCTCATCGCCGCGCCCACGGGATCGGGCAAGACGCTCGCGGCCTTTCTGGCGGCGATCGACGACCTGGTGCGACAGGGTCTTGAGGCGCCGCTCGCGGATGCGACGCAAGTCATCTACGTCTCGCCGCTCAAGGCGCTGTCGAACGACATCCATCGCAATCTCGAGGCGCCTCTAGCCGGCATAAGAGAGCAACTCCGCCGGAGCGGGCTTGCCGATGTCGATATCCGCACCTGGGTCAGAACGGGAGACACGCCCGTCGCCGAGCGCGAGCGGATGCGCCGCCGCCCGCCGCATATCCTCGTGACGACGCCGGAATCCCTCTACGTTCTGCTTGGCTCGCAGTCCGGGCGCGCGATGCTCGCGAACGCCCGGTCGGTGATCGTGGACGAAATCCATGCCGTCGCGCCGAACAAACGCGGCGCCCATCTCGCTCTTTCGCTGGAGAGGCTCGCGGCGTTGTGCGGCGACCGCCTGCAGCGCATCGGGCTCTCGGCTACGCAGAATCCGATCGAAGCGATCGCCCATTTTCTCGTCGGCGCCGCGGCGGACGGCAAGCCGGCCGCGGAGGTTGCGGTCATCGACTCGGGGCATCAGCGTCAGCGCGATCTGAGCCTGGAGGTTACGGCATCGCCGCTCGAGGCGGTGATGTCGAACGGACGTGTGGAAGGAAGTTTATGCGCGCCTGACCGAGCTCATCGAGGACCACCGCACGACGCTGGTGTTCGTCAACACCCGGCGCATGGCCGAACGCATCGCGCGCGAGCTCACCGACCGTCTCGGCGAAAAGGCCGTCACCGCGCATCACGGCAGCATGGCCAAGGAGCTCAGGCTCTCCGCCGAACAGCGGCTGAAGCGCGGCGAACTGAAAGCCCTGGTGGCGACCGCCTCGCTCGAGCTCGGGATCGATATCGGCGACGTCAATCTCGTTTGTCAGATCGGTTCGCCGCGCTCGATCGCGACCTTCTTGCAACGCGTCGGCCGTTCCGGTCACGCGATCGGCGGCACGCCCAAGGGACGCCTGTTTCCGCTCTCGCGCGACGATCTGGTCGAGTGCACAGCCCTTGTCGACAGCGTCCGTCGCGGGGAGCTTGACCGCCTGACGATCCCGGACCGGCCGCTCGACGTGCTCGCGCAGCAGGTCGTTGCAGAAGCGGCCGCGCAGGATTGGGCGGAAGCGGCGCTTTACGATCGGCTGCGCCGCGCGCTGGCCCTTCCGCTCCCTGGCGCGAGGGGATTTCGACGCGATCGTGCGCATGCTGGGCGAGGGCTTCACCACCCGCCGGGGCCGCCGCGGCTCGCTCATCCATCGCGACGCGGTCAATCACATTTTGCGCGGCCGGCGCGGCGCGCGGACGACCGCGCTCACCTCGGGCGGCACGATCCCCGACACCGCCGACTACCAGGTGCTGCTCGAGCCCGAGAACCAGACCATCGGCACGGTGAACGAGGATTTCGCCGTCGAGAGCATGGCCGGCGACATTTTCCAGCTCGGCAACGCGTCCTATCGCATTCAGCGGGTCGAGCGCGGGACGGTCCGGGTCGAGGACGCCAAGGGCCAGCCGCCAAACATTCCCTTCTGGCTCGGCGAAGCGCCAGGCCGAACGGACGCGCTATCGACCGCCGTCTCGCGCCTGCGCGCCGAAATCGCAGCGCGACTCCGTTCCGACGCCTCGGGAACGAGCGCTCGGCGCTGGCTCATCGAGCAAGTCGGAATCGTCGCGGCTGCGGCCGATCAGCTCGTCGACTACCTTGCCGCGAGCGCCTCCGCCCTTGGCTGTCTGCCGACCCAGGACACGATCGTCTTCGAACGCTTCTTCGATGAGGCGGGCGGCATGCAGCTCGTCATTCATAGCCCCTTCGGCAGCCGCCTCAATCGGGCGTGGGGTCTGGCTCTGCGCAAGCGCTTTTGCCGCACATTCAATTTCGAGCTGCAGGCGGCGGCGACCGAAGACAATATCGTGCTGTCGCTGACCACCGCGCACAGCTTCGAGCTTGGCGACGTCGCGCGCTACCTCCATTCGAACAGCGTGCGCGAGGTGCTCATCCAGGCGATGCTGGACTCGCCGATGTTCACGACGCGCTGGCGCTGGGTGGCCGGCGTGTCGCTCGCCCTGCCCCGTTTTCGCAACGGCAAGAAGGTGCCGCCGCAGCTCTTGCGCATGCAGGCGGAAGACCTGGTCGCGGCGGTCTTCCCCGATCAGATCGCCTGCGCCGAGAATTTGGTCGGCGAGCGGGAGGTCCCTGACCACCCGCTCACCAATCAGGCGATCGACGACTGCCTGCATGAGGCGATGGACTTGGAGGGACTGGAGCGGCTGCTTCGGCGCCTCGAGGCCGGCGAGATCGAGCTCGTCTGCTGCGATCTGACCGAGCCTTCGCCGCTCGCATTGGAGGCGCTGTCGGCCAGACCCTACGCCTTCCTCGACGACGCGCCGCTCGAAGAACGGCGGACGCAGGCGGTGATGGCGCGGCGTTGGCGCGACCCACAGGACGCGTCCGACCTTGGCCGGCTGGACCCCGAGGCGATCGCCAAGGTTCAGGCCGAGGCCTGGCCCGATCCCGTCAACGCCGAGGAGCTTCACGACGCGCTGCTTTGGCTCGGTTGTCTGACCGAAGCAGAGGCGCGCGCTGCGCCCGATTGGCGCGAATGGCTCGACGCGCTCGCGCGCGACAAGCGCGTCGCGCTCCTCGAAGGCCCCTCACGCGGGCTTATGGATTCCAGCCGAGCGGCTTCCTCAATTCCATGGCCTTTGGCCCGAGGCGCAGCTCGAGCCGAAGATCGCGGCGCCCGCCGAACAGGCCGGCGAAACATGGTCGGCGGATAAAGCCCTGGTCGAGATCCTGCGCGGCAGGCTCGAGGGTCTTGGACCGGTCACGCCAACGGCGCTCGCCGCGCCGCTCGGGCTTGAGCCGAGCGCGATCGCAGCGGCGCTCGCCGCCCTCGAAAGCGAAGGCGCAATTCTCAAGGGACGTTTCCTTGCCGGCGTCAACGACGAGCAATGGTGCGACCGGCGCCTGCTGGCGCGCATTCATCATTACACGGTTCGGCGGCTGCGGTCGGAGATCGAGCCGGTCGCCGCGCGGGACTTTCTGCGCTTCCTGTTCGCCTGGCTCATGTTGACGAAGAGACGCGCCTCGAAGGGCCTGACGCGCTGCCCGTGATCTTGAGCGCGCTCGAAGGCTTCGAGGCGCCCGCAAAGGCATGGGAGACCGAGATCCTGCCGGCGCGACTCAAGGGCTATCAGGCTTCATGGCTCGACGCCCAATGCCTGGCCGGGCGCACGTCCTGGGCCCGTTTGACCCCGCCCACCGCCGCCAACGGCAACGGGCGGACGCGCCACGTGTCGCCGGTCGGCGCGACCCCGATCGCTCTCATCGAGCGCCGCCGGGCGCCGCTGTGGATGGCGCTCGCGCCCTTGAGCGGCGCGGCTCCCATGAGCGGACGCGCTCAGGCCGTGCTCGATGCCTTGAGCGCGCGCGGCGCTTTGTTCTTTGACGAACTGGCGGAAGCCGCGCGCCTCTTGCGTCCTCAGCTTGAGGAAGCGCTCGGCGAACTCGCAGCGCTCGGGCTCGCGGCCTCCGACAGTTTCAGCGGCCTGCGCGCTCTGCTCGTGCCCTCGGGGCAGCGCAAGCCGCCCGCAGGCATGAAGCGGCGCGGGCGCGTGCTTGGCTTCGACATCGAGAGCGGCGGCCGCTGGGCCCTGATCAATCGTGCGGCGCTGAAGGACGACAGCAACGCGTCGCGCGAAGCGGCGGTCGAATATGCGGCGCGCACGCTGCTCGCCCGTTATGGCGTCGTCTTCTGGCGCCTTCTGACGCAGGAGCCCGGTTGGCTTCCGCCGTGGCGGGATCTCTTGCGCGTGTACCGCCGGCTCGAGGCGCGGGGGGAGATACGCGGCGGCCGATTCGTCGCCGGTTTCTCGGGCGAGCAATTCGCGCTTCCCGACGCGGTCGGTCTCTTGCGAGAGATGCGCCGGCGGCCAACGTCGAATCAATGGGTGTCGCTGTCGGGCGCCGATCCGCTCAATCTGATCGGCATCCTGACGCCGGGACAACGGCTTTCGGCGCTCACCGCGAATCGGGTCGTCTACCGGGACGGTCTGCCAGTCGCTGCGCTGACCGGCGGCAAGGTCCAGTTCTTGACCGAGCTTGAAACCGCTGACCAATGGGAAGCCGAGAAGCGCCTGGTCCGATCGGCCGCGCGCGGAAGGCTTGCCGATCTCGTCTGAGCAGCCTCGCACGGCCATCCACCGCTATCGCCGATGCGACCCGCGAGCGCGAATTGACCAGGGGCGCCCGGTTTGCTAGCGAGGACTCCGGTAACAAAGCGTCACGGTTCGGCATAAGCCGGCTGGAATGCGCCTGAATGGCGGCAACGATAACCAAGGGGGCTTCCGGTGATGATCACACGTCGCGGTGGAGCGCTGGCGCTGGTCGTTCTACTTTCCGCCTTTGTCGCCGGCTGCGGGGAAAACCCCGCGCCTACGCCCGCAATCGTCGCGGCGTCCGTCAGCCCGGACCAGCTGGTCGGCAAGTGGGGCTTCGCCGCCTATCACAAGGACGAGGATCGGGCCCGCACCATCAAAGAGGCGGCGGCGCAGTGCAACCGGCCTTACGTCATCGCCAAGGGCCCGACCGGCGGCGTGATGATGAATCTCGCCGACCAAAAGGAATTGTCGGAATTGGTCCTGAAAGGCGGACCGACCGGCCAGACCTACCTCGGGCCGGCAGGCGCCGCAGGCGGCCCCGACGACCGCATCGTCACCAATGTCGATGCGAACTCGTTCACGACGGTTTGGGTCGATCCAGACAATGCCAGTCGCTATGGCACGTCGGTTTACGTGCGGTGCGGAAAGCGCTAATCAGCGATCCAATCTGGGATTTGACCCTGTTTCTCCAATCGACGGAGCACGCATGACGGTTCGAGTAGGTTTGTTGTTGCGGCTTGCGCTTGGCGCGGCGCTCGCGGCTTTCGCGGGCGCGGGCGCCGGAGCCGCGACCCCTGGCCAGGACGAGATGAATGTCGTTGACCAGCCCGGCTATCAGCCGTCGCCGGAAGAAGAGCAGCTCATCGGGCGCTTACGAGAAGCAGGAGGTGTTCTTCCGCACCACCGAAGCGCCGGGCACGATCATTATCGACACCAAAGGCCGCTTCCTTTACCTGGTTCAGGGCAACAACCGGGCGCTTCGCTACGGCATCGGCGTCGGCCGCGATGGCTTCACCTGGTCCGGCCTGCAAAAAATAGCGCGCAAGCAGGAATGGCCGGATTGGCGTCCGCCGCCGGAAATGATTGAGCGCCAGCCCTATCTGCCGCGGTTCATGGCCGGCGGCCCGGGCAATCCGCTCGGCGCGCGCGCGATGTATCTCGGCGGCACCGTCTATCGCATTCACGGCACGAACCAGCCGCAGACGATCGGACACGCCGTCTCGTCGGGCTGCTTTCGTCTGGTGAACGACGACGTGATCGACCTTTACGACCGCGTGCCGGTCGGCACGAAGGTGATCATCAGGCAGGCGGTCGCTCTTTAGACGCCGCGTCGGCGGCCCACAAAAACGGAAGCGAGACTGGTTCATGCGCAAGATGATCCCGATTGTCCTCGCCCTCGCGGCGACGCAGATGTTCAGCGTCGCCGCCCAATCCCAGACGCTCAAGACTGTCCAGGATCGAGGCTCGCTCATCTGTGGCGTGAACCCGAGCCTGGAGGGCTTTGCGACCAAGGACGACCAAGGGAAATGGTCCGGGTTCGACGTCGATTTCTGCCGGGCTGTGGCGGCGGCGATCTTCGACGACCCGTCCAAGGTGCAATACGTGCCGCTGTCCGCTTCGGATCGCTTCGACGCTGTGAAGAACAAGCAGATCGACGTGCTGTCGCGCAATTCGAGCTGGACGATGGGTCGCGAAGGCGACAACGGCGTCGTGTTCACGGGTGTGACCTATTACGACGGGCAGGCGTTTCTTGTCCCCAAAAGCCGCAACTTCCAATCGGCGCTCGAACTCGACGGCAGCAAGGTCTGTGTGCAACCCGGCACGACGACCGAGCTCAATTTCGTCGACTTTTTTGAAACCAACCATATGAAGTATGAGACCGTCCACGAGGCGAGCGCGGACGACATGATCGCCGCCTACCAGGCCGGGCAATGCAACGTGCTGACCACCGACGCGTCAGGGCTGTTCGCCATGCGTCTCAGGCTGGCGAAGCCGGCCGACAACATGATCCTGCCCGACATTATTTCGAAGGAGCCGCTCGGCCCTGCCGTCAGGCAGGACGACATGCAATGGTTCAATATCGTCAAGTGGGTCAACTTCGCGATGATCAATGCCGAGGAGCTTGGCGTCAGCTCGAAAACAATCGATGACGCGCTGAAGTCGCAGAAGCCCTCGGTCAAGCGGCTGGTCGGAACGGACGGCGATTTCGGCAAGCCGTTCGGTCTCTCCGGCGACTGGGCCGTGCGCATCGTCCGCACGGTCGGCAATTACGCCGAAGTGTTCGACCGCAACGTCGGCGCGGGTTCAAAGCTCGGAATTCCGCGCGGCTTGAACGAATTGTGGAGCAACGGCGGCATTCAGTACGCTCCGCCGATCCGGTAGCCCGCACTGATTGCGACCATGGATTCGTCGCCTTTGGCGACGGCCTAATCCGGCACGAATGTCTGGCCTTGATAATGCCCTGCCGGCTTCGCCGGTGGGGGCGTGTCGGCCGCAGGTTTCGGCTTGTCGGGCGGCGGCTTTGGCGCAGGCTTCGGCGCGGCGTAATTTTGCGCCGGCGGCGGGACAATGATCAGCGCCGGCGGAAAATATTGGGCGGTCGCAGGAGCCGGCGCAGCAAACGCGACCAGCGCCAGCGCGGCAGCACGTCCAACGGCGTTCGGCTTCATGGACGCGTTTCTTGTGTGCGATTTGCTCGCGGCACGGCGCGACCTGCCAGAGCGCCAGCCCGCGGAGAGAATCCCATTTGGAGCGCCCTAGCCAATTCGCCTATTCGCGCCGTCCGTTGCGCATCTGATTGCCGTCTTGCGACCTTATACCGCGATTAGACGGGCTAATTCCAGCGCCCCTGTTCCACGCGGAACGCGCGCGTCACTTCCGGTCGTGGTCAATCCACAGGCATGCGGCAAACGAAGCGATCGACCGCCGCGACAGCTTCCCGACGCATGCGGCGCAGGGAAGAGCGCGGCGATCGCGAGCGACGACCAGGCCTGCGTTAAGCGTGGCTGCCTAGCGGCAGACGCGCACGCCGCCGCGCCAATAGCAGTGCGCACCATAAGCGGGGCGCACCACTGCGGCGCCGTGGTAGCCGTATGGCCGATGCCCAGTAACCACCGCGCCACGGGGTCCGACGCACCCAGCATGATAGCGACCAGCGGCGCAGGCGGCCGCATCAGCCTCAGAAACTTGAACCGCCAGCAGGCCGAGAGCCAGCAGGCCAGAAGCAATCACTTTCATCGATATCCTCCCTACGAATGAGTTCGCGCGCTTGGCCTGAGGGCGCCCTGCCCGCTTGTCAAGCGAAGCGAGTGCGCGGCTTGCCTAAGGGAGCCGCAGGCCCACTACTTTCCGCTTGTTTTGGCCAGAGCCTCTTTGCAGCCATCGCTGAGGTCGGCCGCATGCGACTTCATGCACTGCGCCAGGCTCCCCTTGCCGGGCTTGGCGTCGGCGCAGAGCTTTTTGGCGTCGGCCTTGCAGGCCTTGCCGACCGCCGCCGCGCGAATGATCGCCACCTGACAGTCCTCCGACAGGTCGGAGAAATGGTTTTTCATGCAATCTTTCAGCGCGCTGCCGCCGGACTTCATCTCGTCGCCGCACTGCGCCTTGATGTCCGCCCTGCACGCCTTGGCGGCTGGGGAGGCGGCGAAGGCGGAATGGGTCATAAGCAGAGCCGCGCTGAGCGCAGCGATGCAGGTCAAGGTCCTCATCTCGGATGTCCTCCGGTCGCAATGCGCGTTAGCGCTCAGGTCAAAAGCAACGCCCTCGAGGCGCGCGCGTTCTTAGACCACGACGCCGACGGCGTGAATGGTTTTCTCGTTCAGGCGAGCGTCGCGATGCAGGATCCTGTCCTTGCGCCCAAGCGTGGGTCAGCATGGCGCCCACATGTGACAATGGAGCGCCACCACGCCGCGGCGCTTTGAGGGACGACGCCGATCGGCCCGGGGCGCGCGCCGCCGCGCCCGCTAAGCTGCCTCTGGCGCAGGTTTGGTAGGCGAGCCGACGGTCTCGAGCACCATCAGCGTCGAGGTCCCATGCGCAAGCAGGCGGCCCTTGGCGTCGACGACCCGCGCCTCGCAGGAGATGATTCGCCGCCCACGGCCAATTGCGCGCCCTTCCGCGCGAACGCGACCCGTGTCCTTCGCGATCGGTCGGGAGAAATTGGCCTTGGTCTCGATTGTCGCGTAGCTGGCGCCGGCTGGCAGCAGCGTGTGGGCGGCGCAGCCGGCCGCGCTGTCGATGAGGGTCAGCGCCCAGCCGCCGTGCACGATCCCCAACGGGTTCAAAAGATGCGGCCCCGCGTCGCCCTCGAACACGGCGAGGCCATCGCCGATCTCGGTCAGCCAGAACGACAGCGTCTTGGCGATCGGCGGCGCTGGCAGCTGGCCGTCGAGGATCGCCTGGAGAAACTCTCTCCCGGTCATCAGCCGGGCTTCGGACGGGATCGGCGACGCCGTAAGCGCGCGACGCGGTGGTCAGCATCGCTTTTCTCCTATGTCATGCAGATACAAATAATGTATCTGCATACATTGATGCCAGCGCCGAAGCAACCGCTGCACGAGACGCTCGTCGCCGACGCGCGCGCGGCGGTCGACGCCTGCGCTGGTGGGAACGCGCGGCTCGCGGCGCGCCGCATCACGGGCTTCCTCAACCGGCGTATGCAGGATTCAAGCCTGAGCCTCGCCCAGTTCGGCCTGATGGCTCAGATCGCTTTGGCCCGCGATGATGCCTTGACTGAACTCGCGCAGCGCACCGGGCTCGACCAGTCGACGCTGTCGCGCAATCTGCAAGTGCTCGAAGCCGCGGGGCTCGTCGAAATGGGAGCCGGCGACCGGGACGCGCGCCGACGCGCTGTATGGCTTACGGAAAAGGGAGCGCAGAGCCTCGAGGCGGGGCTCGCCGACTGGAAGCGGGCGCATGCCGAGTTGGCCAAGCGCCTCGATCCGGAGATGGCCAAGCTCCTGGCTCTGGCGGCCGAGGCGCTGGAGGAAGGATAGGCAAGCGCGTCACTCGAAAGCGGCTTCAGCCGTTTTCGTATCCGCTCAGGCGCTTGCTTCTGGGGCCACATTCTCCCGTGCCGCTAGCTCGGCGAAACCGCAGGCGCTGCGATCCCAGTCAATACGCCAGACCATCAGCCGCCACGCCTTCCGACCGGCGCAATTGCCACGCGCGGCGATTTGAACTCCTCGGCTTGGCACAGGTGTTGTATATTTAGCCGCGCGTTCCTCCCTCCTCCGGCCTTCGAGGTTCTTCATGCCGACACCTGTCCGTGTTGTCCTCGTGGGTTGCGGTTGGTTCGCTTGTGTTGCTCACATTCCAGCCCTGAAGCGATTGGAAGGAGAAGGCCGCATCAAGCTTGTTGGGCTTTGCAGTCGATCCGAAGCGTCCACCAAGCGCGCTGCCGGTCTGTATGCGCGCCAGGATCTCAAACACTACCTGTCGCTTGAAGACGTTGCGCAAGATCCGGACGTCGATCTTGTAGACCTGACGCTGCCAATCGACGTCATGCCGGGCGCGATCAAGCTTTTTCTATCCGCGGGCAAGCATGTGATCAGCGAAAAGCCGGGCGCGCCGTCAGTGGCGACTGGCATAGAGCTGATGGAGCATCACGCCCGGCTCGACCGGCCGGTCGTCTGGGCGGTCGCCGAGAATTGGCGCTTCAAGAAGACCACGCAGATGGTTGAGGATATCGTCGCAAGCGGCGCGCTGGGCGAGATCCGTTTCGCCGATTTCACCTATCTCTCGTTCCAGAAGCCCGACAATCAGCGATGGCGGAGATCCCCGGGATATGCGGGGGGTTACATTCTCGATCACGGCGTTCATTTTATTGCGTTGCTGCGAAAGATCGCCGGCGAGATCGAGGAAGTCAGCGCGTCCGTGAGCCAGCGCGTTGCCTATCTGCCGCCTGCGGACAGCGCCACCGCGATCCTGTCCTTCGCCAGCGGCGCCGAAGGGGCCTACCGCCTGACTTTCGCCGCGCCCTACTCGGCGGGAGACCAGGGCCTTAGGTTGACGGGCTCGAACGGGACGCTGCTTGCCGGATTTAATCGCTTTAGCCCGCGTGATTTTCGTCACAACTGGATACGCGTCCAGACCAACGGCGGAAGGCGCCTCATTCCGGTCATGGACGATCTCTTCGTGCCAGGCGGCGTTTACGAAACCCTTTCTCACTGTATCGACGCCGTCCAACACGGCGCGGCATTGGTCAGCTCTCCGGCCCAAGCCCTGCGGGACGTCGCCGTCGCCGAGGCCATGGTCGAGTTGAGCAGGCTCAAGCGGCCGGTGAAGCCGGCCACGCTCCCACCATTGGCTCACCCTCCCTTGCTTCCGGGTCGCACGCAGACCCTGAAGGCCTATGGCGACTTCCTCTCCTATCGGCCGCGGACGGTTGTCGAGTGCGCCAGCGTTGAGGATGTCAGCAACGCCGTCGTCGCGGCGGGTCGTTCCGGCCAGAAGGTAAGAGCATTTGGCAACGGATATTCGCAAGGGCCGGAAATCATTGTCGATGATGTCGCCATTCGGCTCAAGGGCCTCAATCGCGTCCGGAAATTCGATCCGGGCACGAACAGGGTTATCGTGGAGGGCGGGCGTCCGCATCGGCGACCTGACACGCCTTCTCGCCGGATCCGGTCTTTCGCTACCCTCGTTGCCTTTCCTGACGGAATGTTCGATCGGCGCCGCCGTCGCGACTGCCACCCATGGCACGAGTCCCCGATGGGGGACGGTTTCGGATTTCGTGCAGTCTTTGACCGTCGTTCTTCCGTCCGGCGAAGTGAAGACAATCGATTCAACCAGCGCGCCGGAAGAGAGGCGGGCGGCGAACGTGGCGGTTGGGTGGCTTGGGATCATCGTCGAAGTCGAGCTTCAGGCGATGGCGATGCCATGGGTCCGATTCGAAGAACTTTCGATGACCATCGATGATTTCCTTGTTCGGATGCCCAACCTCGAGGAGCGGTATGAGCACATTTGGGGACATTGGAGTCTTGGCGCGGATACCGTTGTTCTTAAGTGCCTCGAGACGAGCGTCGAGCCGCAAAAAGGATTTCGACCCTACGTGGCGGGGAACGGACCGTACTGGGGCGAGCAGAACCTGAAATCGACGGGCGTTCGCCGCGCGAAGGCCGCCTTACGTCGGATCGCGAACCTCCACCCTGCGCTGGAGCGCGCCGCGAAGAGCGTCAAAAGCGAGAGACCGCAAGACGTCGGAGTGACGATGCAATATTCCGTCGCCGCGTCGCAAGCGCCGCTCGCGATCGAGCGGCTGCGGACGTCAGATTTCGCCAAACTGAACCCGGGGCGGATTGTGGAAATGAAGTTTCTCAAAGCTTCTGAGCAATCCTATCTTGGACCGAACTCCGGCCAGGATGCGGTTCTCTTCAACACATACTGGTTCGTGGACGAAGCCGTTAAGCTCACGGTCTTCGATCTCTTCGAAGACGTCATGATGCGCCTGGGCGGGCGGCCGCATTGGGGCAAGCTCCACAAGCGCCAGGATATCGAATATCTGCGAAGGGTATATCCAGAATGGGACAAGTTTGAAACGGTAAGAGCAAAATTCGACCCGGATCAAATATTTGACCCTCCTAACCGTCAGTCCCACGTCGAAGCGGTTTCGTGATCGGTTGCGCGTCGTGGCGGTTGACCGGTGTGCGGTCGCATCATCATTGCCAACACGCTTGACCGCTTGCACCGAGGGCGCACCGCCCTTCAACATCGGACCGATGAGCCCTCATAATCTTCGGGACTGCTCCTAAGCCGCGGGGCTGCGCCACTCCATTCGCTTTCCGATTTTCATCGCGGCGCGGAAGACTAGACGCCGCGTCAGCTCAGGCCTGGCGGCAAGATAGGCGAGATATTGAGCGTATTGGCCCGACCAGCGATAGGTCCGAGCGACGTTAGATTGGTGAAGGAGAGTGAAAGTCTTCCGAAAATCGTCCATGGCGCGCTTAAGCGTCGGGTCGATGCGATCTGCATATTTCTCGCTCATCAGGTCGCTTACGCCAGGAAGCTTGCTGACGTCCTGGATCGAGCGGCTATGTGGGGAACGCCCAGAGGGCGCGCTTGGCATCGAATAGATGTAATAGGCTTCATTGATCAGGATGACCTTCGCCCCGTTGAACAGGCTCTCGATGTAAAAGGTGAAATCCTCCCCGACCTTCATGTCTTCATTGTATTCAAGCTTATGCTCGGTAAGAAACTTGCGACGAAAGATCGGCTTCATGAGCGTGAAAGAAGCCTTTGAGAAATTGAAATTGTCATCAGCGCTGAACATGTCGACGAGCGTGATTTGCTTCTGGGGCTCCGGAAGTTCGAAATAGCTCGGTTTGAATTGCGCATCTGCAACCGCATCCCACATCACCAGATCGTCGGCGACAAAGTCGGCCGATGTCGCGCTAGCGACCTCCGACAGGCGCTTAAGCCGGCCCGGCTTCCAGGCGTCGTCGGCGTCAAGCAAAGCGATCCAGTCCCCTTTCGCCGCGCGTAGACCGACATTCCGCGCAGCCGACGGACCGCCATTGGCGGGAGTTGAGAGAAGGCGAATGGAGGGAATGTCCCGCGCCAGCGCCTTCACGACCTCGACGGTGTTGTCGGTCGAGCAGTCGTCGATCACGAGGATCTCAAGCGGCGGAAATGTCTGCGCGGCAGCGCTTCGGATCGCGCGTTCGATAATGCCTGAAACGTTATAGGCTGGAATGAGAACGGAAAAATCCATCAACCCTCCTGGTCGATCGCCATCGCTCGCCGAGACCGGCCTCAGGGTCGACGCTGCAGCATAGGATACAGTCGGATTGCTATCAAACTCCCAAAATGAGTGGAAGAACCGCGCCCGACGCGGCGACTATTCCCTCGCCTTCCAGAAATCCGCCTGCAGCCGAGCCGCTTCGTCCTCGAGCAGCGGGCCGACGACTTCGGTCGGCCGCTGCCCGGCCCGAAAGACGGTCTCGCAGGGGAGGTCGAGGGTCGGATTCTCCTCGTGCGCGCCGGTCTGGGCCTTGAGCGCCTTCTCGGTCTGGCCATAGACGACGCGGCCAATTCCCGCCCAGTAGATCGCGCCCGCGCACATCGCGCAGGGTTCGGCGGATGTATAGAGCGTGCAGCGCGCCAGGAAGGCGAGATCGTAAGCCCGCGCCGCGCGTGAGGCGAGGAGCCGCTCGGCATGCGCAGTGCGGTCGCCGCCCTCGCTCGTGTATCCGTTACCCTGCTCCATGAGCGCCCTGCCCTCTCCGTCGGCGAGCAATGAGCCGAACGGATGATCGCCCGCGGCGCGCGACCGGCTCGCGACGTCGAAGGCGCGGCGCAACAGCGCCTCGTCGTAGGGGCGATGGGATGCGGCGCTCATGGCGACGGTCTCCCGGCACAGGGCTCTGAGAACGCGCTCGATACCACGGAACCGACTTCGCGAGGAACGAGAGGCGACGCGCGAAGCGCCGCACGCCGGACAATTCGTCCGCCGGGGCGGATGCGGCCTCTCGGCTTCTCCTGTCAGCTGAATCCTCATAAGGTCGCATTTTCGCCAAAGGCGGCGCCATCCGATGAGAGACGACGGCGGACAGGCGATCTTCTTTTATAGCCGGCACCCTATCACGGCCGAGATCATCCTTTCGAAGCTCCGCGCGAGCCGCGGCAATCTGGACGGACTGCGCCCCGAGGACCTCTATCCGCACGATCAGGATCACTATGGAGGGCTCGAAGCGAACGACCTTCTGGCGGCAGCCACGGGAATCGGCGAGGGCGCGCGGGTCGCGGATTTCTGCGCCGGGCTCGGGGGTCCAGCGCGCTATTTGGCGAGCCGTTACGGCGCCCTTGTCACCGGCGTCGAACTCACGCCGGCGCGCGTCAGGGGCGCCAACGAGCTGACGCAACTCGTCGGCCTTCATGAGCAGGTTCAAATCGTCGAAGGCAACGTCATGGCGGCTCCCATCCCCGACAAGAGCGTCGATGTCGTGATCAGCCAGGAGGCTCTGCTTCACATTCCCGATCGGCGGCGCGCGATGGCCGAGGCGTTCCGCATATTGAAACGCGGCGGCCGGCTCGCCTTCACCGATTGGGTCGCGCCGGCGCCGCTCGCCAAGGACGACGCGGACCTTCTGTGGGAAGGCCAGGCCGTCCAAGCGCTGGAAAGCCCCAAATCCTATCGAGACTTGTTGACGGACATTGGTTTTCGCGTCCGCTCCTCCGAAGACTTGACCGCCCAGTGGGCGGTGCTGCTGAAAGCGCGTCTGGCGATGTACCAAAAGCTGCGGCTTGAGGCGGAGGCGGCCGGAACTCCCTCCGGGCACGACGCCTTCCACAAATCCTATGTCCGCCTCGTCGACCTTATGGGCGCGCATGTTCTCGGCGGCGTCAGGATCGTCGCCGAGAGGAAATAGCGACGGCCCGCGCCTGCCACGTCGTGCGCCCTAAGATCAAATTGCCGACGCCAGCCCTTTCCAAACGAGCAAAGGCCACGCAGGCCGCCGGCTAGCTGCTTACTCCACAGATCATCGCCGCCAGTTCATTTGACACTTCGGCCGCCCTCGCTACGGTTGCCCAAAACTACGGCGTTCGAAACACGCGGGAGGAAACCGCGCGTCTCCTAACCCCTCCTCGCCAGGATGGGCGGGCGCGGCGCGGTTTTTGCGTCGCCCGCGGTCGAGCGCGGCCTGAGAGGGCTCGGGAGCGAGGTGAAGTTGAGGTGAATGTCGAAGCTCCCCTGCGCCTGAAGCTCGTCGGCGTCAGCAAGTCCTTTCCGGGCGTCCGCGCAAACGACAACGTCAATTTGAGCGTGAGACCGGGCGAGATCCACGCTCTGCTCGGCGAGAACGGCGCGGGAAAATCGACCCTGGTCAAGATGATCTACGGCATCCTCGCGCCCGACGAGGGCGAGATCATCTTCGACGGCTCAACCGCCCGCATCTCCAATCCGCGCGCGGCTCGCCGCCTTGGCATCGGCATGGTGTTCCAGCACTTCTCGCTCTTCGAGGCGATGACGGTGCTCGAAAACATCGCGCTCGGGCTCGACTCCCGCCTCTCGTCGCGCGAACTTTTGGCCGAGTTCAATCGGGTGCTCGAAGCCTACCAGCTCAAGCTCGATCCTCGCCGCGTCGTCTCGACGCTGAGCGTCGGCGAGCGCCAGCGCATCGAGATCGTGCGCGCGCTGCTGCTTAAGCCCCGGCTCTTGATCATGGACGAGCCGACCTCCGTGCTGACGCCGCAGGAAGTCGAGCAATTGTTCGAGACTTTGCGGAAACTGGCGGCGAGCGGTTGCTCGATCCTCTACATCTCCCACAAGCTGCATGAGATCGTGGCGCTCTGCGACACGGCGACCATCCTGCGCGGCGGCAAGGTGGTCGCGCATTGCGATCCGAAGCGCGAGACCTCGCGCTCGATGGCGGAGATGATGATCGGCGCCAATCTGAAGGAGATCGCCAAGCCGATGAGCCGAGGCTTCGGGCGATCCCAAGCTCTCGGCGCAAGGCTTGAACCTGCCGAAGCCAAGCGAGTTCGGCGTCGCGCTCAAGGATGTCGCGCTCAACGTGAGGGCCGGCGAGATCTTCGGCGTCGCCGGCGTCGCCGGAAACGGACAGAACGAACTGATGAGCGCGATGAGCGGCGAGACGCCGGCGCCGACGCCTGAGGCGATCACGCTTGCGGGCCGGCAGGTCGGGCGGCTCGGCGTCACCGAGCGGCGCGCCTTAGGCTTATGCGCGGTTCCGGAAGAGCGCAACGGCCACGCGGCGGTCGGCGAGTTCTCGCTCACCGACAATGGCGCGCTGACCGGGCGCGACCGCATGGAGATGGTGCGCTTCGGCCTCATCGATCCCGGCAAGGCGACCAACTACGCCGCCGGAGTGATCGGCGCCTATTCCGTGAAAGCGACCGGCCCAGGCGCGCTCGCGGGCTCGCTCTCGGGCGGCAATTTGCAGAAGTTCATCATGGGCCGCGAGATCCTGCAGCAGCCGGAGGCGCTCGTCGTCTGCCAGCCGACCTGGGGCGTGGACGCGGGCGCGGCGGCCGCCATCCATCAGGCGATCGTCGATCTCGCAGCGCGCGGCTCGGCGGTCATGGTCATCTCGCAAGACCTCGATGAACTGCTCACGCTTTGCGACACGATCGCCGTTATCAACCTCGGCCGCCTGTCGGCGCCGATGAAGGTCGGCGAGGTTTCGATCGAAGAGATCGGCCTGCTCATGGGCGGCGTGCACGGCGACCCGGCGGCGACGGTCGAAATGACAGAGGCGTTGCATGCGCATCCGGCTTGAAAAACGGCTGACGCCGAGCCGTTTCATGCAGATCGCGACGCCGATCGCCTCCGTGCTTCTGACCATGGCGCTCGGCGCGATCATCTTTCAGTTGATCGGCTTCGACGGACCGCGCGCGATCTACGAGACCTTCATCACCCCGATCGTCGCCTCGTACAAATGGCAGGACGTCGCGACCAAGGCGGCGCCGCTCATCATCATCGCGCTCGGCTTATCGCTCGGCAATCAGGCCAAGATCTGGAACATCGGCGCCGAGGGGCAGTACATCATCGGCGCGCTGGCGGGCGCGGGCGTCGCCTTCGCTCTGCCCGACGCGCAAGGCTTCTGGGTCATCCCGCTGATGATTGTGGCGGGGATCGTGGGCGGCATGGCCTGGGCGGCGATCCCGGCGTTTTTGAAGACGCGCTACCGGGTGTCCGAGGTGCTCTCGACCCTGATGCTGGTCTATGTCGCGCTGCAGGTGCTCAACTATCTGGTCAGCGGCCCGTGGAAGGATCCGAACGGACACAACTTCCCGCAGACCCCGCCGTTCACCCCGGCGCAACTCCTGCCCCACGCCATTGCCGGAACCGCCATTCCGCCAGGCCTTGTCGTCGGCATTCTGCTGACGCTCATTTTCTGGGTGCTCACGAGCCGCTCGGTCTATGGCTTTTCGGTCCGCACCGTTGGCGCGGCGCCCAACGCCGCGCGCTACGGCGGCTTTGACGCCTCGCGCACCGTCTGGTCGACCCTCATGATCAGCGGCGGCATGGCGGGCCTCGCGGGCATTCTCGAGGCCTCGAGCCAACTCGGGCAGATCAATTTGGGCTTCCCTTCCGGCTACGGCTTCACCGCGATCATCGTCTCGTTCCTCGGCCGCCTCCATCCGGTCGGCGTCTTTCTGGCGGCGCTGATCCTCGCCGTCACCTATGTCGGGGGACAGGTGGCGCAGACCGTGGTGCACGTGCCCAACGCGACCGCCGGCATCTTCCAGGCGATGATGCTGTTCTTCATTCTCGCCAGCGACATTCTGGTCCGATACCGCTTGCGGATCCTTCGCGACGCCCCGCGCGCCGCGCCCGCGGAGGCTGTCGCGTGAATATCGGTTTCTTCATCGACGCCCTCATCACCGTGGTCGGCGTAACGACGCCGATCCTGCTCGCCGCAACGGGCGAACTGGTGGTCGAGAAGAGCGGCGTGCTCAATCTCGGCATCGAGGGCATGATGCTGATCGGCGCGGTGACCGGCTTCGCCGTCACCATGAACTACGGTCCCGATCTCGGCGATCTGGCGCCCTGGTTCGGCGTGATCGCCGCGGCGCTCGCAGGCGCAGCCTCGTCGATGCTGTTCGCGGTGCTGGTGTTGACGCTCGGCTCCAACCAGGTCGCGACGGGCCTCGCGCTCGCGATCTTCGGCATCGGCCTCTCCTCGCTGATCGGCGCGAGCTATGTGGGCATGATCGTGCCGTCGTTCGATTCCGTCTTTCCAGATTCGCTCGCCGGCGATCCGCTGTGGCGGGTCGTGTTCGGCTATAGTCCGCTCGTCTATTTCGCGCTTCTCATGGTCTTCGCCGTCGGCTGGTTCCTGAACCGCACGCGCGCCGGCCTGATCTTGCGCGCGGTCGGCGAGAACGACCTTTCCGCCCATTCGATCGGCTATCCGGTGATCGCGATCCGCTACGCGGCGATCGCCTTCGGCGGCGCGCTGGCCGGAATCGGCGGCGCCTATTTCTCGATGGTGATCACGCCGATGTGGGCCGAGCAGATGACCGCGGGGCGCGGCTGGATCGCGCTGGCGCTCGTGGTGTTCTCCGGCTGGCGAGCCGGGCGACTGCTGGCGGGCGCTTACTTTTTCGGCGTCCTGATGACGCTCGAGCTTTACGCCAAGGCGTCCGGCTTCTCATTCCTGCCGTCGCAGTTCTGGGCGGCGATGCCCTATATCGCAGCCGTCGTTGCGCTCGCTGTCATCTCGGCCCGCGAGGTCGCCGGAAGCGAAGCCCCAGCCTGCCTCGGCCGCCCGTTCCTACCCAACGCTTGAGCTCGGACAAAATTCACCAGGGAGAAGAAGAATGAGCATGATTACCCGACGAAACCTCATGAAGACGGCCGCAGCTGGATTGACGCTGCCCGCTTTGACTCGCAGCGGCTTCGCCGCCGATCCTCTCAAGGTCGGCTTCGTCTATCTCGGCGCGATCGGCGACTATGGCTGGACGTGGTCGCACGAACAGGGCCGCAAGGCGCTTGTTGACGCGCTCAAAGGTCAGGTCGTCGCCGACTATGTCGAGAACGTGAAGGAGGACGCGAGCGCGATCCCGGTGATGAAGGACCTCGCGCAGCAGGGCCACAAGCTCATCTTCACCACCTCCTACGGCTACATGGATCAGACGATCGAAGCCGCCAAGCAGTTCCCGGACGTCAAATGGGAGCATTGCACCGGCTACAAGCACGCCGACAACGTCGGCACCTACAACTCGCGCTTCTATCAGGGCCGAGCGGTCATCGGCACGATCGCCGGCATGATGTCGAAGACCGGAACGATCGGCTTCCTCGGATCCTTCAAGATCCCTGAGGTGGTGATGGGCGTGAACGCCTTCACGCTTGCGGCTCAGGCGGTCAACCCGAAGATCACCACCAAGCTCGTGATGATCGACACCTGGTTCGATCCCGCCAAGGAGGCCGCCGCGGCGGAGACGCTGGCCAATCTCGGCTGCGACGTCATCGCCCAGCACGTCGACAGTCCGGCGACGTTGCAGGTCTGCGAGAAGCGCAAGATCTATGGGTTTGGCTACGGCGCCGACATGTCACGCTTCGCGCCGCATGCGCAGCTGACGGCCAGCCTCGACCTCTGGGGCCCCTATTACATCGAGCGCGCCAAGGCGATGCTCGACGGCTCATGGAAGTCGGACGACATCTGGTGGGGTATGAAGGAAGGCCTCTTGGGCATGGCGCCCTACAATAAGAACGTGCCGGACAACGTGCGCGCCGCCGCCGACAAGATCATCGCCGACACCAAGGCCGGAACCTACGAGGTCTTCACCGGCCCGATCTCGGATCAGACGGCAAGGAGCGCGTCGCAAAGGGCCAGCGCATGGAGGACAAAGACCTTCTGGTGATGGACTGGTACGTCAAGGGCGTGCAGAGCTGAACAGCTTTCGTCGCAAACAAAAGGGCGTCCGCGAGGACGCCCTTTTTAGGTTTCAGAGGACAGGTCCGCGGGCTGCGCTGGACGCAGCGCGTCGCGGCTTACTCAAATAGCGGCGCTTCGTCCCGCTGCCGTCCGCCGACAGTGGCCATGTAGCTGGCCGAGAAAGCGCCGACCAAGAGCGAGATGAAGGCCCAAAGAGCGACGCCCACTCCGGTCTTGCGAGCGGCGTCCGCGGCTTCCTTGGCCTTGTCCGCGGCCTGCTGCTTGGCTTTCTGCGCCTGGTCGAAGACATCGGCGACGCGCTTCTCCGCGTCCGGCTGGCTCATTCCCGTCCGGCTCGCAACGAGCTGAGCGAGATAGGTCTTGTCCCCGGCGGGAAGATCGCCGTTGTAGAGAGCGCGCGACATGATCCGGCCGCCTTCCGCAGTCGCGGCGGCCTGATCCCCCTGAGCCGGGTGATCGCTGCGCCAAAGCATATCGGAGAAATAGCCCGTCGGATCGCCGATTGTCGAAGCCGCCTGGCCGGCCGCTTGCCCGGTGGCCGAGCCGACAGCTTCCGTCGCCGCGCCCGCGACGTGGGCCGCTCCGCTCACGGCCGAACTTGCAGCCGAAGCCAGCAGCGCAGCGGCGATCACCGCTCCAACCGCCCAAACCAGGAGCCCGTGCGCCGTATCGCGAAAGAAAACCTCATCGGTATGCACGCGCGCCCAACCGCCCCGTAGTCGCCCCGCGATATAGCCCCCGACGCCGGACGCGAAGAGCTGCACCGCGATGAACCACGCCGCCGCAAGCACAGTGAATGTGGTCACCGAGGGATTGTTGCTCGACCACGGAGACACGGAGACCAAGCCGATGCCCGCCCCCAGCGCCACCAACGCCAAGGAAAACGCCGCGGCGACAAACGCGCCCGCGAAAACGGCCGCCCACGATACGCCGGAGACCGTGTCGATCGCCGTATCGACAGCCGTCACTGTCGACAAGGGCGCACGGGACGAGACTGTCGCCTGTGTCATGTGTTCAAACCTCGCGCTCACACGAACAATGAACCAGCGCTGCGCCCGGTCATGCTCGTGCCGATGGTAGACTTCGTGGAGGGGTCGTGCGGATGAGGACTTCTTAGTGGTAGAGAAGCGCGATCAGGATGATGATCGGGATCGGAACGCCGAGAAGCCAAAGCAAAATTCCACGGCCCAAGTTACCCTCCTCATGCTGCGTTGGCGCGAATAGTGTGCGGGCGATGAACTTTGAGGCGCCTCAATTTGTTCCATGTGAAAAAGGCACATTCCATGCTTGCCTATTGCCGATAAGTCCTGTTAGCGGACGGTGGAAAACAAGCGCAAAATGCGACCCCTCTTCGATCGCTTCGACCAGGCGCAGTCTTTTGACTTCGGCGTCAGGGATTCGAGAGCGTGGCCGCGGCCTCAAGCTGAAGCCGATAGCTCGGCTGGATGCGCTTGTGGACGCGGGCGTTGACCGCGTCGCCGCGCTCGAGCCGAGCGCGGCTACAATTGACGGCGTCCCGCTCCAGAGGCGTTCTTCAAGAACGCCTCTGACGAGGGGGTATTCCGCATTCGGTTATTCGCCTTTTGGCGCGCGCTTGTCATATGGGCGTCGTTGGCTCCCGTCGCATCTCGCCTTTATGCGTGATATATCTTTAAATATATCATATAGTTACTAATAGATATTAACAAACAACATAAAGCACCAAAGTGATGCATCCGCTCACTCGAGTTGCAGAAAAAGAAGCCTAAGCCGTTGAAATCGCTTCGGCGCGCGCAGAATTGCACACCCGCGCCGCGACCGCAGCGCCGAAGCGCTGAGGAGCCGCCAGACCTTGCACTTTCCAGAGACGCGCCCAAGGCCGCCCGGAACAGCCTCCCGCTAACCCGCTGTCATCCAACGGTTTTGGAACGATTCTATCTTGCAGCGGGATCAATTGACATCGCGACGCGTGCGGGGTCGAAGTCATTGACGATCGCCGTTCGGCAAGGGGAGTTTGGGTTGCGTCCCCTTCATCGTTCAGTCGGTCGCCGCCGCCGGGGCGCGCTCAGGAACGCCTTCGCTCTCGCGATGGCCGGCCTCGCTAGGCGCCGCCTTCGCCGACTCGATCCCGCCCTCAAACCCTACGTCGGTTCCATCTCAGCCGACATCGGCCTCCTCCGGGGCCTCGTCCCCGGACCCTTCGAGCTTGCCCAACCCCGCTCCCTTCGCCCTGCCACAGCTCGCCGCGCCGCAGTTCCGCGCGGACGCTTCGGCGCCGGCGAGCGCAGCCAAAGCGTCGGGGCCATGGGGGGTACTCAGCGGCGACTGGCAGAATCAGAACCTGCTTGGCGACATGGGGGGGCTGCGGCCCGCCCTGGCCAAGTACGGCGTCACGCTCACCATCCTCGAGAACGTCGAAGTGTTCGGCAATCTCTCGGGCGGCGTCCAACAGAGTCTCGAACCGAAAGGACTGACCACCGTGACGCTGCAAATGGACACCGAGAAAGCGTTCGGTCTCAAGGGCGGCACGCTCAACGTGAGCGGCCTCCAAGTTTATGGCGGCGAACTGAACACGGACAACCTCTTGGTCCTGCAGACCCTGAGCGACATCGACGCGCCCGTCGGCGTTCGGCTTTGGGAGCTGTGGTATCAGCAGAAATTCGGCGACAAGTTCGACGTCAAGATCGGCGAGCAGAGCCTCGACGAGGAATTCACCATCGCCCCAACCGCGAACACCCTCTTCATTAACGGGGTATCCGGTTGGCCGGGGCTTCCAACAGTAGATTTACCTGGAGGCGGCCCCGCCTATCCGCTCGCGGGGCTGGGCGTTCGCGGACGAGTGCAGGTGACGGACAGCGTCACTGTGCTCGCGGGCGTCTTCAACGGCAGCCCGATCCCGCTGGATTCGCCGAACACGCCGAGAAGCAATCCGAATGGAGTGAGCTTCCCGCTCGACGTCGGGACTCTGGCGATCGCCGAACTGCAATACGCGTTTGGTGCGGGCGCGCAGGGGAAGCCGAATGCCGACGGTCCGCTGCCAGGCGCCTACAAGATCGGCGCCTGGTACAACAGCTACAAATTCGACGACCAGCAAACCGACACCATAGGCCTGCCGCTCGCCAGTCCCCTGAGCAACGGGATGCCGGCGACGCCTCACGGCGACTTTTCACTCTATGGGGTCATGGATCAGATGATCTGGCGTTCGAAGGACAATTCCAGTCGCAGCCTGAATGTCTTCTTCCGTCCGATGTTCACGCCGTACCAGGATCGCAATCTGGTCAGCGCCAGCATCAATGCTGGCCTCGGCTTGCATGCCCCGTTGCCGGGGCGCGACAACGATGCCTTCGGCGTCGAAATGGGAACCGTGTGGGCCAGCAGCGGCGCGTCCAACTTCGACCGGCAGATGCAATTCTTCCAGCCTTCGGTCTACACGCCTATTCGCTCGAGCGAGACCTTTATCGAGGCGACCTATCAGTTTCAGGCTCTGCCCTCGTGGGTGATTCAGCCCGACGTCCAGTATTTCATCAATCCTGGCATGGGAATCGCCAACCCGGCCGCTCCGACGCAGCGGATCAAGAACGAGTTCGTGGTCGGCCTGCGGACGAACGTGAACTTCTGACGGACTCGGCTCGGCGGGCCGAGCCTGCACTGACCGGTCAGCGCCGCGAGGCTGAGCGCCGGCGCCGGAACTGGCTCAGCTCACGCCCAACTTGCGCTGCAGGCTGGTCGACGACGTCGTGTACTGGAACGTCAGTTTCTTGTCCGGATAGACATAATGATGCGCGCGCTGTGCGGCGAGCGTGGCCTCATGAAAACCGGACAGGATCAGCTTCAGCTTGCCGGGATAGGTATTGATGTCGCCGATGGCGAAAATGCCCGGAACGCTTGTTTCGAATTTCGCCGTGTCGACGGGGATCAGATTCTCATTGAGATTGATTCCCCATCCGGCGATCGGCCCGAGCTTCATGGTGAGCCCGAAGAACGGCAGCATGTCGTCGCAGGCATGGTCGTAGGTCTCACCGTTCTCACGACGGATCGTGAGCGCTGAGAGCTGGCCTTTCTCGCCCTTGACGCCGGTCACCTGCCCCAGCACGAATTCCATGTCGCCCGAATTGACGAGCTCGCGCATGGCGTTGACCGAGTGGGGCGCCGCGCGGAACGCGTCGCGGCGGTGAACAAGGGTGATGCGGTCAGCGACCGGGTGCAGGTTCAGCGCCCAGTCGAGCGCGGAATCGCCGCCTCCGACGATCACCACGCGCCTTCCCTTGAAATGGTCCATTTTGCGCACGGAATAGAAGACGCTTTGGTTTTCGTAAGCGTCGAGCCCCGGGATCGGCGGCCTCTTCGGCTGGAACGATCCCCCGCCCGCCGCGATAAACACGGACTTCGCTTCGATCGCCTTTTCATTGTCGGTAGCAATGCGAAACAGGGGCCGTTCAGGCGTGCCCAGAACCTCCATTCGCTCGACCATCTCGGCAAGGTGAAACTTCGGCCCGAACGGATGGATCTGCTTCATGAGATTGTCGACGAGCTCTTGTCCGTTGATCACCGGAAAGCCCGGAATGTCGTAGATCGGTTTCTCTGGATAGAGTTCCGCGCATTGGCCGCCCGCCTTCGGCAGGATGTCGATGAGATGCGCCTTGATGTCGAGCAGGCCGAGTTCGAACACCGCAAACAGCCCGATGGGCCCAGCGCCGATGATCGCGACGTCGGTGGATAGTACTTCGGTCATTCAGATTCCTTGTTCTTATCCTTGTTTCGGCGGAGTGGTCACGGTGAGACCGTCCAGCGCCTCGGTGACCTTGATCTGACAGGAAAGCCTGGAATTGGGGCGCACTTCGAAGGCGAAATCGAGCATGTCCTCCTCCATCTGGGAGGCTTTGCCCGTCGCTTCCGTCCATTCCGGGGCGACGTAGACATGGCAAGTCGCGCAAGCGCAAGCGCCCCCGCATTCGGCCTCGATGCCCGGGACGGAGTTGCGCAGGGCCGTCTCCATGACCGTCGCGCCGACCTGCGCCTCGACCGAACGCGACTGTCCGGTCGCGTCAATGAAAGTGATCTTCGCCATTGAACAGAGTGATTCCTTGGAATACCGCGTCACGCCTTGAGGGCGCGTGAATTCGGTCGGCGAGCGCCGGCTATATAGAGCGCGCCTACATAGAGCAAGCAGGGCGGCGCCGAAAGGGCATTTGGGAGGCTCGACCGGGGTCGGGGTGATTCGCGGACCAGGGCCGAAAAGGCGCCGGCGTCGCGGTCGACGGTCTGGGCGACTAACCGCGAAGGCGGTCGATTTCCGTGAGGGCCTCGCTCACTGCAGATACGAGCGCGGCGATCGCGTGCGCCTCCGCCGAGCTTTGGTCGCCCCCAGCCGAGGCCAATTCCTCGATGCGCCAAGCCGCGCTGGCGACGCGTCCGGCGCCTACGGCAAGCGCCGAGCCCCGCAACGTGTGAGCGATTTTTGCCTTTGCATCTAAAGATAACGGAGGCGAGCCGGACAGCCGCGCCGTCAACGCAGGGGCTTGCAGCCGGAAGAGTTGAAGCAGCTCCGCCTCGAGTTCGTGATCGCCAAGGCACTGGCGGGCCAAATGAACGAGATCAAGGGGTGGGTCGAAGCCGCCGGTCCAACTGTCGAGCATACGCGCCGGTCCGTCCAGGTGAAGGTCGCGGCCCGTCTGCGCCGCCTTTAATCACTGAACACTATCGAAAAACATGGTAACCGAACCGTTAACGACGTTTGCAAGTTGCGCAGGCGGCGTGGTTTTCATCTATGAGGCGCGGCGGTAGACTGCAACGTGGTTAATTCAGCGTTGGTTCGGCCGCGGCGAGCCCGGGGAAACGCTTGGCGCGGATGTCGGTCATTTCAACGATCGGCGCCGATGGAGTGAGGCGGACGCAATGGTAAAGCAAAATCCGGCGACAGATCCCGTTTCGGCGGCGATGTCGGCGATCGAAAGCGCCCTGAACCTGACGGACGACGACGAGACCGTCCTCGCGGAAGACAATGCCGCTCCGCCCCAGCTCGTTCCCGCGAAGCCGACGGCCACAACGCCGGTTCTCAAGCCGACCCAACTTGCCAGCGACTCGCCTACGCTCCTTCGCGCGGGCCCGTCTTCGCCGTTCGTGCCGGAGAACGAACCCAAGCCAGCGATCCCCGCAGCGACGCCAGCAAATGACGATCGTGAGAACGTCGGCGCGATCTTGCAGGCGATGAATGCGCGTCCGGCGAGCCGGACGCCATTCATAATCGCCTTGGTTGCTTCACTCCTGTGGGCGGCGATCTGTGCGCTCTACGGCTATGTCTCCGTGTGGCCCTCGGCGCCGAGGCGGCCCATCGAGATGCTGCTGCGACCCGAGACCCCGTTATTTTTGTTAGCAGCGCTTGGGCCAATCATCTTCATGTTCGCGTTCGCCGCGCTATCGCGGCGGCTGCGCGAGTTGCGACAATCGGCGCGCGCGATCTCCCAGGTCGCTGTGCGTCTGGCCGAACCCGAGACCATGGCCGGCGACCATGTCGCAAACCTGTCCCAGGCCATCCGTCGCGAACTCACGTCGATGGGCGATGGGGTGGAACGCGCTCTGGCGCGCGCCGCGGAGCTCGAGACGCGCGTACGATCTGAGGTGTCGACGCTCGAGCGCTCCTATTCCGACAATGAGCGCAAGATCCGCCTGCTGATCGCCGAAATGGCCGACCAGCGCGAGTCGATCGTGACCAGCGGAACGCGGGTTCGCGACGCCATAGCAACAGCTCACGACAGCGTCGCCCAGGACCTGGTCACGGCTGGCGACAATCTCAGCGGGCAACTCACTGAAACTGGCCAAAAAATCACTGCATCTCTCGGCGCGGCGTCGGATGAGATCACCGTCGCGATGGACCGGACAGGCTCCTCGACGGTCGAGCGCATCGTGGCGGAAGGCGCGCGAATGAGCGTATCGATCGCGGCGGTCGGCGAAAACCTCGCAGACCGCCTCGCTGACACGAGCCAAAAGGCCGCAGGCGACATCGTGTCGCGAGTGGGAGAGGTTGACAATCGTCTCAAGGCGGTCGGAGACAATCTGCTGTCCCGCCTCGGCGAACGGGGCGACAATCTGATCGAACGAATCCAGACTTCACAGAATTCCGTGGTCGAGGCGATCGACACGCATGGCGACCGGGTCGCGACTCGTCTCGCGGACGCCGCCGAATTCGCGCGGAGCGCCGTGGGGGCCCATGCCGACGATGTGGTCGGACGCATCAGCGGCAGCAGCGCGCGAGCCGTGGAAGCGATCAAGGGACACGGAGACCAGATCGCGGATCAACTTGCTGTCGCATCGCTGGGGCTGTCGGCCGCCTTTGGCGCCCACACCGACGACGTCGTTGGCCGTATTCACGCCAGCAGCAGCGAGGTCCTCGACGCCATTCGCTCCCATGGCAACTCGGTCGCTGTTCGCCTCTCCGAGGCCGCCGCTTCAACGGGCGACGCCATCACCGCTCATGCGGACACCGTCGTAAGCCGCGTTTCCGCCAGCACCGGCGAAGCCGCAGAGACGCTCAGAGTCCATGGCGACACCGTCGCCGCACGCCTCTCCGAGGCGGCAGAGACCGTCAATGCGCACGGCGTGTCGGTCGCGGCTCAACTTGCCGGCGCGTCGGCGGCGATGAGCGCCGCTGTCGCCGCTTACGCGGACGAGGTTGTCGGCCGCGTCAGCGCAAGCGGGGCGCAAACCGTGGACGCGATCCGCGCACAGGGCGATTCGGTTGCCGACCAGCTCGCGCACGCTTCCGAGACGACTCGCGGCGCCGTCGCCGAATATACGGACGACGTCGTCGCTCGCGTCAGCGCAAGCGGCGAACAGGCCGCAGCAACAATCCGCTACCATGGCAACTCAATCGCGGAGCGACTTTCCGAAACGTCGGCCGCCGCGCGCAGCGCCGTCGGCGAATATGCGGACGATGTCGTCGCCCGCGTCAGCGCGAGCGGCGAACAAGCCGCCGCGGCGATTCGCTTCCATGGCAACTCAATCGCCGATCGACTTGCGGAGACTTCGGCGGCAGCGCGCAGCGCAGTCGCGGAGGTCTCGGACGAGATCGCCGCTCGCATCAGCGCAAGCGGCGAACAGGCGGCCGAAGCGATCCGCATGCATGGCAATTCGGTCGCCGGGCGACTCGCCGAGACTTCGGCGGCGGCGCGTAGCGCGGTCGGCGACTACACGGACGACGTCGTCGCCCGTGTCAGCGCGAGCGGCGAACAGGCCGCCGAAGCGATCCGCTTCCATGGCAACTCGATCGCCGATCGACTTGCCGAGACTTCGGCGGCGACGCGCGCAGCCGTCGACCAATACGCGGACGACGTCGTCGCTCGCGTCAGCGCAAGCGGCGAACAGGCCGTCGAAGCGATCCGCTTCCATGGCACTCGATCGCCGGTCGACTTGCCGAAACGTCGGCCGCAGCGCGCAGCGCGGTCGGAGAATACACGGACGACGTCGTCGCCCGCGTCAGCGCAAGCGGCGAACAGGCCGCCGCGGCGATTCGCTTCCATGGCAACTCGATCGCCGATCGACTCGCGGAGACTTCGGCGGCGACGCGCAGCGCCGCGGCTGAACACTCGGACGAGGTCGTCGCTCGCATCAGCGCAAGCGGTGAACAGGCGGTCGAGGCGATCCGCTTCCACGGCCACTCGATCGCTGAACGGCTTGCCGAGACCTCGGCGGCGGCCCGCAGCGCCGTTGACTTGTATTCAGACGAGATCGTGAGCCGGATCAGCTCGAGCAGCGAGCAAGCCGTCACCGCGATCCGCGCCCAAGGCGACTCTGTCGCCGGTCAGCTGGGCCTCGTCAACGACACAGTCGCCCGCGACTTCAGCGACCGGTCGAATTCGCTGATCGAGCGGCTCCAAAGCGGCGGCGAGCGGCTCTCCGAGACCATCGTCGTGCACGGCGACAGTCTGGTCGCGCGTCTTGGCGACGCGACGGACCGTCTGCACGACACCGTCGTGGTGCGTGGCCAGGTTCTTGAAGATAGGCTCACCGGGTCGAGCGAACGCCTGAGCGCTGTGATCCGGGATCGCGCGGAAGACGCGGCTGCGATCCTTGACGCCGCGGCTTCACGATGGGGCGAACAATTCGACGCCCGAGAGAGCCAGTTGCGCGGCGCAGTCGACAACCAGAACGATGCGCTTGAAACCCTGTTCGACGAGTCGACCCGCCGCCTTGTCGGCGCGATCTCCTCCGAGGGCGCCCTCGCCCAGGCCCAGATCGAGGCGTCGGCGTCCCAATCCATAGCCACGCTGAGCGCTGAATCGGCGCAAATCAACGAACGCTTGGCCTCGCTTGCCATCGACGCAGCGGCCGCAGCGGCGAACGGAGCGGGCAACGTGCATGAGGCGCTCAGCGAGCGGATCGCGGCCTTCGACCATATCGTCAACCAGCGCGCGGTCACCCTCGTGGAGGCCGTGTCGCAGCAGACGGAGCGGATGCGCCAACATCTCCAGGCGCTGGATGGTCTCGTGGGCGAAAGCGGGCATAGCGTCATCGATCGCCTAGGATCGCACTCCGACGAATTCAACGCGCGCATCTCCGGACATCTCGATGCGATCGACCTGATGATGCAGGCCCGGCGCGATGAGTTCGACAAGCGCTTCGTCGATCACAGGGCGCAGCTGGACACGAAGTCCGCGGAGCGATTGGAGCAGTTTGAGATCGCCTCCGCCGCGCATCACAATGCAGTCGATCTTGCCTTGGCGTCGCACTCGCGCCGCGTCGAGACTTCGCTCGGAGACGGGCTCGCGCGGTTCGAAGGCGCGATGGACGGGCGCGGACGCGAAATCGTCGGGCGAATCGGCGATCGATCCGCGGCTCTCGCGGCCGATCTTGGCGCCAAGCTCATCGCCATCGAGGAAACTCTCGTCAACCGGGGCGGCGCGATCGACGAGAAGCTCGGCCAGCGAAACGAGGAGGCGGCGGCGCTGTTCGACCGTCGCCTGCAAGCCGTCGAGGAACGCGCAGGAGCAAAACTTCACGAAGTGTCGTCGACGCTCGAAGGTCTTCTGGCGCGGATCGAAGACGCGCTTGCGCAGCGTGGCCGGGCGCTATCCGAGACCCTCGCTCGCACCACACTCGAAACCGCCAAGGCGCTCGGAGACGGCGGTCGCGAAATCACGCAAGGCATGAGCGCCAAATCTGCGGAAATCAGCGACGCGCTGCAACGGCGCGCAGAGGAGCTGACGCAAACGCTGTCGACTGTCGCCCGAGACATCAATGCGACCTTGACCGGCCGCGTCGAGGACGTCTCGAGGTCGCTCGGGGTGAGCGTCGATCAGTTCAAGGAGCAAGTCGTCACGCCGATGCAGGACTTGAGCCGGCGCCTCGACTCGAGCCGGGCCGAGCTCGGGGACAAGGTGGGCGAGCACGCCCAGCAAGTCACAGCGATGCTCGACTTGCACAAGGCCTCGATGGGCGCCGCATTCGACTCCCACAAGGTCGTTGTTGCCGACGCCACGCAACAGAGCGTGCAGATCTTTGACGCGCGCCTGGCCGCGCTCGCCGAGGCCGCGGACCAAAGCACGCGCATCATTGACGTGCGGCTCGCAGACATGGTGGAGGCGGCGAATCGAAACACCGAGACCATCGATGAACGCCTTGTCGCTCGCATTCAGGCGATGAGCGAAGTTCTGACGAGAGCAGCGTCGGAAGCCGAATCGATCTGGTCGGCGCGCGGCGCCGCCGTCGCCAACGCGATCAGGGCAAAGGTCGATGACTTGCGCGAGGTCATCGAAGGCAAGGGCGCCGACCTGGTGACCGCCCTTGGCGAGCGCGGCGACGAGGTGTCAGCGAGGTTCGTCGGGGTCGGTGAGCGTGCGATGCATACGCTCGACCAGCAGATGGCCGACCTTGCAACGCTTCTGACCCGGCGGACAGACGAACTTATTGCCGCCGTCAACGGCAGCGCGGCGGACCCGGTGCGCGCGTTGAGCGCGCTGACGGGGCAGTTGCGTTCCGAGGTCGCCGATTCCAGCGAAGCGCTACGCAACGTCGCCGCCGACGTCACCCACCGGTCGGCCGAGACGATCGAAGCGTTGCTCAAGCGATTGACCGAGCAGGTGGAAGCTTCCAGCGTCTCGCTCAGCGAAACCGTAACCCGCAGCGCTGAGAGCTCGGTCGGCTCCCTCTCCGGGACCGGCGACCGGTTGCGCCACGAATTGACATCGGTGATCGACAACCTCGGTCAAACCAGCGCCGTCATCGATCAGGCGATTGGATCGGCGGGAGATCGGCTCGCGGCCGTTCAAAGCGGGCTCGCGACGCGGGTCGAGGAATTCCAACATGCGCTCGGCGGCATCTCATCGCAGGTCGCCGCTCTGGGACGCCTTTCAGCCTCAACCCAGTCCGACGCGAGCACGCTTGCCGGGCAACTCGCCCAGCACGCGGAAGCTCTCGCAATTGTCGGACGCGATCTCGCACAGCAGCAGCAGTCGCTCGACTCCGCTCTCGAACGCCGCCGCAGCAGCCTCCAAGCGCTCATCGGCGATATCTCCGGCCGCAGTGAAGCCTTCGAGGCGACACTCGGACGCTTCGCGGCCAACGTCGAAGACAGTTTCGCCCGGTCGCAAGCTCGCGCCCAGGAGATCAGCGCCGCGCTCGCCGCCGCCACAAGGGGTGCGTCGATTGCGGTCGCAGGCCAGTTTGAAACCATTCGCGACACGGCGGCAAAGGAGCGCGAGCGAACGACGCAATCACTGCAGTCAACCCTCGAACAGACCAATTCTCAGTTGACCGGCGCGCTTGATCATGCCGCTGACCGGTTCCGTGAGTCGGTCGCCGAAGTGAAGGACATGGCGAGCCAGGTTCAGCGCGAACTCGACCAGACCCGGCAGGAACTCCGTCGCGGGGTGCTTGATCTGCCCCAGGAGACGAGCGAAACCGCAGACGCGATGCGGCGGGTCGTTTCCGATCAGATCCGCGCGCTGAAGGAGCTTGCTGCGCTGGTGTCAAACTCGGGGGCGACTTACGACGTCGTCGAACCGACTGCGGCGACGGCAGTCGCAGGCGCGCGTTTTGAGAAGCCTCTGCTGCGCGGAGTGGAGAGGACGCGTGAGCTCGAGGGCCCGTCCCAATCCGAAGTCCTCGCGCCCGTGGCTGAAGCGCTTGCCGCGCCTGCGACCGAGAGCCAGACGTCAGGGCGGATTGGCGCGTCGGAGCTCATCCCTCCGTTCGCGCGGGCTCAAACGCAGTCATGGCCACCGTTGTCCGCCGCCGCGCCCCGGCCGGTTGCGGCGTCAACAACCTCGGGTCCGGCATCGGCTTCCGATCGTGGGCAACCCGGATGGCTCTCGAACCTCCTCGCGGCTGCCTCCCGCGACGAGCCGGAGGAGAGCGAATCGAAAGGCGCGGAAACGCTCGAGGCGCTGAGCCGGGAAATCTCCAGCCTGATCGACAATGCCGCTGCGGTGGAAATGTGGGATCGATGGCGCCGCGGCGATACCGGCGCTGTGTCACGCCGCCTCTACACGGAGGCCGGCCAACAGGCGTTCGACGAACTTCGGCGACGCTTTCGCACCGACCCCCAGTTCCGGGAGACGACAACGCGCTATATGCAGGAGTTCGAGCGCCTATTGTCGAAGATCGGCCAGAACGACCGCGACGGCGCGCAGTGGCGGGCCTACCTTCTGTCCAACACCGGCAAGGTTTACACGATTCTCGCGCATGCCTCGGGGAAGCTAGGCTAGACCAGCGCCCGATAAACAGCCGCCGCTGTCATGCCCGCAAAAGCGGGGCATGACAGCACAATTTGTCGAGAACTCTCAATTCCGCTCGCGCGGGAGTCACAGCGCCGCGGGCTGCGACCGGCGAGGCCGGCGCGCCGCCTTACGCCCGTTATCGCGAGAGTTCCTTCGCGGCCGCGCCATTCTCTCAAATGCGATAGATGTCCTTGTAAGCTTCCCGCAGCGCCGCCTTCTGCACCTTGCCCATCGCATTGCGCGGCAGAGACTCGACGAGGACGATCTGTTTGGGCGCCTTGAACTTGGCCAGGCGGCGGCCGAGCGCTGAGAGAATTGCCAATTCGCTCAGCGTCGAGCCCGGACGTGCAACGACGGCCGCTGTCACGGCTTCGCCGAAATCGGCGTGCGGGACACCGAACACAGCGCTCTCAAGCACGCCCTCGATCGCGTCGATCTCCGTCTCGACCTCCTTCGGATACACATTGAAGCCGCCGGAAATCACGAGGTCCTTGGCCCGCCCGACGATGTGGATGTAGCCGTCGTCGTCAACACGGGCCAAGTCGCCGGTGATGAAATACCCGTCAGCGCGAAACTCCTGCGCGGTCTTCTCGGGCATCCGCCAGTAGCCGGCGAAGACGTTAGGCCCCTTGACCTCGATGCCGCCGATTTCGCCAGCCTGAACCGGCGCGCCGCTCTCGAGGTCGGCAATGCGCACGCTAACCCCTGGAAGCGCAAAACCCACCGCCCCCGGGCGGCGTTCACCGTCGTAAGGGTTCGATGTGATCATGTTAGTTTCGGTCATGCCGTAGCGCTCGAGAATTGCGAAGCCGGTCCGCTCCCGCCAGGCGGCATGAGTCTCGGCAAGCAGCGGCGCAGAGCCCGAGACGAAGAGACGCATGTTCGCACAGAGGTCGCGATCCAGGGCGGATTGGTCGAGCAGGCGGGTATAGAACGTCGGCACCCCCATCATCGCTGTCGCTTCCGGCAGGGCCGCGATTACCGCTTCCGGATCGAACCTGGGCATGAAGATCATCGTCGCCCCAGACAGCAGCGCGACGTTGACCGCCACGAACAGCCCATGCGTATGAAAAACGGGCAGCGCGTGAATGAGTCTATCGGCGGCGCCAAAGCGCCAACAGTCGATCAGAGTCAGCGCGTTCGACGACAAATTCTCGTGCGTCAGCATCGCGCCTTTCGAGCGACCGGTGGTGCCCGAGGTATAGAGAATCGCGGCTAGATCGTCGCTCGCCCGTGGCGTGGTTTCGAACTCGGGCGGCGCGGCGTCGATCGCCGCAGCGAAACTTCCATCGCCATTGACGCCGAGACTCTCGACCGAACGCAAGTTGAGCGCCTGCGCGAGCGCACGAATAGCCTCGAGCCGGTCGGGACGGCAAAGGGTCAGCGCAGGTTCGGCGTCGCCAAGGAAATATTCGAGCTCAGCAAGCGTATAGGCCGTGTTCAACGGCAGCAGCACCGCGCCCGCCCGGAGACAAGCCAGGGTAACGACGATCACGTCAGCTGACTTCTCGAGCTGTACCGCGACCCTGTCGCCAGGCTTGACCCCGAGGGCGACCAGAGCATTGGCCGCCTGAGCTGAGCGCTTGAACAACCCGCCGTAGGTCAGCGCGGCGGCGTCTGCGGTCTCCAGAGCGAGCTTGTCCGGATGGGGCGCTCGCGCCGCAATGAGGTCAAACAAATTTGCGGATGGATGTCGCGACACTTGGTCTCCAGATTGAAGGGCGCGAGTTGGCGCTTCAAGACGGCGACACATTATAGGCTGGCGAGGCGCGCAAACGCGATAGGATAGAGAGCTCGCGCCGCCGGACCGAGACCGACTTCGTGGCCTCAGCCAGCAGTTCGCAACTTGATTTCCTGAGCGATCTTCTCTCAAAAGCGAACCCGAAACGCGGATTGACGCCGGACGAAAGCGGGGGACATGGCCACGACTGAGAAGGCGGTGCGCGAATCGATCATCGCCCGCGGCGCAACCGTCGTCGCTGCCGGACTTGGCGGCGCCCTTGTGGGTGATATTTCGGCGCGCTTCAAAGACTCACTGCTCATCACGCCGAGCGGCGCGAACTATGGTGATCTCCGGCCAGCGATGATCGCGCGCATGCCCTTAGTCGGCGAATATGGCGCCTGGAAGGGTCCGAGGAAGCCAACAGGCGAATGGCGCATTCATCTCGATATTGTGCGAGCCCGTCCCGATATCGGCGCAATTGTGCGTTTCCAATCGCCTTACGCCACCGCCCTGGCCATGGCGCGCAAACCCATCCCGGCTGCCCATTCGATGATCGCGCTGTTTGGCGCGCCGATTGTCCGGTGCGCCAAATATGCGCCCGCCGGCACCAAGGAACTGGCGGGCCTGACGCTCGAGGCGCTGGACCAAAGCCATGCGGTTCTGCTCAGCAACTATTGCGCATTGACCACCGGCCCAACGCTGGAGGCGGCGCTGGTCCGGGCGCGGGAGCTCGAAACGCTCGCGCGGCTCTACGCAATCGCTCTTTCGCTTGGTCGTCCGGCGATACTTTCGGATGAGGAAGTCGGTCGCATCGGCGAGCGGCTGAAGTCAAATGGCGCCGATGTTCAGGCGCGGATTGCAGCGCTTGTTGAAACCAAGTCGAAACCCAAGGCCCTTGCCAAGGCCAAACGCGTCACCCGCAAGCGCCGTTCATAAAATGATGCACAGCATTTATTCCACGGCGCCCGCTGCGACCGGGAGTCGTCAAAATGAGTTGAATGTCGAGATTCTTAAGGCGCGGAAGCCGGCGAACCATTCCGAAGTCTCGCGTCCGGCGCCTCATCCTCCTCCCTCGCCAAGCTCTCGCTGACGATCAGAAGCTGCGCGGCGGTCGAGGCTGCGATCACCGCCGGGTCCTTGGATTCGAGGCCTGGCACGCCAATCGGGCAGACGAGACGAGCGAGCTGAACTTCGGTGAGGCCCGCCGCGCGCATCTGGCTCAAGAACCGCGCCCGTTTCGTCGCCGAGCCGATGAGGCCGACATAACCGAAGCGCTCGACCCGTAGCGCCTCGGCAACGATTTCGAGATCAAGTGCGTGCGAATGCGTCATCACGACGACGAGCGCGCTGTCGGGCGCGCTCACGAGCTCGGCCGCAGGTTCCGGCGCATGAATGAGCGTGACGTTCGCGGGCGCGTGCGTGGGAAAAGCGTCGCGCCTGGGATCGATCCAGCGCACCGCGAAAGGCAGCGGCGCGAGCGCGAGCGCCAATGCCCGTCCGACGTGACCCGCTCCAAACAGATAGACCGCACGCACAAGCACGCCGAGCGGCTCGGTCCAGCTCGCTTCCGCGAGACGCGCCAACCTGACGCTCGCTCGCGCTCGAACCGAGCGTGCGCTGAACTCGCCCGTCGGGCCCCAGCCGCGCGCTGAGCGCCGCTAAAGCGCCGCCTTCAGCGATCGCAAATGCAGAAAGATCGTCGAGATCGCGCTTGTCGAACGTCTCGACTCGCCATTCGACGCGGCCACCACAGCATTGGCCAAGCTCAGGCCCAAGCGCAAGCGAACGACGCTGCGCTGGCCCGCGCCCTCTTCTCAAGGCCTCGTTTGCGGCTTCGAGAGCGGCATATTCAAGCGCACCGCCTCCGACCGTGCCGTGGAAGCCGCCCGAGGGCCGCACCACCATGCGTGTGCCCGCCTCGCGCGGGCTGGAACCCTCGACTCGCGCAAGCGTCACCAGCGCCGCCGAACCTTCCGCTTCAATCGCTTCGACGAGACGACGGAAAGCTCTCATCGCGGCCTCTCAACCCGTCCCGTTCAGCGATGCGATCGCCTTGAGGATCGATTCCGGCGTGCATGGCGCATTGAGCTCCGGCTGACCTCTCGGGTTCGTCGCATGAACCGCATCGAGAATCGCGGAATAGACTGAAATTCCATGCATCAGCGGCGGTTCGCCGACCGCCTTCGAGCGATAGATGCTCGGGGTCGGATTGGGCCGCGTGTAAAGCCGCGTGTTGAAAATGGGAGGCGTGTCAGAGGCGACCGGGATCTTATAGGTTGCGGGCGCGTGGGTCAGCAGCCGTCCCTCGGCGTCGTAAACCAGTTCCTCGGTCGTCAGCCAGCCCATACCCTGAATGAATGCGCCTTCGACCTGGCCCATGTCGATGGCCGGATTGATCGATGCGCCGACGTCGTGCAGCACATCCGCGCGCAGGACCCGCATCTCGCCGGTCAGCGTGTCGATGGCGACTTCCGAGCAGGCTGCGCCGTAGGCGAAGTAGAGGAACGGACGTCCCTTCGCCCTGAGACGATCCCAATGGATTTCCGGCGTCTTGTAATAGCCAGAATGCGACAGTTGCACGCGCGCCAGTCGGCACGCCTTGGCAAGCTCGCCGAAGCTCAGGGAGGCGTTGCCGGCAAACACGCGCGCGTCGCGGAACTCGACCGCCTCGGGCGCAACGTTCCACGCTTCCGCTGCATAGGCGGTCATCCTCTCCCGGATGGCGCCTGCGGCGATTTTCGCCGCCATGCCGTTGAGGTCGGTCCCAGAGGAAGCGGCGGTCGGCGAGGCGTTAGGAACCTTGGCGGTGTTGGTCGCGGTGATGCGGACGAAGTGCAGCGGCACGCCGAACTCTTCCGCCACGATTTGAGCGACCTTGGTGAACAGGCCCTGCCCCATCTCGGTGCCACCGTGATTGAGATGAATCGAGCCGTCAGAATAAACGTGGACCAGCGCGGTGGCCTGATTGAGCGGGATCAGCGTGAAGGAGATCCCGAACATCACCGGCGTCAGCGCAATGCCTCGCTTGATGATTGGACTCTCCGCGTTGAGGGCGGCGATCCGCTCGCGCCGGGCGCGATAGGCGCTTGAGACCTCAAGGTCCTCGATGATCTCCCGCTGCGTCTGGAGGTCCTCGACTGTTTGATCGTAGGGAGTGCGATCGAAACCCGCGCGCAAAAGGTTGGCCTTGCGCACGTCGAGCGGATCGAAACCGCGCTCGCGCGCGATTGCGTCCATGACACGCTCGATGGCGATCATACCTTGTGGCCCACCAAAGCCGCGAAAGGCGGTGTTGGACACGGTGTTGGTCTTCAGACGGCGGGTTAGGATCGAAACGTCAGGGAGCCAATAGCCGTTGCCAGCATGAAACATCGCGCGGTCACAGACGCCGGGCGAAAGATCCGCGGAACAACCGCAGCGCGCGTTGAGCGCAACTTCGTAACCCCCAACCACGCCCTTGTCGTCGTAACCCACTCGCCAATCGGCACGGAAGTCGTGGCGCTTGCCGGTCAATGCGAAGTCGTCGTCGCGATCGAGGCGGACTTTGCATGGTCGACCCGTCAAGCGCGCAGCAAGCGCCGCGATCGCCGCCCAAGCGCAGGCCTGGCTTTCCTTGCCGCCGAAGCCCCCGCCCATGCGGCGGGTCTCTACGGTGACGAACGCGTCCGGTATTCCAAGGATGCGGGCGACGATGTGTTGCGTCTCGGTCGGATCCTGCGTCGAAGCATGTACGGTCATCTCGTCCGCTTCGCCGGGAAAGGCGAAGGACGCTTGCCCTTCGAGATAGAAATGTTCCTGCCCGCCGATAGAGAATTGGCCATCCAGCCGATGCGTGGTCCTCTCAATCGCGGCCGCCGCGTCGCCGCGGCCGAACGAATAGTCGTCTTGAACTCGCGCGCCGCTGACAAGCGCATCCGCGATCGTAACCGCCGGCGCTTCGGCCTCGATGTCGATCTTCGCGAGCCGCGCCGCCCGGCGCGCCTGGTCGCGCGTGCGCGCGGCGACTGCGAACAAAGCCTGGCCGTGGAACATCACGTCTTGCTCGACGAAGAGGGGCTCATCGGCGAAAACCGGCGCAATGTCGTTCTTGCCAGGAATATCCGCCGCAGTCAGAACAGCGACGACACCAGGGGCGCCACGGACCGCCTCTAGGCCCAAGCTCTTCAATTTGCCAGAGGCCTTATTGGCCATGCCGATCGCGATATGCAGTGTACCCGCGGGCTCGCCAATGTCGTCGATGTAAGTCGCCGCGCCCTGGACATGCAGGCGCGCGGAATCATGCGGCAACGGCTTGTGAACCACTGTGGTCGTGGGCGCGTCGAGGACGATTAAGTCATCACTCGGCGGCATGGAGCATTCCAATCCGGGTCGGCGCCCTCGCGCCGGAGATTTCCATGAGCGCCTTTTCAAGCACGTTGGCGGCAACCGTCTTACGGTAGGCGGCGGTCGCGCGCATGTCGGTGAGCGGGCTGAAGTCCTCGCTGATCGCCTCACGCGCACGGCGCCACGTCTCGGGCAAGTCGAGGCTAGCGCCTACAAGCGCGCGCTCAGCTTCTCTCAGCGCGCTTTGGCGTCGCCGCCATGCCGCCGCAGGCAACGCGCGCACTAACGATTTCCCGTCCATCGAGGTCAAAGCGCACCGCCAGCATGACGGCGGAAATGTCCTCGTCGAAACGCTTCGACACCTTGAAGGCGCGGTAGCGCTGGTGGTGCGGCGAGCCGCGGCGCCTCGACCGCCAGGACGAACTCGCCCGGCTCGCGATCCTGCTTGCCATAGGCAATGAAGAAGTCTTCGAGCGGCAGGACGCGCGTCTCATCTCCCTTGCGCAATACAACCCTGCCCCCAAGAGCGATAAGGGCCGGCGCCAAATCGCCGATAGGGGAACCATTGGCGATGTTTCCTCCGACCGTTCCGCTGATCCGCACCTGCTTTGAACCGAAGCGGCGCAGCAATTCGCTCAAGTCGGGATGGATCTCGCCGAGCAGCGGGGCCGCGTCCTCCAAGCTCAAAGTCGCGCCAAGCGAAAGCGCGCCGTCCTCGGCGCCTTCGCCGATACTGTCCAATCCAACGACCCTGCCGAGCCAAATCACGCGCTTCAGGTCGCGCAGTTGCTTAGTGATCCAGAGTCCAACATCGGTCGCCCCGCCAACGAGGGTTGCGTCGGGAAAGCGCGCATAGAGCGCCGCCAGCGCGTCAAGGCTCGCCGGAGCCGCGAAGAAGGCCGCCTCACTGCCAACGAACACATCCTTATGGTCGGCGAGAGCGGCGAGCGCAGCAGCGCGCGCCTCGGACGTCGCAGCGAAACGATCGGAAGGTTCGCCGACTCCGCTCTGCAGCGCCGCCGCAATGATCGGGCGATAACCGGTGCATCGACAGAGGTTGCCCGCCAGCTGGTCGCAAAGCCCCGAATATGTCATCGGCTCACTAGAATGATAGGCGGCGAACAGGCTCATCACGATACCGGGCGTGCAAAAGCCACATTGCGAGGCGTGAACATCAACCATCGCCTGCTGCAGCGGATGGAGTTCGCCACCGCTGGCAAGGTCCTCGATCGTGATCAGCTCGGCGCCCTCGAGCTGGCCCAGGAGCAGAATACAGGCGTTGAACGGCTCGTAGGCGAGCCGGCCGGCCCTGAGCCGCGCCAGCACCACCGTGCATGCGCCGCAATCTCCCTCGGCGCAGCCTTCCTTCGTTCCCTTGGCTCCCATGTCCTCCCGCAGCCAATCGAGCACGGTCGCGCGCGGGGAGAACTGTCGAAGCTCAACATCTCCGCCGCGAAAACGAAAGCGAAGCGCATCTCGCGCGGCAGTCGGTATAGCCTCAAACGACATCGTCGCTCCTAACCCTTCTAAGATGGAGCTTTTGTGGGCAAAACGGAAGGAGGCAAACTCCGTGCCCGAAAGCCGCGCCGCCCTTCATGGTGCGCTCAAGCGCCCGGAAGCCGCGGGGGACAACCATGAGGCAAGACCCAAGCTCCAAAAGCCTGATACGAAATTCGGTTGATGAGATCGCTCGCCGTTCCCGACGAGCGGCGAATGCGCCCCGTCAAGGGGAGTGCGCTCGATTAAGAAAAATCGACAATTTCTTGCCAACTCGGAGGGGACCTGTTATTGTTTTTCAGAAATTCGATTAGCTCGGCTAACGCATCCCATGGGCGTAGCGCGGCCAGGGCTTCGGCGCCAGGACAGGAAAATGGCTCGGAAATGGCGCCGCAACCAGTTGAAATCGCTTAAAACGGACTCGGAAATCGCGAGCCGCCGGCTCGCGATTGTGAAGGGTTCCGCCGCTAGCTAGCTTGGCGGGACTTATCCTCGGAGGTCTGGAGGCACGGCCTCGCCGGCCAGCGCGTCGAGCGCCTCCTGGGAGGCCATCGCCGTCTGCGCATTAGAGCCCAGGCGGCGCACGGACACGGTGTTTTCGCTTGCTTCCTTGCGTCCGAGAGCGACGAGGACGGGCACTTTCGCCAGCGAGTGTTCGCGGACTTTGTAGTTGATCTTCTCGTTTCGTAAGTCGGTCTCGACTCGCAGGCCCCGCTTCTTCGCCGCGGCGGCAAACTCAAGCGCGGCGTCGTCGGCGTCACTGGTGATGGTGCAGACCACGATCTGAACCGGAGCGAGCCACAATGGCAAGTGGCCAGCGTGATGTTCGAGCAGGATGCCTATGAAGCGCTCCATCGAGCCGCAAATGGCGCGATGGATCATCACCGGCGTCGTCTTTTCGCTGTTGCCCGCAATATAGAAAGCGCCGAAGCGCTCCGGCAGGTTGAAATCGACCTGCGTGGTCCCGCACTGCCAATCGCGGCCGATTGCATCGCGCAGCACATATTCGAACTTCGGCCCGTAGAACGCGCCCTCGCCCGGGTTGAGCGCGGTCGTGACGATGTTGCCGTGGCGCAGCCGGATCTCGTCCAGAACCCGGGTCATCACGGCCTCCGCGTGATCCCACATCGCGTCCGTTCCGACCCGCTTTTCCGGCCGGGTCGAGAGTTTCACCACGATCTTGTCGAACCCGAAGTGACCATAGACCGACAAGATCAGTTCATTGATCTTGTGACATTCCTCGGCCATCTGCTCTTCCGTGCAGAAGATATGCGCGTCGTCCTGGGTGAACGACCGCACGCGCATGAGGCCATGCAGCGCTCCCGACGGCTCGTAGCGGTTAACCGCCCCGAATTCGGCGAAACGCAACGGCAGCTCGCGATAGGAGCGGAGGCCATGCTTGAAGATCTGCACATGGCCGGGGCAGTTCATCGGCTTCAGCGCATAGACGCGCAAATCCTCGGTCTCGGCCTCGTCGCCAGCCGGCCGGCACATGAACATGCTTTCGCGATACCAGCCCCAGTGCCCGGAGATCTCCCACAGGTGCTTGTCGAGGACTTGTGGCGCGTTGACCTCCTGATAGTCGGCGGCGAGACGCCGGCGCATATAGGCGACCAGCGTTTGGAATAAGCTCCAGCCTTTCGGGTGCCAGAAGATCGACCCCGGCCCCTCTTCTTGGGTGTGGAACAGGTCCATCTCGCGCGCGAGCTTGCGATGATCGCGTTTCTCGGCCTCCTCAATCTGCTTCAGATAGGCCTCGAGCTCTTCTCTCTTCGCGAATGCGGTTGCGTAGATGCGCGACAACATCGGCTTGTTCGAGTCGCCGCGCCAATATGCGCCGGCGACTTTCATCAGCTTGAAAGCGTCGCCGACTTTGCCGGTCGAGGTCATGTGCGGCCCGCGGCAAAGGTCAGTCCATTCGCCCTGGCTATAGAGCTTCACCTCCTGATCGGAGGGAATGGCGTCGATCAACTCGATCTTGAACGCTTCGCCCTTCTTTTCGAACAGGCTCTTCGCCTCCGCGCGCGACACGGCTCGCTTCGAGAACGGCTTGTCGCGGGCGATGATCTCCCGCATGCGCTTTTCGATCGCCGGAAAATCCTCGGGCGTGAACGGCTGGTTGCGGAAGAAATCGTAGTAGAAGCCGTTCTCGATCACCGGGCCAATCGTGACCTGCGTGCCTGGCCAGAGCGACTGAACGGCTTCGGCGAGAACGTGCGCTGCATCGTGGCGGATCAGTTCGAGCGCGCGGGGATCGTCGCGCGCTATGAACTCGAGCGCGGCGTCGCTGTCGACCGGATCAGCAAGGTCGGTAAGCTCGCCGTTGCGGACCATCGCCACAGTCCGCTTGGCAAGAGACGGCGAAATGGATTTGGCGATTTCGAGGCCGGAGACGCCGGCCTCATATGCGCGCTCAGCGCCATCGGGAAAAGTGACGTGGATCATCGAGGCTCCTTGAGCTCACTCGCCGACACCAATCGACGTAAGCGTGGAAGCCCGCGTATAAACGTCGAACGCGGTCAGGGCAATGGGCGAAGAGCCGCGGAGTTCCCGCGAATCCGGCGCCTAGAGCGTGAACTCCTCAACCACCGGAGCCCCGGAATAGTTGGAGTATCGTATCCACTTCGGCTGCACGACGACATAGGCGATGTTGGGCCAATTCTCGCGTGCGCGACCGTCCGGCCATTCGCGGAAATAGGCCGCCTTGGCGCTCGCCAAGTCTTCGCCGACCGGTCGGCGCGCTATGCCTTCGATCTGGAGAGAAATGTTGTCGTCCCACCCGATCACCAGCGCGGCCGCAGGATTGCGCGCCAGATTGACGGCCTTGCGGCTGGTCGACAAAGTGTCGAACACGACCTCGTTTGCGCGCGTTAAGGCGAAGCCCATCAGCGCCGCCTCGGGCGCGCCGGATTCGTTCACGGTCGAGACGACGAGGTACCGCTTAGTCTTGGCGATGTCGAAAATCTCTTCGAGCGTCATTTCCGCCTCCACATTTTGCGGCCCCGCGCACGACGCCTGGGCCGAATGTCTAGGGAGATGATAACGCACCATGACCGACACTGGCGCCATTGTCCGGTGTGTCTTGGTCGACGGCTCCGTCCAGGGCGTCGGCTATCGTGAGTTCACCCGCCGCGCGGCGCTGAGACTGGGCGTTTCCGGCTGGGTGCGCAACCGATACGACGGCGCAGTCGAGGCGCTGATCCGCGGCCCGCCCGCCGCTGTCGAAGCGCTCGTCGCCGAAATGCGCCAGGGGCCACGATTCGCGGACGTCAACAGTGTGAGCGTGACCGAGCTCGACGAAACCCCTGGCGACGACGACGGCGCGTTCGTTATCCGGGCAACGGCATAGAGCGCAGGCGGCGCGACGCCGCCGCTCAGCCGCGTCGCCGCGGCTTGGCGGGCGCGGGACGCTTTGCCCGGGCCGGCCCGCCGACAGAGGTCGGCGTGAAGTCCGGCGGATCGCTGGCAGGGAACAATTCCTCGATCGCCTCGTCGAGCTTCTCCTCCGCCTTGGCGTGCGACTCGCGCGGCGGCGACTTTCGCGGCTCTTTCATCCCAGCGGCTCCGTGGAGGGACTTCGGAGAAGGACGCCCAACTCGCAGGTCCTTCACGCCTTGGGGCCTCAGACCCATATAGGCCAAAGAGACCTGGGAGGCGAGGACTTAACAGTGCGACCCGGAATCGCGCGGCAAATCTACGGTCTCATGAAGTGCACGATTCTGCACGCGACTTAAGCTTTTCAACCGCTTAGGCTCATTTTTCTGCAACTCGAAAAGGCTCGCCGGGCGACAATACATTGACCCGGATTCCCGCCCCTTGAGGTCTAGCGTCCAGCTTCGCGTGAGGTTGCGGATCCGCCGTTTTGCTCGCGCAATAGATGCTGAACTCCCTGTTCCGATCGAGCCGTCGAGTCCGTGTCGACCGATGAGGATGATCGACCCACCTTCGCGCATCAGCGGGAGGGCTCTCTGGACGGTGAAGACTGCGCCTCTCAGTTTGACGCCGAAGACGAGGTCGAACGCTTGTTCCGTAGCGCGCAAGCAGCGCGATCGCGGCCCGCCCCGGATCAGCCCCGTCGCGGCGGCTTGTCGGGTTTGGGAGGCTCCGCTGCGACCGTTCGGGTCCGCCGGCGGCGGTCGGCGTGTTGGCCGGCGGGTCGCTGGCGGGAAAGAATTCTTCCAGCTCCTCGTCGAGCTTCTCTTCTGGCTTTGACTGCGTCTTGCTCGGCGCCGACTTTCGCGGCTCTTCATCCCGGCGTCTCCGTGGCGTTGCTCTGCGCTCTGGAAGCACCAAACTATATAGGCCGGGAACACCGCGGGAGCGAGGTCCTGCCTCGGAAGCAATCTACCGCTGAGGCAAGCGTGCAATTCTGCGCGCGACTCAAGCTTTTCAAGCGCTTAGCCTCATTTTTCTGCAACTTGAAAATCATTCAACGCTCGCTGCCCGAGGATCTTCTGTCGGGCAACCTCTTCGGAACAAACATAGAACAAAACTGCCGAATTGGCAAGAAAATGTTGAATCTCTTGCAGACAACCCGGCACGGGTGATTGGAGAGCGAGCTCTCACCGAGAGCCGACCACGCTGGCCGCGCTCCAAAGGGCGTTCGTAAGAACGCCCGTCTCACAACGGGCTATCGAGCGCGGCTACAAGGGCCGGGTCGACCCAAATGCAATCTGCGCTAGCCTCCAGCGCCGACCGACTTGTGCGGATGACGTCGATCGCCGCGTCGGTTGCTGCGCCGAACATAGTTGATCATCGCCTCCGGTTTCTCATGCTTCACCTTGAGCGCCGCGATCAGCGCGTCCTCCGCCGAAACGGTCACGCTTTGGCGCTCACCCGCGATGTTTATTCCAACCGTGAATTCGAGCGTCATGCTCCGATCTCCTCAGAACGCAGTCTCGACACCATACGGCCGCCTGCGGGAGCCCTCACCCCGGCCCCCTCACCCGGCGCTTCGCGCCACCCTCTCCCAACGGGAGAGGGGAAATCCCTACCCTTTCTTCCCCGCGATCTTGGCGATCTCCCGCATGACTTTGAGCGTCCCTGCGAGACGGTCGGCGAGCTTCTCGAAATCGTCGGTAACCACGATGCGCATGTCGGGGCGCACATAGGCGCCGTCGTGGGCGGAGACCCATTTGACCAGCGCAGTGGGATTCGCGAACGACTTGTTGCGGAAGGCGAGTGTCAAGCCCTTGGGGCCGGCGTCGAGCTTTTCGACATTGGCGCGGCGGCACAAAGCCTTGATCTGGACAAGACTCAATAAGAGCCCGACCTCGGGCGGCGGCGGACCGAAGCGGTCGACGATCTCAGCCCCAATCGCGTCGATCTCCACCTCGTCCTCGAGCGCTGACAGACGGCGGTAGAGCGCGAGCCGGGTCGGCAGGTCGGAGATATAGGATTCGGGGATCGTCACCGGCGCGCCAAGCTGGATGGTCGGGGACCACATGTCCTCGGCCGGAGCGTCCTCGCCCGACTTGATGCGCTCAACCGCCTCGCGCACCATCTGCTGGTAAAGCTCGTAGCCGACCTCTTTGATGTGGCCGGACTGCTCCTCGCCCAGAAGGTTGCCGGCGCCCCGCAGGTCAAGGTCGTGGCTCGCGAGCTGAAAGCCGGCGCCCAGCGTATCGAGCGATTGCAGCACTTGGAGGCGCTTCTCCGCCTGCGGCGTGATCTTGGCCTTGGCCGGCGTGGTGAAATAGGCGTAGGCGCGAATCTTCGATCTGCCAACGCGGCCGCGCAATTGGTAGAGCTGCGCGAGCCCGAACATGTCGGCGCGATGCACGATCATCGTGTTGGCGCGCGGAATGTCGAGGCCGGACTCGACAATCGCCGTCGACAACAGGATGTCGTACTTGCCGTCGTAGAAGGCGCCGACCTTATCCTCGAGCTCGCGCGGCGCCATCTGGCCGTGCGCGATGACGAATTTGCACTCAGGCGCGTTCTGGCGCAGGAACGCCGCCGCCTGGTCGAGGTCATCGATGTGCGGGCAGACATAGAAGGATTGTCCGCCGCGATAGCGTTCCCGCAGCAGCGCCTCGCGAATGATGAGCGCGTCAAATGGCGAGACGAAGGTGCGCACCGCCAGTCGATCGATCGGCGGCGTGGCGATGATCGACATCTCGCGCACGCCGGTCATTGCAAGTTGCAGCGTGCGCGGAATCGGCGTCGCCGACAGCGTCAGCACGTGCACTTCGGAACGCAGCTCCTTGAGCCGCTCCTTGTGCCCAACGCCAAAATGCTGCTCCTCATCCACGACGACGAGGCCGAGGTCCTTGAAGCTCACGGTCTTGCCCAAGACCGCATGGGTGCCGACGACGATGTCGACGCCGCCCTCTGCGAGGCCCTTCTTGACCTCGCGGCTTTCCGCCGCGCCGACCATCCGGGAGAGTTGGCCAACGTTGACCGGAAGGCCGGCGAAGCGCTGACGAAAGTTCTGGGTATGCTGACGAGCCAGCAGAGTCGTCGGGGCGACGATTGCCGTCTGCTTGCCATTGATCGCCGTGGCGAAGGCGGCGCGCAGCGCGACCTCGGTCTTACCGAAGCCGACGTCGCCGCACACCAGCCGGTCCATTGGTCGGCCGGCGGCCAGGTCGTCCAGCGTCGCCTCAATCGCGCCCGCCTGGTCCGGCGTTTCGTCGTAGGGAAAGCGGGCGCAAAATTCGTCGTACAGGCCTTCTGGGGCAGTGAGGCGGGGCGCCGTATGCGTCATGCGCTGCGCCGCGACGCGGATGAGCTCGCCCGCCATCTCGCGCACGCGCTTCTTTAAGCGCGCCTTGCGCGACTGCCATCCGGCGCCGCCAAGCCTGTCGAGTTCGCCCGTCTCCGAGCCGTAGCGAGACAGAAGTTCGAGATTCTCGACCGGCAGGAACAGCCGATCGCCGCCGGCATAGTGGATCTCGAGACAGTCGTGCGGCGCGCCGGCCGCCTCGATTGTCTTTAATCCCACGAAACGCCCGACGCCGTGCTCGATATGAACGACGAGATCGCCGGCGGTAAGCGCGCTCGCTTCGGCGAGAACGTCCTGGGCGCGCCGCCTGCGCTTCGACTGCCGCACGAGACGATCGCCGAGAATGTCCTGCTCGCCGATGATGGCGAAGTCCGGCGCTTCGAACCCCTGTTCGAGCGCGATGACAGCGAGCGGCAGCGCGCCTGCGCGCGCTGTCGTCGCCTGATGATAGGACGATACGAATTCGAGCGGTTTGAGCCCATGCTCGGCCAGCACGTGACTCAGCCGCTCGCGCGAACCGTCGCTCCAGCTGGCGACGATGACGTTCAAGCCCCGCTCGCGCAGCGCCCGCACATGCGCGACCGCCGCGTCAAACACGTTGGCGCTCTCGTTCAGCCGCTCGGGAGCAAAATTGCGTCCCACCCGACCGCCGCAATCGATGACGTCGCCTGCGCCCGGCTGCGCTTCGAATGGCGTGAGCCGCGCCACCGGCTGGTCGGCCAGCCGCTCCTTCCACTCGCTTTCGCCGAGATAAAGCCGCGTGGGCGGCAGCGGCTTATAGTCCGACTTGCCGGGCTCCTCCGCGTAAGCCGCGCGACGTGCCGCATAATTGTCGGTGATGAGCGCAATGCGCTCATGGGCCGCGTCGTCGGCGCGACCGTCGAGCACGAACGGCGCATCGCCGAGATAGTCAAAGATCGTGTCGAGCTTGTCGTACAGCAGCGGCAGCCAATGTTCGACGCCGATGGCGCGGCGGCCTTCGCTGACCGCTGCGTAGAGATCGTCGCTAGGGGCCGGCGCGCCGAACTCGGCCGCGTAGCCCTGGCGGAAGCGCTTGATCGAGTTGGTTGTCAGACGCGCTTCGCTCATCGGCACGAGATCGAGCGAGCGCAATTGCGTGGTCGAGCGCTGCGTCTCCGGATCGAAGGCGCGGATCGATTCGAGCGTGTCGCCAAAGAAATCGAGCCGGATCGGCGCCGCGGCGCCTGGCGGATAGAGGTCGAGAATGCCCCCGCGCGAGGCGTAGTCGCCGACGTCGCGCACCGTGCTGGCGCGCGAATAGCCGTTCGACTCGAGCCAGTGCGTGAGGTCTTCCATCCGCACGCTGTTGCCCGGCGCGGCGGAGAATGCAGCGGACTTAAGATAGGCGAGCGGCGGCGCGCGCTGTGTCAACGCGTTGACCGAGGCGACGAGAATGCGCGGCCGCTCCATGGCGCCGCGGCTCTTGGCTAGCCGCGCCAGTACGGTCATCCGGTCGGCTGATACGGCGGCGTTGGGAGAGACGCGATCGTAGGGCTGGCAATCCCACGACGGAAGATACAGCGCCTCGATCTCGGGTGCGGCGAAGCTCAGGGCGTCGATGAAGGCCTGAGCGCGCAGGCTGTCCCGCGCGACGAAGGCGAGCGTCACGGCGCGCTGCTCACCGTCCTTCGCGAGCGCCCGCGTCAGCTCGGCGACGATGAAGGCGTCGTACCCCTCAGGCGCGCGCGCCAGCGTGACGGCGCCGCCTTCCTCAAGGCGGCGAATGGCGGGAGCCATGAGGCTCACGGAGTCTGGTCGGCGTGCGTTGGCGGTTTTCATCGCGATCCGCACAGGCGGGCAAAGAGCGGGGTGTCGAATTCCCGCGGCGGATGCTCACCGCCGATTATCCAGGCGAGCGCCTGCGGGTCGGGGACGTCGAGAAGACGCTCGAACTCGGCAAGTTCGTCTTCGTTCATCGTCGGCAAATGCGCATCAGCGAAGCGACCCATAATGAGATCCATCTCGCGCACGCCTCGGCGCCAGGCGCGAAACAGAATCCGCCGCCGGCGCTCATCGAGCGCTGCGCTGCTCAAAGTCGAGCCGGACATGAGGTCCTTTCCATGGCGATGGCGAGCCGCCATGGCGGGGCTTGATCCGGTCGTCCATGCAGGCTGCAGCGGCGGGCTTATAGCCCGGAAGGAGGGGCGTGTCAGCGTTGCAGCACAAGTTTGCGCGACTAGGATCACTTCGTTCGTTCCTGTCTCGACCGGCTGGCGTATTGGACGTCGGATTCGGGCAAACAATCGGTAGGTCATCGTGGCGATGAACATGATTACTCTGATAAACGTCTTTACAGTTGAGCCGGCCAACCAGCAGCGGCTCGTCGATCTCCTCGTTCGTGTGACCGATGAATTTGTCCGTCAGTCGCCTGGTTTTGTCTCGTCGACGCTTCATCGCAGTTTCGATGGCTCGAAAGTGACGATGTACGCGCAGTGGAAAAGCGTCGAGGAGTATGAGGCCATGCGCAGGGATCGTCGTCCGCTGCCTTTTTTCGAGGAAGCGCTGACGTTGGCGAAGTTTGATCCGGGCATGTATGAGGTCGTCAGGACGTTCTTGCCCGTCGGGGGTCCATAAGGGGACGCTCCGCGAACCAGGTGTTTGCTGCGGTCATCCTGTCTTGTGACGCGCCAGCTTCGACGGCATGACGACTTCAGGAAGACCGAGCCAGCCCGCCAGCGCCTGAAGCTCCTCGGAGATCGCGTCCATGGCGTCCGAAGGCGCGTGCGACTCGAGATGCACCGCATGGACGAGCAATCGTCCCGCTTGGCGGTCGGCCTTGAGGTCGAGCCGGGCCACGAGCAAGTCGCCGAACAGGAAGGGAAGGACATAGTAGCCGTGCTGGCGCTTGTCGGCCGGCGTGTAAATCTCGATCCGGTAGTGGAAGTCGAAGAGCCGCAACGTGCGGGATCGCTCCCACACGAGCGGATCGAACGGCGCCAGCAGCGCCCGCGCAGAGACGCGACGCGGCCTGCGGGCGTCACGGTGAAGATAAGCGAGCCGCGCCCAGCCTGGAACCTCGACCGGCTCGAGAACGCCGGCCTCGACGAGCGACTCGATTGCCAGTCGTGCATCGTCAGGGCCAAGGCGAAAATAGTCGCGCAGGTCCTGCCCGGTGGCGACGCCGAGCGCCTGAGCGGCGCGGTCGATGAGCGCGCGCTGCGCGTCCTTCTCGTCCGGAGTCGGCAGGGCGAGGATCTCGGCGGGAATGATGCGCTCGGTCAGGTCGTAGACCCGCTCGAAGCTGCCGCGCCGAGTCGCTGTCGTGATGTGTCCCGCCCAAAACAGCCACTCGAGCGCCCGTTTCGTGTCGCTCCATTCCCACCAGCCCGATTGGCCTCGCTTTTCCTCGAAGTCTGAGGCCGCACGGGGACCCTCGTTGCGGATGCGATTGAGGAACGCTTCCGCCTCAGGCCGGCGCTCGCCCGCAAACTCCCGCAGGCCCTTCCAGCCCGCCTCCCCGCGATCAGCACGGGCCATTCGCCACCGCAGCAGGGGATGCAACGACAGCGGCAGGAGCGAGGCCTCATGGGCCCAATATTCGAACAGCCTTCGCTTCTTCGGTCGCCCCCAGGCGGCCGCGTCGATCAGCGAACGGTCATAGGGTCCGAGTCGGGAGAAGGCCGGCAGGTAATGGGCACGGACCAGGACATTGACGCTGTCGATTTGATGCAAGGAGAGCCGGTCGACGGCTTTCAGCCAACGCGCGGCCGTAACTTTCTCGGGACGCGGCTCGCCAAAGCCCTGGGCGGCAAGAGCGATCCGCCGGGCCTCCGGGAGGGAAAGCTTTCCTACTTTCGTCACGTGGCTCCGCTGACCGTCTTTCGCCCGAACAGCGGCCCGATCTCCACCACCAGCGCGCCGGCGAGGATCAGCACGCAGCCGAAAGCGCCGATGGCGGTCAGACGCTCATCGAGCAAGAGCGCGCCCGCAAGTGCAGCGAACACACCTTCGAGGGCGAGGATGAGCGCCGCCTCGGCGGGCGGCGTATGCGCCTGCGCGAAGATCTGGATGGTATAGGCGAGCGCGCCCGAGATAATCCCGGCGAACAGGATCGTCGGCGCAGTCGCCATGAGTGCGCCAGGCGGCATCGATTCGAGAAAGGCAGAAGACAGCGCGGCGAGGCCGGCGCAAACCGCATATTGCACGAAGGCGAGCAGCAGCGGCCGGCCGGAGCGGGCGAGGAAAATCGGCGTCAGCGCGATGCCCGTCGCCCAAGCGAAATCGGCGAGGAGCACCAGCGCGTCGCCGAGCTTCGGAGGACCAAGCCCCCCGCCCGAGGAGAGCAGCCAGGCGCCGACGAGCGATATTAAGCCGGCTCCGATCACGACCGCGCGCGGACGCGCTCCAGTCAGCGCCCAGACGACGAAAGGAGTCAGCACGACATAGCAGGCGGTTAGGAAGCCGGCGTTGGTGGCGCTGGTCGTCTCGATCCCCGCCTGCTGCAGAGTCGTGCCAAAGAAGAGCGTGAGGCCAATCACGAGCGCAAGCCGCCATTCATCTCGGCTCGGGGCATGCGGCTTGCGCCGGAATTCCCAAAGCGCGAACGGGGCAAGCGCTGCTGCCGAGACGGCAAAACGCGCGGCGACGAAGGCGAGCGCCGGCATGGTCGCCGTAGCGTATTTCTGCGCCACGAAGGTCACGCCCCACAGGAAGGCGGTGAAGAGAAGCAGGCCGTCCGCGCTTAGGCGGCTCATGCCGCCTCCAACGGCGGAATACCGCATGCCCTCAGACCTGCTCGATCTCGATCAGCGTGCCGGCGAAGTCCTTCGGGTGCAAAAACAGCACCGGCTTGCCGTGCGCGCCGATTTTCGGGTTCCCATCCCCGAGCACGCGCGCGCCCTTGGCCTTGAGCTGGTCGCGGGCGGCGATGATGTCCTCAACCTCATAGCAGAGGTGATGCATGCCGCCGTCCGGATTGCGCTCGAGGAACTTGGCGACCGGGGAGTTCGCGCCGAGGGGGTGTAAGAGCTCGATTTTCGTGTTGGGCAGTTCGATGAAAACGACCGTGACGCCGTGGTCGGGCTGAGGCTGCGGAGCGGAGACACGTGCGCGGAGCGTTTCACGATAGGTGCGGGCCGCTTTCTCGAGATCGGGGACGGCGATGGCGACGTGGTTCAGTTTGCCGATCATGACTTTCTCAACATGGGGCATAGGGAACGCGCTGCTCCTTTCCCCTTCAACGGCGCGGGTCACGTCCGCGTATCCGATCGAACCCCTGCTTGATCGCGGCGAAGCGCGCCTCGATCATGGGCTCGAACTCGACGTCGGTGAAGATGTAAGGCCAGTCATTCTCAATGCCTTCCCGCACCAGTTCGCCGACATAGGACGGATCGACTCCATTCGAAACGCGCTCCTGTATCATTTTGAACGGTTCAGACGCTCGAATCGCCGCCAATCTGTCGGCGGGGATGCGGCCGAAACGTTCCGGCTGGTTTCGCCAGAAGTCCATGATCTGGGTACGGACGAATCCCGGACACAGCACCGACACGCCGATCCCACGAGGAGCGAGTTCGCTGCGCAACCCCTCGGATAGGGCGACGACACCATATTTGGATACGTTGTATTGAATGCCGCCGCCCGAGATCAGCCCGGCGATCGACGCAGTGGACACAATGTGTCCGCCCTCGCCATGCTGTTCGATCAGAGGGCCGAAAATCTCAATTCCCCACACGACGGCCATCAGATTGACGCCGAGCGTCCACTCCCATCCCGCGTCGGTCCATGCTCCGTACGGTCCGCCGCCGCCGACTCCGGCGTTGTTGACGAGAATATGCACCTTGCCATAACGGCCGATCGTGGTTTCGGCCGCTGCTTTCAGCTCAGCCTTGAGCGACACGTCCGCCTTGACGCCGTCGACGTCCGCGTTGGTCTGCTTCAAGCCTTTGACCGCCCGATCGAGCGCCGTCTCGTCAATGTCGCAGAGCATCACTTTCACGCCCGCCTGCGCGAGAGCGGTGGCGATCCCCAGCCCGATCCCAGACGCCGCGCCGGTGACAAACGCGGTCTTTCCGCCCAGATCCTTCATGGATGCGTTTCCCCGAAAGATGGAAGCCAACCGAAGCCAGTCCGCCTTTAAACCTCAACCACCAGCACGTGCACTTGCGGCTTCTTGCCCCAGACGGCGTTGACCGAACCGCGCACCGCGCGCTCGATCGCAGTGGAGACGACCTCGGCGTCGCGCCGCTTGCCGGGCGGTAAGCTCTCGAAGGCCTCGAAGATCGCGTCGTCGATCAGAGCGTCGATCGCCGCTCCTTCGCGCGTACGCTCTGGCAGTCCCGCGATCATCACGTCCGGGTCGCCCGCCATTTCGCCCCTTGCGGTCAGCGCGATCGCGATCGAGACAACGCCAGCGAAACTAAGCCTGCGGCGCTGGCGGATCGATTCCTGATCCGGCGGCAATAGAATTGCGCCGTCCTTCGCCCGCCGCCCACTCGTCACCTTGCCTGATATGCTGACCTCGCCGGGGGCAAGCCGGATCAAATCGCCGTTGAAGGCGCGCAAGACCTGCGACACGCCTTGCGCCCTGGCGAAGGCGGCATGTTCGGTCAGGTGCACTGGCTCCCCATGCGCAGGCACGGCGATTCTCGGACGCACCCAGCCATACATTTTCGCCACCTCCACCCGCCGTGGATGGCCAGAAACATGCACGAGCGCGGTGCGATCGGTGACGACCTCGACGCCAGCCCGAGCAAACGCGTTAACGATTCTCCCGACCGCCTTCTCGTTGCCGGGAATGGTGCGCGACGAAAAGATCACGGTGTCGCCGGCGCTCAGTTCCGCCGTCGGATGCTCATCCCCCGCCATGCGTGCAAGCGCTGCGCGGGGCTCACCCTGACTGCCGGTAGCGAGGGCCAGTATTCGGTCGCGCGGCAACCGCTCGAACGCATCCATGCCCAAGAACGGCGGCAGGCCTTCCAGCATCCCGCAGTCGCGCGCGACGCCGACCACGCGCTCGATCGCCCGGCCGAGAATGCAGACCTGTCGCCCGGCGGCAAAACCAGCCTCAGCCGCGGAACGCAGCCGGCCGACGTTGGAGGCGAAGGTGGTCACGACTACCCTGCCTTTCGCGTTGGCAATGAGCCCAGTCAGAGTCTTCGCGACGTCGCGCTCGGACGGACTTTCCCCTTCGCGCAGAATGTTGGTCGAATCGCCCACAAGCGCCAGCACGCCCTCGTCGCCGAGCGCTTTGAAGCGCGCCTCGTCGGTGGGGAGACCAATGATCGGCGTCGGATCAATCTTCCAGTCGGCGGTGTGGACGATAAGCCCGGCCGGCGTGCGAATCGCCAGTGCGGAGCTTTCGGGGATGGAATGAGCGACGGGGATAAATTCGACAACGAACGGGCCGATCACGACCTTCTCGCCGAGCTGAACAACCTTCAAAGGGATCTCGGGCGCGCCCGGATCGCCCAGCCGGCGCGCCTCGACAAGTCCGGCCGCGAAACGCGTCATATAGACGGGCGCGCGAAGGTCCGGCCAAAGCTCGACGAGGGCGCCCATATGGTCCTCGTGTGCATGAGTGATGACCACCCCGACCAGATTCTTCTTCGCCTTCTCGATGAAGCTGAGATCCGGCATGATCAGATCAACGCCCGGCAAGTCCTCGTCGGCGAAGCCGATGCCAAGGTCGACCATGAGCCATTGGCGTGCGCTCGCCGGCCCATATCCGTAAAGGGCGCAATTCATCCCGATCTCGCCCAAGCCGCCAAGCGGGACGAACACGAACTCGTTGTCGTCCGCCATCTAGGCGCGCCTTTCCGGCGGGTGGGAGGCGGACAGAATCACTCGCGGCAGGATGCCCGAGCGAGGTAGGAGCCACACGTCGCCCACCTCGATGGCGTCTAGCCCGTGCTCGGAGTGCATGAGCAGACGGCCGGTCGCGTCAATCCCCTCGAAGACGCCCTCGCGTTGGCCGGCTCCGTTTTGGATCGCGACCCGTTCCCCCAAACCGACGGCATAATCGAGCCAAGCGGCGCGAATGCGGTCGAACGCCTGTCCAGCGCGCCAGTCGTTAAGCGCCTCATCGAAGCGTTCGATGAGACGCCCGAACAATTCTCCGGGATCCACCGCTTGTCCGCCCGCCCGCGTCAGACAAGAGGTCGCGTACCCAACGCCCTCCGGCGCATGCGCGCAATTCACGCCGATCCCCGCGACACAGGCCGTCCGACCGCTTCCAAGACTAATGCCTTCAATGAGGATCCCGGCGCATTTCGCGCCATAAGACATCAGGTCGTTCGGCCATTTGAGACCAACTTCGGTCGCGCCGAGATCCCTTGCGGCGCGCACCAGGGCCACGCCGGCGACGAAGCCGAGCTGCGACGCGACCGGACCCGGGCATGGATCCATCATCAGGGCGCTGGCGTGCAGGTTGCCCCTCGGCGAGATCCAGCCCCGGCCACGGCGCCCTCTGCCGGCAGTTTGTTCCTCAGCGACGATCCACAGCCGGTCGGTGTCGCCGGTCAACGCGCGGCGGCGCGCCTCCTCGTTGGTCGAATCGACGGCGCCCAGACGAACGATGCGCCAGCCTCTATGCGCGCTGTCCAGCCTGGAGGCGGTGGTCAAAAGAGCGACTGCGCGGCTGCCATCGCGGCGTTTGTGATCGGCGACGGCGCGAACACGAACAGGATGATCGCGAGCGCCGAAACCGCGAGCACGATGCGCGCGACGGGGCTTGGACGATCGAACGCTGGAGCCGGCTCGTCGAAATACATCAGCTTGACGATCCTCAGATAATAATAGGCGGCCACGCAGCTCGCCAAAACACCGATGACCGAAAGGCCATAGAGACCTGCCTTCATGGCGGCGGCGAAGACATAGAACTTGGCGAAGAAGCCGGCGAGCGGCGGAACGCCCGCAAGCGAGAACATCATCGTCGCCAGGAAGAAGGCCATGGTGGGATCCGTCCGCGCCAGGCCCGCAAGGTCAGCCATCGTCTCGACTGCACGGCCTGCGCGGCGCATGGACAGAATAGCGGCGAAGGTTCCCAGCGTCATCACCACGTAGATCGCCATATAGATGACGACGCTCTGCGCGCCCTCGACCGTGCCCGCAGCGAGCCCGACCAGCGCGTATCCCATATGGCCGATCGCGGAATAGGCCATCAGCCGTTTAAAGTTGCGCTGGCCGATGGCGGCGAAGGCGCCAAGCACCATCGAGGCGATCGAGACGAAGGTGAGGATCTGGCGCCAGTCGTTGGCGATGCCGGGAAAGGCGGTGATCACGACCCGAACCAGGACCGCCATCGCGGCGATCTTGGGCGCGGTGGCGAAGAACGTCGTCACCGGAGTCGGCACGCCTTCGTAGACGTCGGGCGTCCACATGTGAAACGGCACGACAGAGATCTTGAACGCCAGCCCCACCAAAAGGAACACCAGTCCGAACAGCACGCCGATGTTAGCATGATCATGCACGGCGTTCGCGACCGCGCTGAACGCGACCGAGCCGGAATACCCGTAGATGAGCGACATCCCGTAAAGCATCATGCCCGACGACAAGGCGCCGAGGACGAAATACTTGAGGCCAGCTTCGGTGGCGCGGAGATCGTGGCGCCGATAGGCCGCGATCACGTAGAGCGCCAAGCTCATCAGCTCGAAACCGAGGTAGAGCGCGATGAAGTCATTGGCCGAGATCAGCATCAGTATGCCGAGGGTGGAAATGAGGATGAGGACCGGGAATTCGAACCCGCCGATCCGCTCCTGACGCATGAACTCGACCGACAAGAGAAGCGTCACCAGCGAGCCAACCAGGGCAAGCGCCCCCATGAAGCGGGTGAATGCGTCGTCTGCGAAGGAGCCGTAGAAGGTGACGCCCATCGGGCGATTCCTGGCCACCATCAGAATCAGGACAAGGCCGAGCAGGCCGACGGCGAACTCGTTGACTAGGGCCGACCCTCGCTCGCCGCGCAGGGCGCCGTAAAGCACGAGAGCCAAGGTCCCCGCCGCCAGCACCACTTCCGGCAGGATCACAGGAAGAGAAATGGCCGTCTCATGCATCAGTGTCGCTCGTTCCAAAAACAATCGGCGCGCGGCGCAGAGCCGCTAAGTCGTCACAGCCCCGCCGACTTCGTCGCCGCGATAGCGTGCTGGAAGCCGCTGATGATCTGTTCGATTGAAGCTGCGCTAGCGTCGATGATCGGCTGTGGGTGCACGCCGTAAAAGATCGTGAGCAGGCCAAGCGGCAGCAACGTCACGACCTCGCGGTTCGTGAGATCGGCGATGCCCATCAGGTTTGGCTTCTCGATAACGCCAAAGATGATACGGCGGTAAAGGTAGAGCGCGTAGCACGCCGACAGGATTGTGCCGGTGGTGGCGAGGAACGCGACCCAGTTGTTGATCTGGAACGTGCCCAACAGGGTCAAGAATTCGCCGATGAAGCCCGTGGTGCCCGGCAACCCGATATTGGCGAATGTGAACGTCATGAAGGCGACGGCATAGAGCGGCATGCGCTGCACGAGGCCGCCGTAGGCGGCGATGTCGTAGGTGTGCATGCGGTCATAGACGACGCCGATGCAAAGGAAGAGCGCGCCGGAGACGAGTCCGTGACTCATCATCTGATAGACAGCGCCCTGAATCCCCTGGGTGTTCGCGGCGAAAATCCCCATCGTCACGAAGCCCATGTGGGCGACCGACGAATAGGCGATGAGCTTCTTCGTGCTCTCCTGCGCGAGCGCGACCAGGGAGGTGTAGATGATCGCGATCACCGACAGGGCGAAGACGAGCGGGGTGAAATAAACCGAGGCGTCCGGAAACATCGACAGCGAAAAGCGGATGAAGCCGTAGCCGCCCATTTTGAGCAGAATGGCGGCCAGCACCACCGATCCGGCGGTCGGCGCTTCGACATGCGCATCAGGCAGCCAGGTGTGGACCGGCCACATCGGCATCTTGACCGCGAACGAGGCGAAGAACCCGAGCCACAGCCAAGTCTGCATGTGGGCCGGAAAGGGGGTCTTGAGCAGCACGGTGATGTCGGTCGTGCCCGCGGTCCAGTACATGGCCATGATCGCGAGCAGCATCAGCACCGAGCCGGTGAACGTATAGAGGAAAAACTTGAAGGCCGCGTACACGCGGTTCCCGTGGCCCCAGATGCCAATGATGATGAACATCGGGATGAGGCCGCCCTCGAAGAACAGATAGAAGAGCACCAGGTCGAGCGCCACGAAGACGCCGACCATCAGCGTCTCCATCACCAGGAAGGTGATCATGTACTCCTTCACGCGGGTCTGGATCGGAGCCCACGACGCGACGATGCAGATTGGCATGATGAAAGTGGTGAGCAGCACGAACGGCATCGAAACGCCGTCGACGCCAAGCTTGTATAGGATCGCGTGCGAGAACCAGTCGCGCTCCTCGACAAGCTGAAAGCCGGGCTGCGCCGGGTCGAAGCGGCCCCAGGCGACGAGGCTCAGCACGAAGGTGATCAAGGTCGCGAACAGCGCGATCCAGCGCGCGTTTCGCTTCGTCGCCTCGCTATCCCCCGGAAGCAATAGAATGAACAGCGCACCGATCAGCGGCAATGCTAGAATGCCGGAGAGGATCCAAGAGCCGTTCATCGCGTGACCCCCCCGAACAGATACCAGGTCGTCAGCGCGGCGGCGCCAAGCAGCATCGCGAAGGCGTAATGGTAGACGTAGCCGGTTTGCAAGCGCACCGAGTTCCGGGCGACATCAAGAACGCGCGCCGAGACGCCGTCCGGCCCGAAACCGTCGATGATCACGCCGTCGCCGCCCTTCCAGAACAAGCGGCCGATAGCGAAGGCCGGACGGACGAACAGGAAGTCGTAGAGTTCGTCGAAGTACCACTTGTTGAGTAGGAAGCGATAGAGCGCTGGAAAATCGGAGGCGAGCCGCTGCGGCGCGGTGCGGTCGACCACGTACATGTAATAGGCGACCAGGAACCCACCGAGCATGAACAGGGTCGGCGAGAGCGAGACGAACGCCGACACATGCTCCATGTCCTCGAGAAGATGGTTCTCCTGGCCAAGGAACAGACGATTGCCGCCAGAACGACTCGTAGCCTCCACCGATGAAGAGATAGCGGAAGGCCATGCCGGCGAATGTCGCGCCGAGCGCCAGCACGCCGAGCGGAACCAGCATCACCGAGCGGCAATTCATGCACGGGATGATCGCCATGGCCGTGCTCGTCATGACCATGATCGTCATGCGCGTTGCCGGCAGGCTCGCCGCCCAGTCGCCGCGCTGGCCGAAGAAGGTCATGAACATCAGGCGCCAGGAATAGAACGCGGTCAGCGCCGCGGCGATGTCGATGCACCAGAACGCGTAGAGTCGCGCCATAGCGGTGCGAGGCGAACGCAGCCTCGATGATCGGATCCTTCGAGACGAAGCCGGCAAAGCCAAGCGACGTCAACGGAATGCCGACCCCAGTTAGCGAAAGCGATCCGATCATCATCATCCAGAAGGTGATGGGCATCTCCTTGCGCAGGCCGCCCATCACGCGCATGTCCTGCTCGTGATGCATCGCCGTGATGACCGAGCCAGCGCCGAGGAACAACAGAGCCTTGAAGAAGGCGTGGGTGAAAAGGTGGAAAATGCCGAGGCTGTAGCCGCCGACCCCAAGGCCGACGAACATGTAGCCGAGCTGCGAACAGGTCGAATAGGCGATCACTTTCTTGATGTCGTTCTGCACCAGGCCAACTGTCGCGGCGAAGAAGGCCGTCGTCCCACCGACAATGGTGACGACACTCAGCGCAGTCGGCGACATTTCGAATAGCGGCGAAAGTCTCGCCACCATGAACACGCCTGCCGTCACCATCGTCGCGGCATGAATGAGGGCCGAAACCGGGGTCGGGCCTTCCATCGCGTCGGGCAGCCAGGTGTGCAGCAGGAACTGTGCCGACTTGCCCATCGCCCCCATGAAGAGCAGCAGGCAGGCAAGCGTGACCGCGTCCCAATTGAAGCCGATAAAATGCACCGTCTTGCCGGCAAGACCGGGAGCGGCGGCGAACACCTGATCGAAGCTGACCGAACCGGTCAGATAGTAGGTGAGGAAGATGCCGAGCGAGAAGCCGAAGTCGCCGACCCGGTTGACGACGAAGGCCTTGATGGCCGCGGCGTTGGCGGTGGGCCGATCGTACCAGAAGCCGATCAACAGGTAGGACATCAAACCGACGCCCTCCCAGCCGAAGAACATTTGCACCAGATTGTCCGCTGTCACCAGCATCAACATCGCGAACGTGAACAGCGAGAGGTATGCGAAGAAGCGCGGCCGCGACGGGTCGTCCGACATGTAGCCGATCGAATAGACGTGGACGACAAATGACACCGTCGTCACCACGACCAACATCACGGCGGTCAGGGTGTCGATGCGCAGGGCCCAAGCGAGCGACGAGCTTGCCGGAGGTGAACCAATTGCCGATCGCGACATGCGCGTCCGATCCTCCCGCGACCATGACGAAAGCGATCCAGGAAAGGACGACAGCAAATCCCGAGCAGGCCGCAGGTGACATATTCGGCGCCGCGCGCGCCGATCCAGCGCCCGAAAATGCCAGCGATCAGAAAACCGAGAAGCGGCAGGAAAACGATTAGCTGGTACACCGGTCTCAGCCCTTCAACGAATTGATGTCCTCAACCGCGATCGAGCCGCGATTGCGGTAATAGGCCACCAGGATCGCAAGGCCGATCGCCGCCTCCGCCGCGGCCACAGTCAGAATGAAGAGCGCGAAGGCCTGCCCGGTCAGATCGCCTGAATAGGTCGAGAAGGCGATGAGGTTGATATTGACGGCGAGCAGGATGAGCTCGACCGACATCAAAATGATAATGATGTTCTTATGGTTCAGGATGATGCCGGCGATGCCGATCGTGAACACGATCGCGGCGAGGGTGAGGTAGTTGGCAAGCCCGATTCCCATCCGCGTGATCCTTCAGATGCCGGCGCGCGAGGGGACTTTGCGCACCTCGACCGCGGTTTCGGGGTTGCGAGCCACCTGCGCGCCGACGTCCTGGCGCTTGACGCCCGGCTTGTGGTGAAGGGTGAGAACGATCGCTCCGATCATCGCGGTGAACAGAATCATTCCCGCCGCCTGAAAGAAGTAGATATAGCGGGTGTAGAGCACCTCGCCGAGCGCGGCCGTGTTGCTCAGCATGCCCTCCGGCGTCGCCGCGGCGGCAGCCCGCTGTGACGGGCCGAGACCCGATACGACGTAGATAAGCTCGATCGCCACGACAAAGGCAATCAGCAACCCCTGCGGCAGGTATTCGACAAAGCCCTGCCTTAGCCGGGCGAAGTCCACGTCGAGCAGCATGACAACGAACAGGAAGAGCACCGCGACCGCGCCGACATAGACGACGACCAGGATCATCGCCAGGAACTCCGCGCCCATGAGAAGGAACAGCCCGGCCGCACAGACGAAGGAAAGAATGAGAAAGAGGACCGAATGCACCGGATTTTTGGCCACGATGACGGCGAAAGCCGACACAACCAAAAGCGGGGCTAAAATCCAAAAGAAGAAAACATCGGCCTGCATCGTCCGCCTCTTGTCATAGTCCCCCGCCCGACTGCCCTTTCCTTTGCCGGAAACAGGCACGGCGTGCAGCCGGCGCGAGCGCCGCGTTCGTTGCCGCCATCGCGGCGCGCCCTCGTCCGGCCCACCAAACACGCCCGTCGACAAAGCTCGTCATTCGACGGGTCGTGGTCAACTCTCTTCTCCTCAGAAGAGAGAGAGCGTTATCGATACGGCGCGTTCATCGCGATGTTGCGCGCCAACTCCCGCTCCCATCGATCGCCGTTGTCCAGCAATCGTTGCTTGTCGTAATAAAGCTCTTCGCGCGTCTCGGTCGCGAATTCGAAGTTCGGACCTTCGACGATCGCGTCGACCGGACAGGCCTCCTGGCACATCCCGCAGTAGATGCACTTGACCATGTCGATGTCGTAGCGCGTGGTGCGGCGCGTGCCGTCATTGCGCCGAGGTCCCGCCTCGATCGTAATCGCCTGAGCCGGACAAATCGCCTCGCACAGCTTGCAGGCGATGCATCGCTCCTCGCCATTCGGATAGCGGCGCAGCGCATGCTCTCCACGGAAGCGAGGGCTCAGCGGCGACTTCTCATGCGGATAGTTGAGCGTCGCCCTAGGCTTAAACATATAGCGAATCGACAACCCGAAGGCGGCAAGGAACTCTATCAGGAACAGAGACCTGGCCGAGTGGGCGAGCCTGAGAGCCATTGCCTTCCTCTCCCCTCAGTGCAACGGGCCTGAGGGGCTCGCCCCGAGACCGGTAAATTCGAGCACTCCGGCCACCAGCACCACCATTACCAGAGAAATCGGCAGGAACACCTTCCAGCCCAAGCGCATCAACTGATCGTAGCGATAGCGCGGGACGAAGGCGGTGACCATCAAGAAGCAGAAAACGACCCCCCAGGCCTTGATCAGGAACCAGATCACCCCCGGTATCCATGTGAACGGCGGAAACGGCAGCGGCGACAGCCATCCGCCGAGGAACAGGATTGCAGCCAACGACCCCATGGTGAGCAGCGCGACGAGTTCGGTCAGGAACTGCAGCAGGAACAGCGAGGCGGAATACTCGACCGTGTAGCCGGCGACCAGCTCCGACTCCGCCTCGGTCAAGTCGAACGGCGGCCGATTCGTCTCGGCAAGCGCCGAAACAAAGAAGACAATGAACATCGGGAAGAGTGGCAGCCAGTACCAACCGAACAAGCCGAACCGCGTGTCCTGGGCGCGGACGATGTCGCTCAGATTGACCGAGCCTGCGCACAGCACCACCGTCACGATCACGAAGCCGATCGAGACCTCGTAGGACACCATCTGGGCGGCTGCGCGCAGCGCCGAAAGCAGCGCATATTTCGAATTGGACGCCCACCCCGCCATGATGACGCCGTACACGCCAAGCGAGGAAACCGCGAAGAGATAAAGGAGCCCAACGTTGATGTCCGCGACCACCCATCCGTCCGAGACCGGAATGACCGCCCACGCGGCGAAGGCGAGCACAACGGAGACGAGCGGGGCGAGCAGGAACACGCCCTTGTTGGCGCTCGCGGGGATGATCGGCTCCTTGAGTATAAACTTGAAGAAGTCCGCGAACGGCTGAAGGATGCCCCAAGGTCCAACCACGTTGGGGCCGCGTCTCAGCTGCACGGCTCCCCAGATTTTTCGTTGAATGTAGATTAGCGCCGCCGTCGACAGGAGCACACACACGAGCAGCAACAGGCTCTCGAGTAGGTAGCGAAGCGCAGTCCCTACGTCGCTTGTGTGCATCCAGTGCCCGAACGCCGAGAAATAGCCGCCGCTGATCAGCCACGCCAGAACCGCGACGATGACGACGGCGACAATCGCCGCGGCGACGCCGATCACGGCGAGGGAGGGCGAAGACGACGGTCTGCTGGGAGAGGCGGTGCTCATCGATACTATTCCGCCGCCTGACGCTGAACGCCTCGCGCGAGAGCCGAACATTCGGCCATGACGCGAGAGGCGCGCGCGATCGGATTAGTAAGATAGAAGTCGGAGATAGCCGGGACGAACGGCGCTTTGTCGACAGCGCCGCCGAGCGCGGCGATCGAGTTGAAAACGCTTGCATCCGCCGGCGCGACGACGTCGAAGCGCACCAGGAAGGGGTAGGCCACGGCGAGCGCCGCACGCAGTTGGGCGAGCGAATCGAAGGGCAGCTTGGCGCCCAGTGGGTCCGATAGCGCGCGCAGAATCGACCAATCCTCACGCGCGTCTCCCGGCGGGAACACCGCGCGCTCCGCGAACTGCGGCCTGCCTTCGGTGTTGACGTAGATGCCCGTCTTTTCTGTATAGGCGGCGCCCGGCAGAATGACGTCCGCCCTATGGGCCCCGCGGTCGCCATGAGTGCCTACGTAGACCACGAACGCGCCCGGTTCAATCTCGATCTCGTCTGCACCCAGGTTGATGAGCACGTCGAGCGCGCTTGCCTTCGTCATGGCCAGCGCATCGAGCCCGTCTTGGCCCGGCACGAGGCCGAGATCCAGCCCGCCGACGCGCGAGGCCGCGGTATGCAACACGTTAAAGCCGTTCCACCCATCTTTCACAACGCCGGCGGCGAGGGCGGCCTTGGCGAGCCCAGCCAGCAAGGCGACGCCGTCAGGTCGGACGAAAGCGCCGGAACCGACAATCAGCATTGGCTTCGCCGCGTCTTTCGGCGGTCTATCCCATGCCTGCGCGAGCGTCTCCGGTCCTCCGCCCAGGTGATTGTATTTGTAACTTAGATCGGCTTTGGGGCCGATGACGCCTATCGGGGCGCCGCCCCTGAGCCAACGCTTGCGGATGCGCGCGTTGAGGACGGGCGCCTCGTAACGCGGGCTGGAGCCAACGATGAGAATAGCGTCAGCCTGGTCGACCCCAGCAATCGTTGAGTTGAAAAGATAAGATGCGCGGCCAAACTTAGGGTGCAGTTTGGAGCCATCCTGGCGGCAGTCGATGTTGGACGAGCCGAGCTTGCCCACCAGTGATTTGAGCGCGAACATTTCTTCGACGGTTGCCAGATCGCCAACGATTGCCCCAACGCGCGAGGGAGCTGCGGCGGCAACCTTGGCGGCGACCATCGCGAAAGCCTCCGCCCAACTCGCGGGCCGGAGCCGGCCGTCGACACGGACATATGGACGATCGAGTCGCTGCGTCTTCAAGCCGTCGACGATGTGCCGTGTCTTATCGGAAATCCATTCCTCGTTGATCGCATCATTGACACGAGGCAGGATCCGCACGACCTCGCGGCCGCGCGCATCGATTCGGATCGAGGACCCAAGCGCATCCATCACGTCAATCGATTCGGTCTTGGCGTACTCCCAAGGACGGGCATGAAACGCCGTCGGTTTCGAGGTCAAGGCGCCGACCGGACAGAGATCGACAACGTTCCCCTGCAGCTCCGAGCTCAAAGCTTCTTGAAGATAGGAGGTGATCTCCATGTCCTCGCCGCGGCCGATCGCGCCGAGTTCAGGAACGCCGGCCACTTCTGTGACAAAGCGCACGCACCGCGTGCATTGTATGCATCGGTTCATCGAGGTCTTGACCAGCGCCCCGATATATTTGTCTTCAACGGCGCGCTTGTTCTCGGCGAAGCGAGAGGAGTTGGCGCCATAGGCCATCGCCTGATCTTGCAGATCGCATTCGCCGCCCTGGTCGCAGATCGGGCAGTCGAGTGGATGGTTGATCAGCAGAAACTCCATTGTGCCCTTGCGCGCCTTGCGGGCCATCGGCGAGTTGGTCAGCACGACCGGCGGTTCGCCGTTCGGGCCGGGGCGCAAGTCTTTGACAGCCATGGCGCAGGAGGCCGTCGGCTTGGGCGGTCCGCCCTTCACTTCGACGAGGCACATCCGGCAGTTTCCAGCGATCGACAGCCGCTCGTGGAAGCAGAAGCGTGGAATTTCGGCCCCCGCCGCCTCGCAAGCCTGGAGAAGCGTGTATTCGGCGGGAACGTCGATTTCCTTGCCGTCAATGACGATCTTGCTCATGCGTTGTTCGCCCCATGGCCTGCGCGCCAATACGCGAGCAGGTCAGTGACAGAAACGCCTTCTATAGTCGCCCCCTCTAGGCGCGCGTCAACGAACGATGCGCCAGCGAGGTTCGCCTTCTCGACCTGCAGTCCGGACAGATTCGCGTTATGAACGCGCCAGCCGGACATATTGAGGTCGTCGAATGAACAACCTGACATATTGATGTTGCGAAAGTCCGACCCGGATAGATTGACGTCGTCGAATTTCGACCCCGAAAGGTCGGCCTTGTGAACTTCCATCCGATGGTTTTCGTTCTCGATCTTCATCGTGTCGGTCCAACCGTTAGCCGCATTTCTGGCTCATCCACAGCTTGATATGCGGCAGGTGGCTCCAGCCGAAGGCGAAATCGCTATCGCCCTGCACAGTTAAGTGCGCAAGCCGCCCCGTCGCCTCTTCCAAGTTTGGAATATGCCCGGATGGTATCGGCCACATGACGAAATGCGGCGTCCCAGGCTTTTCGAACCAATCTCCCTTGCGGTTGTAGAACTGCTTGTGGACTGTCATCCACACAAAGCGCTCAAGCGCTTCTACACTCTCCCACACCGACAGGTTGACCGCCATGGTCGGGTCGCTCGCAGGACGGATGGCAGTCGCATTGTTGCTGTCGTCCTTGAGCCGCCACACGAACCCCTCGCTGCGCTCGGCGAGAGCGTTGATGCGATCGAGGTTCGTCATGAACGCCGCCATGCGCGGATCATCCGTCGGATAGCGGAACCGGCCGATGTTGAGCTGGGCGATGTGACGCGTCATGCCCTACTCCGCCGCCGCGAGCACCGGCTCGCTGTGGGGATTGGCGGCATATTGGTCGATGCGCCGCTCGATCTCGGGTCGGAAATGGGCGATTAGTCCCTGAATTGGCCATGCGGCTGCGTCGCCGAGCGCGCAAATCGTGTGCCCTTCGACCTGCTTAGTAACGTCAAGCAGCATATCGATCTCGCGTTTTTGCGCGCGACCCTGAACCATACGCTCCATCACACGCCACATCCATCCAGCGCCTTCGCGGCACGGCGTGCACTGGCCGCAGCTTTCGTGCTTATAAAAATATGACAAACGCGCGATGGCGCGGATGATGTCGGTCGACTTGTCCATCACGATCGCCGCAGCAGTGCCGAGACCGGACTTGAGCTTCGCGAGCGAGTCGAAGTCCATCGGACAGTCGATGATCTGAGCAGCAGGGACGAGCCGCACCGACGCCCCTCCGGGAATGACTGCGAGCAAATTGTCCCAGCCGCCGCGCACGCCGCCGCAATGCTTTTCGATCAGCTCGCGGAACGGGATCGACATCGCCTCTTCGACGTTGCACGGCTTGTTGACGTGACCTGAGATGCTGAAGACCTTGGTGCCGAAATTGTTGGGGGCGCCGAAACTCGTGAACCAGGATGCGCCACGACGCAAAATCGTCGGCGCAACGGCGATCGACTCAACGTTGTTGACGGTAGTGGGAGAACCGTAGAGCCCCATGCCGGCAGGAAAGGGCGGCTTCATGCGCGGCATGCCCTTTTTACCCTCGAGCGATTCGAGCATCGCCGTTTCTTCACCGCAAATATAGGCCCCAGCCCCGTGATGGACATAAAGATCGAAAGGCCAGCCGTGAATATTGTCCTTGCCGATGAGACTGGCCCCGTAGGCCTCCTCGACTGCAGCCTCGAGATTTGTCCGCTCTTTGATGAATTCGCCGCGCACGTAAATGTAGGCCGCGTGCGCGCCCATGGCGAATGAGGCGAGCAATGCGCCTTCGATCAGCGTATGTGGGTCGTTCCGCATGATCTCGCGATCCTTGCACGTCCCGGGCTCCGATTCGTCGGCGTTGATAACGAGGTAGTGTGGGCGCTTGGGATCGATGGTCTTGGGCATGAACGACCATTTGAGACCGGTAGGGAACCCCGCTCCCCCGCGGCCGCGCAAGCCCGAGGCCTTCATTTCAGCGATGATCCAGTCGCGCCCCTTGTCGATGAGCGCCTTGGTCCCATCCCAATTGCCGCGCGCCCGCGCTCCTTTGAGGCCGCGATCGCCAAGTCCATAAAGATTGGTGAAGATGCGATCCTTGTCTTCCAGCATCGCTCAGTTCCCGATCTTTCCGGTCGGCGGTTGATCATTTGCAGGCGCGGGCGGGCTCAGCCGGGCTCGGCCCTCACCTCCGTACAACGTCATCAGTGACGTTAAACCTCCAACCGGCTCGGACGAGACACGTCCGATTTGCGAGCCCGACTTGACTGGCCGACCGGTCGCAAGATCGTCAAGCAGGTTGCGGAAGCTTTCCGGCGTCAGGTCCTCGTAATAGTCGTCATTGATCTGGACCATCGGCGCGTTGCAACAGGCGCCGAGGCATTCGACCTCGATCCATGAAAATACGCCGTCCGGACTGACATGCCCCTGTTCGCCGATGCGCTTGCGGCAGACCACCTTGATGTCGTCAGAACCAGACAACATGCACGGCGTCGTGCCGCAGACCTGCACGTAATGGCGCCCGACCGGCTCCAGATTGAACATCGTATAGAAAGTCGCGACCTCGAGCACTCGGATATTCGGCATATCGAGCATCACGGCGACTTTTTCGATCGCAACTCGGGGAAGCCAGTATCCATTTTGCTTCTGCGCGCGCCACAATAGCGCGAGTACCGCCGAGGCCTGCCGGCCGGGAGGATATTTCGCTATCTCCTGCTCCGCCCACGCCTTATTCTCGGGCGTGAACTCGAAGTTTGTCGGTTGCTCGTCAGCAAGGCGGCGAACGGACATCGGTCAAACGTTCCTCGATTGTAGCGTCATGCAGAAGAACTCCCGGCGACCGCGATCACCGGTCGACCTCGCCGAACACAATGTCGAGCGAGCCGAGGATCGCGCTGATGTCTGCCAGCATGTGCTTGCGGCACAGAAAATCCATCGCCTGAAGATGCGCAAAGCCGGGCGCGCGAAGTTTGACGCGGTAAGGCTTGTTAGAGCCATCGGACACCAGATAAACGCCGAACTCGCCCTTGGGCGCTTCGACTGCGGCGTAAACCTCACCAGCCGGCACCTTATAGCCCTCTGTGTAGAGCTTGAAATGGTGGATCAGCGCCTCCATGGACCGCTTCATTTCGGCGCGCCGGGGCGGCGCGACTTTGCCGTCGTCCGTCACGACCGGCCCTTCGCCGCCGGCCGAGTTCAGTTTCTGGCAGCACTGTCGCATGATCTTTACCGACTGGCGCATCTCTTCCATGCGGATCACATAGCGATCGTAGCAGTCGCCGTTCTTGCCGACGGGAATATCGAAATCCATCTCCTCGTAGCATTCGTAGGGCTGCGCCTTGCGCAGGTCCCATGGCGCGCCCGAGCCACGCACCATGACGCCGGAGAAACCCCACGCCCAGGCGTCCGCCAGCTTGACCACGCCGATGTCGACATTGCGCTGCTTGAAGATGCGGTTGCCCGTAAGCAGAACCTCCATATCGTCGCAGACCTTGAGGAAGGGATCACAGAAGGCCTCAATGTCGTCGACGAGTTTGCGCGGCAGATCCTGGTGGACGCCACCGGGGCGGAAGTAGGCCGCGTGCATGCGCGACCCGCTGGCGCGTTCGTAGAAGACCATCAGCTTCTCGCGCTCCTCGAAACCCCAGAGAATCGGCGTCAGCGCGCCGACGTCCATCGCCTGGGTGGTGATCTGCAAGAGATGCGAAAGGAGGCGGCCGATCTCGCAATAAAGGACGCGGATAAGCTGGGCCCGTCGCGGAATCGTGATGCCGAGCAGCCGCTCGACCGCGAGCGCATACGCGTGCTCCTGATTCATCGGAGCGACATAGTCAAGGCGATCGAGATAGGGCACGTTCTGCAGGTAGGTGCGCGCCTCCATGAGCTTTTCAGTGCCGCGATGCAGGAGGCCGATATGCGGGTCGACCCGCTCGACCACCTCACCGTCAAGCTCGAGCACCAGGCGCAGCACGCCATGCGCAGCCGGATGCTGCGGCCCGAAGTTGATCGAGAAGTTACGTAGGTTCTGCTCGTTCATGATCCCGACCCGGTTGCCGGCGGCCTACTGTCGACCCTCATCTTTCGCCTTCTCATCCCCCGGCAGCGGCGGGCCTTCCCACGGGCTCAGGAAATCGAACTGACGGAATTCCTGATTGAGCCGCACTGGCTCGTAGCGCACGCGCTTCTCCGCATCGTCATAGCGCACCTCAACGAAACCGGTCATCGGAAAGTCCTTGCGCAGTGGGTGACCATCGAAGCCGTAGTCAGTCAGGATGCGCCGCAAATCCGGATGACCGTCAAACACCACGCCGAAAAGGTCGTAAACCTCGCGCTCGTACCAGTCAGCGCCAGGATAGACGGGAGTCGCGCTCATGATCGGCGTGTCCTCGTCGGTCGCAACCTTGACCCGGACCCGGCGGTTCAGCTTCGGCGACAGCAGATGATAGACGACGTCGAAGCGCTTCTCGTGCTGCGGATGATCGACCCCCGAAATATCGATGATCGAAACGAATTGAGCGGCAGAATCGTCGCGAAGGAATTGGAGCGTCTCTAGTATGCGCGCGGGATCGACGGTCAGCGTGAGCTCGCCAAACGCGAAAGTCAATTCCACCACCGCGCCGGGCGCGCCGGCGGCAAGCTTCATCGCGACAGTCTGCAGCTGGTCGTCCATTCGCCTAAATCTCGCCTTTCGCTTCGCTCCCGCGCGCCCTCAACGTTCGATCGTCCCGGTGCGGCGGATTTTCTTTTGCAGCATCAGCACACCATAGAGGAGCGCCTCGGCGGTCGGCGGACAGCCCGGGACGTAGATATCGACCGGGACGACACGGTCGCAGCCGCGCACCACCGCATAGGAATAGTGATAATAGCCGCCGCCGTTGGCGCAGGAGCCCATCGATATGACGTAACGCGGCTCCGGCATCTGGTCGTAGACCTTGCGCAGCGCCGGCGCCATCTTGTTGGTCAGTGTCCCCGCAACAATCATGACATCCGACTGGCGAGGGCTTGCGCGCGGGGCGGCGCCGAAGCGCTCGACGTCATAACGCGGCATCGAGACTTGCATCATCTCGACCGCGCAACACGCCAAACCAAAGCTCATCCACATCAGCGAGCCCGTGCGCGCCCATTGGATGAGATCGTCGGTTGTAGTGACGAGAAAGCCCTTGTCCGCGAGTTCGTCGCTTATCGAGCCGTAGTACCGATCCTCGGGCCGGAGCGGCATGCTGGTCAACGAATCAACAGTCGCGCCCAGCGCGACCGTCGGGCTGGCGCTTAGTCCCATTCCAGCGCTCCTTTGTTCCACTCGTATACGAACCCGATGGTTAGCACCGCAAGGAAGATCATCATCGACCAGAATCCCAACGCGCCAATGTCGTGGAAGACGATCGCCCAGGGAAACAAGAACGCGACCTCAAGATCGAAGATAATGAAAAGGAGCGAGACGAGGTAGAAGCGCGCGTCAAAGCGCATGCGAGCATCATCAAACGGAGGAAAACCGCACTCGTAGGGCGAAAGCTTCTCGCTATCGGGGGCTCGGTAGGCGACGAGAAAAGGAGCGATCAACAGGGCTCCGCTGATGAGCGCGGCGATAATTACGAATACGAGCAGCGGAATGTAATCGGAAATAAGGCTCGGCATGGCCTCGCTCTTCGGATTATCGGTTGCACGCCACGCCTCGCGCAGCGGATGTCCCCGTGCTTAACGCGTATCGCAGCGCAGCGCAGCATGCAAGACGAAAGGCTTCAATTCGCCGGCATGACAGGACAACGCGGCGCAGATCGCCGTCAGGCGTTACCACCGCCTAAGCGGTTAGGTCCGACAGCTTAGGGGCAGACGGTTGCGACCGCGGCGAAGGCGCGTGCGCCCTGCGAACTAAGCAATTGATACAAACCGGTGCGAAGATGGCGAGAGAGACGGGACTTAAACCCGCGACCTCCGGCGTGACAGGCCGCATGAACGCCAAAGATATCAAAGGCGCTCCAAAAATAGCAATCAAAAAATCGTTAGCAATTTCAATTGGGCTGTTGGCGGATTTGGAACTGATTGCGAGACCCAAACCTATGCCAATGTGCATGGGTTGACCCCGTTGATGGCCGTTGCGCCGGCCCGTCCGCCGTTCACCGCCGTCTTGGCTGAACACGTTCAACCGGTGAACGCGTTGGCCGACTGGTAAAAAGCCGCGTAACAAGCCTAGAGGCGAGGGATCGCGCGATTTGGCTAAGCCATTGCAATCATGGTGGTGCGGACGGCGGGGTTCCGTCTAGGGCACCTGAATGGGCCGGATTTGCTGGGCTTTTTTGGCTCGCGCTAGGTGGCAACTGTAGGGGCTTCTGTAGCGGTAGGCAACCGCGTGGGAGGGAAAAAATACCCCCGCCAGTTACAGGCGAGGGTGTCGGAAAGGGGATCGTGAAGTCAATGAACGGTCCCAGCCGGGCGTGGTCCTTCTAGTCGTGAAAATCAGACGGAAGAGTCTGCCCGGTTTCCAGAGAATTCCATGGCTCGCGCGGAAAGCGCGGGTCCTGAGCGTCAGATTCTATCCAACTAGGATTTCCCGGGTGAGGACGCGCCTCAGCCTTGCCAATGCGCTTGTCCTTATCGATCTCGAGTTGCACCGCCTCAGCCGAATAGCGGTGCATGACGCGTGCGCTTTCGGTTTGCGGTGTGCGACACAAGGCGTGCCGCCATTTGCGTTCGACCGGCATGTCCAAAGCTCCCAGGTTCAGGCCGCGATGCCCATTTTTTGCTGGAGCGTGTGTCGAGAAGCGGCCCAGACGTGCGGACCGTCTGAGCCGCTAGCTTGGGGATGGGGAAAGGGCGTCTGCCCCTTGGGCACACGGGAGACACTCTGTCTGCCCTCGGGTTCGGAATTCTTCCTTCCATCGGGCCGTGATCCTCCTTTCTTGCGGTGTGGGTACGCAACTCGCCCTACGGCCGCTTCAATTGGAAGCCGGTTCTAGGCGAGGGACAAGCGCGCGAAAGGCGTATCCGCCATCGTTCTTTCGTGGGCTGAGTGACGGCAGCCCTTCCCCTCTGGCCTCTGCCCGCATCCGCTCGATACGGGAGGCTATCTCCGCGTCCCAATCCCTGAACTCCTGCTTGGCTTGCCCTCACGTGTCCCTGCGGGGGAACGGAAGCGGACGCGGAATGGCGTTGACCCCGTTGATGGGCTATTGCGCCGAACCCGTTGACCCCAGTCAACGAGGGTCCCACTAGCGTTTATTCGGACTGCCCCGGCTGCGCACGGAGGGCGGCGTATGGGAGAAGGACCCATAGGCTTCGCAGGGAGGGCTCAGGACGGGCAGCGGGCCTCCGATGGTCCCCAGGTGGCCTTTGGGAATGGAAAGCCGCTGGCGGCCTTCTGTGCTGGTCCTGGAGATGCCCCGTTAGAGGAGGCCAGGCACGGCAAGGCTGGATGCAAGCATCCTACGGGAGCACAACTCACCACGTATATTTTGCGCCGAACCCGCCTCGAACGCCGTTTCGCTTGTCGTCGCCTGCGCCGACCGCGAACTCATAGTCGACATTGGCGAAGATAGAGACGTTGGCGTTGATCCGTCCTGTCAAGCCGCCGCCAAGCTCCAGCATGGTGGCCTGAGTCGCCACCGGCACGACGTCCGTCCCCGAATAGACGGCGTCGGCCTGCCCTCCCCAATCCCGCCAGAGATTGGCCCTGAGATACGGCTGCCACACCTGACCGCCCGCAGTCGCAATCGTCCATTTGGTCCTGAGCCCGATGCGCCCGCTCGGCCCCGTCGTGTCGCCAAGCGCGACATCACCAAGCCCGTCATAGTCGTGCCGGAAGGACACCTTCTGCCACAGGATCTGCCCCTGCGGCTCGATCACGAACCCCGGCCCGAGTTGCGGCCAAGCGTATGGATAGCCGCCTTCCAACGACCCAATAAAGCCGGTGCCGTCGGTGTTAAGCTTGGCGAACTGGGTGCTGGCTGAGCCGTAATACCAAGTCCCTTGCAGCACGGCGTCGAGATACCAGCCGCCGGGCCCGGTATGCGTCCAGTAGCCGCCCGCCGACCAGGCGTCGAGGTTCATCGATCCGGTGCGGGCGAGGACATAGGCCGTCGCCGCCGGATTGGTGACCAGGCCGTTCACGTCGGCGTTCACGTCGCCGTAGGCGCCATAGAGGCCAGCACGCTCGTACTGGCCCGCGATCAGCGAACCGCGCAGAAGATCGATCCCGCCCTGGAAGCCTCCCAGATTGCCGCTGGCGCGCGGATCGGCGAAGGCTTGATAGTGGTTGTCGACCGTCTGTCCGAAGAAGCGGCCCCAGACCGAGGGCGAGAACAGCGGGCACGGCGCAGGCCCGGGCTTCTTGGTCGGCACCGCCGCCGGCTTCTTGGTCGGCAGATCGACCGACGAGGCCTCGGGCGCAGGCGCAACGGCGCAACCGTCCGGCTCGTAGGTGTCGCCGACCCGATCGTCGAGCGTGCCCAGGATCGAGAGTCCCAACTGCCGCGCCAGTGGCTGCACCACTCCGTAGGTGGCGAGCTCCGGACCAATGATCGGATAGATGCCGGGCGGCAGCGGATCCGGCGGCGGGTTGGGTGGGAAGGGAGGGATCGGAGGAATCGGGGGCTCCGGCGGGATCGGCGGCACGACGAAGCTCGAGCGCAGGAACCAGTCGTTGGCGCTGCCTCCGTTGACGCCGCCGCGGAACAAATCATAGTCGAACGCGCCTGCGCGCAGTTCGCCATTCGCGAGATTGAAGGCTCCGGGGGCCGTGGTCGCCCCGTTGATCGCACTCACCACCTGAATGCCATTGGTCGTTTCCGCTCCTGGGCCGCCGATATTGGTGACGTGCACCGATGTATTGCCGGTGGCGGCGGGGTCGCCATTTATGACCAATCGATCGGAAGGCGAGCCGTCGCCGCCCAGGAATGTATTGATGGCCATCGTTCCGTTGGCGCCGATATAGCCGCCGCGAACCTCGAGCACGTTGCCGACGCTCTCTCCGGAAGCGAGCTGAATGGCGCCTTGATTGAGCAGATTGCCGATCACGGTGAATGTCCCGATCGGCGAGCCCGCGAACCCCGGCGTGGCGTTGCCGGCTGCGATGATGCCGGCGTTGGTAACAGACCCGGTGACGCTGCCGTAGCCGCCGAGCGTACCGCCCGCTGCCACGGCGATCGGTCCGCCCCCCGACAACGCCGCCGTCGGATGCGCGAAATCGCCAACCACCAGCGTGCCACCGCTGATCGTCGTCCCGCCCGTGTAGGTGTTCGCCGCCGAAAGGATCAGCGTGCCCTGCGCAACGTTAAGGACGGTAGTGCCGCTCACGACGCCGCTCAGGGTCCATGTTCCATCATCCAGCTTGGTGATCGTCTGGAAATTCGCGATCGGGCTGGAAAACGCGCCGTTTCCCGACCCGTTCAAGCTGATCGTGTCTATGCCGGTTCCGGCCGTCAGGTTCCCGATCAGCGACGAACCGGTATAGAAATGCAGCGCGACGTCGCCTGCGCCGAAAACCATATCGCCAATGACGGCGCCTCTATTGGTGAAATCGACAGAAGCGTTGCCGTTGGCCACAAGCGCGTCAACCGCCCCCTGGATGGCGCCGCCGGAATCATTGACGATCGTGGTCAAGGTGTTGCTTGCGCTCGTCGCGTCGAGCTGAATGCCGACGCCCGATGGCGAGTTAATCGTGCCTGAGTTGGTTATCGAGGATTGAGTGCTTTCAACCTCGACGGCGGCGGTGACGCCGCCGTTAACGGAGCCTGCGTTGATGATGGTGGCAGGACCGCCGAAGATGTAGATGGCGCGCGTGCCGCCGTCCTGAGAGGTGATCGTTCCAGTGCTGGTGTTGGTGACAGAGCCGCCCGCTTGCAACTGAACGGCGCGTCCTTCGCTCGCGAGAATGCTTCCCGAATTGAAGACGGCGCCGACTCCGCCTGAAATATCGACGCCTCTCGACGAACTGGAGATGACCGCGCCCAAATTGTTGGTCACAGTTCCGCCCGCGGACAGACCAATGCCCGTCGACGCGTCGAGAATCTGGCCGAAGTTATTCACGATCGTGGGATTGGTGTCGCCCGCCACACCAACCCCGGTTGCGCTGATCGTGCCGGTGATACGGTTGGTTACGGTGCCGCCCAGGCCCAGAATGATGGCGTCATTGAAGCCGCCGGCGCTGGTGATGGTTCCGGCATTATCGACCGTGGAGGGCCCGCCGGTAGTGGAACCTCCGTTGGCGCTGATCGAGAGGCCCGTGAAGTCGCCAGTGATTGTAGCGCCGATTGAGTTGATGACGGTCGAGCCGCCGCCGATCAAGGCGCCACTGTCACCTGCAGTGATCATTCCGGAGTTTGTAAGGGCAAATGACGCGTCTCCGGTGACTCCGTTGCCATCCGCCGTAATGGTTCCCTGATTGGTTACTGCCCAAGCGGGGCTTGCGACGGAAGCGACGCCGGTACCGCCCGACGTGACCGTCGCTCCGCCCCCGACGGTCCCGCTGGTCACCCCAGGTGCGGTGGCGCAGCCGGCGGTCCCAAGGACTATGGGGCCATTCGCACCAGTGATGGACCCGTCGGCATCGCAGGTGGCATGCGCTGAGTTGCCAAAGGCAAGCAACGTAATAGCCAGCATCACTGCACGCCCGGAAGTGGGCATGACGGCCGCAACTACCCTCGCAAGCACCATGCTTGCAGGCACGCGCGCCTCGACCTTCCCTCGTATCTCGATTTCAGTCGGCCAGCCATGTCTGCGCCCACCAATGTACCAAGCGTGGCGGACGCCTCCAACCTCATCTGCCGTAAACTCTTCCATATCGACACCGTCATCAAGATAGGTGCCCATCCTCAACTGTTTCTATTGAAGGCTGAGCGCGTGCGGCACGCGAACTCAGTAGAGTTGCACAACAGAAAATAGGAGCACCGTGCGAACTCTATCGAAGTTCGGCAATACTCGTGAGATTAATATCTCCGCCGCGAGAGGCCACACTTTGTTCTTAAATACACCGTGGACAGAACACGATTGTGGCGAGGTGTGCCATCGGCGCCACAGTTCTCTTGCAAAAAATACTTTTCAACAAATCGTGAACTGAAGATGCGCATCTGAGAGATGGAGGTGACTAACTGGGCTCCCACTCCATGCGGCAAATGCGTCGGGCATCTCCGAAGAACGACGCAACTGCGGTTGAACTTCGCAGCGCCGCTAATTGAGCTTGCCGATCGGCTGCCGTCCGCTGACTTCGCTAAACCGCGCGCATACCTCGGGCACGACCCCCGCCGCCTCGAATTCGCACCAGCGCACCTCCGCTCCGACCACCGGAACACGAGGGAGGAATCGGCGGACATAGGTTAAATCGCGTACATCTTGAGCCAAACAAAAAAGGGCGGCCCGAAAGCCGCCCCCTGTCGCTTGCGATCGACGATCCTACGTCTGAAAGCGCTAGTGCAGGCTTTCCATGAGACGCGCGAGGCGCCCTAAGAGCCGGTCACACGCGACGATTTCTTCCCGGCATCTGGGGGTCAAGAGCGCGCTCGCCAATTCGTGGCGCTCTGCTAGCAACAGCTCCTTAAGGGCCTCCTGACCGCGGCGGCGAGACACGACCGCGTCGTTTTCGGCGTTCATGCGCGCGCCTCCTCGGTCTTCAGCGCCAGAGCCTGGGCATCGACTGCCGCGCCCGCAATAACAGCGAAGTGAGCATCATCCTCTAACTCGTCGTCCGTGACGTGAGGCGCAGCAGCGAGAAGCTTGGCGATGACGCCAGCCATTGTCGTTGCTCGTAGCTTTGCGACGCGAGCACCCATCGCGTGATAATCTTCGACGGCCTGTTCCCAAACAGCTCTCGCTTCGGCGACGCATTCGCGCTCTTTGGCGGCCTTTTGTTCTGCCTGCCAGCCGTCCCAAGAGCCAATGATTTCGTCGACCCGATCACATTCGCTACGGAAAAAGCCCACGCGGCAATTCAGGGCCAATTGGGCCACGTCTTTATCTCCATACGGGCGGCCGGCGACGAACTTAGGCCACAACACTCGGCGGCCGTCGGTGCCATTGGGCCACAAGTCTTGGCAGCCGTCGCTTTCGGTCGCAATGAGCGCTTGGGGAACCGGGCAGCGGGCGCGATCTTCGGCCGCACAACTGGCCTCATAAGTTTCCAGAAGCCGGCGGTGCGTCTCATGCCAGGCGGCAATGAGAGCTTGGAGCTCCGGCTCCGCTTCCAGGCCTGTCGCAACGCTTGCTGCAGCCGCTGATGGCAGCGAGGCCAGTGCGCCAGCCGCGATGATGGCGCCCAAGGCGCCGCGGCGGGTGGTTGTTTCAGGCAAAGCTCGGGCGTTTGCCCGCACGGTGGCGGTCATTTGGATAATCCTCCTTCAATCGCACAGTGCGATACCTGAGGTATTAATCAATGCCTTGCGTATTGTCAATACCTGAGGTATCATATTCGCCATGAAGACGGACTTTGTCATCACGAGCGAACAGGTTCGCGCGGCGCGCGCGCTCATTCGTTGGGAACAGCGCAACCTGGCCGAGACATCGAAGGTATCTCTTCCTTCGATCAAGCGGCTTGAGACCACTCCTGGTGCGCTTTCGGCGCAGCCTCGAACCATTGAAGCGATCCGCGCGGCGCTCGAAGCCGCCGGCATCGAGTTCACGAACGGCGATCGCCCTGGGGTGAGGCTGAGGAAGAAAAACTAGGCCATAGACAAATTCGCATTTCGCTGCTGTGCTGGGGGCGGCCTAACTGACGAGTGAGAGGCCCGTGAAGAAGCCGCTCCGCGATCCGAAGATTGACCGCGAATGGCGGACGACCTTCATCCTGGCCAGCGTAGCAGCGCTGTTATCCTTGGCGGTCGTAGTCGTGGCGGCGATGCGCAATTTTTGAATCCGACGGGCCTGGCGTGCGGCTGAGGAAGGCTACCGTTGGGCTTTAGGTTCACCCGCCGCTTATCGATCATCCCCGGGTTGAGGGTGAACCTCAGCAAGAGCGGCGCGTCCGTTTCGATCGGCCATCGCGGTGCCGGCTGGATAACTTTTGGCGGCAGACGCGGCACGCGTGTGACTGTCGACGTCCCCGGGGTCAAAGGCATGTATTGGACGGAAACGATTCCCCCATCGGCGCCGCCGCAGGCCGGGCATAGGCTGTTCGGCCTCGCCGTCATCGCGATCGCGATCGCAGCCGCCTTTTGGCTGCTCCGCCCTTGAGGCCGCCGGGCGTGCGGCTGCGGATGAGAGGAAAATGACTACTACGGCGGCCAAAACACAAGTGGAAACGAGTTATGAACAACAACGAGATGTTCGGCATAATAAATAAAGATGCCGAGAACCCGAAGGCTGAGCTCTCTGAACACGTTGCCCTGAGAACTATCGTTATGACGATGGTCATAATTATGGCTGAGTTGTACGAAAAAATCGGACTAGGTCAGCCACAAGAATTCGTCAATTTACTGGCAGATTCATGTATAACTTCGATCGAAAAATCGAAGCAAGCGTATCCGGACAGCGCAGCAATTCTTAGCGCCGCTGCGGCCAAGACAACGGCCATCCTTTCCGACATTAAGCTATCGAAGGTGACTGGGGCCAACTAGAGCGTTCTGCATCTAGGCTGACGCATAGCCGGCGCCGGCGAGATAGTTTTTGCATTCGGCTGGCTTAATCGCCGCGAGGACTTGGGCGATGGCGTGAGAAATGGCGTCGAGCGTTCGGGGGGCAGCCTTTCGAACGAAGCCTTTGATCTTGGCGAAGACCTGTTCGATCGGATTGAGGTCGGGCGAGTATTTGGGAAGAAACAGGAGGCGAGCGCCGGCAGCCTTAACGGCTTTCCGCACGGCTTTTCCTTTATGGGAGCCAAGATTGTCGAGGATGACGATGTCGTTGGGCTTGAGGGTTGGGATCAGAAACTGCTCGACATAGGCGCGAAAGCGCTCGCCGTTGATCGGACCGTCGAACACGCAGGGCGCCTCGATGCGGTCGTTGCGCAACGCGGCGAGGAAGGTCGCGGTCTTCCATTTGCCCTGCGGGACCTTGTCGACGAGGCGCTCGCCGCGCGGAGCCCAGCCGTAGAGCCGTGTCATGTTGGTCTTGGTCCAGGTCTCGTCGATGAACACGAGCCGCGAAACATCGACGCGCTTCTGGCGGCTTCGCCAACGCGCTCTGTGGCGCGTTATGTCCGCACGATCCCGCTCGCGCGCGATGAGCGTCTTTTTTTGTGCGTGACGCCGAGGCGGCGGAAGAAGCAACTCATCATCGAGGTGTCGGCTTTGACCCCGCGCTCGACCAGCAACCGGTGGCAAAGCGCCTTAAGCGTGATGTCGGATTTATCGCCTCTCAGCGCTTCGAGAAATTCTCGATGCGGCTCGAGTTTCGGACGGAGGTATCCGCCCATTCTGCTCGCCGCGCGCGAACCGCTCCGCTCGAAGCGCTGCACCCATTTGATTGCCGACAATTCGCTCACCCCAAACCGCGCCGCGGCCGCTCGCCGGCTCATCCCTCCCCGAATAACCGCGTCGATCACCCGATCGCGCAAATCCTGCGAATATGCTGAAGCCATCCCTGCTGGCCTCCGCCCAGCCAGCAGGTTGAATCAGAACACCCCCGATTCGGGAATCCCAAGGCGATTCAAATTAGCTGCAGCTCGCTCTAGACGCCAGGCGTGGCATCCGGGTCGCGCCTTCCCTCACCACTCGCGCCAGTCCGCACCATTCCGCATCTGGTTGCCGGCCATGAACGCATGTTGTTCCATAAAGGCTTCCTGATTGCGGCGGCCTAGCTCGTCGAGCCGCCTCGCATGCTCGCGCTCCCGCCGCCGTCTGAGAATTTCGCTGAAGTCGACAGGCGCCGCGGGCAGTGGCTCTGCCGGTGGTGGCGCTGGCGTGCGCCGAGCTGACGGCGTCGGTCGAGCCTCGCGCTTGGCCGATGCCTTGGCGGCGTTGCCGATCGTCGAGATGAACGTCCGGGCCGCTGCGTCAAGCTGCTTGCCCATCATGCTCTCAACGAGATCCGCGAGGTCGTCCATCAGCGCGCTCTTTCCTTGCAGCCAGGCTCGCGCCAGTTCCACGTCTTCGTTAGCGTGAGACATTTCGTCGCTCCATAGCTTCGCGCCACGTCAGCTTCCGGCCTTGCGGCTCGACCACGGCGATCTCAGCCTGAGCCACGACAGCCGCGGCCGCGCCCTCGGTGTCCATGGCCACGAGCGCCTCGCCTCCCGGTGCGCCGCGCAGCGCCTCGAGATCGGCCCAGTCGTCATCGACTCCATTTTGTCAAACCCGAGGTACGAGAGCAAAGCCAGTTGTAGACGCGACAATCGAGCAAGTGATTGTCTTTGTAGCGTTGCTTCCATACCCGCTTCGTCCGCCCGCGATACGTTTGTCGTCGAGTATTCGCCCGTCAGCTGTTTGAAATAGACTCTCGTCGATCCAATCTGGGAAGTGGCAATAGCCTTCAGGATCGGACAGCTTGCCGGACTTTGATTCCCTCTTTCGCCAAGTCGTCCATGAACATGCCGCCTTCAAGGCCGAACGACCCCGACGGTGCGCACCTTGGCGCCGGCGTGTACACGCTTGCCGGCGAAATCGATGTCGATGTCGGTGGGCTGACCGATGGCCGGACGGTCCCATCCGGTCGCTGTCCCTTCAAGCGCCAAAACGACCCGCATTCCCTTTGCCAGAGGATTGAACCGCTGATGGGTCCGTGTCCAGAGTAGACGCAAGTGCGCCCGGATAGCCGCAATCGACGCCCATCGCGTCGACCTTCCGCGTGCGGCCGAAGGCGTCGGGCCATCGCTTGTCGAGCACGCGATCCCTCAGCGCGAGGAACGCTCTCGCGTCCGGATGTTCGGTCGATCCTCGATAGGAAGCCCGGCGTCGACCACCCAAGTCTCACGCGTACGGGCGACGGCCAGGACCTCGTACCAAATGCCGGCCGCCTTGGATGTCGGCACTGCGCGACGAGCAGCACGCCCTGCGCCGGGATATGCCCGCGCTTAAGGCCAGCCTCGCGCCGCAACATGAGAATTTCCACGCTCGGCGCGTCGCCTTTCATTTCGAACGGCAGGCCGAGCGTCAGCGTGTAAAACGCCTTTAGCTTTTGCGGATCCCCGGCAGCGTCGACGTATCGTTCAGCGATCTTGTCCCAAGGAACGAATGGCGACGACAGCGCGTCGAAGTGATAGCCAGGCTTGCGGCCCGGCGCAGGCGCCGTGGCGATCCAACGGCCGGCGCGCACCATGAGCCCACGATCGCGCTCTTCGATCACCCCTCCGCAAGACGGGCAGGAATAATAAGCCTGGATGCGGCCACTTCTGGTCGAAGTGAAAATGGGGGTCGAACGCGAATACGAGCTCATCTGCGCAGTGCGGGCAGCGAACGTGCCATCGCCGCTTGTCCGAGGCCTCGAACGCCGCCTCGATCGCCGACGCCCCTTTGATGGTCGGCGTCGAGATCATGATCCGCTTCCACGTGCCGTCGCGCAGGAACGATTCTTGCCGTGCTTCGATCATGCTGAGGGGCGGACCTTGGCCGTCAAGATCGTCGGGATATTCATCCACTTCGTCCAGGAACGCTTTCTGCACCGTCTTCGATCGCAAGTCGGCCGAGGACGAGGCGAGCGCCAACGTCAGCGTATAGCGCCCGAACCTCTTCTCGTAAATTGTTGAGCCGCTCGCCGATCGCGAGGTCTGCCTGGCGACGGCGCGGCGGGTCGCCGGCGTTTCCTCGATAGTCGGCTGAAGCTTTTTTCGATTGAAATCGGAAAGGGCGCTATCGGTCGGCTGCACGATCATGCAATCGGCCCGATCGAGGGCGATCGTGTGGCCGATCGCCGCGAGCAACATCGTCGTGAACCCGGTCTGCGCCGATTTCATTACGCAAAATGTCGTTCACGGGGGAATCGGTGGACGTCAGGTCGAGCGGCTCGATGATGATAGGGCGTCAATGTCGGATCCCATCTGTCGAGCTTCCGCGGCCCGTCAGGCACGATGAGGTTTTCACGCGCCCATTGTGACGGGCGCATCTGAATTGGCGGCCGCAGCGCCTCGGCGAAGGCCCGGCAGGCAACCCGCCACCCGTTGTTCGGCAGGTGATAGGTCATGCCGCGGCTTCGGCCTCGAGCTCGACCATCCCATCTTCAGGGGCGGGCGTTGCGGCTAACGCGGCAAAGGCTTCGGCAAGCGCGCCGCGAAGCTCGCGCGCCTTACCTTTCAGAGCCGCCCGCAGCCCGGCCGTGCCATCTTTGGCGACCACGGCCGCAAGCTCGTCTGCCCATTCGGGAAGCATCTGATCGATCCGGCGCGCCAATGTTTCGCCCTGCATGGCAGCACCGGCGGAGATGTCAGCCACGCGCACCAGCAAGCCCCTGAGCTCGTCAAGCTGCAGCTGGGCGATGTCCGCGGCGAGCATCGTCTTGCGCGCCTGCTCGGTGGCCAGGCGCGGACCAACAGAAGCGTCGCCCATATCGGCCTCGGCGACTGGACTCGCCGCCGCGCGGCGCCTGCCGTTCGTTTCGGCCGCCATGCGGTTGATCGGCGAAGCAGCGCGGCCGTTCGCCTCCTGAATCGCGTCGACCGTCTCGATCGCGACGCGATCGAATTCGGCGCGGTTGACGAGCTTCTGACGCCACGATTTGCCGACGCGGGTCTTCAGGAGGCCTTGCGCTTCAAAGCGAGCCACACGACGGGACACGCCGGCCTTGTCACGGCCAATCGCACGGGCGAGATCCGCATATGCTCAGCCACTCGTTGTCCGCGTCGTTGGCCACGCCGGCTTACCTGCTTCCGATACCGCCGGCGGTCGGACCAGCATCGGAATCCATCCTTCCGCTGCCGCCGCCGATCAGCGGAATAGATGAAGTCGACGGCGCCATTGGCGATCTGGTTGATCTGGGCCGATCAACCCCGGCTCGAGCATTACGTTGACGTCTAGGTGGACCGTGTGATTGACCTCCGCCTGCCCGGATACGGTTACGGGCTTAGTCGGAATAAGACAGCGGCCCGTTCTGCGGGTTGTGCACATCGCGCCCATGCGTGGGCAAGTAGGGCATCACGCCGGTCGGCGTCCGGGCGTGCTGGCGAGTGCATCGGAGCAGTCGGCAGGAAGTTGCGGCCCATAGGGCGTATGCGCACCAAAACCGAGTCCCATTTTGCCAGAGATTTTCCACACCGAGAGCGCCCGCCGCTCCGCCGGCCACGCGCCGCCGACGGTTGCAGGCCCCAGCAGCGACCCAGCCTCACCGCCGACCTCCGCGCCGGCCACCGCCTGGCCGCCGCGCCGCCGCCGCCGCGGAGCAGCCCCCCGAGCCCGACACCGCGGGCCAAGCTGGCCAACCCGCCCAGCGCCGTCCCCCCAACCCACTTTGCGCCAGCCGCAACCAGCCCGAGCGCAGCAAGGCCGCCCACGCCCTCCGCCGCCGTACGTTGCAGCCTTCGTAATTCCAGGATGGTGTGTCTCGAACTTCTCGACGGCCGCGGCCGCTTCCGTAATGTGCTGCGCTAAGGCAACGAGTTGCGCGCCGGCCTGCTGTACCGGACCCGCGGTGAGCGCGGCCCCGAACTGCTCAATCGAGGTGCGGAGCGACGCAAGCGCGGCTACCGGATTCTGCGCCGCGAAGTCGTTGCCGGCTGCGGCCAGGCCGATTGGATTTTTGCCAAGCGCAAGATCCCGGGCCGCGAGCCCCTGGCCGTGGGTGAAAAATTCGATCATCGCGCCCATCGCGCGCGGCAGCGTTCCAACAAAGCTAGTGAATTGGTCTTCCGTCGCGCCCTTGTGCGACATGAATTTCTGATGCATATCCCAGGCAAATTGAGCGGGATTTGATTTCATCACGGATTCTTCCCAGACCTGAGCGCCCGGCTTAAGACCCTTGATGGTGCCTGCTTTATTTATGACCTCATCTCCCGGTCGGATGAATCCATATTTCGCTAGATTCATCATTTCGGTATGCTGCATGTGCTTGCCGACATAATTGCTATAGGCAGTCATCATGTCGTTGCCGCTCGTCACTCCGAGCGATTGCAGCATAAACGGGAAATAGTTCTCCCTGAATTTTTCGTCCCACCCGTAGGCTGACATCGACGATCTTCGCTGAGCCGCCAGCCACGTCTCGCCAGTGATATTCGCGCCATACAGTTGCTTGACCTTCACCATGCGGTTGAGAAGTTTCTCCTGCTCGGCTGGCGGAAGACTTAGCTCGTCCACGGCCTTTATAAAACTTCTTACCTCGTCGGGACCGGTCTCAACGCCGCTATTCCTCAAAGCTGTGCTGACAAGCGCCATATCGCGCGTCGTCTTCAGCGGGTCGGCGCTCATCGTTCGCGCCTCGCCGTACTTGGTCAGATACTCGGCTTCAGTCATGCCCCCATGCGTCTTTGCAAAGTCGGCATAGCCGGCCCTCGCCTGCGCGACATCAGCGTCGGCGACGCCCGTAGTGCGGAGTTTCGCCAATGCCTGATCAAGCGTCGCGCCGCCCTCGACAGCCTTCACACCGAACTCGGCCGCCTCGAAGCCAACTATCGTCCCGATGAGGCCACCGCCCATTCCAACGAGACCGCCTCCCTCCCGCGCGCGCTTCATCTTACCGGACGCGCGCACCGCCTCCTCGCCCTGCCGCGACATGGCGCGTGTGGCCTGTGTGGTCTCGCGGGCCAGCCGCCCTTGCACGGCCGCCATTTCTTCTGCGCTCCCGACGCCTAACGACATCGCCCGCGAGAGCGCTTCCAGCGCGACCTTCTCTTCTGCCAGCGACTTCGCGCCGCGATCGATCGCCGTGATCATCGGATCGTTAGCCGCGGCGACGCCGCGCGTCGCGGCCATGAGCTTGTCGAAAGTGGCGATCTGCTTGTCGATCGCAGCGATATGTTTTTGGATCGACGCGAAGGCGCCGCCGGTTTCGTCCTTGGCGCCGATGATAAGTTTGGATTCGAGCGTGGGCATCAGCGATTATTCCAATTGACTGCGCGAACGAATGCGTCCTCGATCTCGCTAACCGTCATTTCCTGCGCCTTGTCGAACGACAAGCAGCGGAACCCGAACACCAGCGCGTCTATTTGGTCGCAGCACGCCGCTCGGCGGCGCTGGTAAAAAAATCAAAGAGAGCTTCTTTCAACGCCATCACGTCGCGTAGCGAGAGCAGCGCCACGACGTCGCCCCCAAGAGGGTGATCGATCAGCGCCTCGAGATAGGCCTTGATGGTATCGTTCTGCTCGATCCAATAGCCGCTGCCGCTCGGGTTGAAGACGACCAAGCGCGGGTCCCCAAGCTTGACGTAAAGGGCGCCCGAAGGCTCCTTAAGTTCGATTTCCGGGACTTTCTTCCCGAACAGTTCAATCGGCTTTTCGAGTTTAATTGACTTATTCATGGGGATTGTCCTTCAGAGGGGGAAAGGCGGGAAAGCATCGGGCGGCGGAAGGTCGCGTGGGAACGCTTCGCGCTCGACGGCTTCAACACAGGGACTCACGGCGGCGATCGTCTTGGAGACGGTCGCGATTGTCGCTTGCGTCTTCGCGTCGGGCATGCTGGCACGCACCACCTCGACGGCGGCGATCGAGGCGCGCATTGTCGTGATTGCGGCCTCGAGCTCGATGCCCGCCTTGATGATCTTCCCTAACGGCCCGGCGGCAGCCAGCGCATCCGCGGACCAGTGCGTCGCCGCCAGACCAGCAACCCCCGAGCTCGCGATTTCTGACTCCGCCGACGCCGCCGCGGCCACCAACAGGCAGGCGGCGAGCCGAACGTCCTCGATCCGGGCGTTGACCGCGCCGCCGGCGACAACTGGATCGGACCCGAGAGTAAAGAGGATGGATGATCGCATCGGAACCTCAATTCAAAAAAAGTGGCGAGCCGGTCAGGAAGGAAAACAAAACCGACCAGCTCGCCGGAGGCCGCGCGCCGCCATGCAAGGCGTCGCAGCCCTCTCGCCCGCGGCTGCTGAAGCGGAGGCCACCGCGGGACCAGGTACGAATTAGCGAGCTCGATCCGCGATCGGCGTCGCGAGCCCGGCTTGTTTATTGCCATCGGCCACGATCGAGCCCCACATGGCGTCGACATCGACCTGACCCTGCGCCCGTGACGCCGCGGGACGCTGTGATGAGCGCCCCTCGATTGGCGTAGGGGGAACCGACGCGTTGTGGCGGGACACGATCTCGCCCCACATGGCGTCGACGCCTGCCTGGGCCGTCGGGATGCCTTGACGCGCTGCTGCGGTGTTAGCCGACCTTGCGCGTCAGCGCGCGGTGCGAGCTCTCATCATCGAGCTTACGAAGCTCTTCGAGCACGTAGACCGTCGACGGACCCCCTGGCGACATCATCCTGGCCAATGTCGCGGCTTCACGCGATGGGGCAGCTTCGCTTTCCGCGTCGAGCTCGGTCACGGCCTCGCGCGCTTGCGCGGCGGCGTCCCGGAGCTGAGCGACCGAAGGGGAGCGATTCCACAAGATCGCCAGTAGCTGATCGAGCCCCGCGGTCACTTGTAATCCCTCGCGCAGGCCGGCGAACCGGCGGCGACCAGGCCGTCGAGGGGCAATACGGTCTCATGACCGCTGCGCCGGACGTCGGCGGCGACCTTGCGAATCATTGCGCGCACGACCGTCGAAACGGACTTCGCCTTTCTCGACCGACAGTTCTTCAAGGACGCCCTGCAAGTCCGGTGGAATTCTCACCGTGAGCAAAGTGAAGTGTTTCTCGTTCATCATCCCATCCTGAATCAAATTCTCTAACCACAATATGCGCCGTTGCTGCGCTACAGTCAACATGTTACAAAGACATTTCTTCACGATACTTGTTGCTATGCGTTGTATTACTTTGTTGCCGCTGTCTATGGATGTCAGCTAGCAAGCAATATTAGCCGTTTGAGCCGCGCAACTCGGCGCTGTGGCGTTTTCTGGAAAGGCCTTGCAATAAGCGTTAGCGTCGCCTATGTTATGAATATGTTTACAGCCAGAGAGATCGCAACCCGAGTCGCCTTTCCCGCCGGCCACCCCCGCCGCAAGGTGATCGATGTGAGGGACATCAAGCAGGGCGAAGGCGGTGCAAGCGGCGCAAGCGGGCACAGCCCTGCCTCGGCCTCATCCGCCAATCAGGCGCAGATTGACGCTATGTGGGCGGACATTACCGGCAAGTTGAATGTGGAGGCGGCCGCAGAGCAGCTGGTGTTCGATCGCGTGCGCCATTGGACTCGGGAAGGTCTGCTTTCGCCAGCGGGAGAGAAAAACCCAGGCACAGGCCGCGCAAGGCTTTATGACGAATCCGCGGTCCGTAAGGCCCGCGTGCTTAATTCTCTGACCGACTGCGGTGTCACCGTTCGGGACTTACGTGTGGTCTGCAGCTTCCTCGACAATAAAGCGGACGAATGGCTGACAAAACCAGCGTGGTCTTCCGATCATGTGTACTTGGTAATTCAGAAATTTCGCTCGATCCAGGAGAGGGATATGCAAATACGACATCTGGCGAGGGGCGACAACGCGCCTGCGCTGATGCTTGGGAAAACCGTAGAATACGCGATCGTGGTAGATTTGACCCAATGACGACGCTCGAATTTTTCACATCAAAAGGGATAGCGACCCCTTATACGCTAGGAGAATGAACATGAATGCAAATGGAAATGACCCCGGTTTGACGGCCAAAGCTGCGAAGCCTTTGGCCTCCGAGCTTATTTGGGAAGTCGAGGGGATTGCGGCAGAGCTCGGATTGCCTACGCGCGTTGTGTATAATCTTTTGCGAACGCGAGCGCTTCCCGGTCAAAAGATCGGAGGCAAATGGTGCTCGTCGCGGTCGGCGCTGCACAAACACTTCGCAGCCGTCCTCGGCGAGGTTGCGTGAGGAATGGCCGACCCCAAAGCGAGGAAGCCCGCGGCTGATGAGGCGCGCGGGCTTCCCGGAATTGTTCACCTTGGCCGGTCGAACTGTTCCGAAGCTAACCTCCCTCTCGGAAAAATTCAAGGCCTTTCACCGAGCCATGCCGTGAACCCGGAGTCGCGTCAATGAGCGCCCGCGCTATCGTTTCCGGCGTCCTATTCAAGGCTGCGACCGAGAAGGCCAGCAAGGCCGGAAATGCGTTCGCGACCTTCCCGATTCGCGAGACCGTCAACGGCGCTACCCGCTGGTGGCAGTGCATCGCCTTCGGCGAGAGCATGGTCGAAGTTCTGAAGGCAATGATCCCTGGCGAGCCGATCGCTGTCGCAGGCGAAATCAGCGCCGAGATATACGCCCCGGCAGGCGCGGAAAGCCGGATCAATTGGAGGATCGCGGTCGACGCCGTGCTGTCGGCGCGCAAGCCGCCGAAGGCGAAGCCGGATAGCAAGGGCCGAAAGCCACAGGCGGCCAAGGGTCTCGATCGCGCCGAGGCGTCTCACACGGGCGGCAGCGCGCTTGCGGCGGCGTCATGGGCATCGCCGAGCCCCCTCAATGACGACATTCCGTTCTGAGTGGCGATGATGGACGCCGAAATTCCGCCGATGCAGTCGTTCGAGGAGTTTGAGCGCGAGACCGAGCGCGAGCTCGCAGGGCCTGCTGGTGAGCCGATCGGGGAAGGCGTCGAGCGCTGCGACTTCCAGGCGTTCATGCCGGGGCACGCCTACATTTTTGTTCCGACGGGCGAGTTGTGGGCGGGATCGAGCGTCAACTCGCGGATCCCTCCGATTGAGGATGGCGTCGACAAGGAGGGCAAGCCGAAATTTCTCAGCGCCTCGGCCTGGCTCGATCGAAACCGCCCGGTTGAGCAAATGACGTGGGTTCCTGGTCAGCCGAAGGTGATCCGCGACCGGCTTATCTCTGACGGAGGGTGGATGATGCGTAACGGCGTGGCTTGTTTCAACCTATATCGAGAGCCGACGATCGGCCGCGGCGATGCATCGAAGGCCGGCCCATGGATTAATCATGTTCGGTGCGTTTATCCCAACGACGCCGATCATCTGATTAACTTCTTCGCGCATCGGGTGCAGCGCCCGCACGAGAAGATCAACCACGCGATCGTCCTCGGAGGAAAGCCCGGCATCGGCAAGGATACGATCCTTGAGCCGGTCAAGCGCGCGGTCGGGCCCTGGAATTTTCAGGAGGCATCGCCGAAGACCATTTTCGGGCGCTTCAACGGGTTTGTTAAGTGCGTAATCCTGCGCATCAGCGAGGCGCGCGACCTGGGCGACGTCGACCGGTATCAATTCTATGAGGCGCTGAAAGTCTATTGCGCTGCGCCGCCTGACACGCTGCGCGTCGACGAAAAGAACCTCCGTGAATACGGCGTCTTGAATTGCTGCGGCGTGGTCATCACGACCAACCACAAGGCGGATGGGATTTATCTCCCTCCTGACGATCGTCGGACCTACGTCGCGTGGTCAGAACTCTCGATCGAAGACTTCTCGGGCGGCTACTGGACGCGCCTTTGGGGCTTCTATGAGGACGGCGGGGATCGCCACGTCGCCGAATATCTCCGGACGCTCGATCTCTCGGGGTTCAACCCGAAAGCGTCGCCAGCGAAGACGCCCGCTTTTTGGGAGATCGTCGACGCAAACCGCGCGCCCGAAGACGCTGAGCTGTCAGATGTCCTCGATCGCCTGGGAAATCCCGCCGCTGTCACACTCGATCGGATCGCCAACGAAGCCGGCGGCGAGCTTGGGCTATGGCTGAGGGATCGCAAGGTGCGGCGCATGGTTCCGCATCGGCTGGAAGACTGCGGCTACGTGCCGATCAGGAACGACGACGTTAAAGACGGCTTGTGGGTTATCTCGGGCCGTCGTCAAGCAATCTACGCCAGAGCCGACCTATCAGTGCGCGACCGCGTCTCGTCGGCGCGTGAGTTGGCGCGGTCCAATGCAGCCGAAAGAGAGACCAATGATTTTTGAACTCTCGGGAGGAGGACACAAGCCGCGCCAGACCCTCCAAATCAGTGACATCGGTGAAATCAGTGATCCGCCACCCGCAGAAATGGAGGCGACCGCAGCCACCCTTACCCCACATGCAGCAATATCAACAGCTTACGCGCCAAGCCCTCGCATACGCGCCCTCGGTGCCTTTATTAAATGTCGGAAGTGGGCTGTATTACCCTCCATTTCTGCGGGTGGCGGATCACTGATTTCACCGATGTCACTGATCGGCGACCCCTTCCCTCGCCGGCCATCGGCGAGCACCCGATGAGCAAGTTTGAAAATTCTGAGGCCGTGGCGGTCGTTCTCGAGCCCGATCGAACAGGCCCGAGCGGATATACGCAGCCCGAGCTCGACGCCGCTCGCCTCGATGCGGCGCGCCTTGGGTATGGCGTGGGGCTTCGGCCGGCGCGGGCTCGGGCATGAAACAGACCTTGGCCACTCTTGATCTGACCGAACAGCCGCATCAGCGCGTCTGGCATATCCGCCGCGTCCGGCATTGTCAGGAGGATGGGCGGCTTGAGCTGCGGCCAGGCGAGCGGCCCTTCGCCGCGGGTCCTCATCATTCGGCCTATGTCGTGATGGTCGAGCGCGAGGACCGGCCCGTGACCACGGGAGGCGCAGGGCTATGAGCCGCCGCGGTCCGACCTTCACTCAGTCGCAGATCTCGCGCGCAGCTCGAGGTGCAATGAAGGCTGGGCTTTCCGTGTCGCGGGTGGAAATTGACGCCAACGGCAAAATCGTTCTGATTTGCGGGGACGCGCCCCCGCCGGCGGCTTCGCCGGACGACTTCGAGGTGCGCCTGCGGAGCGCGACAGGATGGGCAAAGTGAGCATCCCGTATTACATCGTGAAACACGGCAAAGGCTATTGGCAGCCGACCTCGGCCATGCGGGCTGCCGGCGCCAGGCCGACGCCGTGCGGTGATGATGGACCCGCCGCCTGGGCGATCGCGCGCGGCGCGTACGACGACTGGCGGGCAAAGCAGAAGGAAGAGGAAAAGCGCCCAAGCCGCATCGAGGAAGGCACGCTCGCCGCCGCTTTCGCCGAGTATCGCGGAACTCAAGAATGGGCGGCCAAATCGCCAAGAACGCGGGAAGAGTGGAATCGCTGTTGGGCGTTGATCGGACCGGCCTTCGGGCCCTGCCGCCCGTCACGGGTCACGCTGGCCCAGATCAGCACCTTTCGCCGGATGGTCGAGGCTAACGTCTCGCTTCGTGAAGCCCACCGGTGCGTCAAAATCTGGCGAGCACTCTGGCGAGTTGCCGCCGCGCTCAAATATTGTCAGCGCGACGCGGATCCGTCGCTCGGTGTTCGCAACGTCGAGCCGAAGCCCCGACAGGCCGTTTGGGAGCATGGCGAGGTCGTGCGCCTCTGCAAGGGCGCCTGGCGGGCGGGATACAAGGGCCTGGCGGCCGTGATGGCCGTCGCTTGGGACACGAGCCTATCGCCGGTCGACGTGCGCTCCCTGCGGCCCGTGGATCGCCAGGGAGATACGTTCAGCGTCGAGCGGGCCAAGACAGGCCGTGCAGCCATCGGAACGCTCAGCCGACGATCCTTGCGGACGCTGGACGGCTATTTGTCCCAACTCGGCGCCGATGTCTCGCCGACGGCTCCGATCTTCCGCAATCGATCTGGCCGCGCCTATTCGAAAGACACGCTCGGCGACGATTTTCGCGATGTCCGCGAGCTCGTCTTTGGCCTCAGCGAACGCCGCACGCTCGCTGACTTCCGGCGCTCAGGGACAGTGGAAGCGATTCGCGGTGGCGCCGAGGGCGGCCAGATCGCCGCGAAGATGGCCAACCAGTTCGACAAGTCCGCGTTCCTTCGCAAGACCTATGCGCCAGTCGACCTGCAGGCGGTGCGTGCCGCTGATGAAGCGAGGAAGCGCGGCCGCAGGTAGTGTCTGAGTTTGAAAGCGAAGCTTGACCCCGGTCGCCGACCGACCCCATCTTCCCTATATGCTGGCAGGATAACAGCGAGATGCTGAGGGACAATGGAGGTATGCGATGGCTCAAGATACGCCGGTCAGACCCCTCAGCCGCGACCTCATCCTTGGAAGCTGGAGGATGACTTCTTGGGTCACGAGAGACGTCGCGACTGGGGAGCGGCAGGACGCGCTAGGTCAGAATCCCCGCGCCACCGTCGTCTATACACCTCAGCGTGTCACGTTCCTCATTATCAAAAACAATCGCGCACGCCCCGAGCAGTTGCCGCCATCAGACGAAGAGAAGATCGCGCTGTTCGACACGATGTTCGCCTATTCCGGCGCCTACACGGTCGAGTCGAGATCGGGTCGTGCATCACGTCGACCTGAGCTGGAATGAGGCCTGGAGCGGTACGGACCAGGTGCGATTCTGCAGGGTCGATGAACGGACGCTGACCTATACTTCGACCCCTGCCAAGAACCCGTTCGACGGACGCGAGGTTGTCCACGAGGTGACATACGAGCGAGAGTGAGGGGCGCCGATTAAAGCGCGTCGAACTGAGACACTACCCAGCCGCGGGTAAGTGA
>CAVPEE010000023.1:0-65071 GCA_963702825.1 uncultured Alphaproteobacteria bacterium
CGCCTGGATCGCTACGTCGCCATAGCCCGTCGAAAGACGGGCGTCTGTCGACGCCCTGTCGCTCCTCGCGATGACGGTCTTGCCCACATCAATCTATCATTGAATGACGGTCTGTCGCCCGCAGGGGTCGCCGCTCGCGACCTAAGAAAAACCTGCTTTGAAATTGTTCTAATTGCGAAATGATCGCAAACGCTTGCGGCGGGATTGGCGCTTCTCTACCTCTGTTTCAACCGTCGGCGGCATGCCGGCGCCAGCCGAGAGAAATTCATCATGCAGATTGCCGCGACCCCGGACTACGACACGATCGCAGCGCTGGACCAGATGAAAAGATCTGTCCGGATGGCCTTTTGCGGAATCATGCAATCGACGCGGCTCCCGCCTATGGCCGCGCTCAGTCTCGCGGCTACGGCGGTCGGCTTGCTCTATCTCGAGGTCGCGGCGGCGCATAGCGGCGCCGACCAATGCCCTTGCGGTTGGGAGCCGCGCAGCGCAGCCGATCTTGAAGCGCTACAGACTTCGCTTGCGCTCGCCGCAAAGCCGCATCGGCCTGCAGATTTCCGGGAGGTTCAGGTCGAGGGCCACGCCTGAGCGCGGACTGACGCCGCCTTCACGCCCCTGACGGATGGTAGTTCGGACTCTCGCGGGTGATGGCGACGTCGTGGACGTGGCTCTCGCGAAGCCTGCGCTGGTGATGCGCATGAAGCGCGCCTTCTCCTGGAACTCGGGGATCGTTTCCGCCCCGACATAGCCCATGGCGGCGCGCAGGCCCCCGGCGAGCTGGTGCATGATCGCGCCGACCGGGCCGCGATAGGGCACCTGCCCTTCCACGCCTTCGGGCACCAGCTTCACCTGATCCTTCACATCCTGCTGGAAGTAGCGATCGGCTGAGCCCTGCGCCATCGCGCCGAGCGAGCCCATGCCGCGGTAGCTCTTGTATGAGCGCCCCTGGTAGAGAAACACTTCGCCCGGGCTCTCGTCGGTTCCGGCGAGCAGCGAGCCGATCATCACGCTGTCCGCCCCTCCGGCAATCGCCTTGGCGAGGTCGCCGGAATATTTCACGCCCCCGTCGCCGATCACCGGCACGCCGGACGCGCGCGCGGCCTCCGCGGCTTCGAGGATCGCCGTCAGTTGCGGCACGCCGACGCCCGCGACGATGCGGGTGGTGCAGATCGAGCCGGGTCCGATGCCGACCTTGATCGCGTCCGCGCCGGCGTCGATCAGCGCCTGGCGCCCTCGCGCGTCGCCACATTGCCGGCGATGACCGAGACCTTGTTGGTCGCACGCTGGATGCGTCGGACCTGCTGCAGGACCAGCTCGGAATGGCCGTGCGCGGTGTCGACGACGAGGCAGTCGACCCCGGCCGCCATCAGCATCTCGGCGCGCTCGAACCCCTTGTCGCCGACCGTGGTGGCGGCGGCGACGCGCAAGCGCCCGTCGACGTCCTTGGCCGCATTCGGATGCGTGGTCGCCTTCTCGATGTCCTTCACCGTGATGAGCCCGACGCAGCGTTGCGCATCATCGACGACCACCAGCTTCTCGATGCGGTGCAGATGCAGGAGCCGGCGCGCCTCCTCGTGGTTCACGCCCTCGCCGACCGTCACCACCTTGCGGGTCATGAGCTCCGTCACCGGCTGGCGTGGATCGTCGGCGAAGCGCACGTCGCGATTGGTGAGAATGCCGATGAGCTTCGCAGGCTTGCCATCCGCCCCACGCTCGACCACCGGGATGCCTGAGATCGAAGCGCGGCGCATGAGGCCGAGCGCGTCAGCGAGCGTGGCGTCGGGAAAGATGGTGATCGGATCGACCACCATCCCGCTCTCGAACCGCTTGACCTTGCGCACCTCCTCGGCCTGATCGGCGGGCGCCAGATTGCGGTGGACGACGCCGATCCCGCCCGCTTCCGCCATGGCGATTGCGAGTTTCGCCTCGGTGACGGTGTCCATCGCGGCCGAGATGATCGGCAGATTGAGGCGAATCGTCCGCGTGAGCTGCGTTCCGATATTCGTTGCGCTCGGTATGACCGCGCTTAATCCCGGACGCAGCAAGACGTCGTCGAACGCAAGGCCTTCGGGAATAGAATTGGGTTCAATAACCGCCATCGCCATGCGTCCTATGTGGATCGAGGGCGCGGATTGCGCAAGACTCGCATCCGCTGCATGGCGCGGCTGCCTAACACGGTGGGCGGAAAGTTCCTAGCGGCGGCACGATTGCGCCGTCCAGCGATCCGGCCACCACTCGCGCGTGATGATGTCGGCGACGCGCAAGGCGTGCGCCGCCACCGTCAAGGCCGGGTGGGAGGCCGAAATCGAGGGCATGAAGGACGCATCGGCCACATAGAGATTGCACATTCCGCGCACCTTGCCGCTCGGGTCGAGAACGCTGCTCAGCGGCGAGTCGCCAAACCGGCAGGTGCCGGCCGGATGCCCGAAATTGAGCTGGACGCGCGAGACGAACATCATCAGGCGCCCGCGCAAATGGGCTTTCAACGTCTTGCGCAGCAGCGAAGCCCGCTCCAGCAAATCCTTTGGCGCATCGTAGACGACCGAAAATCCGCTGGGGCTTTGCGGGTCCAGCAAAACCCGATTTCCGCGATAGGCGAAATCTTCGGTTTGCGCGCCGAAGATCGCGCAATCGCGGAACATTGGCGCGGCGACCGTCGCGAGCGCGAGCGCGCCAAGACGCGCTCCATGGATTCGGAAAGGAATCTTGCTCTCGATCAAGTCGACAATGTAGTTGGCGATCTGCCCCACTTTCACGCGGCCCGTGAAGGATTGCACGCCGCCGAGCCTCTTCCCGCCGACCTTGTTGAAGATGCGGCTGGACATGCTTTTGGCCGGCCCCGCGGCGGACCTTGCTCGCGGCGTCCGCATGACAAACGTCTGGCCGACGTGGAACATCAAGCCGCGGCCCACGAGATCGTTGTTGTTGCCGAGTCCTGCCGGCCATTCGGGCGACTTCGAGTTCATGAGGATGAGCGGAGTGGCGAGCGCGCCGGCGGCGAGCACAAACACTTTTCCTCGGATCGTCATTTTACGGCCCTGGCAACGTCCGATCGCCCCTCGAACGCCGTCGCCTTCGGCGTCGAGCCTTTCAACCTCAAAGTCTGTGAGAAGCTTCGCCCCGAATTGCGCCAGCGCCGGCTTCAAACCCCGGCTGGCTCCGTCGGACTTGCAATCCCGTGGACACAGATCGCCCAGACATTCCGCGCAGCCGGGCTCATAGTCGATGCCGAGATGGACCCGGAATGGGCGCAATCCGGCCTTCTCGAAGTCGCGAAAGATCACTTCATCGCGCTCCGATAGCGGCGGCGGCGTCCTCAGCGCCGAATCGTCATCAGGGTCAGAGGGGTCGCGGGAGCCGCAGACGCGAAGCGCCTCCTCGGCCTTCCGGTAATAGGGCAAGAGCTCGTGGTAGCTGATCGGCCAGCGGTTCGGCATCGGCGGAGGTTCGACCTCCCCCTCCCCGCATCCTTCGAAATCCTCGCGCAAAAATCGCTCGAGCGTCGCGGCATAGATCGCCGAGGAGCCGCCGGGCCCATTGCCGAGCGGGATTTGAACAGGCCTTGATCGGCCTCCCAAGCGGGCCGCGACGAGTTTGCCCCACCGGCCTCGCGAGGCCAGCTCCGCTTCGCTGAGGAAACGTCTGGTCCGGATCGATCGCCGGCCCCGAGGAACCGGACTGACCGCCGGGCCCCGCTCCAGGAACAGCGTTTTCAGCCCGTTTTGCGCCAGCGCGGAGCCGAGCAGACCGCCGCCCAAACCCGCGCCGATCACCACGATATCCCACAGCGCGCCCTCCGGATCATCAGGCCGGTGATCGCCCCAAGGAAAGATCATGGCGCCCCAATTGAGAGTTTGCCCGGTAACGCCAAGTCTCGCCGGGCGTCCCTCCCACGACCAGACTGGCGGGTCTGCAAACAAATTTCGGTCCGATGCGGGCAATCGCCATCAGCCGCTCTGGACCTCGCAAGCCGCAGTTTACCAGAGTCGCCAATCGAACGGCAAAATGACTCACGGTTGAACTCGGCGGCAAGCGAAATGGACGTCGACGCGCTCCTCCTTTTGGGGGAGGATTGAGATGAGCCGCAAGGAATCCCAACGGACAGCAGTGTCACGGAGGAGCTCTGCTCAATCGCCTGGGGAGGCGCGAAGTTCCTAGCAGGTTCCGGCCATGGTAAGATTGCGCATGTCGAACCCGGCAAGAAACGAAATGGATGTCGACGCGTTCCTCGCCTGGGCGGAGGGCCGCGAAGGCCGCTGGGAGCTGCGCGACGGCAAGCCGGTCATGATGTCGCCTGAGCGCGCCGCCCACGCCCTGATCAAGCTTTCAGCGCAAATTGCTCTAAGGGAAGGCGTTCGACGCGCGGGCCTGCCGTGCCGCGTTTTCCCCGATGGGATGACGGTTCGAGTCGCCGCGGGCACCGCGTTCGAGCCCGACGCGCTGGTTGTCTGCCCGCCCCCCACCGATCTCAGCACGCTCGAGATCCCAAACCCGGTCATCGTCGTCGAGGTCCTGTCGCCGAGCACGGCTGCGGACGATCACGGAGTCAAACTTGACGGCTATTTTTCGCTTGGCAGCGTCAGCCACTACCTAATCCTAGATCCCGATCGCCGCGTCATGATCCATCACAGGCGCGGCCATGCGGGAGCGATTGAGACTCGCGTCCTGCGCGAGGGCGTGGTGGTTCTCGATCCGCCCGGATTCGAGGCTAAGGTCGCCGAGTTCTTCGCAACAGAGTGAACACAGGTCGCTCAGCTCCGCGGCTCATCCGCCAGAAGGTCAGCCCGCCTTCTATCGGCGACGCCATCCCGCAGCGCCCAGCGCCACGAAGCGAGACGCGCTGACCGTCCGTGATTTGATAGGAATGGGCTTTATCAACCCGTTCACCCGCTTGCCAAGCCAGCGGGCGGCGGGCATGTAGCGCTCGTTTCCAATGAGGCCGAGGCCATGCCCACGACATCTCTCGGTTTCGCTCTCGCCTTCTTCGTCGCAGCCTTTGTCTCGACCCTCGTCGGTCTCGCGTTTCGCGCGTATTTGGCGGATCGGCTGCGGCTCGATCATGCGCGCGACATGGTCGGCGGCGTGACGGGCCTCGTCGTCACGCTGGTGGCGCTCGTCTTCGGCCTCTTGATCTGGACGGCGTTCGGGGTCTTTTCCACGCAGAAGACCGAGCTGCAGGTGATGGCCGCCAATGCGCTCGAGTTCAATCAGGAGACCAGGGAATATGGCCCCGAAGCGGCCCATGCTCGGGCCTTGATGCGCGCGGACTTGGATTGGGCGCACAAACAACTCTGGGGCGACGATCAGGCGAAAGCGGCGGCTATGGCGGCTTCCGTTCGCAACATGGATAGTTTGAGCGTCGCCCTCGACCATCTGGAGCCGGCGACCGAAGCGCAGAAATCGTTGCTCGCGGACGCCAAGCGCAATTATGCCGCCATCTGGCAAAATCGTATTTTGATGTCGCTGCAAGGCGTCGACGCGGTGTCTTGGCCAACCCTCTATTTCGTTTCCATATGGACTTGCATTGCATTTTTTCTGACCGGGCTGAACTCGAAATCCAGCACCGCGACCATCGCCGTGGCGGCGCTCGGATCCTTTTGCGTAGCCAGCGCGATGTTCTTGATCCTGGAGCTGTCGCAACCCTACTCCAGCGCCATTCGCGTCTCTTCGGACGGCATAGACCACGTCGGTCTTGAACTCGACAAACCCTGAAAGAGGCCGCAATCGCGCATTGCGTCCGCGCCAATGCTCGGTCTCTCAAAAACGATCGTCAACGTCGGCTCGCGGACGTCAGACAGCGTCTTTTTTCCCGCTTAAGCCCTTGAAAAGGCCCGATTCGGACGAGAGAATCCAAGGAAATCCAAGCTTTTCCAACCCCTTTTTGAGGAGCCTTTCCGCCCGAAACGTGGCCCCGTCCAAGGAAAGCCAAATGCCGGCCTGGCGGGTCAGATGCCCGCCGTCGACCTCCGGCACCACCCGGTCAAGAACGCCGCGTGGTCGGGGGCGCAGTCCTCGTTGCGGTTACCCCGGCAGCTTATCGGCCAGGACGTCGACCTTATGGATTTCCGGCGCCTTGGCGAACAGTTCCGAAGCTTTCGCCATAAGCGCCTTGGCGACCTCACCGTTGAGATGCGCATCTCGGCCTGTTCGCTCGGGAAGGCGTCGAAGATGCCGAAGACGTTCGGACTCATCCGTAGCGCAAACCACGCCGTCGTCTCCGGCTCCTGGTTCACGAGCGGAAGGGCGCTCACGAGAAAGTCAGCAACCTCCTGCTCCTTGCCTGGCTTAGCTTCGAGACGGACATAGAGCGAATATTTGGTCATTGAGCAGCCCCTTCGAGTCAATGCGAGGACCGGCGATAGACTTCGCCGGTCACGCCGCCGCGCGCTGACGCGCCGTCAGCGCGATGACTTTCGCTGGAAGCAGCACGATGTTACATCACGGATGCGGGACGTCGAACTCTTGCTGAGATGTCGGATGCGAGCAAACCTTTCCATGCCGGCCGCGGCCATCAATATACCTGCCTCGATCTGGCGGGTCATTCATGGACGTTCTCCGAGACAATCGCGAATGTCGCGCCCGCCGATTGGGGCGGCCAGCGCGTATCGAGCGGCGCGACCTGACTCGCAAAATCGCGCCTCCCGGCTGCAGAGGCCTTCAAATGCACCGCCCGCCGTCGACCTCCAGCACCACGCCGGTCAGGAAGTTCGCGTCGTCGCTGGCCAGAAAGAGCGCCGCCTGACCGATGTCCTGCGGCGTCGAAAACCGGCCGAGCGGCACGGTCGCCTTGAAGGCGGCGCGCTTCTCCGGGGTGTCCTCGCCCATGAACATGGCGAGCAGCGGCGTCTCGCCGGCGACGGGAGCGAGCGCGCAGACGCGAATCTTGTCGGGCGCCAGCTCGACCGCCATCGATTTCGTCATCACATGCACCGCGCCCTTCGAGGCGTTGTAGACGGTCAAGCCCGGGCGCGGGCGTAAGCCTGCGGTCGAACCGACATTGATGAAGACGCCGCCGCCATGCGAGCGCATATGCGGAACGAACGCCTGCGCGGCGAGCAGGATCGATTTGACGTTGACGGCGAAAATGCGATCGAACTCCGCCTCCTCAACCTCCATGAGCGGCTTGTTGCGATGCGTCGTGCCGGCGTTGTTGACGACAATGTCGATGCGTCCGAGCGCGTCGATCGCGGCGTGCGCCGCGCGCTCGATATCGGCGCGGTTCGAAACGTCGGCCTTGAGCGCCATCGCCGAAGGACCGAGACGCTTCGCGGCCGCCTCGGCGACTTCGCCCTTCACATCCAGGCACGCCACCCGCGCGCCTTCGCGAACGAAGGCCTCGGCGATGCCGTAGCCGAACCCCTGCCCCGCGCCCGTCACCAGCGCGGCCTTGCCTTCCAGTCGCATGTCTCTCCCCAATCGGTCCGATTCTGCCTCAGCCCGCTTTCCGCATTTCCGCGACCAGCTTGTCGTCGATCTCACGCGCGCGTTGAGCCGCCGGACGCGCGCTCAAAAGATTCCAATAGCGCTCGAACGCGGCCCGCTTGTCGATCGTACCGAACATCATGCCCCAGCCGATATGCGATCCGACATAAACGTCCGCGGCGGTGAAGCGGTCGCCCGCGATATACTCGGAGCGGTCGAGTTGATCCTCGAGCGCGGCGAGCGACTGCTCGCGGGTGCCATAGCCGACCATCCTCGACTGCTCAGGACGAACAGCAACGCCGAGCGCCTTATCGGTGTTCGCCGCCTCGATCGGACCCGCGGCGAAGAACATCCAGCGGTAGTAAGGGCCGCGAAGGCGCGATCCAGGCGGCGGCGCTAGGCCGGCCTCTGGAAAGACGTCCGCAAGATAGGCGCAGATCGCCGCGCCTTCAGTGACAATGGTCTCGCCGTGGCGCAGCGCCGGCACCTTGCCCATCGGGTTGATCGCCAGATACTCGGGCGCCTTCATCGATCTGGCATATTCGAGAATTTCGGCTCTGTAAGGCTGGCCCACCTCCTCCAGCATCCATCGCGCGATGCGGCCGCGCGACATCGGGTTGGTGTACAGAACCAATTCGTCCGCCATTGCTCGATCTTCCATCGCGTTCCCACCCAAAAAAGCCGGTCGTTGAGGTTTGCGTCCGCAATAACTAAATTCTGAAGAAACCCGCCTTCCCGCACACGCTGGATCAGTCATGCGCATCGAAACCGACGTCAAGCTCGATTTCAAGGACGTCCTCATTCGGCCCAAACGCTCGACGCTCAACACCCGCAGCGCCGTCGACGTCAACCGCACGTTCCGCTTCCTGCATACCGGGTCAGAATGGCAGGGCTTCCCGCTGATCGCCGCCAACATGGACGTGACGGGCACCATGGCGATGGCGCATGCGCTCGGCCAGCACGGGGCGCTCACCGCCCTGCACAAGCACTACCCGGAGCCGAAGCTCGCCGAGTTTTTTGCTGGATCCGATGGCGCGCACGCCTTCTATTCGCTCGGCACCACGGCGGCCGACGTCAAGAAGCTTGCCGCGGTCGCGAAGGCGGCGCCGATCCGCTTCATCTGCCTCGACGTCGCCAATGGCTATGCGGAAAAATTCCTCGAGACGGTCAAGCGGGTGCGCGACGATTACCCGCACGCGGTGATCATGGCCGGCAATGTCGTCACCGGCGACATGACGGAAGCGCTGATCCTCGCCGGCGCGGACATCGTCAAGATCGGCATCGGCCCCGGCTCGGTCTGCACCACGCGGCGGGTGACCGGCGTCGGCTACCCGCAGCTTTCGGCGATCATCGAATGCGCCGACGCGGCGCACGGGCTCAAAGGCCAGGTCTGCGCCGACGGCGGCTGCACGGTCCCCGGCGACGTCGCCAAGGCCTATGGCGCCGGCGCCGATTTCGTCATGCTCGGCGGCATGCTCGCCGGACACGACGAATGCGACGGCGAAATCCACTACGAGGAGCGCGATGGCGAAAAGGTGCCGGTCGGCATGACTTTCTACGGCATGTCGTCGGAGACCGCGATGAAGAAGCATTCAGGCGGCGTTGCGCGCTACCGGGCCGCCGAGGGCAAGTCGGTCGAGACCCCGTATCGTGGCCCGGTCGACGGGACGATGGGCGAGATCATGGGCGGCGTCCGCTCGATGATGACTTATATCGGCGCGGCCCACCTCAAGGAGGTCCCCAAGCGCACGACCTTCGTGCGCGTCAGCGCGCAGACCAACGACGTGTTCGGGGGATGAGGTTGCTGCTCGCCTGCGCCCAACAACCTGCCGTTGGTCGGCGGCGCGCCCGCATGCTAAAAGGCCCGCTCATGACCGCCGCCGCCCTGAAAGCCGAGGATAGCGCGCCCGTGCGCCTCGCCGGCGCGACGCGCGCGCAAATCCTGGGCGCCCTCGCCGAGATCGGAACGCCGGAGCGCGAGCTCAAGATGCGCGCCGCGCAGCTGTGGCACTGGATCTACCATCGCGGCGCGCGCGAGTTCTCGGCGATGCGCAATATCGCGAGGCCAGTGCTCGACCGGCTGACCGAACGCTGCACACTCGCGCGACCTGAGATCGTGGCCGAGCAGGTCTCCGCCGACGGCACCCGCAAGTGGCTCCTGCGTTTTGGCCCCAGCCCATCGCTTCGACAAGGGCGCGGAAATCGAATGCGTCTATATCCCGGAGTCTGACCGGGGCACGCTCTGCGTGTCGAGCCAGGTCGGCTGCACCCTCAACTGCTCGTTCTGCCATACCGGCACCATGCCGCTGGTGCGCAACCTGACCGCGGCCGAGATCGTCGGCCAGGTGCTGGTGGCGCGCGACCGGCTCGGCGATTTTCCCGGCGGAATTGCTCCGGCCGACGGGCTCACACCCAAGGGCGAAGGCGTGCGCGCGGTGTCGAACATCGTCTTCATGGGCATGGGCGAGCCGCTTTACAATTTCGAGGCGGTGCGTGACGCGATTGCGATTTTGACCGACGGCGACGGCTTGTCGCTTTCGAAGCGGCGGATCACCGTCTCGACCTCGGGCGTCGTTCCGGAAATGCCGCGGCTGGGGGCCGAGTGCGGGACCATGCTGGCCATCTCGCTGCATGCGACCAACAATACGCTGCGCGACAAGCTCGTGCCCTTAAATCGCAAATATCCGATCGAGGCGCTCATCAAGGCCTGTCGCGAATATCCCGGCGCATCCAACGCGCGGCGCATCACGTTCGAATATGTGATGCTCAAGGGCGTCAACGATTCGGTTGCCGAGGCCAAGGCGCTTGTGCGGCTGCTCAAGGGCCTGCCCGCCAAGATCAACCTCATCCCCTTCAATCCCTGGCCCGGCAGCACCTTCGAATGCTCCGATTGGGAGACGATTGAGCGTTTCTCGGAAGTCGTGTTCAACGCAGGCTACGCAAGCCCGGTGCGCACGCCGCGCGGCCGCGACATTCTCGCCGCCTGCGGCCAGCTCAAGAGCGAGAGCGAAAAACTCCGCGCCCGCGCCCGGCTGATGCTCGAAGAAAGCTTGGCGGTCGGACAGGACTGATCGGTGACGGCTTGTCGGAGAAGTGAATTGCGCGGCAATCTTCGCGGCGATATCCGACGAGAGCTAACAGTTAGCAGACCAGCCCGAACCCAATGACGGACGACCTTACAAGCAACGAGGTCTTGCGCACGCCGAAGCGCAGCGAGCGGCTGAGGCAGCGCGCCGCCTGGATGTATTTCGTCGAGGAAATGACCCAGAGCGCCATCGCCGACGCGCTTGGCGTCGGGCGGGTCACCGTGGTCCGAATGCTGGCGGAGGCGAAGGCGCTGGGCGAAGTCCGCATCGCGCTCTCGCGCGGCGACGCGGAGCTCGGCGGTCTCGAAGCCGGTTTATGCAAACTCTTCGAATTGTCCGAGGCGATCGTCGCGCCGCTGTCCTCCGACTTCGCCGACCCGACGGCGCCGATCGCGGCGGCGCTTGGCGATCACGTTTCGGCGCTGTTGCGCAACGATATGAAGATCGGGCTTGGGTGGGGACGCACGCTGAACTCCTCGCTCGAATATTTAAGCGAGCGCTCGCTCAAAGGTTTGAACGTCGTTTCTCTGGTCGGCGGCGTCACGCATTTCGTGGCCGACAATCCGGCCGAATTTCCCTCCGGCTTCGCGCGGGCGTTCAACGCGGATTGTTACCTCATTCCTTCTCCTTGCCTCGTCGATAGCCCAGCCACCAAGACGGCCCTGATCGAGCGTTGCGGGCTCAAGTCCGTCTATGATTTCGCGCAAGCGCTCGATGCGGTCGTGGTCAGCGTCGGTTCTCTTGGGCCTGAAGCCTCGATCGCGCGTTACGCGGTCATCGGCGAAGCCGACAGAAAGACGTTGGGCGAATACGGCGCTGTCGGCGAGATGCTCTGCAACGTCTACGACGATCAAGGCCGGGTCGTGGATCATCCTCTCAACCAGTGCGTGATGTCAGTCCCGCTCGAGGCCGTGCGCGCCGCCCCGGTCCGCGTGTTGGCCGCAGGGGGCGCGCACAAGGTCGCCGCGATCCGAGGAGCGTTGAAGCTGCTGAGGCCAACCACTCTGGTGACCGACTCGGTAACGGCGCGCAGGCTGACCAGCGCGTCGAGGTAGCAACACGGCTCAAGCCGCCGACGGCCAGGCCCGGCGAGGGAAGCGACATCGATTTAAGAGCGTCTCCCGGCGGGCCCGGTCGCCTCGTTTTGGTGATCAAGCCCCCTCGAACTTTTGTCGTGGAAAAAGTTCCCTCGTTGATCGAGACGGTCGATTCATTGATCGGTGGGAAAATAGGGAAGATATCCCAACCGGCTGGGTGACAATCCCGTCATTTCAAGGCAGTATGCGAGGGCATGGAGGGAACGCCGATGTCCAAAAACATCAATTGCACAATGTTGCTCGGTTCGGTTTGCATCGGGGCAATCGTCGCGGGGGGAATAGCACAAGCGCAGGAAGTCAAAGGCGCGTCGAGCATGACGACCGCGACCGCCGCGATCACGTCCGTCTCACAACAACAGCTCAACAACGCGCACAAAGACGGGGAGAACTTCCTCCACACCAACGCCAATTACGAGCAGACGCGTTTCTATCCGAACGCGCAGATCAACCGCGGCAACGTGCGGCATCTGCATCCGGCCTGGATCTTCTCCACCGAGGTCAAAGAATCTCTGGAGACCTCGCCGATCATTGTTAACGGCGTCATGTACGTCACGACGTCATACAGCCATGTCTATGCGCTCGACGCCAAGACCGGAGCGGAGATCTGGCACTACAAGCCCAAGCTCGGCCCGGTGACGACCTTCTGCTGCGGCCCGAACAATCGCGGCGTCGCCGTCTACGAGGACCGGGTCTATGTCGGCACCCTCGACGCGAAATTGGTGGCGCTCGACGCCAAGACCGGCTCGGTCGTCTGGGAACAACAGGTCGGCGATCCCGAGAAGGGCTACAGCGAGACGATGGCGCCAACCGCCGTCGATGGCAAAATCCTGATCGGCACCAACGGCGGCGAGTACGGCATCCGCGGCTTCGTCAAGGCCTACGACGCCAAGGACGGCAAGCTCATCTGGAGCTTCGACACCATTCCCGAGAACTCCGTCGGCGTTTGGGCGACGACGGACGCCACCGGACGCGACGAGCATCGCGACATCGCGGCAGAGAAGGCCGCGCTCGCGAAGGATGGCGACCCCTACAAGACGCTCGGCGGCGGCGTGTGGCAGAACCCGTCGATCGATCTCGCGGCGAAGCGCATCTACTTCGTCGTCGGCAACCCCTCGCCCGATCTCGACGGCGCAGTCCGCCCCGGCGACAACCTCTATACCGACTCGCTCGTCTCGCTCGATCTGGACACGGGAAAATACGTTTGCCACTTCCAGTACATCCCCCATGACGTCTGGGACCTCGACGCCGTAAGCCCGACCGTCCTGGTCAACGCGGCGGACAAGTCCGGCAAGATGGTTCCGGCGGTTCTGCACGCCGGCAAGACCGGCTACGTCTACGTGCACGATCGCAAGGATTGCAGCCTCATCCGCTACTCCGACCCGATGGTGGATCAGAAAGACCGGTGGACGCTGCCAACGCCGACCAAACCGCTTGACCCCAACTCCGCCAAGATGTTCCCGGGGGCGAATGGCGGCGTCGAATGGTCGCCGCTCGCGACCGATCCGAACCACGGCATGGCCTATGCGATCAACCTGCATCAGCCGATGACCTACACGGTCGCCAACGCCCCCTATCCGGACGGCAAACTGTGGCTCGGCGGCGCGTTCACGATCATCCCGGGTGAGGAGAGCTTCGGCAACGTCAGCGCGGTCAACTACAACACCGGCAAGATCGCCTGGCAGGTCAAGACGCCGCAACCGATGATCGGCGGCATACTTGCGACCGCGGGCGGCCTCGTCTTCACCGGCGAAGCCAACGGCTGGTTCAAGGCCTATGACGACGCCACCGGCAAGGTGCTGTGGCAGTTCCAGACGGGCGCCGGCGTCAATGCGCCCCCGTCTTCCTACATGGTCGACGGCAAACAATATGTCGTCGTCGGTTCGGGCGGCAACGCCCAGATCGACTCCAAGCGCGGCAACAACATCATCGCCTTCACGGTCGAGTAAGACCTCGTCGCACTTCGTTGGCCGCTCCCCCCGGATCGCAGTCCGGGGGTGGCGGCCTTTTCGTTTGATCTTGAAGCGATCAGCGCGCGCCAAACGGGCGCGATGTTGGCGCAGCGAAGGAATTCCCTCTCATGTTGCGTAGCGTTGCTGTGGCCGCGCTCCTCGCCGGCGCGACCGCCGCTTGGGCGGATACAATCGAGGACAAGGCGGCGCTCTGCGGCGCGTGCCACGGCGAAAAAGGCCTACCGGCGGACCCGACGACGCCCATCATCTGGGGCCAAAACGCAGGCTATCTCTATCTGCAGTTCCGCGATTTCCAGAAGGGCGCGCGAAAGGACTATCGCATGACGCCGATCGCCCAATACGTCGTCAAACAGGACGCGCTGGCGCTCGCCGAATATTTCGCCGCCAAACCCTGGCCGAAGACCGGGGCGCCTAGCGCCTCCAAGGCGGACGAGGCGGCCGCGATGACGGCGATCAAGTCGGTCGTCTGCACGAGCTGCCATCTGGAGCAGTTTCAAGGCGATTCGTCCATTCCGCGGCTCGCAGGCCAGGAACGCGATTATCTCGCCAAGACGATGACCGATTTCAGCACTCGCGCCCGCGCCAACAATCCCGGCATGTCCGACCTCATACACACCGTCACGCCTGATCAACTCACGGCGATCGCCGCCTATTTGGCTGGGCTTTGAGGCTGGCTTTCCCTTCTCCCTCCGGGAGAAGGTGGCGCGATAGCGCCGGATGAGGGTGCGGCGCCAGCGCGCTTCGCGCAAACCCTCACCCCCAACCCCTCTCCCGTAGGAGAGGGGAGACCGCCCTATCACTCCAAAAGCTTCGCCGCCCGCTCATGTCCCGAGGCCGCGAGCGATGTCGGCCGCGGTCTTGCCGCGGTCGTCCTTGAGGTCCAGCGCGGCGCCGTGCTCGATGAGCGTCTTGATCGTGGCGTCGACGTCGTCAACGCCAGTGGACGCATCATGGCCCGCCGCCCACATCAACGCCGTGAGGCCATGCGCATAGCGGCGGTTGACGTCGACGCCGGCTTGAAGAAGCAGCGCGACAACCGAGGCGTAGCCGTGGCCAGCGGCGTAGACGACCGCGCCTGAACCATCGTTGTCGAGCGCATTGGGATCGGCGCCGAACTTCATGAGCTCAGCGACGCTCTCCGTCGAACCGTTGAAGGCTGCGGCGGCAAGCGGGCGCACGCCCTTCCGGCCGGGGAGGTTCGGATCGGCGCCGCGTTCGAGCAAGAGCGCGATCACCGCGCCTCGATCCTGTTCGGCGGCGTAGAACAGCGGCGTCGAGCCGTCGACGCTGCGCGCATTCACGTTGGCGCCGCGCTCGAGAAGCAGCCTGATCAGCGGCAGCTTGTCCGCTTCGGCCGCTTTGGCGAGCGCGGTCTTGCCCTCGCGATCCTTCGCGTCGATCGCGGCGCCGCGATCGAGGAGCGTGCGCGCTTCAGCCTCACAGCCGAGCCGCGCGGCCGCGAACAACAAGGTCGTCGCCTGATAGTGATCGTCCTCATGCAGCGCCTGCACGGCCTGCGCAGTGTCGGCGCAGCGGTCCTTGGCGAGCGACAAGCCCGCGGCCGAGATGAAGGCGAGGCTTGCCAGCGCGGTCAGCCGCAGGAGCGCCGCCGCGCCGCGAGCAGCCGTCGCGTTGTCGAAGCGACATGCATGCGTCCTTCTGCCACTGAGGCAGGCTTCACGCCAGCGGGCCCGCGGGACGCAAAAGCCCGACTTCCGCGCCGTTCCAGTTCGAGAGGCGCGGCGAGACGAAGCGCATGAGGCGCGCGCTTCTCTCCTCGTCGAAACCGCCGAAGCGCTGGATGAGCGCGGCGATCATCACTTGCGCGGCGCGCCCTGCCCCATCGTCGGCCTTGACCGCAAGACCGAGCCCGGTTTCAGGCAGTGCAGCGCAGAATACGCCCTCCGCCCCCGACTTGGTGAAGACGCGCGGCCCAAGCAGGCTCATCACTTCCGTGTCGAAGCGGCCTCTTCCGGCGACGGTCAAGGGATGCGCAGCGACTGCGGCGCGAATGCGCGCCGCTGCGTCGCGGCGCTCCGGCGATAGCCCATGCCCAGTCCCGAGGCGCGCGAAGCTTCGCGCGAGCGCGACCAGCGGCACGGCGTAGGTCGGAATGGCGCAGCCGTCGACGCCGCGCATGGCCTCGCTCAAGCGCGCGCCAGTCATCGCCTCGATCGACGCCGCAACCTCGCGCTGCACGGGATGATCCGGCCCGACATAACCTTTCGGATCCACGCCGATGGCGCAGGAAAGACAGACGAAGCCCGCATGCTTGCCCGAGCAATTGTTGTGCAGAGCAGTCGGCGTCCGTCCTGAGCGCGCAAGCGCGCGGGCTTCGTCCTCGCCGAGCGGCCAATGCGCGCCGCATTCGAGCGCGCGTTCATCGTATCCCGCTTTCGCGAGCATCGCGCGCGCAGTCGCGACATGGTCCTCGCTTCCCGAGTGAGACGCGCAGCTGAGCGCAATCTCCTTGTCGCTGAGACCCAGGCGGTCCGCGGCGCCGCTTGCGACGAGCGGCAAGGCCTGCAGCGCCTTGACGGCGGAGCGCGGATAAACCGCCTGCTCGGCGTCGCCAAAGGCCATCACCACCCGGCCGTCCGCATCGACGACCGCGCCGGCCCCGCGATGGGTGGATTCGATCCGGTCGCCGCGCATCGCCTCGACGACCACGGGATTGGCCATATACTCTCCAGGCGCGAGAACAAGCTCTAAGGTCAAAACCCATCTTTTGGACCCGGTTCGACCCTGAACCGTTATCGCCGAGGAGCAAAAACCAAGCAAACCGCGCGATGTTGAGACGCGCATCGTTCACACTTCGGCGGAGCGCCCGCCTCACCTACAGCGCCGTGGGAGCGGGCAGCGGCTGCCGAGGTCGCTCGTGTCGCAGTCAGCGTTTCAAAGTCACCCAGGCCATGAATGCGCCGGTCGCGTCCGCCCCGATGGCAATGCGCCCAAATTCGGGCACGTCGAACGGCGGTCGAACGATCCTGCCGCCGTGACTTTGAACCTCTGCAACCAATCGATCGACGTCGTCGACTTCAAGATAGCTTAGCCAGTGCGGCGGATCGGTATCGGGAACAATTCCGCGCATGTCGAGGACGCCGGCGACTGGCTTGTCCCCGGCCTTGGCGACCCAGTACGTGCGATTCTGCTCCGGCATCGGCATACCTTCGAACGTCCAGCCGACGGTCGCAGCGTGGAACGCTTTGGCGGCCTCGACATCACGCGTGTAGAGCTCATGCCAGGCGAAATTTCCGTGGGTCACAGCTTCCTCCTTGTTGTTGCCATTCACCAGCGTCCGAGGACGAGCGAAATGTCGTAGCAACCGACGGCGCATACTGCTCTTCGCCGGTCGCCGATGGAAGCGGTCAACCCACAGCTTGCGCGCGGTCGCCGTAGCAGGCGCCGGCGTCTGCGACGACTTGCCTGTGCCTGACGCCTTCCCCCGTCCCATCCCTTCCCTTACGAAGGGATCAGACCCATGCAAGGACAGAGACATGAAGGTTCGCGATGTAATGACCTATGGCGTGATCGGCGTGCCCGAGAGCACGAGCATCGCCGAGGCGGTCGAGACAATGTTGCGCTCGCGGGTGAGCGCGCTGGTCGTCTTCGACGCCGACCATGCGCTGAGCGGGATTTTGAGCGAGGGCGACCTTCTTCGCCGCAGCGAGCTCGGAGCCGAGCACAAGCGTCCGCGCTGGCTTGAATTTCTGCTCGGCAGCGGGCGAGGCGCCGAAGCTTACGCCCATGAGCACGGCCGCAAGGTCGGCGAAGTCATGACCCGCGACGTCGAGACGATCGGGGAAGACGCCGAGCTCAGCGAGGCGGTGGACCGGATGATCCGCCGCCGCGTCAAGCGCCTGCCGGTGCTGCGCGGGGAAACCCTCGTTGGGGTGATTGCGCGCTCCGACCTGCTCAAGGGATTGCTGGCCGCGACGCCGCGGGCGACCGGCCCGCATCCGGACGCCGAGATCAAGGCCGCCGTCCAGGCAGAGCTCGACAAGCTCGACTGGGCGCCGCGCGCGAGCGTGCGCGTCGAGGTTCAGAGCGGCGTGGTCACCTTTGACGGCGCGATCACTGACGAACGGCTTCGCGAGGGCCTCAAGGTCATCGCCGAGAACACGCCCGGCTGCGTCGGGGTCCACGACCACATGGCTTGGATCGAACCGAACTCGGGGTTTTTTATGCCGTCGCCGGAGGACGAAAAAAAAACCTCCTGACGGGCTTGGCGAGCGAGGGCGTCTTATCCGCCGACGGCGCCGTGGCCACCGGGCAGCTCTGCGTTTGCTGGCGTCGCCAGTCCGGGCGTTCCGCCGTGGCCGCACGCGGCGAGGAAGAAAGCGACCGACCGCGCGGCGTGGGACTCGATCTCCGCGCGCAGGGCGGCCAGATCCTCGCCGAACAGCGCCCGCACCAGCATCGGCAACACCACCAGGTCGAGAAACCGGCGCGCCGTCTCCGGGAGCTTTTCCTGCGCGAACGCGGGCGACGCGCCGATGGCGTCGGACGCGGCCAGTTCGCCAAACACGACGGGCCACGGCCTCGGTCGGGCGCTGGCGACCCATGCAACTGACGCTGGTCGCGAGATCGGGAAATCGGCGCGCCTCGGCGACCGCGACCCGGATAAGCCCGATCGTTTCCGGGCTTAACACCCTGGTCAGAAGGACCGCGGCAAGAGCGTCGAGCCGCTGCTCGATCGAACCGCCGGCGCAGGAGAGGGCGTCGAGACTCGTGTTTCGGCGCACGAGGCGCTCGATCACCGCACTGAACAACGCCTGCTTGCCGGGAAATCTGGCGTAGATGGTCGGCTTCCCGGCTGAGGCGACCTCGGCGATTTCGTCGACGCTCGCGCCCTGGAAGCCGTGTTCGAGAAAAACACGGCCGGCCGCGTCGAGAATTCTCTCCTCGACCTGGCCGGCATGTTCGCGTGGAGGGCGGCCGTAACGCACAGCGCCCCGGCTAGCCTCGCGTCTTTCCTCGGCGGTGTCCGCTTCCATCGCTCCTTCGCCTTCCGTCGCAACTCTTCACTAAACGCGATCCGTGCACTTTCCGCCCTTGATTTAGGTAGGGCCCTCACCAAAGTAAACAGAACGGAACAGTTTCGTTTCGAGGACGTTAAGGCGCGGGGGCGACGTAGGAGTTCCGGCCATGGCGAGCAGGAATCAGGACCAAGGCCAGCAAATGTACAAGGACGCGCCCGCGTCCGAAGCCGATTGGGACAAGGTCTCACCGCCGCGCTCAGGGGGTTCAGCGAGCCCCAAGCGGGACATTATGTCCTTGCGCGCTCCGCCACCCGAGACGCCGCTCGCGGATGAACGTCCGGTCGAAACTCCTGAGACTGACCGCCCTGGGGAGCCTGCGGAGAAGACCGAGCGCCCGGCTAAGCCTGCTGAGAAAGAGGCTAAGCCCGGCGACCAGCCAGCCCCGAAGGACGAAAAGCCCCCGGAAAAGCCGCGCAAAGGCTTCCTCCGCCGACGCCCATTCATGGCCGGAGCGGGCCTGATCGCGCTCTTGGTGGCTGGGGCCGCTACATACGTCTACTGGGACAATGCCTCGCATTTCGAATCGACCGACGACGCCTTTATCGCGGCGCGCCAGTTCGCGATCGCGCCCAAGGTCGCGGGCTATGTCACGGCGGTTCCGGTCACCGACAACCAGCATGTCAACAAGGGCGACGTGATCGCCCGCATCGACCAACGGGATTACCTGACTGCGCTTGCGCAAGCGCAGGCTCAGGTCGCGGGGGCGGAAGCCGGCATCCACAACATCGACACGCAGATCGCCACGCAAGACGCGCAGATCGCCGCGAACCAGGCGCAGGTGGCTCAGGCGCAGGCGAACATGGAGCTTGCGCGGGTCACCTGGGGACGCGACCAGCCGCTCGTCAAGCAGGGCTGGGCGACGGCTCAGCAGGGCACGACTGACGTCCAGAACTCTCAAGGCCCAGCAGTCCGCCGTAGATAGCGCGCAAGCGGCGCTCAAGGTGGCGCAGCGCCAAATCGACACCCTAAGGGCGCAGCGCACGTCGCAGGAGGCCACCCTCGCGCAAGCGCAGGCCCAACTCGACCAGGCCAAGCTCAACCTCTCCTACACGACCGTCACCGCCGACCAGCCAGGCCGCGTCGTCAACCTCAGCGGGGCCGTCGGCCAATATGCGCAGGCGGGCACGAACCTGACCATGTTGGTGCCGGATGAGATCTGGGTGGTGGCGAACTACAAGGAGACGCAGCTCGACCGTATGCGGCCGGGTCAGCCCGTCGACCTCGAGATCGACGCCTATCCGGAACGCGCCTTCCATGGCCATGTCGACAGCGTGCAGCCCGGCTCTGGCCCGGCCTTCTCGCTGCTGCCGCCCGAAAACGCCACCGGCAACTACGTCAAAATTGTCCAGCGCGTGCCGGTCAAGCTGATCCTGGACAATCCGCCGACCGACGTCTCGCTCGGTCCGGGAATGTCGGTTCTCCCGAGTGTGCGCGTCGACCCGAAGCCTACGCTCTATGAGACGTTGAAAGCGGACTTCGGGCGGTGGCGGGGGCGCGCGTGAGCGACACCACCGCGCAGGCCGGCGCTCCGGCGGCTGGCGCCGCGGCGCTCGGCGAACCCGTGGATCATCGCCGTTCTGGTCGCGCTTGCGGCCTTCATGGAGGTGCTCGACACCACGATCGCCAACGTGGTCCTGCCCTATATCGCGGGCGGCATGGGCGTCAGCTCAGACGAAGCCTCCTGGGTGGTGACCAGCTATCTGGTCTCCAACGCGATCAGCCTGACGGCGAGCCCTTTCTTGGCCCGTCTGTTTGGCCGCAAGACCTTCTTCCTGATCTGCCTCGGGCTCTTCAGCGTCAGTTCGATCCTGTGCGCGCAAGCCTGGAATCTGAACTCGCTGCTCTTGTTCCGCGTCCTGCAAGGTCTGGCCGGCGGCGGCATGGTGCCGGTGTCGCAGTCGATTTTGGCCGACGCCTTCCCGCCGCAAAAGCGCGGCCAAGCCTTCGCCTTGTTCGGCGTCGCCGTCGTTGTCGCGCCAGTGGTCGGCCCGACGCTCGGCGGCTGGCTCGCCGATAATTTCACCTGGCGATGGTGCTTCTTGATCAACGGTCCTGTCGGCCTCGCCACGATCGCGCTGATCGCCATCCTTCTCCCCGCGGACAAACCTAATCCGGCCAAGCAAGCCCGGTTCGATGTTATCGGCTTTCTGTTGGTGGCGACGTTCCTCGGCGCGCTTGAGGTCGTGCTCGATCGCGGCCTCGAGGATGACTGGTTCGGCTCCAATTTTATCGTAACGTTTACAGTGATTTGCGCCCTTGCGTTCGTGCTCATGATTCCCTGGGAGTTGAGCCGCAAGGATCCGATGATCGACATGCGCATGGTCGGATCGCGTCAGTTCGGCGCCTGCTTTCTGGTGATGGGCGCGACCGGCGCGATCCTCTACGCCACGACCCAGTTCCTGCCGCTCATGGTCCAGACGAACTTCGGCTATACGGCGACCTGGGCCGGCCTCGTGCTGTCGCCGGGCGGCCTCGTCACCATGGTGATGATGTTCGTCGTCGGACAGGTTTCAGGCCGGATCCAGCCAAAATACCTGATCATGACGGGCGCAATCTTCGCCGCGATCTCGATGTATCAGCTTACTAACGTGTACGGCGATCTCGACTTCTGGACCCTCGCGCGCACGCGCATGGCGCTGGGCGTCGGATTGCCCCTCATCTTTATTCCAATCATTGCGGCCTCTTACGACGGCATCCCGCCAAACAGGGTGGACATGGCGTCGGCGCTGATCAACGCGGCGCGCAATACCGGCGGCTCGATCGGCGTCTCAATCGCATCCAACGTGCTCACGCACCGGGAGCAATTCCATCAGAGCCGGCTCATCGAGCACATCACCCCGGCGAGTCCGCAATATCAGAATACGCTGCAACAGGTGACGCACTATTTCGCCTTACAGGGCTTCTCGCCGAGCGACGCGCAGGCGCGCGCGACAGCTTGGATCGGCCAGCAGGTGCAGAACCAATCCGCCTTTCTCTCCTACGTGGACGTGTTTTGGGTGCTGACCCTGCTCTCGCTCGCCGCCGTTCCGCTCGCCATGAGCCTGCGGAAGGTGAAACTCGGCGGGGGTCCGGCACCGGCGGCGCACTGACGCAGCCGGCCGCGCACTGATGCGTGAGCCGCAGTCATGCCGCGACGATGGCTTTACCTACTCCGCTGCCATCGTTCGAGGCATCAGCTTGCTGCCCCGACGCGCTCATGCCCAATCATGCCGCGACGATGGCTTCACCTACTCCGCTGCCGGGTGCGCCGGCGCTCTCACGCCCGCCCTTCGATTTGGCAAGAAATTGCCGATTTTTCTCAATCAGCGTCCCAACCCTCGACCAGGCGTACTCGCCGCTGACCTGGCGCGTCAAACGCGCGCCGCCCTTCGCCTGCTTCCGCCAGGGCCTTGAGCCCCTCGCGATAGGTCGGATAGGCGGGCGCAAATCCCAGCTCGGCTTTGGCCTTGGCGATCGAAACCCGCTTGTTGTCGGCGTAGAACTCCCGCGCCATCTGCGAGAGTGGCGCGCCCTCAAACGGCTCCTCGGGCGGCGGCTCAACGCCGAGCAGCGCCGCTGCGTAGGCGATCACGTCCTGCGGCGGCGCCGGCTCCTCGTCGGCGACGTTCCAGGTCTGGCCCTTAAGGTTCCGCGTGAGCGACGAGGCGGGAAATCTCAGCGATGTCATCGACATGGGCGCGGTTGAACACTTGGCCCGGCTTGATGATCCGCCGCGCCTCGCCACGGCGCAGATTGACGAGCGCATTGCGGCCGGGCCCATAGATTCCGGCGAGGCGCAAAATATCGGCTTCGGCGCCGCGCGCCCGGGCCGCCGCCGTCCAGCGGGCTTCGTCCTCAAGGCGCGCCCGTCCGCGCGCCGTGCGCGTCCGCGTCGCGCTTGTCTCGTCGACCCAAGCGCCGCCGTGGTCGCCATAGACCCCGATGGTCGAATAATAGACGATGCGCCGCAGCGCCGGCGCGGCGGCGATCGTGGGCCCGAAGCGCTCGAGCGTCGCGCCTGCCCCTTCGCGCGGAGGGATGGAGACGACGATCGCCTCGGCCTTTCCGAGCGCCTGCTCTAGCCCAGGGTCCGCGTCGGTCCCGTCGAACTGATAGGCTTCGATCGCCTCGCGACGCAACGCGGCGACGCTCTCCGCGGTTCGCGCCGTTCCGCTCGCCTCAATCCAGGTCTCGCGCTGAATGAGGCGACGGGCGCAATAGCCGAGGCCGAAGAAGAAGATCCTCACGCGCAGGTGCTCCGATTGGCGTGTGTTCCATCTCGCGCCGCGCCCCCTTCTCCCTCCGGGAGAAGGTGTCGGGCGGAGCCCGACGGATGAGGGTTTGGTCGGCGGCGATTGTTGTTTGGAGCCGGCGGGCGCCATGCCCAGGAAGGTCGCTTCGCTTGCGCCCTCATCCGGCCCTTCGGGCCACCTTCTCCCAGAGGGAGAAGGGGCAAGCCGCTACTTCTTCTTCGGCATATAGAGATCGGTGAGCGTCCCGGCGAAGGCCTCGGCCGACATGGCGAATGTCTCCGAGAGCGTCGGGTGCGGATGGACGGTGAGGCCGACGTCTTCGGCTTCGGCGCCCATCTCGATCGCCAGCGCCGCCTCGGAGATGAGATCGCCAGCGTTCGGCCCGACGATGCCGCAGCCGATCAGACGCTGGGTCTCTTCATCCCACAGGGTCTTGGTCAGGCCCTCGTCGCGGCCGAGCGAGAGCGACCGCCCGCTCGCCGCCCACGGGAAGACGGCCTTGCCGTATTTGATCCCGTTCGCCTTGGCTTCGGTCTCCGTCACGCCAGCCCAGGCGACTTCCGGATCGGTGTAAGCAACCGACGGGATCGCCTTGGCGTCAAACGAGGATTTGTGTCCGCTGGCCACCTCCGCCGCGACCTTGGCCTCATGCGTGGCCTTATGCGCCAGCATCGGCTGGCCGACGATGTCGCCGATGGCGAAGATATGCGGCACATTGGTGCGCATCTGGCGATCGACGGCGATATAGCCGCGCTCGTCGACGGCGACGCCCGCGGCCGCCGCGCCGATGCGCGCGCCGTTGGGGCGTCGGCCGACAGAAACCAGGATCGCGTCGAATGTCTCGGTCTTCGCGCCGTCAGGGCCTTCGTAACTGACCTTCAGTCCGTCTGGCTCCGCCTGGACGGCGGTCACCTTCGTCTTGAGCAGGATCTTGTCGTAGAGCCGGCCGATGCGCTTCGCGAGCGGGGCGACGATGTCCGGATCGGCGCCCGGCATCAGCTGGTCCATCATCTCGATCACGGTGATCCCGGCGCCCAGCGAATGGTAGACCGTCGCCATTTCGAGGCCGATGATGCCTCCGCCAAGTACCAGCATGCGCTTGGGGATGAAACTGATCTCGAGCGCCGCGGTCGAATCCCAGATGCGGGAATCGGTGGGAATGAATCCGGGCGCGGCGGGTTCGGAGCCGGCGGCGATAATCGCCTTGTTGAAGCGCACGACCCGCGCGCCCTCCGCCGTTTCCACGCGCAGGGTGTTGGCCGAAGTGAACGTGCCCTCCCCGGACACGACCTTGACCTTGCGCTGCTTCGCAAGCCCCGTGAGGCCGCCCGTCAGCCGCTTGACCACGCCGTCCTTCCAGCCGCGGATCGCCGCAGGGTCGAATGTCGGCGCGCCGAAGGTCACGCCATGCGAACCCATCGCTTTGGCGTCGTCGATCACCTTGGCGACATGCAGCAGCGCCTTGGACGGGATGCAGCCGACGTTGAGGCAGACGCCCCCGAGCGTCGGTCGCGAGTCGACCAGCACGACGTTCTGCCCGAGATCGGCCGCGCGGAACGCGGCGGTGTAGCCGCCGGGACCGGCGCCCAACACCAGGATATCGGCTTCGAAGTCGGCCTGCCCACCCGGGTCGGGAGCAGGTTTCGGAGGGGGTCCCGCCGGCGCGGCGGCTTTGGGAGCAGGCTCCTGAATTTCGACGCCGCCGCCTCGGGCGCCAGCCGGCGCGGCCTTGGGCGTTTGCGGCGCCGCGGCCTGTTTCGCCTCTCCCCCGGCCGAATAGGTCGCGAGCAGGTCGCCCTGGGTGACCTTGTCGCCGACCTTGACGCGGATCTCGCCGATCACGCCATCCTCGGGCGCGGGGACGTCCATGCTCGCCTTGTCGCTTTCGAGCGTCAGGATCGTCTCGTCCTTGCGGACGCTCTGCCCGGGCGCGACGAGGATTTCGATGATCGGCACATCCTTGAAGTCGCCGATGTCGGGGAGCCGGATTTCGTTCGCCATGCCTGTCTCTCTATCGGGCCGCGGTCACAGAATAATGCGCCGCATGTCCTCCAAGAGGCCCGCGAGATGTCGCATGAATCGCGCGCCCGCCGCGCCGTCGATCACTCTGTGATCGTAAGATAGGCATAGCGGCAGCATGAGACGAGGCTGAAACGCCGATCCGTCCCAAACCGGGGCCATCTTCGAACGCACGACGCCGAGAATCGCGACCTCGGGCGCATTGACGATCGGGGTAAAGGCCGTGCCGCCGATGCCGCCCAGCGAAGAGATGGTGAAGGTCGCGCCCTGCATTTCGGCCGGCGCAAGCTTGCCGGCGCGGGCTTTTTCCGAGAGCGCGCCAAGCTCGCGGGCAAGGTCGATGACGCCTTTCTGGTCGACGTCCTTGACGACCGCGACCACGAGGCCATCGGGCGTGTCGACGGCGACGCCGATGTGCCAATAGCGGCGCAAAATCAAAGAGTCGCCGCCCGGACTGAGAGCGGCGTTGAAAGTCGGGAAGGCCTTCAGCGCCGCGACCGCGGCCCGCATGAGAAGCGGCAGCAACGATACGCGGTAAGGCTTTGACTTGTCTTTCTTTGCGTCTTCGTCGAGCGCCTTTCGGAAGGCGTCGAGATCGGTGATGTCCGCTTCATCCGTATGCGTGACGTGCGGAATGTTGACCCAGGAGGCGTGCAGCCGCGGACCCGAGATCTTCTTGATGCGCGAGAGCGGGACCGTCTCGATTGGACCGAATTTGGCGAAGTCGACCTGCGGCACCGCGGGCAGCGCGCCGCCGCCCCCGCTGGCGCGGCAGCGCCCTTGGAGAGCGCTGCCTTCAAGTCCTCGCGGGTGATGCGGCCCTTTTCGCCCGTGCCCTTCAATTGATTGAGATCGAGGCCAAGTTCGCGCGCCAGCCGCCGAACTGCGGGGCCGGCGAAGACGCCGGAGAAATCGGGGAGCGCTGGGCCCGATCCCGGCTTCGGCGGCCGAGGCGGCAAATCCGTTGGCGCAACGGGCGAGGTTTCGGGCGCTTCCGCAGCGTCTTCCTCCTCCTTCGCGTCCGCCTCGTCCTCCTGATCCGGCGAGACTGACCCAGCCGATCCTCCGGCGTCGAGCTTCCCGACCAGCGAACCCATCGACACCTTGTCGCCGACCTTGACGACAATCTCCGTGATCTTGCCGGCCGCCGGCGACGGCACGTCCATGCTCGCCTTGTCGGATTCGAGCGTTACGATCGGCTGCTCCGCCTCGACCGTGTCGCCGACCTTCACCAGAATCTCGATGACCGGCACGTCCTTGAAGTCGCCGATGTCGGGGATTGTGATGTCGATCGTCGCCGCTTCGGCAGACGCCGACCCGCCGGATTTGGCGGGAGGCGCAGCCGCACTACCCTTCTCCGGAGCGGCGGCTGCTTTTGCGGGAGCCGGTGACGGGGCCGTCTTGGCGGGAGCGGCCTCGGCCTTCGTCTCGCCCTCCCCGGATTCGATGCGCGCGATCAGCGTCCCCATCGACACTTTGTCGCCGACCTTGGCCACAACCTCCGCGACCGTGCCCTCCACGGGCGAAGGCACGTCCATGGTCGCCTTGTCGGACTCGAGCGAGATCAGCGACTGCTCCGCCTTGACGACGTCGCCGGGCTTAACCAGCACCTCAATGACCGGCACGTCATTGAAGTCGCCGATATCGGGAACCTTCACGTCGACTTTCGCCACCGGCGCTCTCTCCTCAGCGGACAGTTAGTTTAGGGGGCGCCGGCCTCAGCTTCGCGCCGGGTTCGGCCCGTCCGGATCGATGCCGTATTTGGCGATCGCCTCAGCCACGCGCCGGTTGGGCAGCAATTGCTCTTCCGCCAGCGCTTTCAAACTGGCGACCGTGACGTGATAGCGGTCGACCTCGAAGAACGAGCGCAGACGACGGCGATAGTCGGAGCGCCCGAACCCGTCCGTCCCCAGCGTCTTGTAGCGCGCCGGCACATAAGGCCGAATTCCGTCCGGGAGCGCCTTTATGTAGTCCGTTGATGCAATGACGGGTCCCTTCCCGCTCGACAGGGCCTGGGTGATGAACGGGACCTTCGCGTCTGCTTCAGGATGCAGCAGATTCCAGCGCTCGACATCGAGGCCTTCCCGACGCAGCTCGGTGAAGCTGGTGACGCTCCAGATCTCGCTGCTGACGCCGTGCTCATTTGCGAGCATCTCGGCCGCCGCTTCGACCTCGCGCAGGATCGCGCCCGCGCCCAGGAGGCGCACGTGAAGGCCGGGCTGATCGGCCTTGACCTCGCGCAGCTTGTAGGCGCCCTTGAGGATGCCCTCCTCCGCCCCTTCCGGCATCGCCGGATGAGGATAATTCTCGTTCAGGGTGGTGATGTAATAAAAGACATCGTCCTGGTCGACGAGCATGCGGTTCAGGCCTGCGTGGACGATCACCGCCAGTTCGTAGGCGTAAGTCGGATCGTAGGTTACGCAATTCGGGATGGTCGACGCCAGAATATGGCTATGGCCATCCTCGTGCTGCAGGCCCTCGCCATTGAGGGTCGTGCGACCGGACGTGCCGCCAATCAAAAAGCCGCGCGTCCGCATGTCGCCCGCAGCCCAGGCGAGATCGCCGACGCGCTGGAAGCCGAACATCGAATAGTAGATGTAGAAGGGGATCATCGGCACATTGGAGGTCGAGTACGATGTGCCCGCGGCGATGAACGAGGCCATCGCGCCCGGCTCGTTGATGCCCTCCTGAAGGATCTGCCCTTTCGGATCCTCGCGGTAATACATGAGCTGATCGGCGTCCTGGGGCCGATAAAGCTGACCGACCTGGCTGAAAATCCCCACCTGCCGGAACAGACCCTCCATGCCGAAGGTGCGGCTCTCGTCGGGAACGATCGGCACCACATGCGAGCCCAGATTCTTGTCGCGCAAGAGCGCGGTCAGAACCCGGACGAAGGCCATCGTGGTCGAGATTTCCCGTCCCTCGGCGGTTGCTTTCAAGAGCGCATCGAAAGCGGAAAGCGGAGGAACGACGAGCGGTTCGCTCTTGCGCCGACGGGACGGCAGATAGCCGCCAAGCGCCGCGCGGCGCTCGCGCAGATAGATCATCTCCTTGCTGCCCTCGGGGAAGCGCAGGAAGGGAACGGTGTCGATGTCGGTGTCTGAGACGGGGATTTTGAACCGGTCGCGGAAGGACTTGAGCGCCTCGTGGCCAAGCTTCTTGGCCTGATGCGCGATCATCTGGCCTTCGCCGGCCGAACCCATGCCATAACCTTTGACGGTCTTGGCAAGAATGACGGTCGGCTGGCCCTTGTGATCGACCGCGGCCTTATAGGCGGCGTAGACCTTAACCGGATCGTGCCCACCTCGGGTTAGCGCCCAGATCTCGGCGTCGGTCCAATCCTCCACCATCGCCGCTGTCTCGGGGTAGCGGCCGAAGAAATTCTTGCGAATATAGGCGCCGTCCTTCGACTTGAAGTCCTGGTATTCGCCGTCGACGCATTCGTCCATGAGCTGGCGGAGCTTGCCCTCATTATCCTTCGCGAGAAGCGCGTCCCAGCCGGAACCCCATAGGCACTTGATGACGTTCCAGCCCGCGCCGCGGAAGTCGGCTTCCAGCTCCTGCACGATCTTGCCGTTGCCGCGCACCGGCCCGTCGAGCCGCTGGAGGTTGCAATTGATGACGAAGATGAGGTTGTCGAGCTTCTCGCGGCCGGCAAGCGAGATCGCGCCGAGCGATTCCGGTTCATCCATCTCGCCATCGCCACAGAACACCCAGACCTTGCGAGGCGCCGTGTCGGCAAGCCCTCGCCCATGGAGATAGCGCAGAAACCGGGCCTGGTAGATCGCCATCAAGGGGCCGAGGCCCATCGAAACGGTCGGGAACTGCCAGAAGTCCGGCATGAGCCAGGGATGGGGATAGGACGCCAGACCCTTTCCGCCGACCTCCTGGCGAAAGTTCACCAGCTGATCGTCGCTGAGCCGGCCCTCGAGATACGCGCGGGCATAAATGCCGGGCGAGCTATGACCCTGAAAATAGATCAGGTCGCCGCCGTGCGCTTCGTTGCAGGCATGCCAAAAATGCATGAACCCGGTGTCGTAAAGCGTCGCCGCCGACTGGAAGCTCGCAATGTGTCCGCCAAGCTCGGAGGATTCCTTGTTCGCCTTGACCACCATCGCCGCCGCGTTCCAGCGGACGTAGCGGCGGATATGTTGCTCGAGCTGGCGGTCGCCCGGATGCGGCGGCTCGGCTTCGGGCGCAATGGTGTTGACGTAAGCGGTGTTCGCGGCGAACGGCAGCTTCGCGCCCTTACGACGAGCGGAGGTGACAACCGCATCCAGGATGTCGTCGACTTTGGCGATTCCCTCGAAGGCCTCGACGGAATCGAGCGCATCGAGCCATTCGTTAGTTTCGTCGGATTGGCCTTTGACCCTGTCGTCCATCGGGCCGACCTCCCTATCACTTATACAAAAGTCTAAGCGAGCTGGCGCAGTCTTCTCATGCGTCCGAGTAATTGGCAATTGCGACGGACGGCGCTGCTGCCATGTCAATCCTGCATGCAGAGAAAGCGCATTGGCCGACCCTCGGCCGTCACGATAGGATGGCTGATGGCGCGCTCCGCGAGCGGGCGTTTGAAGCGCGGAAGGAGCAGAATTTGGCCGGCGTTACGACCCATGTCCTCGACGTGAGCCGCGGTCGCCGGCGGACGGCGTCCGAGTGGAGCTTTACGAGTTGGCGGGCGGATCAGACCGCAAGCTCATCGCCGATGTCGTGACCAACGCCGACGGCCGCACCGACAAGCCGCTGATGAGCGCTGACCAGGCGCGGGCCGGCCAGTTCGAGCTCATCTTCCATGCTGGCGATTACTTCCGCCGCCGGCGCGCGGAACTCGCCGACCCGCCGTTCCTGGACACCATTCCGATCCGCTTCGGCGTCGCCGATCCCCAGGCGCATTACCACGTGCCGCTGCTCGTCTCGCCGTGGAGCTATTCGACCTATCGCGGGAGCTGAGGAGCTGCCCCAGTTCCTTCTCGCGGTAGGCCGCGACCGTGGGTCCGGTCGCCGCGTTTGGATTGTCTTGGCCCCTCCCGGTTTCGGTTCAAAAACCCTCGCTCAGGCCTGTTGGATTTCCTTGGATTTCCTTGGATTCTCTCGTCCGAATCGTGACTTTTCAATGGGTTATGCGGGATAAATCGCGGAAAGTTTTTCCTCGCCGTTTTTCCCCCGACATTGGAAGCGCAGGAAGGGGACCTCTGCGGTTTTGGCACGTCGAAGCGCAGAATTGTTCATAGGGCGAGCTTAACCTGATTTCTGATTTTCTGCAAGGAATTGACGCGCGAGCCACACCACTCGGCCGCCAAAAGCAACTCGATCCGGCCCGCCTCGCGCGCTAGCGCTCTTCGATCGATCTGCGAATGCTGAGGCGCCCCTCGCGGGAGCGCCTCGCTTGTCGACAAATCAATGGAAGGAGAAAAGCGGGCAGACGGCGATGTAACCGAAATGCGACGCGCTCGTATTAAAGTCGTGGACCACGTCGCAGCTCGTCGTCGTCTTGGCGGGCTCGGGCGCCCTGGCTGTGTATCCATTCAGACCGTGGTACTGTTGCATATACAGCGTCTGAGTGTGCAAATCGCCTGGGTTGCCCGCCACTTGGGCGAACGCTGGCGTCACAGACAGGAGGCCGAAGAGCGCGCCGGCCGACAGCGCGCGGGAGGATGGGCGTTTCATGGCGTTTTCTCCGTTGCTTGAACCGGAAGACGAACCGCTCCCTACGTCGGAGGCTTGGGCGCAACGTGGGGAACGGAAGGGTGTCAGCTGCCGGAGCGATTGAGACCTTTTCGGTCCCCGATCCTCATCCTGAGCGCCCTCGCCTCCCGCAGACTAGACCGTCTAGTCTACCTCAGGGACGTAAGCATGGTCGTATCGTTTTCAATGCGGAACTAGACGGTCCAGTCTTTGTCTTTGGTGTGGCAAGGTCAAAAGTGCGTGATAGGCTGAAGCCATGCCGTGTCTCGACCAATCGCCGAGCCCCCACAATGGGCGATAAGGCTCAGTTGATCATTTGCGCCGCCCGCGACGCGTTCCTCGAAAAAGGCTACGATGGCGTCAGCATGGACGAGGTTGCCAGCCGCGCCGGCGTCGCCAAGCAGACCGTCTACGCCCGCTACGCCAGCAAAGACGCTCTCTTCCTCGCGGTTGTCGAAAGCCTTCAGGGCAGGATGCTTTCGGCGGTGTCAGCGACGGAGTCGCTGCCGATACGCGATCGGCTGCAACAAATCGCACGCGAACTGCTCGATTTGGTGCTCGACCCTTCGACCCTGTCACTCTCCCGAATCGCCTTAGGAGCTTCATACCGTTTCCCGACCTTGGGGCACTCAATTTACGGCGCTAGAATCAAGAAACTCCATGCGGTTCTTGCCGATATCCTTGAGCAAGCTGCAAAGGACGGCTGTCTTACGGTCAACAATCCGACAGTCGCCGCCGAGCAATTCTTGGCCCTTGTGCGGGGCGAACTCCACCTTCATTGCCTGTACGATCCCAGCTTCCGACCCTCGCGCGCCAAGATTGAACGGCAGATCGAAGCGGGCATCGATTGCTTCATGGCCCGATATGGCGCCCTGGGGGCGTTATCTTTTTAAACACACCTGCTATGTAAGTTCCATAGAGGAGCGGGCGCCAGCCGCACCCGGCAAATGTGCTTTTTTGCACTGCACTCTTGAATAAGCCTGCTCATTATATTATAAGCACGCTTATGTTATCTCTTGCTCACAAATGGACCATATCCCCCGCCCGCGAGCTGGGTTTCGCGCTCCATGACGTTGCTCGCCTGCTCAGGACCTATTCCGACCAGCGCGCCCGCGAACTCGGCACGACGCGCGCGCAATGGGCGGTGCTCTCGCGCCTGCAGCGCTGTGAGGGCGCCAAGCAGAACGAACTGGCCGAGGCGCTCGACCTCGCGCCGATCACGCTTGGGCGGCTGATCGACAAACTGACCGCCGCGGGCCTCGTCGAGCGCCGCGACGACGCAACCGACCGCCGCGCCAACCGTCTCTATCTCACTGAAAAGGCCGCGCCGGCGTTGAAGGATCTTGGGGCGCTCGCCGAGGACTTGATGGGCCGTGCGCTGGCGGGTGTCGACGAATCGACCACCCAAGCCATGCACGACGGCCTCATGACCATGAAAGCCAATCTCAAGAACGAATTGATTGCTGGAGCCGAATCAAAGTGACCCAACCCAAGCCATCTTCCGCGCGCGATCCGGCGCAGGAGAACGATCCGCCCGCCGCGTCCCAGCCGGCGCAGCCGCTCCCTTTCACGCCGTCGAAGGGAGGCGCCCCGCAGTCGGCTGCGCGCGAATCCGCGCCGCAAACGCCATCGGGGCAGCAGCCCTCACAGCCAATTCAGTTCACGCCGGCGCGGACGCCCGCTCCGACACCGCAAGCGCCGCCGTCTGCGCCACCGCCACCCGCCGCACAGACGCCCATCGTCGTCAAGCCGAAGCGCCGTATCAGTCGGTTCGTCATGCTCGTCGTCATTCCGCTCGCCGCGCTGGCGCTTGGTTTCAGCTGGTGGCTGAGCAGCGGCCGCTATGTGTCGACGGACAACGCCTATGTCGGCGCGAACAAGTCGCTCATCGCGCCGCAGGTCACCGGCTCGATCGCCGCCGTGCATGTTGTCGAGGGGCAGAAGGTCAAGGTCGGCGATCCGCTCTTCGACATCGATTCCAAGCCCTATGACATCGCCCTCGCGCTTGCGAAGGGCAAGCTGGAAGCGGCGAAGGTCGAATTCGCCAATCTCGGATCCGCCTATTCCAGCAACGTCGACCAGATCAAGATGGGCGAAGACGCTGTCCGAGGTGCGCCAGGCCGATTTCGACCGCAAGAACGACCTCGCCATTTCGCGCTCAGGCACGGCCGCCGACCGCGACACTTCGATGGCCAATCTCATTCAGGCCAAGCAGATCCTCGAGTTCGTCAAATGGCAGCAGGCGACGGTCAAGGTGAAGCTGAGCGGCGGCCCGAATACGACCATCGACCAGTTCCCCGACTATATGCAGGCGAGAGCCGCGGTCGATGACGCGGAGCGCAACTTGCGCAACACCAAGGTGCTTGCGCCAATCGACGGCGTCGCGACGCAGGTGCCCGAGATTGAGCTCGGACGCGTAACGACGGCTGGACAGCCGATTTTCGCGGTCGTCGCGAATACTGACCTCTGGGTCGACGCCAATCCGAAGGAATCGGACTTGACCTATGTCCATGTCGGCCTGCCTGCCACGGTCAGCGTCGACACGTTTCCGGACAGGGAATGGAAAGGGACGATCTGCTCGATCGCGCCCGGCACCGGCGCTCAGTTCGCGATCCTGCCGCCGCAGAACGCGAGCGGCAACTGGGTCAAGGTCGTCCAACGCGTGCCGCTCCGCTTCTGCTTCGACCCGAAGGAGGACACGACGGGCCTGCGGGCCGGGATGAGCACGTATCTGACCGTCGACACGGGACGGGTGCGCACGCTCGCGGGCACGCTCGAGGGGCTCAAGCAATGGGTGGTCGGCTACGTCGACACCCTCATGGGAGCGCGGACACGCCGTCATCCGATGAACGCGCAAGCGCCCGCTCCGCCGCTCTACGAGACGATCTCGCCGACGCTCAAGTGGCTGTTGACCGTCTGCATCATGATGGCGACCATCATGCAGGCGCTCGACACGACGATCGCCAACGTCGCCCTGCCCTATATGCAGGGCTCGCTCGCGACGACGCAGGATCAGATCAACTGGGTGTTGACATCCTACATCGTCGCCGCCGCGATCATGACCTCGCCGCTCGGCTGGATGGCGACGCGCTTCGGCCGCAAGAAGCTGTTCATCGTTTGCACGGCCGGGTTCACCGTCGCGTCGATGCTCTGCGGCGTCGCGCTCTCGATCGAGCAGATGGTCGCCTATCGGCTTTTGCAGGGCGTGTTCGGCGCGGCGCTCGTGCCCTTGAGCCAGGCGGTGATGCTCGACATCTTCCCGCCCGCCAAGCGCGGCTCGGCAATGGCGATCTGGGGCATGGGCGTGATGCTCGGCCCGATCATGGGCCCGACGCTTGGCGGCTGGCTCACCGACTCTTATTCGTGGCGCTGGGTGTTCTTCGTCAATCTGCCGTTCGGCATCCTGACCACCGCAGGCCTTTGGGTGTTCATGAGCGAAACGCCGACGCGGCGCGACGTGCCGTTCTCCTGGTTCGGCTTCTTGAGCCTGTCGCTCGGCATCGGCTCGTTGCAGATGATGCTCGACCGCGGCGAGCAGCTCGGCTGGTTCGAGTCGCCTGAAATTTGGATTGAGATGATCCTCGCGATTGTCGGCTTCTACTTCTTCCTCGCCGACTGCCTGACGTCCGCGCGGCCCTTCATCAGCGTGCGCATCTTCAAGGACTGGAACTTTTCGATCGCTCTCGTCTTCATGTTCCTGGTTGGCATCATGCTGCTTGCGAGCATGGCGCTGGTGACGCCGTTCATTCAGAACCTGCTCAATTACCCGGTGTTCTCGAGCGGCGTTCTGCTCGGCACGCGCGGCATCGGCACATTTGTGGGCATGTTCCTGGTCGGCAGGCTGAGCGGCAGGGTCGATCCTCGTGTCATGATCTTCATCGGCCTTGTGCTCGCGGCTTCGTCGCTCTGGCTCATGGTCGGTTGGAACCTCGACGTTTCAGCCGGGACAATCGTGGTCAACTCGATCGCGCAAGGGTTGGGGCTTGGCTTCATCTTCGTGCCGCTCAACACGATCGCCTTCGCGAGCCTGCCGGGCGAGTTGCGTACTGAGGGCGCGGCGTTGTGGACGCTCATTCGCAACATCGGCTCCTCGGTCGGCATCTCGGTCGTCATCGCGCGCCTGACGAGCATGACGACAATGTTCCACAGTCAGCTCGTTGAGCACGCGACGCCGTTCAACGATGCGCTTCGAATGCCGAACGCTTCGATGGTCTGGGGACACGGCCTCCCCAGCATGGCGATGCTTGAAGGGATTATCACCCAGCAGGCGGCGATGATGGCCTATTCCAACAGCTTCCTGTTCATGACCTTCGTTGCACTCTGCGCCTTCCCGCTGCTCGCGCTCATCCGCTCGACGAAGTCCGCAGCGCCCGTTTCGCGCGAAGAGGCGGCCGCGCATGCGGTGATGGACTGACGACTGCTGACCACGCGTCGCTCGGCGAGCCGCTGCGTCGCCTCAGGATCGTGGGCGGGCAGATAGACCGTCGGCCGCGCTTCGGCGAACGCCCGGATGGCGGCAAGCGTCGCCGCCGCTTGGTTCTCGTTGTCGCTGACGCCGTCGATCGTCCCCTCGAGCATCGTCTCCTCGTTGTAGGACGCGTCGCCGGCGATAAAAACGGCCGCGTCGCCGTCTTCGACGATCACCGACAAGTGGTTGGGTGTGTGGCCGGGCGTGGCGACAGCGACGATCGCGCCGTCGGCGGTCAGACGTTTCGATTGCGGAAACGGCCCGTAAGCGCCGTCATCGAGAATGAGAGGCTTCGGATCGAACGCCTTCGGCCAGCGTTGCGGCAGATAGCCGCGAAGCCGCCCAGCGGCGCCTTTAGCGCGCTCAAGCTCGCCAGGGCTGACGAGGATTTCGCTCGACGGGAAGGCGCCGAGACCGGCATCGTGGTCGATGTGCAGGTGGGTCAGCACGACTTGCTTGATGTCTGTTGCGGCGACGCCGAGCGCCCTCAGTTGCGCGCCTGCCTCCTGCTCTAGCTCGATGGCGAAGCGGACGCACGAGCGGAAATAGGGGTGCCAACGCGGCAGACGTTTCACAGCGGCTGACACGCCCGTATCGACCAGGATCACGCCGTCGCGATGCTCGATGGCGTAGGCGTTGACCGGCAGCCAGTCCGACCACTCGGCGTCGAAGAGCGGCGCGATGCGACGTGCGAGCCCATGCCCCCGTCCGACGATCTGGCTTGCCTTGATCTGAACCCGGCCGGTCTCGATGACGTGGACGCGCACTGCTCTCACTCCCTAAGCGCGACCGATGCGGCTAAGATGCGTGTCGCCGAAGCCGCTCGCATACTTCAAGCCGTAGCCGAGCATGCGGTCGAAGCCGATGTGGGCGATCAAGATCAGCGCCAGCGTCGAGGCGACAGGCGAGCCGAACGCAAAGCCTGCAAGCGCAACCGGCAGCGCTAGCGCATAGGTATGGACGAGATTGTAGGCGAGCGCGCCCGCCCTTGGCCCGACGAGATAGGCGAGCATCGAAAGATCGGGCGCAAGGAACAGAATGACAAGCGCGAGCCACGAGAAGCCGGCGTGGGCGTAAAGCGCAATCGCCGTGGCGAAGGCCGCCGCGCCCTCAAGGCGCAGAACGCTCCTTACTCCCCCTGACGCCGAGCCGCCGGCGGCGCGCGCGGGAGCCGGTGCGCTGGCGTGGGCGAGGCGCGTGAGGATCGCGGTCATCGAGGCCTCCTTTGAGCCGCGGCGCGTGGCGCAACTGCTTCGTGCCTTCTCGATACGCCCTCGCTGACATCTGCGGAATTGCATATTTGTCTTGATCAGCTATACGTTTTCGTATGAGCGGCCGCGAGCCCGACTGGGGCGAATTGCGCACCTTCCTCGAAGTCGCGCGCGACTTGAGCCTCAGCGGCGCTGCGCGCCGGCTGGGCCTCGCCCAGCCGACGGTCGGGCGCCACATCGACGGGCTGGAAGAGGCGCTCGGGGCGACGCTGTTCACGCGCTCGCCGCGCGGACTTGTCCCGACCGCGGCCGCGAAGGCGCTTGTCCCGCACGCCGAAGCAATGGCCGTAGCGGCGGCGGCGCTCGCGCGTTCCGCTTCTTCGGCGACGGCGACCGATCGCGGCGTCGTCCGCGTCACCGCGAGCGAGATCATGGGCTCCGAAGCGCTGCCGCCGATTTTCGCCGGTTTTCGCGCCCGCAATCCGGGGGTCGCCGTCGAGCTCGCGGTCACCAACCGCAACCAGGATCTCGCGCGCGGCGACGCCGACATCGCCGTGCGCATGGTCCGCCCGACCCAGAGCGGCCTTGTCGCGCGCCGCATCGGTTCGACGCGCATTCGGCTTTACGCGCATCGCGACTATCTCGCGCGGTTCGGCGAACCGCGTTCGCTCGCCGATCTCAAGCATCGTTGCCTGATTGGCTTCGACCGCGACAATCAGACGTTTCGGTCCGCGGGCGCGTTGGCGGAAACACTCACGCGCGAGGACTTCGGCTTTCGCTGCGACAGCGACGTCGCCCAGCTCGCGGCGCTGCGCGCCGGCGTCGGTGTCGGCGGCTGCCAAGACGCCATCGCGCGGCGCATGCCCGAACTCGTCCCGGTGCTGCCGAACGCCTTCCAGTTCACGCTCGAAGTGTGGCTGGCCATGCACCGCGATTTGAAGACCGCGCCGCGGGTCCGGCTTCTGTTCGACTGGCTGGCGTCAGGGCTTAAGGATTACGTCAAGGGACGCCCGGCCGGAGCGAAGGCGTTAACCGGCGATGATACCGTCGCCTAAACCGGCCGCGCGATCTCTAGCACCAGGTCGGCGAGGCGCTCGGCGGCGTCCGGGACGCCGATCGATTTCGCCGCCATCGCCGCCGCCTCGAGCTTCGCCGGCGCGGCAAGCGCGTCTCGCAAGATCGCGGCCAGCCGCTCGGGCGTGAACTCGGTCTGCCGCACGACGGTCGCGCCGCCGACCTTCGCGAGCGCCGCCGCATTCGCGGCCTGATCCTGGTCGAGCGCATGCGGGAACGGCACGAGGACGGAAGCGCGGCCGATGACCGCGAGCTCGGAGACGGTCGAAGCGCCTGCGCGGCCGATGATGAGATGGGCCGCGGCCATCCGCGCCGGCAAGTCCGCGAAAAATTCCGCGATCTCGACCGGAAAGTTCATCCGCGCGCAAGCCGCCGCGACGCGCGCGCTATCTTCGCCGCGCGCCTGCTGAGTGAGGCGGATCCGTTGCCGCTCATCCGGATTCAAGAGCGCAAGCGCTGCAGGCACGACGTCGGACATGACGCGAGCGCCCTGTGAGCCGCCGGTCACCAGAAGGTTCAAGCGCTGCCCGATGGGCTCGGGATAGGGAGTCGCCGCAGCGGCGATGACCGACGGCCGAACCGGATTGCCGGTCACGCGGGTCTTGGCTTGATCGACGCCCTTCAACCCCGGAAAGCCGCAAGCGATGGCGTTGACGCGCGGGCTCAAGAAACGATTGGCGCGTCCCATCACCGCATTCTGCTCATGCAGGACAGTCGGAATTCTGAGGAGCCAAGCGGCGAGAAGCGGCGGCACGGTCGGATATCCGCCAAAGCCAACGACGGCGCGCGGCTTGATGCGGCTGAGCTTGACGGCGGCGGCCGCGAGGCCTGCGCCTAGAGTGAGCGAAGCGCGCGCCTTGGCGAGCGCGCCTGCCTCCGTCGTTGTCGCGGAGGGGAAGGCGTGAATCGCGCGAGCGGGAAAATCCCCGCCGAATTTGAGCGCGCGGCTGTCAGTCGCGAGCTCCACTTCAGCGCCCCGCTTGGCAAGGGCGGAAGCCAGCGCCGCCGCGGGAAAGAGATGTCCACCCGTGCCGCCCGCCGCGAGCAGAATCGAGCGCGCCGAACTCATCCCTCCGTCGCCGCGGGATGGTCGAGATCGGCGGCCGGTCGTTTGCGGGTGGTCGCGATGAGGAAACCCATGCCGAGGCCAAGCGCGAGCAGAGACGAGCCGCCGTAGGAGATGAACGGCAAAGTCATCCCCTTGGCCGGCATGGCGCGCAGGTTGACCGCCATGTTGATCCAGCTCTGCACGCCAAACATGACGGTCAGCCCAGCGGCCGCGAGGCGGCAAAACGGGTCCGGATTGCGGGCAGCAAGCGTGAGCGCGCGCAAGACGATGAAGGCGAAGAAGGCGATCAGCGCCATGCAAGCGATCATGCCAAATTCTTCGCCGGTCACGGCAAAGACGAAGTCCGTGTGCGCGTCGGGTAGAATCCGCTTGTAGACGCCCTCGCCCGGACCCCGCCCAAGCCAGCCGCCGGAGAGAATGCTCTGCAACGCGGTGTCGACCTGAAACGTGTCGACCAGGCCGCCCGTCGAGTCCGGATCGAGAAAGCGCAGAACGCGCTCGTGCACGTGCGGCGACAGTTTGAAGACGGCGAACCCGCCGGCCATGCCCATTCCGCCGACGGCGACCACCCAGAACCAATGCAGACCGGCGAGGAAGAAGAGCGCCGTCCAGACAACCGCGACCAGCATCGTCTGGCCGAAGTCCGGCTCGAGGATGAGCGGCACAATGGCGATCGGCAGCAGTAGGAAGGACAAGAGCTTAGCCGGAATCGCAGTCGGCCCGGTCCGCCCGCCTTCGGTGAAAGCCCAAGCCGCAAGAACGACGAACGCCGGCTTGATGAATTCCGAGGGTTGCAGGCCGAAGATCCAGCGCCTCGCCCCTTTGACCTCCGCTCCGAACATGAGCGCGAGGATGATGAGCGCGAACGACACGGCGAACGTCAGCAACGCCGCCCGTCGCACATGTCGCGGCGAAAGGAACGAGGTTGCAATCATCAGCGCCGCCGTCGGGAGCAGCATCAGGGCTTGGCGATTCACGAAGTGGAAGGTCGAAAGATTGAGCCGCTCCGCGACCGCCGGACTTGCCGCGAGCGCCATCACCAGGCCGATCACCATCAGCGCCACGAACGACCCGATCAGCCATCGGTCCGCGGTGCGCATCCAATCGGCGACGGGGCCGCGTTCCACTCTCGAAACCATGCGCTCTATCTCCCCGTTTGCGTGCCCAATCCGTTCGCTGCGCGCTGCTCAAGCCATTTGGCGACGTGGGCCCGGAAGGCGTCCCCGCGCGCCTCGAAATTCGTGAACTGATCGAACGACGCGCAGGCCGGCGAAAGCAGCACTGCGGGCTCGCGCGCCTGCGACTGCGCCGCATCCTCCGCCGCCGCCTCAACGGCCGCATCTAAGGTCCCGTAGCGCTCGAAGGGAACAGCGCCGGTGAGCGTGCGCGCGAATTCATCGCTCGCCTCGCCGATCAAGTAGGCCTTAGCGACGCGCGGAAAAAGTGGGCGCAGCGGCTCCACGCCCCCCGCTTTCGGCCTGCCGCCGAGAATCCAATGAATATCGTGGAACGACATGAGCGCCTTCTCGGCGGCGTCAGCGTTGGTCGCCTTCGAATCGTTGATGAACAGAACCCGCCCAAGCCGACCGACCTCTTCCATGCGATGCGCAAGGCCAGGAAACGTCTCGAACGCGTGCGCAATGCGATCGCGCTCCACGCCGAGGGCTCGCGCGGCGGCGTAGGCGAACGCCGCGTTCTGCCCATTGTGGGCGCCGCGAAGCGCCCGTGCGCCAGCAAGATCGGCCGCAGGCGCTGCCTCCCCTCGGGCCATCACCCGGTGCTCACTGACCCAAACGTCGGCGTGCGGAGACTCCGTCCCCGAGACAGCAAGGACGTGGGCCATGCCGGCGCGCGCCTTCAGCCGCGCATAGATGGCGCGGCAAGGCTCATCGTCGACGCCGACCAATGCGACTTCGGCCTGCGCCACCAGCCGTTCCTTGATCGCGGCGTAGCGGGCGAGATCGCCATGCCGGTCGAGATGGTCAGGCGTGATGTTGATCAGCAGTCCGACGCTGGGAGCAAGTGAGGGCGCAAGATCGATCTGATAGGACGAACACTCGACGACATGGATCCGCCCGGCGGCGGGCGGCGGCAGATCGAGGACCGGCACGCCGATGTTGCCGCCCATCGCGACTTCACGCCCGGCCTCCTTGAGCACATGGGCGATCAGCGCCGTGGTGGTCGATTTGCCATTGGTGCCGGTGATCGCGACAAAAGGCGCGCCTGGCGCCCTGGCGCCGCGCTCGCGGACGAAGAGCTCGACGTCGCCGATGATTGGAACCCCCGCCTCGTCCGCAAGATTGACGGTCCAGTGCGGCTTTGGGTGGGTCAGCGGCACACCCGGCGCAAGCACAAACACCCGGAAGCTGCGCCAGTCGGCATGAGCGAGATCGACGAGCGCGACGCCCGCCTCTTCGGCGCGCTCCCGTGCAGCAGGGCTGTCGTCCCAGGCGGCCACTTCGGCGCCGCCGGCGACCAGCGCCCGCGCGGTCGACAGCCCCGAGCCGCCAAGGCCGAAGAGAGCGACGCTCTGCCCGCGCAGGGTCTCGACCGGCGTCATCGTCACCTCAGCTTCAGCGAGGCGAGGCCGACCATCGCAAGCACGAAGGCGATGATCCAGAAGCGCATCACGATCTGCGGCTCCGACCAGCCGAGCTGCTCGAAATGATGATGAATGGGCGCCATGCGGAACACCCGCCTGCCGGTGAGCTTGAACGACACCACCTGGACGACGACAGACGCCGCTTCCATCACGAACAGCCCGCCAATCACCGCCAGCACGATCTCGTGCTTGATCGCGACGGCTGTTGTGCCCAGCAGTCCGCCGAGCGCCAGCGACCCCGTGTCGCCCATGAAGATCTGGGCTGGGGGCGCGTTGAACCACAAGAAGCCGACGCCCGCGCCAATCAACGCGCCGCTGACCACCATGAGATCGCCAGCAAAAGGCACATGATTGATCAGAAGGTAGTGCGAGTAGACAAAGTTGCCGGCGATATAGGCGATGAGCCCGAGCGTCGCGGCGGCGATCATCACCGGCACAATCGCAAGCCCGTCGAGCCCGTCGGTCAGATTGACCGCATTGCCGAAGGCGACAATGACGAACGGGCCGAACAGCAAGAAGGCCCACCCGAAATCGAACACGAAGCCGCTCACGAATGGCACCGCGAGTCCGGTTGCGCCATTGGCGCCGACGCGCATCAGCGCATAGCAGGCGAGCGCGGCGATGACATATTCGCCGAACAGGCGCGCGCGACCCGAGAAGCCGCGCTCCGACTGCTTCGTCACTTTCAGATAGTCGTCGTAGAAGCCGATCACGGCGAAGCCGGCGGTGACGAACAGCACGATCCATACGTACGGGCTTTCGAGATTGGCCCACAGCAAGGCCGATACAAAAAGCCCGAACAGGATCATGAGGCCGCCCATGGTCGGCGTGCCCTTCTTGCTGAGAAGATGCGACGCCGGTCCATCGGGCCGAATCGGCTGCCCCTTGCCCTGTTTCAGACGCAACGCGGAGATGATCGTCGGACCGAAGAAGAAGACGAGGAAAAGCCCGGTTCCTGCCGCGCCAAGCGTGCGGAAAGTGAGGTATCGGAACAGGTGGAAGGCGCCTGGAAGCTCGGCGAGCCATGTCAGCACGTCCTAGCCTCCGGTCCCATGGGCGAAGCGATCGCGCAAAGCCGCGACGAGCGGGCCCATCCGGCTGCCGTTCGAGCCTTTGACCATCGCAATGTCGCCGCCACGCAAGGTCCGCGCGACCTCGTCAGTCAATTCGCTTGAGCGCTCAGTCCAAACGGCCCGCATCGACGCCGGCGCCGCCTCGAACAGCGCGCGCGTGAGCGGGCCCGCGCCGAACAACAGGTCAACCTTGCTGGCGCTGAGGTCGGCCGCAAGCTCGGCGTGCATCGCCGCAGCCTTCGGCCCAAGCTCGAGCATGTCGCCAATGACCGCGATGCGTCGCCCCTTTGGTCCGGGCTTGGCTGCGGCGAGCAGCGCGAGCGCCGCCCGCATCGAAGCGGGATTGGCGTTGTAGCTTTCGTCGATGATGGTCGCCGGCCCGTCAGCCATCGGCAGCAGAAAGCGCTCGCCCCTGCCCTTCTGCGGCGAGAAAAACTCAAGCGCCGCGGCGCAGGCCTCAAGGTCGGCGCCTAGCGCTTCCGCCGCCAGGAGCGCGCCGAGCGCGTTCTGCGCCATATGGGCTCCGGGCGCGCCGAGCTCGAACGCCAATTCGTGGGCGAGAACGCGCGCCCTCACGCGCGAGCCGCCATCGATCGCCTCGACATCAAGAAGTTGGGCATCGCAATCTACGCCGTGGCCGAAGCTCCAAACCCTTGCGCCGAGCGCCGCGGCGGCTGTCTTCAGCCGCTCGAACTGCGGAGCGTCGCGATTCAAAACCGCGGTTCCGTGAGGCTCGAGGCCGAGGAAGATCTCACCCTTCGCGTCGGCGATGGCTTCGATCGAGCCGAGATGCTCGATGTGGACGGGGGCGATCGTGGTCACGAGTGCGACATGCGGCCGCGCCATGCGGGTGAGCGGAGCAATTTCGCCCGCATGGTTCATGCCCATCTCGAACACACCAAAGTGCACATTTGCCGGCATTCGCGCGAGCGTCAGCGGGACGCCCCAGTGGTTATTATAGGAAGCAGCCGAAGCGTGCGTTGGGCCGCAGGCCGTGAGCATCGCCCGCAGCATCTCTTTGGCCGTCGTCTTGCCGACCGAACCGGTCACTGCGACGATTTTCGCCTTCGAACGCGCCCGAGCGGCGACGCCCACCCGCTCCATCGCCTTCAGGGTGTCCTCAACCACGAACGCCGGGCCGAGGGCGGCAAGCTGCGGCGCGCGCTCGCGCGACACGACGGCGGCCGCGGCGCCGGCTTCAAAGGCGCGCGCGACGTGATCATGCCCGTCATGTGCATCGCCCCGGATGGCGAAGAACAGGTCGCCCGCCTCAAGCGTCCGGCTGTCGATCGAGACGCCGTTGACAGCCGTGTTCAGCGGGCTGCTCGGTGCGGCGCCAAGCGCAGCGCTCAGTTCGGCCTGAGTCCATAGCGCAGTCATGCCGTTTCCTTGAGCGCGGCGCGCGCCTCGTCAGCGTCGGAGAACGGCAGCGTCTTGTCGCCGACAATCTGCCCAGTTTCGTGGCCCTTGCCCGCGATCAGCAACGCATCGCCGTCGCGAAGCATCGCGACCCCTTCGCGAATGGCCGCCGCTCTGTCGCCGATCTCGATCGCCGAAGGCGCGCGCGCCTAAGATCTGCGCGCGGATCGCCGCCGGATTTTCGGAGCGAGGATTGTCGTCGGTTACGATCGCGACGTCAGCGCAGCGCGCGGCGATCTCGCCCATAATCGGCCGTTTTCCAGGGTCGCGGTCGCCGCCGCAACCGAAGACCACGACCAGACGTCCACGCACGAACGGACGCAACGCGGCGATCGCCTTCTCGAGCGCATCCGGCTTGTGCGCATAGTCGACGAAGACGCTCGCGCCCCGGATGTCGCCGATGCGCTCGAGCCGCCCCGGCGCGCCTTCCAGGGCTTGCAGCGCTTCGAACACCGCATCCGCATCGCTGCCCGTGGCGATGCAAAGGCCCGCAGCGACCAGCGCGTTGGAGATCTGAAAGTCGCCAGCCAAAGGAAAATTCACGCGCCAGCTGCGGCCGCCAAACTGAAGATCGAGCAGCGAAGACAGTCTGTCGCGCGCAACGGCGTTCAGTCGAATCGTCTCGCCTTTCGCGCCGACAGTGATGACTTGAAGGCCACGCGCCCGCGCCGCGGCGATCACGCGCGAAGCGATGGCGCTGTCGGCGTCGATGACGGCCGGCGCGCCATCCGGCAATAGATCCTGGAACAGCCTGAGCTTGGCGGCCAGATAATCCTCGACCGTCGGATGGTAGTCCATGTGGTCGCGCGTCAGGTTGGTGAACGCTCCTGCGGCGAGCCGCACGCCGTCAAGCCGCTTCTGGTCGAGACCGTGCGAGGAAGCTTCGATCGCGAGGTTGGTGACGCCGCTCCCAGCAAGCCGGTCGAGAAGCTCGTGCAGCGCGATCGGATCCGGCGTCGTCAGCGATCCGTAAACCGTCAGCGGGCGCGACACGACGCCGATCGTCCCGATCGAAGCGGCCTCGCGCCCCAGCGCCTGCCAGATCTGGCGCACGAATGCGGCGACCGAAGTCTTTCCGCTGGTGCCGGTCACCGCGACAATCGTTTCGGGCTGGCGCGGATAGAAGCGCGCAGCGGCGTGAGCGAGCGCGGCGCGGGCGTCGGCGACCTTGACGAAGGCCGCGTTGGGGGTTTCCGCCCAACGCTCGGCGACAATTGCGGCCGCGCCTTTCGCCACCGCTTCGCCCACATGCTTGAGGCCGTCGTCTTTCGCGCCGGCCAGCGCGAAGAAGACATCGCCTGGGGCCGTCTTTCGGCTGTCGAACGCCAACCCCGCAATCGCGCGCGACGCGAGCGCGCGATCGGCGTCCTTGAGCTCGAGGATGTCGCCAAGCCGTCTCATCGCCCTTGAGCTCACTCCTTGCCGGTCTTGTCGGCGTCGGCTCCATACCCTAGTCGGGCGATGATGGGGAATGGCTGCGTTGGCGCCTCCTTCATCGGCGGCACGCCCTCAAGCGGTTCGACCCGGCGGATCAGCGCGCCGGCGACCCGCCCGGCGTTATAGGCGGCGGTATGGAATCCATGGTCTTCGGGCGCTGGCTGCGGATCGTCATAGATCGTCAGATAAAGGTACTTCGGCTTGTCGGCCGGCGTGATCGCCATGAAGGTGGTGAAGACCTTGTTCTGCGAATAGTGCCCGTGGATGATCTTGTCGGCGGTTCCCGTTTTCCCGCCGACGTAGTAGCCGGGAATGTTGGCGAAACTTGCGGACCCATGCGTCGCGTTGGAGCGCAGCAGGTAGCGCATGGACTCGGACGTCTGCTCGCTGATCACGCGATGGCTAACCTTCGCCGCCTCCTCTTCGGTGCGCGGCAGGAATGTCGGCGTCATCATCTCCCCGCCGTTGGCCAGCGCGCAGACCGCCATCACCGCCTGGATGGGCGCGACATTGAGGCCCTGGCCGAAGGCGATGGTCATGGTGTTGAGAAGCGACCAATGCTTAGGCACCAGCGGCTCCGCGCTCTCTGGCAATTCGGTGCGCAACCGATCGAGCTGGCCCATCTTTCTCAAAAAGGCCTTATGGCCCTCGACGCCAACCATCAGCGCGAGCCGCGCGGCGCCGATGTTCGAGGAATGGGTGAACACTTCGGGCACCGTCAGCACGCGATGGGTGGCGTGAAAATCGTAAATCGTAAACCGCCCGTAGCGCAAGCTGTCGCGCGCGTCCACATGCGAGCCGAGATTGACCTTGCCGGATTCGAGCGCCATGGCGAGCGAAAGCGCCTTGAAGGTCGAGCCCATTTCGTAGACGCCGACATTGATGCGGTTGATCTTGGTCGGATCGCGCACGTCGCCCGGGTCGTTGGGATCGAAGTCGGGCAGGGATTCGAGCGCCAGCACTTCGCCGGTGTTGACATCGACGATCATGCCCGCCGCAGCCTTGGCGTGGAAGCGATCCATGCCGTCGACCAGTTCGTCGCGCAGCGCATGCGTGGCCTTAAGATCGAGCGAGAGGCGCACCGGCTTCAGGCTGTCGGGATCGACCGTGAAGCCCGCGACATGCGGATCGGTCAGGCTCTGCTGGTCGAGATATTTCTCCATGCCGGCGATGCCGACGTTGTCCTTGTCGACGAACCCGATCACGTGGGCGCCAATCGGGCCGTTGGGATAGACGCGCTTGTTCTCGGGCAGAAAGCCGACGCCGGGCAGGCCGAGGTGAAAGATTTCCGCCTGCTCCTTCGACGTGATCTGCCGCTTGACCCAGATGAAGCCCTTTTTCGAAGCCAGCCGCTCGCGCAGTTGCTTCGCGTCGACGTCGGGAAGCACGGCGGTGATGAGCTCGACCGCCTCGTCAATGTCGATGATGCGATTCGGCTCGGCGAACACCGACATGGTCTTGACGTCGCTGGCGAGGATCTCGCCGTTCCGGTCCAATAAATCGGGCCTGGCGCCGGAGACTGCGTCATCAGCCGCGGTCTTCAACGTCTGCGGCGGATCATGCGAGAGGCCAAGCGCGAGCAGCTTCACGCCGATCCCGGCATAGGCGACGAACAGTCCAAGCGCGATGGTGCGGACGCGCGCGCTCGAACGGTCGAGCCTGGTCGAAAGAAGCGCGTGCGCGAACGCCTTCAACTTTGCTTTGGTTGCGCCCGCCGGCTGTGGGAGTCGCGCGCCGGCCGGCTCCAAATCGACGCCGAAATTCTTTGGCAGATAGCGCCTGATCCATGCAATCCCGGCGTCAGCCAGGACATCAAGGGGTTTGAAGCGCAGCCGCGCGCGGCTCGCGGGCATCGCTCTCGAGTCGGTCCGGGTCTCGGCCATCTCTCACCTCACTTGCGGCGTTGAGGCGGAGGCGGTGACGGCCGGGGTCGAATTGTCGGCGGTGAATCCGAGCAATTCGAGCGTACGGCCGATCGAGTCGGTCTTGGGCTGAGCGTCAGGCAACTCGTTGACAGTCGCGATCTGACTCAAAGCCAGCGGCTGCAGACCGAGCTTCGAGTCGGCGAGCGTCTGCACGCGGTCGGGGCGGGCGAGATGGGCATATTCGGCGCGCAGGAGATTGATCGCGTCTTTTTCCTTGTTGATGAGGTGGCGCGTCTTCACCAGCTGCTCGGAGGCATAAATCGTGCGGTACTTAACGCCGTAGACGTAAGCCGCCGACCCGATCAGCGCGGCAATGGCGAACGCGTGCAGAATACGCCACATCGGTCCTATCTCCCCCTCCGCGCTGGCAGTCGCGCCAGCACCTCAATTGCCTCATCCCGTCCCCGCGGCGGCGCGCTGGTGCGGACTCCAAACCGCAATTTCGCCGAGCGCGAGCGCGGATTTGCGTGCGTCTCCGCTTCGCTCGCTTCGATTGGCTGGCCACGCGGAACATCGAATGTCGGCTCGGCCTCGACCGGTTCGCCAGGCAAGCGGCGCGAGGCGGCTCGTCCGCGGCCTGAGCGAGCAGCGAAGAACTGCTTGACGATCCGGTCCTCGAGCGAGTGGAACGTCACAACCACGAGCCGCCCGCCGGGTTTGAGCAAAAGCTCCGCGGCGAAAAGTCCGCGCGCGAGCTCGCCGAGTTCGTCGTTGACGGCGATGCGCAGCGCCTGAAAGGCGCGCGTCGCGGGATGGGTGAGCTCGCCCCGCCGCGCCGGCGCGACTCGCGCAATCATCCCGGCGAGCTCCAGAGTCGAGGTGAACGGCTTTGTCTCGCGGTCGGCAACGATGGCGCGCGCGATTCGGCGCGCGGCGCGCTCCTCGCCGAAATGAAACAGAATGTCGGCGATCGTCGCCTCGTCCTCGTCGCGCAGAGATGTCGGCGGCCGAACGGCCGCTGCTCCCCATGCGCATGTCGAGGGGCGCGTCGAAGCGCAGCGAGAAGCCGCGCGCGGCCTCGTCGAACTGCATCGACGAAACGCCGATGTCGAGAACGACGCCATCCATCGACGTCGACGCCGAGCGCTTGGCGACCTCGTCGAGTTCGCCAAAGCGCGCCTCCACAAGCTCGAGCCGACCACCGGACGAAGCCTTCAGCGTTTCTCCGGCCCGAATCGCCGAAGGGTCGCGATCGAGCGCGATCACGCACGCCCCGCGGTCAAGGAGAGCGCGCGTGTATCCTCCGCCGCCGAACGTCCCATCGACATAGACGCCGCCTTCGCGAGGATCGAGGGCGTCCATCGCCTCATGAAGCAGAACAGGAACATGGCCGGGCGCCGCCGGCGCAGCGCTCATCCCGGCGCACCGGGCGGCGCCTGCGCGTCGCGCTCCGCGCGCAAGCGCCTGACGCGCTCCCGCGCCTGTTCGAGATGGGCCTGAAAGCGAGTCGGCTCCCAGATCTGGAACTTGTGCCCCTGCCCGACGAACACCGCCTCGGAGCCGAGCCCCATCGCCGTCTTGAGCCGTTCCTCGAAAAAGACCCGGCCCTCCGCGTCCAGGCGCAGGACCTCGCTCATGCCCAAAAGCGCCGTCGCAAAGGCGTCGCGCGACTGCGAATAAGGGGGCATCGTTTGAAGCAGAGAGTCGATCTCGGCGATCAGCGCGTTGCCGCCGCAGTCGAGCGCCGGCGCGTCCAGGGACGGATAGGCGTAGACGCCGGCGAACCCGTCCTTCGTCAGCACCTGACGGAACGAGGCCGGAATCGAGATCCGCCCCTTGGCGTCGAAGCGGTGGGTGAAGTTCGAAAGAAATCGATCCACCAGACAGCCCTTCGGCGCGCAAGCAAGCCCGCCCCAGCCGCGTTGCTGCGACGTTAGGTGACGGCGCCGAGGCGCAGTCGAGTGACGGGACAGCGTGGGATAGCATGGGACCCCATGGGTATCAACGCATTAGGGTCTCAAGGTTAATCTTCCGTTAGGACGGGAGCTTCCTGCGGATTATTTGGCCGCGCGCGCGACGTTGCGCGCGAAGCGCGACCCCTTCCCGAGACGCGCGAACACCCCCTCCAAGGCTCGTTGGCTTCCCTATGGTTAACGAAGTGTGAGCGGCGTCACGGCGCTCCGCCAGACAGGGGTATACAAATCTGCCCGACAGAAGAGGACGAGGTTTGACCGCAGATTTGCCTTTAACAATTTGTTACTTGCTATCGCGCGGTAAACTCGTAATGATCCTGTAAAAAATGGGGTCAAGGCGATGATCGCGGTCATGGTTCTTTGGGGTTTGAGCTTCGCCGGTCTCGGCTGGCTCGTCTTCAAAATTGCCGAGAGGATGTGACGAAGCGGATCCGCCTCCCGACGCCGACCCCGCAACCGAATTCAAGAGGAAACTGACGTGACGATCGTAGTTGCCGGCGCCGCCGGTTGGCTCATTCTGTTGCTCATGTGCGCCTACGCCAAGGCGCGCGACCGACGCTTCTAACCCACCTGTTCGACGGCGAGGCTGCCTGCAGGCAGCGGCTTGAGGATCGCCTTGGCTGAGATCGAGTGATCGAGCCAGGCGGCCCAATCCTCGCGATCGAGAATGGCGATCTGCCGGTCGTGATAAGGCGCGATGTCGGGGCCGGGCGTCATCGTCAACATCGTGAAGGCCTCGCCGACTTGGCTATCGGCCCGCCAGATCCCGGCGACGCAAAACCACGGCTCGCCAGACTTGGTGAACAGCCACTTGTCCTTCCGCTTCTTCTTTGTGTCCGCCGGATCGGTGAACTCGTAGAAGCCGTCGGCGGGAATGAGGCAGCGGCCTGAGGCGAATTCGCGGCCGTCCGATCGGAAATTGTAGACCGGCTTGCGGTTCTGCCCGGGCCAACTCCAGCGTCGTTGCGCGAGGTCGCCGACCCCCGGCTCCCCATCGACCGCGCGAACGATCGGCGCCGAATCGGTGATCTTGATGTCCTCGCGCGCCTCGATGTTGGGCGTTCCTTCCGAAAAGCGGATCTTGATTCGGGTCTGAGAGAAGCCTTCGAAGAGCGTGGCCGCATCCGTCACCAGGCGATAAGCGTTGCACATTGCGGAAGTCCCGTGGGGAGGGTTCGCGTTTGGCCTCCCATACACTGGCCGAAGCGTGAGTTGTATTCTAGCGTACTCGAGCGCCGGCCCCGCCCTCGCCTGAACGCGTCCACCCGGAGGAAGTATGAGTGAGCTCAGCGACATCATCGACGCTCTGAAACCCGTGTCGACCGCGACGATTACGACCGTCCTGCTCAAGCATGGATTGCGCCGGGTCTGGATGAGAGGAACGCGACCAATTCGACCCGGGCAGCCGCGCGTTGTCGGGCGCGCGTTCACTTTGCGCTTCATTCCGGCGCGTGAGGATCTCGCTACGCCGGCTTCGTGGTCCTCCCCTCGCTCGACGAGAGCAGCGATTGAGGAGATGCCGCCAGGCTGCGTCGCGGTGGCCGACGCGATGGGCGTCACGGACGCCGGCATCTTCGGGGACATCCTCTGCGCGAGGATAAAGCAGCGCGGCGTGGCGGGCCTTGTCACCGACGGGGTCGTGCGCGACATGGCGGGCGTTCTCAACACCGGCCTCTCCGTCTGGTGTCAGGGCGCAGCCGCCCCTCCCTCGGTCGCTGGTCTCACCTTCGTCAATTGGCAGGAACCCATCGGCTGCGGCGGCGTGAGCGTCTATCCCGACGATCTTGTGGTCGTTGACGACGACGGCGCGGTGCTGATTCCAGCCGCCCTCGTCGAGGACGTGGTTCGCGTCGCTCCGGAGCAGGAGCGTTTGGAGACCTGGATCATGGATGAAGTCTCGAACGGCGCGAAGCTGCCGGGCCTTTATCCGCCGAACGAAGAGAACCTCAAACGTTACAAGGATTGGGCCTCCCGCCCCTGAGCTGGCACCACTCACGCGCTCGTGAGTTGCGGTTAACAGCCGCCCTGTCGCGAACTCACGGCAAAGGGGGTCGGCGATTACTTGCCGCTGTATGTTCCCCTCGTGCCCCGTTCTAACGACACACCGCCGCCGGGCAGCGCAATTGATACACGAACATTTGTGAAAGAGAGATAGATCACGGTGACCTCTTTGGCTGCAAACTGCCCTGTATCAGCCGTATCGATCAAATGCCTCTGGCTTTTGGCGAAATAAAGCTCCGAAGTTACATCGTTATTTCCTGCTAGGGATTGTGCAGTTCTGTGAACTGATTCCCCTGTCTTCGATGTCAATCCCAACAAACAATCGCCGATGGCCCATTTCATACAGAACACTCAGTCTCTTTTGCGATTAGCCTTCAAGGTAACCTAGGAAGATAGATTTGCAATTGCCACATATGTTGAGGAAGGGCGTGCATCCTCACGATAACAAGCCAATACGCGCCAGCCGTCACGATGTTGTGACTTGCCTTTCTTTGGATCTGACCCGGATTCAAGCCTGGAGAGAAATCAGGCGGCCGAACTCACAGGCGGAGGCGCCGAAGGCACGATGAGCCGCGAAGCCGAGGCCAGCGAAGTCGAGCAGCAGCATCGCACACGTCCGAGGCTCACGACCATCGCCGGCGCTTTTCACCAATCGTTGAGCGAGCAGCCGAATCGCCGCGCTCAAAGACGTCTCGCCGGCGGAACAGATAGGTCGGGCGCCCGTTAAGGTCACGACGGGCGCCGACCCCAGCCCCCCAGCCAAAAGGCGCCTGTTAGCCCCGCGTCGGCCCTCCCCGCGCGGGGCTTCGTTTGTCAGACCTGACATCGATTCCGTCCGCAACCTTGATCGGGCGTCGGGGGCCCGTTCAGGCCAGCACAGCGTCCGGCCGTTTGAACGTCAGGCGGTCCTTTGAGATTAATCGGAAACCCTAATCTCAATTGATAGCGCTTCTTCGCCAATCAAGCGCCATTCGCCCTCAAGGCGGCGCGTTTTGTCCTTGCATTTTATAAACACAATAGCATTGTTGTTTTAACTTGCTGGACTGGAGGCAAAGATGTTGAGACCGCTCGCCCTCGCCGCCTTCGCGCTTGCCCTCGTGGGATCGGCGCACGCGCATGACTACGGCGCCGACATGATCTGCCGGGTCACGGAAACCGACGACAACCGAAGCGCCTGGTCATTCGCTCCCAATACCACGAGCGTCGATGGCTCGCCGGTGTCGACATTCGTCGAAACGTCGTACCTCGGACACGGGAAGTCCGTTGTGAGCCAAGCAGGCTCCCGCCCGGTCTGGCTCATGACTGCGAACCCAGTCGGTGTCGTGACCTTGCTGCCCCGGAATAACCCCGGATGGGCGCTCGTCGTTTCGAACCTTTCGCGCGCCGGGATGGCCATCTCGGGCGGATATGCGTCGCTGCTCCACAACGCGTTTTGATCGGCGTCGGCCAATGCGCCCAGCGGACCCTTCCGACCGCAGCCACGGTCGGCGACGTCGCCCCAGAGTGAGAGCATTGGCCGTTCAGCATCGGCCCCGTGCAAGGTTCCGCCTGAATTTTTCTGGACTTTTGTTTGCGTAAAATCAGAACCTGTGCTACATCTTTTGACTGGGCGGACTTAAACTCGCGCTATCATGGGCTGGAGGTCGGAAAGGAAAATGGGTCGTTCCTGGCGGCGGCAATCACTCGGGGAAGAATTTTTTGTTTGAATCGGCTGTAACCCATTGAAAAGTCCCGATTCGAAAAAATAAACGTTAGCAAACGAAAGCACTTTTACTAACGTTTACTTGCGTTTAAGAGCGTTCATTTGCCCGGGTTTCGCCGTCGGATCGCGCTCGCGTCCTCAGGTCCGGGCCGCAGCCGGTCGATGAGCCGATCCCTCGCCGGGCAAGAGGGGCGTGCGAGGGTGGCAGCGTCGGTTCGCGGGGCGCGTTCATCGGCAATTCAGGCGGCCGACTGGAGACTGGGGATGTTTCAGAGGTGAGACGAACCAATCTTTTGGGAGGACTTCGATGAAGAGAACCGTCGCTGCGATTACCTTCGGCGCGCTCGTCGCCCTTTCGCCGCTGGCCGCGATGGCTCAGTCTGCGGCGCCCGCTCAGGGTGAACAAGTGGCTCAGGCCGATACCGCGGCTCCCGCGACGCCAAGGGGCTCGCATTCGCGGCATATGCGGAGCCAAAGGAACCTGAGCCGCGAGAGAGCTAGGGCCTCGGCCGAACATATGCGCACGAGACACCACCACGCGCCCGCCGCCCCGAAGAGCTGAATTGGCTCAAGCCGGCGCGCTGCGGCCAACCGTCGACGGCGCGCCTGGTTTTCGCGAGGCGAGGCTATTTCACCGGACAGGGTTTTACGCCCCAGATCTCCTGCGCGTATTGCCCGATCGTGCGGTCGCTCGAGAACTTACCCGAACCCGCGATGTTGAGAATGACCTTCTGCGTCCATTCGTCCGGCTTGCGGTGGAGCTCGCACAGCTTCCCATCGGCTTCAAGGTAGGAGGTCAGATCGGCCAGATGCATGAACTGGTCGCCGTGAGTCAGGAGCGCGTCACGTAACGGCTCGAAGATTCCGGGCTCGTTTGGGCTGAAGTGATCGGAAAAGATCAGATCAAGCGCCTTCCGGGTCTCTGGCTCATTTTCATAATGCCAATAGGGGCTGTACCAGGGGCGGCTGTTGGCGACTTCCTGCGCGGTAAGGCCGAACAAGAAGAAGTTTTCCTCTCCCGCCTCCTCGGCCATCTCGATCGTGGCGCCGTCGCGTGTTCCGATGGTCAGGGCGCCGTTCATCATGAACTTCATGTTGCTGGTGCCGCTCGCCTCGTAGCCGGCGGTTGAAATCTGGTTCGAAACGTCGGCGGCAGGGATGCAGCGCTCAGCCAGCGTGACATTGTATTCTGGCAGGAACACAACCTTGAGCTTGCTGCGCATCGCAGGATCAGCGTCGATCGTCTGAGCGAGATTGTTGATGAACTTGATGATGACTTTCGCGAGATAATAGGCAGGCGCCGCCTTTCCGGCGAAGAAGAACGTGCGCGGAGGGATATCGAGACCCGGATTCTCACGCAGACGCTGATAGATGACGACGATCCTCAGCGCATTGAGCAGCTGGCGCTTATATTCGTGAATGCGCTTGATCTGGCAATCGAAGATCGTGTCCGGATCGACGGTTATGTCAGTGTGCCTCTTGACCCAGTCGGCGAAGCGGGCCTTGCCTGTGCGCTGGGCTTGTTGAACGCCTGTCAGGAACGCAGGGTCCTTCGACAACGGCCGAAGTTTTTGCAGTTCAGAGAGATCGGTGACCCACGAGTCGCCGATTGCGCCCGAAATCGCCTCCGCAAGAGAGGGATTTGCCAGGCGGAGCCATCGTCTCGGCGTGACCCCGTTGGTCTTGTTGTTGAAGCGCTCGGGAAAGACCTCGGCGAGGTCTTTGACCGTCGTCTTGCGCAGGAGCTCGGAATGGATCGCAGCCACGCCGTTGGTGCTGTGGGACCCAACGATCGCCAAATTCGCCATGCGAATGTGCTTGGTCTGGCCCTCCTCAACCAGGCTCACCCGAGCAGCGCGGCCGGAGTCGCCAGGATAACGCGCGCCAATGTCGTCGAGCAGCCGGCGGTTGATCTCGAAGATGATCTCGAGTTGGCGCGGAACGAGAAGCCGCATCCAGTCGACCGGCCAGCGCTCCAGCGCCTCGGGAAGCAGGGTGTGATTGGTATAAGCGAGCGTAGCTCGCGTGATATCCCACGCTTCGTCCCAACCCAAATGCGCTTCGTCGAGCAAAATGCGCATGAGTTCCGGCACGGCGAGGGTCGGATGTGTGTCGTTGAGCTGGATCGCGGCTTTCTCGGGCAAAAGCCGCCAATCGGAGTTCGACTCCCGAAACCTTCGGATCGCGTCCGCCAGCGAACAGGCGACCAGAAAATACTCCTGCATGAGCCGCAGTTCGCGCCCCTGGGGCGTATGGTCGTCCGGATAGAGAACGCGCGTGAGCGATTCCGCGTTGAGCGCCTCTGCGATCGAGGCGACGAAATCGCCACCGCTAAATCGCTGGAAATCGAACGCATGCGCGGCGGTCGCGCTCCACAAACGCAGCGTGTTGACCGTCTTTCCGCCGTAGCCAATCACCGGCCGGTCGTAGGGGACCCCGATCAACGTCGAGGGGCTGTTCGGAATCATGCGCAGCTGGCCTGCGCGCAATTCAAACGAGCAGCCGAACGTCACTGGAACGCTTTCCGCCGGACGCACGATCTCCCACGGATCCGGGTGACTGAGCCAGTTGTCCGGCCGCTCCTCCTGCCAACCGTTTCGAATTTTCTGCTGAAAGATGCCGTGCTCGTAGCGCAGTCCATAGCCCATGGCCGGCAGCTGCATCGTGGCCATTGAGTCGAGGAAACAAGCCGCCAGACGGCCGAGACCGCCGTTGCCCAATCCCGCGTCGGGCTCCTCATGGAGGATCTCCCACCACTCGCGGCCATCGGCGCCGAAACTTGGCCCGACGATCGGGTCCAGCGTGAGGTTCATCACGTTGTTGGCAAGCGAACGGCCGATGAGAAACTCGATCGAAACGTAGTAGACCCGCTTCGGGTTCTCATGCGCATAGGTCTTGTAGGTGCGCAGCCAACGGTCCGAAAGAATGTCTCTCACTGCGCGCGCGGCGGCCTTGTAGCGCTCGCGCGTGTTTGCGGTCTCGGGCTCGACGATATTGTCGAACTTCAGATGCCGCTCATAGAGCGCATCCGGCGAGCCTGAGAATAGGGCCGCGCTGATGGCGTAGCTTTTGAGGAGAGCGGCGGCGTCCAGAGAACCTTGGGTTGGCGTCGCGTGCGCCGCTCGATTGAGTTCTTTCACGTCGTTCATTAACCAGGCCCTCCCACCGAGGAGGGCCATTGATATCCGGCGCTTGTGACGCTCTGGCGACGCTGGTTGGGGTTCAGACGTTGTCGCCCTCGGTCGAGGCCACGCCGGCCGCCGAGCCTTGACCCGCCCATGTCCAGTTCTTGATCTCGGGCATATCGTCGCCGACGCGCCGGATGTATTCGCGATGATCGATGAGCTTGTCGCGGATTTCCTGCTTGGCGTAGGCGGCTCGCTCGCCAAGCTTTGGCACGCGGTCGATGACGTCGCCGACGAGGTGGAAACGGTCAAGGTCGTTGATGACGCACATATCGAAGGGCGTCGTCGTCGTCCCCTCTTCCTTGTAGCCGCGCACATGAATGTTGTCGTGCCCGTTCCGCCGATACGTCAGGCGATGGATGAGCCACGGATAGCCATGAAAGGCGAAGATAATCGGCTTGTCGACCGTGAAGAGGGCGTCGAAGTCACGGTCGGAAATGCCGTGCGGATGCTCGCTCGGCGGCTGCAGCGTCGTGAGATCGACGACATTGACGACCCGTATCTTGAGTTCGGGCGCGTGCTGGCGCAGGAGCTTGACCGCCGCCAGGGTCTCAAGCGTCGGCACATCGCCGCAGCAGGCCATCACGACGTCCGGCTCGCCGCCGCGGTCGTTGCTCGCCCATGGCCAGATCCCTAGGCCTGCTTCGCAGTGCCTGACCGCCTGGTCCATGGTCAGCCATTGCGGCGCCGGCTGTTTGCCCGCGACAATGACATTCACGTAGTTGCGGCTACGCAGGCAATGGTCGGTAACCGAAAGCAGGCAATTCGCGTCGGGCGGCAAATAGATCCGCACAACCTCCGCCTTTTTGTTCATCACGTGGTCGATGAAGCCGGGGTCCTGGTGCGAAAAGCCGTTGTGGTCCTGCCGCCACACGTGGCTGGACAACAGATAATTGAGCGAGGCAATCGGCCGACGCCATTTGATGTGGTCGCAGACCTTCAGCCATTTCGCATGCTGGTTGAACATGGAATCAATGATGTGGATGAAGGCTTCGTAGCACGAGAAGAAGCCGTGCCGGCCGGTCAAGCAGATAGCCTTCGAGCCAGCCCTGACATTGGTGCTCGCTCAGCATCTCCATCACACGCCCGTCGGCTGCGAGATGGTCGTCGTACGATAACGTCTCGGCGACCCAGGCGCGGTTCGTGACCTCGAGCACGTCCTGCCAACGGTTCGAATTGTTCTCGTCCGGGCTGAACAGGCGGAAGTTGCGCGACTCCAGATTGAGTTTCATCACATCGCGCAGGAATTGGCCCATAACCTGTGTCGCTTCCGCATTCACTGAACCGGGCGACGACACTTCAACCGCGTGGTCGCGGAAGTTTGGAAGCTTCAGAGTCGTGCAAGAGCTGGCCGCCATTGGTGTGCGGATTGGCGCTCATCCGACGCGCCCCTTCTGGCGCAAGCGCGGCGAGTTCGCTCTTGAGCTTGCCCGTCGCGTCGAACAGCTCCTCGGGGCGATAGCTCTTCATCCAGGTCTCGAGGATGCGGACGTGCTCGGGATGGCCGCGCATCGCGCTCATCGGCACCTGGTGCGAGCGCCAGTAGCCCTCTTCCCGCTTGCCGTCGATCTCCTTGGGACAGGTCCAGCCCTTCGGCGTGCGCATGACGATCATCGGCCAGATCGGGCGCTTGGAAAATCCATTCTTCCGCGCATCAGCCTGGATGCTGCGAATTTCGCCGATCACCGTTTCGAGCGTGGCGGCCATGAGCTCGTGCATCACCGCCGGGTCATCGCCTTCGACGAAATGAGGCGCGTAACCGTATCCGCGAAAAAGCGACTGGAGTTCCTCATGACTGATGCGCGCCAGCACGGTCGGATTGGCGATCTTGTAGCCGTTGAGATGCAGGATCGGCAGCACGGCGCCGTCGCGCACCGGATTGAGGAACTTGTTGGAATGCCAGCTCGTCGCGAGCGGCCCCGTCTCCGCTTCGCCATCACCGACGACGGCGGCCACAATGAGATCGGGGTTGTCGAACGCGGCGCCGAATGCGTGCGACAGCGAGTAGCCGAGCTCGCCGCCCTCGTGGATCGAGCCGGGCGTCTCGGGCGCGACGTGGCTCGGGATTCCACCGGGGAAAGAGAACTGGGTGAAGAGCCGCTTCATGCCCTCCACGTCCTGCGAGATGCCCGGATAGACTTCGCTGTAAGTCCCTTCGAGATAGGCGTTGGCGACCAACCCCGGACCGCCATGTCCGGGACCGGTGATGTAGATCACATCGAGATCGTGCTTCTTGATCAGCCGATTGAGGTGCGCGTAGATGAAGTTGAGGCCAGGCGTCGTGCCCCAATGCCCGAGGAGGCGAGGCTTGATGTGCTCCTCCTTGAGAGGCTCGCGCAGCAAGGGATTGTCGAACAGATAGATCTGACCGACAGACAGATAGTTGGCGGCGCGCCAGTAAGCGTCGATGAGCGCGCTTTCGGCTTTCGACAGCGTGCTTCCGGTTTTCGACGCGCTTTCCTTTTTCGACAGAGTGGCCGTGCTCGCCATCGTCAGCTCCTCAGCGTTTCGTTGTCGCTCGGTTCAAAGGCCTACCGAGGCCCGATATCAATTACGTGACGAGGGCTCAACGCCCATCGTTGACCATAAGATCCGCGAGCAAGGCCTGCGCACGCATAAGGCCGAATGTCACGGCTGCCAGCAGGCATCGGCTCTAAGGTTTGGGCTCGCCGTCGAGCTCCCACTTAGCGCGCAGCCAATGGTCGAGCTCGCGCCCGTGAGGGCCGCCTTCATCGACCCAAATTAGGTAAGCGCGCTCCCTGATCCGATCCTCGTTGACCCCCTTCCCGGCTGCGCCGATGGGAATGTCAGTCGGGACGCCTGGATCCGCTTCGCTCGGCGGTTCGCTGGCCATTGAAAGCTTCTCCTCCGGGCGATCTTAGCTCGCACTGGCGATCGGGCACACCACGTTGTGCCCATTTTATGACAATCAAACGACACCTCCGAGGCCCCTCGTGGCGACGCCCATTGCATCGGAGCGAAAACCTGGTCACTTGGGCAGCGCCACACGACGCGCCGAAGAAGGAAGCTCCATGTCCGCCGCGCCAATCCACGCCGATAATGCCGCGCAGTCCGAGTATTGGAACGCCAGCGCCGGACAGCGATGGACCGACTATCAGGAACATCAGGATCAGGTTCTGCGGCCCGTTTCCGACCGGCTGATCGCCGTAGCGGGGCCAAAACCTGGCGATCGCGTGATCGATGTCGGCTGCGGCTGCGGCGCGACGACGATCGACTTCGCCGCCCGCGTCAGTCCGGGCGGCGAGGTCCTCGGGCTCGACATTTCCGAGCCCATGCTGGCGCGCGCCCGCGAGCGGGCGCCGCAGAGCCTGCCCATCCGGTTCGAACGCGCCGACGCCACCGTCTATGATTTCGAGCCCAATGGCGCCGACCTCATCGTTTCGCGGTTCGGCGTCATGTTCTTCGCCGATCCGGCGCGATCGTTCGCCAACCTGCGCAAGGGCCTCAAGCCTGGCGGCCGACTCGCCTTCGCCTGCTGGCGCGAGGCCAGGCAGAACCCCTTCTTCATCTTGCCGTTGCGCGAAGCGGGCAAGCATGCCCCTCCTCTGCCCGAGACGGACCCCGAGGCGCCGGGGCCCTTCGCCTTCGCCAGCGAAACGCGGGTGCGGCGCGTCCTCAGCGACGCGGGCTTCGCCGACATCGTTCTCACGCCGCACGATCTCGAGCTCGACATCGCGACCGGCCGCGGGCTCGACACGGCGGTGAGAGCCGCGATGACGATCGGCCCGACAAGCCGGATGCTCGACGGCCAGAGCGACGCGGTCCGCGCCGCGGCGACCGCGGATATTCGCAGAGCTCTCGCGGCGCATGCGCGGGGCGACAGCGTGCCGCTCGGCGCGGCGATCTGGATCGTCACGGCGGCGAACCCGGCCTGATAGAGGCGCGGATACAACCCAAACGCGAGCTACCTGCAAATAAATCCAAGGAAATCCAAGGAAAATTGCTTGTTTTTCCTTGGATTCCTTTGGCCGAATCGGGGCTTTTCAAAGGGTTACGAGAGAGAAAAATAAAAAAATCTTACCCGTCTTAACTCGCGTCCCGGGTTGTAGACGAAACGTCTCAGGCGCAGCCGCCGCTCCATTCTCCCGTGCCGAACCCGCCAGCGGCGGGGCTTAGTTCGCTGGATGGGAAGATATAACACGTATTTCTGTTTTAGAAAAGCTTTTGCGCTTTTTTTCCCCCGACCGCTTTCAACGACTCACGCACGGGTCAAACCTTTCTTGTGGTATTGCATGGTGCGTGAGGGCGCGCCCGTGTCCGAAGTCCGGAAGATTGCTGCGATCCTGGTGGCGGACGTCGTCGGCTACAGCCGGCTCGCGGGCGCGGACGAGGACCGGAGCCTTTCGGCGGCGGGCCTGCCTGTCGTCGTGGTCAATCCGGCGCAGGTGCGCGCCTTCGCCAAGGCGCTCGGCAAACGAGCCAAGACCGACCCGATCGACGCGGCGGTGATCGCCCATTTCGTCGAGGCGGCCAAACCGGACATCAGGCCGATGCCCGACGAACAGACCCGGCTTCTGGCCGATCTTGTCGCTCGGCGAGGCCAGATCGTCCAGATGATCGTCGCCGAGCGCCAGCGCCAAAAGCGCCTGATCGAAAAGCGCCTGCAGAAAAGCATCGCCCGTCTGCTCGCCGCGCTGCAGAAGGAGCTCTCCAGCCTCGAGACCGACATCGACGAGGCGGTGCGCGGCTCGCCGGCCTGGCGGGAGAAAGAGGACCGGCTCGCCTCCGTGCCCGGCGTCGGGCCGACCATCGCCCGCACCCTGATCGCCGAATTGCCCGAACTCGGCCGCCTCGACCGGCGCAAAATCGCCGCCCTCGTCGGCCTCGCCCCCTGGACGCGCCAGTCCGGACAGTGGAAAGGCAAAAGCTTCATCGGCGGCGGGAGGACGCAAGTGCGCGCCGCCCTCTTCATGGGCGCTCTGGTCGCCGCCCGCCACAATTCCGCGCTCAGGGGCTTCCATCAGCGCCTCCTCGACGCCGGAAAACCAAAGCTGGTCGCGATCGTCGCCGTCGCCCGAAAGCTCCTCACCATCCTCAACGCTATCATCCGCGAGCAAAAGCCATGGCTCCCAGCTTGACAGCAAAGACAGTCGCTCCCCCCTTATGGGGGAGGACAGAGGAGGGGGTCGCGCCGTCCTACGCGACGAGCCAGCGATGGCGCATTCGATAATCTCCTTGGTCCGCGCGACCCCCCACCCCTGCCCGCCCCCACAAGAGGGGGCGGGGCGCTAACGGCATTGATTCTACCCAAATGCAGGAGGCGCTGATGCTCCAGCTGCGAGATCCAGCGATCTGAAATGACCGCAGTCAGGCTGGTTCGGTGACCTAGGCATGACCGCCGCCCTGCCCACGCAAGAACGCCCGCATGAGGAAATTCGCCTGCTCAGGCCCGTAGGCGTGGTCCGCGCCGACCGGGCACGCCCGCCGCGCCCGGCAGCCAAAGTCCATGCAATCCCCGCCGGCTGCGCTTCGAAGGTGACCCGCGCAAGCCGCGACATCGTAGCCTGTGTTCGAAAACGCCCCAACGGGACAGGCTTTCAAACACCAGCGCCCCGTACAGGATTCGCACGGGCTCGGGACGGGCGCCGGCTCGGCGACAACAAGCTCTTCAGGGAAGCCAATCGCGCCGCGGTAGGCATGCCACAGGCCGTAATACGGGTGAATTAATAGGCCAATCGGTGAGGAATGGACCGGTTCTGCTCGCTGCGCCCATCGCTGGAACGGCAAAAAAGGTGGCCCGCCGAATGGGAACAGCGCTCTCCCGCCGAGTTCGCGCGCCAGGCTCTCGATCAGGCGCCGGCTCCAGCGGTCGAGCGGATCGGCGAAGCCGTCGCTCGCCTCGGGCGACGCGGCGAAGGCATTCCAGCCCTCGCGGCCGACCATGCCGGCGAGCACGATTGTGCGCAGTGTCGGCGAGTTCGCCGACCCGCTCGCCGTCCTCGAGCTTGAACGCCCCGCGAGGAACGAGGCCGGCTCGCTCGATGGCCGAAAACGCAGTCTCGATCAGTTTGGCGCGCGCCGTCATCGCGGAATCGCCTTACACGGCGGAAGCTTGACTCCGGTTTTGTCAGGTCGTACCTGACTGTCAGGATTAACCTGACGGATGGCGCGATGACAAAACTGCACTGCTCGTTCTGCGGCAAATCGGAGGACGAAATCCAGAAACTCGCGGCAGGACCCAGCGGCATCTTCATCTGTAACGAATGCGTCGGCGTGTGCCAGGCGATCATGGCAGGTGAAGGGGCCGGCGTGAGCCGCGCCTTCGATCCGAGAACCTGGCCCAAGGAGCGGCTGCTGGCGCTCCTGCGACCGGTCGGCGCGACAGCCGACGCCTACCGCGAACATCTCCAGACCATCGTCGACACGCTAAGAACGCAAGACGTCAGTTGGGCCGAGATCGCCAACGGGCTCGGCGTATCTCGCCAAACCGCCTGGGAGCGCTTTTCATAGCTGGTTCCCCGGTCGACGTGAAACGAGGCCGGCTCGCCTTATGGCGGCGAACACGGTCTCAACCTCGGCGCCTTTCACGCCGATCGTCCTGCGCGGAGGCGATAAAGCATCGTTAGCTCTACCCGCATGTCAGTCCTGTTGGTTTATATACGAACCATCTTGCGCCGAGCCTCAGCATGGCGCAAAAACTCACCGGCGCCGACTGGAGCGAGAGCGGCGCAACGGCGGAGCTCTCTCATTGGACGCAGCCTATAGCGAAGTCGGTGACGGCATGTTCCGCGCCAGCCCTCTGACCCGTGGCCCTTGGCATCCCGACCATCAGCACGCCGGGCCGCCTTCGGCGCTGATCTGTCGCGCGATCGAACATGCCGCCGCCAAAGACGGATTGACGCACCTCGCGCGGCTGACCGTCAATCTCTTGCGGCCGGCGCCCATCGACGAGTGCCGGGTCGACGTGGCGGCGGATTATGTCGGCCGGAACGCTGGGCACTTTTCGGGTCGCTTGACGGCCCAGGACAAGGACGTCGCGCGTTTCACGGCGCTCATGCAGCGCGAGGAGGATTCGCCCGTTCCAGACGGCACTCCGGGCCATCCGCCGTCGGCCGCGCCGAAGCCGCCCAACGAATGCCCGGTCGTCAAGATCCCTATGGCGGAGCTGAGGACTGGTTACGGCGAGCTGGTCGAAAATCGGCTTGCCGCAGGGCGCTTCTTCAACGGACCCTGCGCCGCCTGGTTTCGCATGAACCATCCGCTCATTGAGGGCGAGCATCCGAGCCCCTATCAGCGCGTCGCCGTCGCTGGAGATTCGGGTAACGGCGTCAGCGCCGCGTTGGACTTCACAAAATATGTGTTCATCAATTGCGATCTCACCATCAACCTCTTCCGCCGACCGGAGGGGGAATGGATTTGCCTCGAGGCGCGCAGCCTGTTCGGCGGCAATGGCTGCGGACTGGCCGAGTCCGCTCTCTATGACGAAAAAGGACTGATCGGCCGCGCGACGCAGAGCCTCGCGATCAGGCTGCGCTGACGCACGGGGCGCGCAGATCGACGCTTAACTTGTCATTCCCGCGCAAGCGGGAATCCAGGACTTGAGCGAAGCCGCCTAGGTGCCCGCTTTCGCGGGCATGACAAGACGCTCCGCTCCTCGCGATGGCAGGGGTTCAATGGAATCGTAAAGCGTTCCAGCGAAGCGCTGTCTCCGCCAACGCTTAACTTGTCATTCCCGCGCAACCGGGAATCCACGGCCCCAAGCGGAACCGCTGGATGCCCGCTTTCGCGGGCATGACAAGACCGCAGTCGTCAACGCGCAGACCCTACTTCGCCCTGAGCGCCTCGACGCCCGGGAGCGCCTTGCCTTCCATCCATTCCAGGAACGCGCCGCCCGCGGTCGAGACATAGGTAAAATCGTCCGCGACCTTGGCCTCGTTAAGCGCGGCGACGGTGTCGCCTCCGCCGGCGACGGAGGTCAACTTGCCTTGCTTGGTCAGGCGCGCCGCGGCCTTCGCGATCGCCATCGTCGCCTTGTCGAAGGGGGGCGTCTCGAAGGCGCCGAACGGCCCGTTCCAGACCAGCGTCTTGATATCGCCCAGCACCTTCTCGACCGCAGCGATCGACTTCGGGCCGATGTCGAGGATCATCTCGTCGTCGGAAACATGATCGACGTCGACGACGCGCGCTGGCGCGTGCGCCTTGAATTCCTTCGCGACGGTCGCGTCGACCGGCAGCAGGATGCGGCACTTGGCCTTCTCGGCCGCCGCCACGATCGAACGCGCGGTGTCGGCGAGGTCCTTCTCGCACAGCGACTTGCCGACTCCTTTGCCCTCCGCGAACAGGAAGGTGTTGGCCATGCCGCCGCCGATGATGAGGACGTCGACCTTGTTCACGAGATTGCCGAGCAGCTCGAGCTTGGTCGACACTTTGCGCCGCCGACGATCGCCGCGACAGGGCGCTTCGGAGTGCCGAGCGCAGCCTCCAGCGCGTCGAGCTCCTTCTGCATCGCGCGCCCCGCATGCGCAGGCAGCTAGCGCGCGAGCCTTCCGTCGTCGCGTGCGCGCGATGGGCGGCGGAGAAGGCGTCGTTGACATAGACGTCGCCGAGCTTGGCGAGCTCGGCGACAGTGGGCCGGATCGTTCTTCTCTTCGCCCTTGTGGAAGCGGGTGTTCTCCAGCAGCAGCACGTCGCCGTTCTTCATCTTGGCGATCGCGTCGTCGGCTGTCTTGCCGATGCAGTCGGTTGCGAAGGCGACCGGCCGCTTGATGATGTCGGCGACCGCCGCGGCGACGGGCTGAGCGAATTGGCCTCGTCCAGGACCGCCCTTGGGCCGGCCGAAATGCGCAAGCAGAATGACCTTGCCGCCCTTGTCCGCAATCTCCGTGATGGTCGATGCAACGCGCTCGATGCGCGTCGCGTCGGTCACCCGGCCGTTCTCCGTCGGAACATTGAGATCGACGCGCAACAGCACGCGCTTGCCGGCGACAGTCGGCGTCGTCGAGCGTGCGGAAGGGTGTGGTCATGGATGAGCCGCCCTCACGAGCGCGAAAACAATGCCGGCGCCCGCACTCCATGGCCACGATCGCGACGATTGGCGTCCACCAAGTTGGAAGCTCCTCGAAACCCCGCCGCGCACCTCAGCAGGTCATCCTGCAGCTTCTGGATGCCGGTCTACTTTACGCAGGTCGGCAGGATCTCGGTGATTTTTGGCTCAAGCCTTTCTAATATTTGCTCCAGCCGAGCAACGCGCTGTTCAAGCATCGGACCCTCCGGCCCCCCGGTAATGAGCTTCAGTTCGGCCATATAAGCACATTACCCCACTTCAGGAGTCGCCAGCAGCCGGACGATATGCCTTTCCTGAAAGCCACAATTCTCACATATCAATTCCACGACCCTGTTGTTGTTCTCCGACGCCAAGCGCGGCACAAAGCTCTCGTCCGGCCACATTCGAACCAGGAATCGCTCGTTGCGGCAGCGT
>CAVPEE010000024.1:0-38989 GCA_963702825.1 uncultured Alphaproteobacteria bacterium
CCTTCTCCCAGAGGGAGAAGGGAAGGGCGCTCACTCAGACTTCTGATCGCCGGCGTCACCGCCGGGAGACGTTAGAAAATAGGGCTCGACGGCGCCCGTCATCTTGATCACGAGCGGCTGACCTCGACGATCGAGCGCCTTGCCGGCCGCCGCCCGAATCCACTTCTCGCTGACACAATATTCTTCGACATCGCGTCGTTCGACGCCGCGAAAGCGCACGCCAATGCCCGCGCGCTAGCGTCGTTTCGTCATAGAATGGACTCGAGGGGTCGACGCTGAGCCGGTCGGGCGGAACGTCGGTCATCGGGGGGGCCGGTGAGGACGCGAGGCGGCCGAAACGATCAGCCGGCGAGCGCTTTCACCCGCTTGGTCAGGCGCGAGATTTTGCGCGAGGCGGCGTTCTTGTGGACGATGCCCTTTTGCGCCGCCCGGGCGAGCCTGGGTTCAGCCGCGCTCAACGCTTCGGCGGCGGCCTTCGGGTCCTTGGAGGCGATCGCCTCCTCGACCTTGCGGACGTAGGTGCGCATCTCGGTGCGGCGCGACTTGTTCACGGCCGTGCGGCGAATGGTCTGGCGAGCGGCTTTCTGGGCCGACTTGGTATTGGCCATGGACTTTCTTTCCCGCGGCGGAAATGCGCCGCTCAAAAATAAACGGGCCGGGTTTTAAGGCCCAGCCTTGCTTGGCCGGGCTTATAGGCTGGTCGGGCGCGAGGCGTCAACCGTTTCCGGCTGATTTCCAACAGAGGGCCGCTACCGTGTCGGCAGGGCCCCCATAAGCTCGCCGATGCGGCGAGTCGTCTTGAGGCCAGCGCCAGTCAGCACGAGCACAGTCGTCTCCGTGGGATGAATGACGCCGCGTTCGAGCAGCTTTGTGAACGCGGCGCCTGCGATGGCGGAGGTCGGCTCCACGTAGAGGCCGATCCGGCTGAGTTCGAACAGCGCCCTTTCGATCTCAACTTCCGAGACGGCGACGGTCGCGCCGCCCGAGCGCCGCACAGCCGCCAGGACTTCGCGGGTTCGCACCGGCTGCGCGATCGACGCGCCTTCCGCGATCGTCGGGCGGACCTCGACTGGCGTGAGATCATCGGAGCCGGCCACGAAGCTCGCGTGGAGCGGCGCGCAATTCTCCGGCTGCGCGGCGAACAGCCGGGGCCGGCTTGCGATCTCGCCGCGGCGGAGAAGCTCGCTGAAGCCGATATCGCAACCCATGACGTTGCTGCCCGCGCCGGTCGGGATGATGACGTTATCGGGCGCCTCGAACTTGAGATCCTCCCAAAGCTCATAGGCCAGCGTCTTCGTCCCTTGCAGGAAGAACGGCTGCCAGTTGTGACCGGCGTAGAAGATCGTCGCGGCCTGGCGCTCTGCTGCGTCGCTGGCATCCTGACGCGTTCCAGGAATGAGCTCGATCTCGGCGCCATAAGCGCGCATCTGCACCGTCTTGTCTTGCGCTGTCGAAGCCGGGACGAGGATCTTTGCCGCAAGGCCGCCGGCCGCCGCATAAGCCGCAATCGCTGCTCCGCCGTTGCCGGAGCTGTCTTCCAGAACTTTCGTCACGCCCTGCCCACGGAGGATGGAGAGCATCACGGAGGCGCCGCGGTCCTTGAAGCTGCCGGTTGGCGACAGCCACTCGAGCTTGAATAGAGCCGGTACGCCGCCCCATTTGTGGGAGACGAGGGGCGTGCAACCCTCTCCCATCGTGATCGGATCCGCAACGTCGATCGGCAGGGCGGCTGCGTAGCGCCACAGCGATCGTTTCCCCGTGTCGATCATGCTGCGCCCGATGCCCGGCAAGGCCGTGATCATCAGCGGCGCGCCGGTGTCAGAGCGCCATCGCGGCTCCGAGATCGGATATTTCCGGCCGCTTACTGGATCGACATAGGCCGGCGGGCCCAGCGATTTCCTGTCATCTGCTTGCATGCTCGGATCATGGCGCCTTGGAGATGGATCTCGCAAACGTGTGACGCGTCGATGCCGCGTCCGGAACAGCTGCGGGGTCAGCTTTGCGCCAGCGGCGCCGTCGGCCCGCGAAAGGCGAATTTTGCCACGCGCTTGCTCGGCGAAGGCGGCCCGCCCTTCGGCGAAATCCGAGCCCCAGCGCCGCGGCTTCGGTCAGCGCCCGATAGACCGGCGCCTCCTTGCTCATGCCGGCGGCGATGGCGTCGACCGCGCGCTTAGCCCCGCGCATCGACATCTGACTCATTTCCGCAAGCCCACGGGCGTAACCCAGCACCGTCTCCTGCAATGCCGTCTCGACCCGCCGGTCGATCAGCCCGATCGCCAGCGCCTCGTCGGTCTCGATCCGCCGCGCGGTGAACAGAAGGTCCTTGGCGCGAGACGGCCCGACGAGCTCGATCAGGCGACGCGTCTCGGCGTGCCCATAGACGAGTCCGAGCTTGGCCGGCGTGATCGCGAGATGCGCGTCGGCGGCGCAGAACCTTAGATCGCAGGCGAGCGCGAGGCCAAGGCCGCCGCCGATGGCGACGCCGCGGATGACGGCGATGGTCGGGCGATCGATGTCCATGAGCGCCTTGAGGCCGTCCTGGACCGCATCGCCGTAGTCGCGCGCCGATGCAGCGTCGCGGTAGATCTCGCCGAGTTCGGCAATGTCGGCGCCGGCGCTGAAATGCGCGCCCTCGCCCTCGACGAGCGTCACCAGCAGGTCCTCGCGCGCCTCGATCGCGGCGCGGATGGCAGGCAGCGCGCGCCACATCGCGCGGGTGATCGCATTGCGACGTTCCGGGCGGCTGAGAACAATGCGGGCGAACGGCGGCTCGAAGCGCAGGGATATTTCGGTCATGGGGGCCTCGGGACGCCGGGTGGGAACGCCATTCGCTGAACTCTAGCACTTTCATAGGCGACGACCGACGGATGCGGCCTATCGTCCACGGCATCCGACCGCGGGCATCTCACGGGCTTGATTAGCAAGTTAGCAATCTCCTCATGGCTATTTAAGCTTGATGAAAAGAGCCAGTATTACTCAAACGAAGAATGGTTTGAGCGCCATGATCGACGGCCTGAAGGGCGGCGAGGCGGTTTTGATTGTTGATCGGGGCCGTCCGGTCGCGCGTCTGGAGCCGGTCGCCGGCGGCGAGGAAGGCGGCTCAAGCGGACGATTGGCGCGGCTCATTCGAGACGGCGTGTTGCGGCCCCGCCGGACCGTCGCGCCATCGGCGATTTTCACCTCTCCGCCCCCCAGCTCGGGAGCGTCGGCCGTCGGCGCGCTCATCGACGAGCGCCGGGAGGGGCGGTGAAATTCTGGGACGCGTCGGCGATCGTTCCGCTGCTGGTGGCCGAGAACACAACGCGATCCCTGCAGGCGCTGGCTAATCGAGATTCGGACCTGCTGGTGTGGTGGGGATCGCAGGTGGAATGCGCTTCGGCGCTCGCCCGCCTCGAGCGTGGCGCTTTGCTTGATGTGAAAGGGGCCGCTTCGGCCTTCGATCGGCTGAAACAGCTGGCTAACGGGTGGCACGAGATCGAACCCAGCGAGATCATTCGGGAGAACGCGCTCAGGTTTCTTCGCGTTCATCCGCTCAGGGCGGCCGACGCACTGCAGCTTGCGGCGGCTTTCATCGCGGCCGAACGACCGTCCTCCATCGCTTGAGGTTGTCACGCTCGACGACCGTCTCGCCGACGCAGCGCGGAAGGAAGGTTTCGAGCTGATCGACCTTTCGGCGGCCTGAGCGCCGCCATGGCGCGGCGCTCAAACTTACACTCGAAGGCTCGCATGGTTCTCCGGCCCGGAGCAGCGCTGGAGCAAAGGCCCGTCCTGTCGTAGCGTTGAGCGGACAGCATTTTTCGACCGAGCGCCGAGAAGGACGTGGGATGACGGACGGCGCAACTTACCCTCGCGACATGATCGGCTACGGGCGCACCCCTCCGTTCGCCGACTGGCCGAAGCGCGCCCGCATCGCCGTCCAGTTCGTCGTCAACTACGAGGAGGGCGGCGAGAACAACATCCTTCATGGCGACGCCGCGTCCGAAGCGTTCTTGTCGGAGATCGTCGGCGCCGCGCCCTGGCCGGGCATGCGTCACATGAACATGGAATCGATCTACGAATACGGCTCCCGCGCCGGCTTCTGGCGCCTGTACCGCCTGTTCACCGAGCGCTCGGTTCCCGTCACCGTCTATGCGGTGGCGACGGCGATGGCGCGCAATCGTGAGGCGGTCGCGGCGATGAACGAGGCCGGGTGGGAGATCGCCACTCACGGTCTCAAGTGGGTCGATTATCGCGACACGCCGCCAGAGATCGAAGCGCTCCATATCGCCGAAGCGGTGCGCATTCACACCGAAATCGCCGGCGCCCGTCCCCTCGGCTTCTATCAAGGTCGGTCCTCGATCAACACCGTCCGGCTCGGCATGGAAGAGGGTGGGTTCGTCTATTGCGCCGACTCCTACGCCGACGATTTGCCTTACTGGCTCGAGGGACCGCGCGGCCCGCAGCTCATGACGCCCTACACGCTTGACGCCAATGATATGCGCTTCGCCACGCCGCAGGGCTTCAACTCCGGCGATCAGTTCTACGCCTACCTCAAGGATTCGTTCGACACGCTCTACGCCGAAGGCGATGTCGCGCCCAAGATGATGTCGATCGGCCTGCACTGCCGGCTCGTTGGCCGGCCCGGACGCGCGCTCGCGCTCGCGCGGTTCCTTGACTATGCGCTCGCCCACGACCGCGTCTGGATTCCAACCCGGCTCGACATCGCGCGTCACTGGATCGCCAAGCACCCACCGCCGGGCGGCTGGAAGCCGTCTCGAGCTGACCCGGACGCTGTTCATCGAGCGCTTCGGCGGCGTTTACGAGCATTCGCCATGGATCGCGGCGGCCGCCTATGACGCTCATCTACCGAACGGCGCCGACACGGCGGAAGGGTTGGCGAAGGCGCTCGCCGCCGCAGCGGCGAAGGGCGCGAGGGAACAGAAGCGTGCGCTGATCGAAGCCCACCCGGATCTGGCCGGCAAGCTCGCGCTCGCCAAGACGCTGACCGCGGAATCGACGCGCGAGCAGGCGAGCGCCGGGCTTGACCGGCTGACGCCCGACGAACTGCGCCAATTCGGCGAACTCAACGACGCCTATCGCGCGAGGTTCAGCTTTCCCTTCATCATGGCGGTCAAAGGAAAGAGCACAGCCGACATTCTCGCCGCTTTCCGCCACCGTCTGGCTAACGACGTCGACGCGGAGACGAAGACCGCGCTCGCCGAGATCGATCGAATTGCTGCGCTGAGACTTAAGGACATCCTGTCTTGAACGTGGCCGCTCGCATCATTCGTGGCCGGATTCTCTCGTTCACCGACGATCCCGCCGAGAGCGGCTCGCGCGTTTATTCTCTCATCGAGAATGGAGCCGTGCTCGTTAACGGCGGTTTGATCGAGGCGGTCGGAGAAGCGCCCGACATTCTTGCCCGAGCTCCCCCAGGCGCGCTCATCGACGATCAAACAGGCTGTCTCATCACCGCGGGTTTCATCGACGCCCACGTCCACTACCCGCAAACTCAGGTGATTGGCTCCTATGGCGCGCAACTCCTCGACTGGCTTACCAACTACACCTTTGTCGAAGAGCAGAAATTTGCCGATCCCGCGCATTGCGCGCGCGTCGCTGATTTCTTCCTCGACGAGCTGTTTCGCTCAGGCACCACGACCGCCATGGTCTATTGCACGGTGCATCCGAGTTCTGTCGAAGCGTTCTTCGCCGCGGCCGAAGCGCGCGGCGCCCGCATGATCGCGGGCAAGGTGATGATGGACCGCGACGCGCCGACGGCGCTCATGGACACGGCTGAGCGGGGTTACGACGAGAGCAAGGCGCTGATTGAGCGCTGGCGGGGTCGAGGCCGGCTCGATTACGCGATCACGCCGCGGTTCGCCGTGACGTCGACGCAGGCGCAACTGGATGCAGCCGGCGCGTTGGCGCGCGAATTTCCGAACTGCTACGTCCAAACCCACGCCAACGAAAACAAGGCGGAAATCGCGCGGGTCGCCGCACTCTTTCCTGAGGCGCGGAGCTATATCGACGTCTATGAAAAGGCGGGGCTGACCGGTCCCCGTTCGGTGTTCGGCCATTGCATTCATTTGCAAGAGAGCGAGGTCGCCGCGCTCGCCGAAAGCCAGTCCGTCGCCGCATTCTGTCCGACGTCAAACCTTTTCCTCGGCTCCGGACTGTTCGATCAGGCGCGGCTCAGGCAGGCGGGAGTGCGGATCGCGCTTGCGACCGATGTCGGTGGGGGCACGAGCTATTCGATGCTGCGCACGGCGGCAGAGGGTTACAAGGTGCTGCAGCTCAACGGCCAGTCATGGCCGGCGCTCGAGGCCTTTTACCGCATGACGCTCGGCAATGCCCGCGCGCTTAGCCTCGACGACCGGATCGGCTCGATCGAACCCGGCAAAGAAGCCGACCTCATCGCGCTTGATCCAGGCGCGACTCCGGCGCTCGCGCATCGAATGGAGACGGCCGGCGGCAATCTCGAGGTCGAACTCTTTGCATTCCTCACGCTCGGGGACGATCGGGCGGTGCGCCAAACCTATGTGGCCGGCGAGCCGCGTAAGGGCCGAGCCAGCTTTTGAGATCGTCCGACTGTTTGCGCAACTCGCGCTGAAGCTTTTGGACTACAGGGTGACCGGCCCGCTGCGCGCGCGCCAGCCGTTCATGCCCTCGGCAAAATGCCTTACGTCCTCGCGCCCGATCGTCCGCGCTTTATTGAGCGCATTGCGCGACCGTCCGCCCGACTGACAGATCAGGACGACCGGCTTTCCTTCCGGCAGATCCGCGGGATCGTATGATGACATGGGCATGTTGACAGCGTTTGGAATATGGCCCGAGGCGAACTCGTGCGGTTCGCGAACGTCGATGACCGTCCAGGCGTTGGTTCCAATTGCTTCTTCCAAATCGGCGAAACTGACGATTTCCGGGTCAGAGCCGGCGCCAAAACGTGAAAACATATTCCAGGACATCATACCTCCAGGTTTTTCCGCATCCCTCAGCGCCACGAAGCCCGAATACCTGCCATATAGATCCCCTGTCGCGGATTTCGAGCATTGCCATACGCGTGGCCACGATCGTCCGTCGCCTCTAGGCGCGATCGAAGCAACGCGAAGTGACAGGGTTAGTTCCTTGATTTTGCCGCGCCCGCCTCACGAGGCGACGCTCGCCCCGCAAATTTGTTGAAGCATATTTTCAGCCTGTAACTTGCGGGATGGCCAACGAATTTAAGTCAAATTTAGTTGACCGCTTGCGCCGGAGCCGACAACCTGACCCGATGCGGATCCGTCCCTTCTCGACGCCGGGCCGTTTCTGGCGCGGGAATCTTCACGCCCATTCGAACCTTTCCGACGGCGCCCTGAACCCCGCGGAGGTCGTCGAGGCGTATAAGCGCGCGGGCTATGATTTCCTCCAAGTGTCCGATCATTTCCTGGGCCGATTCGATTGGCCGATTGCCGACACGCGCAGGCTGCGCCGCAACGGTTTCACCACGCTGATCGGCGCGGAAGTTCACGCCATGGCGACGAGCGCCGGCGAATACTGGCATATCGTCGCGACCGGCCTGCCGTTCGACTTTCCCCCCACGGAACCGGACGAAACTGCGCCGCGGCTGGCGAAGCGAGCGCGGGAGGCGGGCGCCTTCGTCGCCATCGCCCATCCGTCGTGGTCGCAACTGACGATAGAGGACGGACGCTCGCTCGGCGCCGCGCATGCGATCGAGGTCTATAATCACACCTGCGCGGTCCTGACCGATCGGGGCGACGGGTTCTATCTCCTTGATCAGCTCTGCAACGAGGATCGGCGGCTGATGGCGGTCGCCGGCGACGACGCGCATTTCCACAACGGCGACCTCGACGCCTTCGGCGGTTACGTCATGGTCAAATCTGAAACGCTCGAGCCCGAGTCCCTGCTCGGCGCGTTGAAGGCCGGCGAGTTCTATTCGAGTCAGGGCCCGCGTATTTACGACGTCGAGGTTACAAAAAACGAAGTGCGGGTTGAGTGCTCTCCGGTCCACACCATCGCGCTCGTCACCAGCGCTTCGCCGGCGCTGAGCCGGGTCGGACGCGGGCTCACCCAGGCGACGATCGAATTCGCCGAGGTCGCGAAATGGGCCTGGCGCGACCCCCCGCAGGTCAAATGGTTCCGCATCGTCGCCATTGACGGCCCGCGGCGGCGCGCCTGGACCAACCCGATCTGGGTCGACGCCCTCAATTGACGCGCATAGGCTGAGCCTGCAGCGGCGCTCTGACCGGCCCGGCCTCACTTGCGCTGCGGAGCTTGCGCCCATACATCCGGCGCTTGCCCCCGCTTTCAGGACCTCTCACCCATGGCTGACGATTTAGCCGCCCGCTCGCCCGGGCTGGCATGCGACGACCATCCTGATGGTGCGCAAGGGCGGAAAGGTCGTCATCGGCGGCGACGGTCAGGTCAGCATGGGCCAGACAGTCGTCAAATCCAACGCGCGCAAGGTTCGCCGCCTCGCCAAGGGCGACGTCATCGCCGGTTTCGCCGGCGCGACGGCCGACGCCTTCACGCTGTTCGAACGGCTTGAGGCCAAGCTCGAGCAGTACCCCGGCCAACTCGCGCGCGCTTGCGTCGAACTGGCCAAGGACTGGCGCACCGACCGCTATCTGCGGCGCCTGGAGGCGATGCTCATCGTCGCCGACAAGAGCACGGGCTTCACCTTATCAGGCTCGGGGGACGTGCTGGAGCGAGGGCTCGGGGGACGTGGGAGCCGAGGAGGACGAGTTCGGCTCGGCGACGGCGATCGGATCGGGGGGCAACTATGCGCTCGCCGCCGCCCGCGCGCTCATGCCGATGCCGCTCGAGGCGGACGAGATCGTGCGTCGCTCGATGCGCATCGCCGGCGAGATCTGCGTCTACACCAATTTCAATCTGATCGTCGAAAGCCTCTGAGCCTCATGTCGGATCTCTCGCCTCGCGAAATTGTCTCCGAACTCGACCGCTATATCGTCGGTCAGGCGGACGCCAAGCGCGCCGTCGCCATCGCTTTGCGCAACCGATGGCGTCGCTTGCGCCTGACCTCGCCGATGCGCGAGGAGGTGATGCCGAAGAACATCCTGATGATCGGCCCGACCGGTTGCGGCAAGACCGAGATCGCGCGCCGCCTCGCCAAGCTCGCCGGCGCGCCGTTTCTCAAGGTCGAGGCGACGAAATTCACCGAGGTCGGCTATGTCGGGCGCGACGTCGAGCAGATCGTCCGCGATCTGGTCGAGGTCGCGATCGCGCTGGTCAAGAGCCGCAAGCGCAAGGACATCGAAGCCAAGGCGGAGCTCGAGGCGGAAGAGCGGGTGCTTGATGCGCTCGTCGGTTCGACGTCATCCGCCGCCACCCGCGATGCGTTTCGCCGCAAGCTTCGCGCCGGCGAGCTCAACGACAAGGAGATCGAGGTCGAATTGCCGCAGAGCGGCTCCGGCCTGCCGATGTTCGAACTGCCGAATATGCCTGGCGCTTCGATCGGCGCGATCAACATCGCCGATATTTTTGGCAAGAGCCAGCGCACGAAGGCCAAACGAATGACGGTCGAGGAAGCGCACGAGCCGCTGGTCGCCGCCGAGGCTGAAAAGCTGCTCGATCAGGACGCGGTCGTGCGCGATGCGGTGGCCGAAGTCGAAAGCAACGGCATCGTCTTCCTCGACGAGATCGACAAGATCTGCGCCCGCGAGGGTCGCGGCGGCGCCGACGTCTCCCGCGAAGGCGTCCAGCGCGATCTCTTGCCGCTGATCGAGGGCACGACGGTCGCCACCAAGCACGGCGCGGTCAAGACCGACCACATCCTTTTTGTCGCCTCGGGCGCCTTCCACATCGCCAAGCCGTCGGACCTCTTGCCGGAGCTACAGGGCCGCCTGCCGATCCGGGTCGAGCTCAATTCGCTGACCGAGGACGATTTCAAGCGCATCCTCACCGACACCGAGGCGAGCCTGATCAAGCAATATGTGGCGCTGATGCAAACCGAAGGCCTCGAGCTCGAATTTACCGATGACGCGGTGGCGGCGATCGCCCGCCTCGCCGCCAAGGTCAATGGATCGGTCGAGAACATCGGCGCGCGCCGGCTGCAGACGGTGATGGAGCGCGTGCTCGACGAGGTGAGCTTCACCGCCGCCGACCGGAACGGCGAAAAGGTTCGCATCGACGCGGATTTTGTTGAACACCACATCGGCGACCTCGCCGCGAACGCCGATCTGAGCCGGTTCATCCTTTAAGCGCAGAGTTCGCGCGCCTGCTAGATGACTATGCCGCCGCTAACTTCGATGCGCTGTGCATTGACCCAACGGTTGTCGTCCGAAAGCAGGGAGGCGATCATGGGGCCGAGATCGTCGGGAACGCCGGCTCGGCCGAGCGCCGTGTTCTCGGCGATCCTTTTGTTCACCTCCGGATTGTCGCGCACGATCCCGCCGCTAAAGTCGGTGGCGACTGGGCCCGGCGCAACCACATTGACGGCAATCCTGCGCGGCCCCAACTCTAGGGCCATGTGCTTCGACAGCACGTCGAGCGCTCCCTTCATCGAAGCGTAAACCGCCCCTCCGGGCGAGGCGATGCGCGTCCGCGCAGTCGATATGTTGATGATGCGTCCGCCGTCGTTGATGAGGGGAAGAAGCTTCTACGTCAGGAAGAACACGCCTTTGAAATGGACGTTGTAGATGCTGTCGAGTTCTTGCACGGTAGCCTTCTCGAACGGCATGTTGCGGTGATTGTTGCCCGCGTTATTGACCAGAAAGTCGAAACGCGTGGCGCCGAGTTTGGCGAGGGCGTCTTTCACGCTACCGACAAAGGCGTCGAACGACGCGACGTCGCCTGTATCGAGCTGCAGCGCGACGGCCTTCGCAGCCGCCGCTTCCGCGATGACTGTCTCCGCGTCCGCAGCGTGGGTGTGATAGGTGAAAATCGTGTCGACTCCCCGCCGCGCGAGGCTCTCGACGATATTGCGGCCGATGCCGCGACTTCCGCCGGTTACGATTGCGATCTTGCTCGTCATTCCTTCGCTCCTCTTGGTTGTGCTGGTTCGTCGCTCGCAAGTCGGCGTTCAAATCCGCCTTAGGGACGCTTGGTCGCGTTACTTGTCTGTCTAGTCAGTCATTTGTTGGCTAAAAAAATTCACACGAGCATTCGCCACAGGGCCTCGAACGCGGTCGCGCAGTGCTTGTCGGCGTTGGCCGGGTCACCGATCATGAAATCTATCGTCGTGTCCGCCATTGCGCTCATAAGAGCGGAGACGAATCCTAGCGGGGCCGCGCGCAGCGGACCGTTTTCGCGGCTGTGCTCCAGCAGCGCCGCTATGCCGATCATCGTCCGGCGCGCGGCCTCTCGCGTCTCCGGAGTGATGTCGTCCGAGACGCCGAGATGCGCGAGCGTCCGGCGCTTTTCGGGGCAGGATGTCGCCCACCGCAGCCAGCCGGACCATGCATGCTGCATCTGCGCGCGAACGCCGCTCTCACCGGAGGGGAGACCTTCCAACGCGGCCGCGGCCATCTCCGTCTTGAGCTCCAGGTAGAGATGGTTCAGCAAATCAGCCTTGGTTTCGAAGTAGGTGAATAGCGAGCCGTTAGAGACGCCCGCCTCCTGGGCGATTGCGGCCGTCGCCGCACCCAGTCCCTCTGCGGCGATGACACGGGTCGCCGCCGCCATGATCGCGCCCCGCTTTTCGTCGCTTCTTGGTCTGGCCATGCCTCTCGTCCCCGCGCAACATATAGCAGAGTGTCTAGTCAGTCAACTATCATTCAGAGCGGCGCCGGTTGAGCTGGATCTTCGATTGGCCCTCATTCGAGGCGGCCCCTTTGCGGAGGGTTTTGTTTCAGTATTTACCCGCCGGCTTTCCGGCCCGAAGAGCCCAGCGTCGGCGACCATTTCCATCATAACGAATTGAGATTATTGCATAATTACTCATCGGCGAGTTTTTCCGCTTTACAGAAACCGGGGAGCCGGGTAAAATGAGGGTTTGTTGAACTAAAGCGCGTCGAGAGCCGTTAGGATAGCAAGCCTCGCGGCGAACCGGGGAAGGCTAAAACGGACCGACGTCACCGGAAGGCGCTCGGCGAGCGACTCGGAAATGGCGTCGCAAGTCTTTGAAAAGGCTCGAAACCGACTCGGAAATGGCCGGAGCCGAAGGCCAGTCCGCTGAAATCGCCGGATCGCTCTCAAGATCGCCAGAAACTGCGACGCTTAGCCGCAAAGCCTGCGCGGGCGTTGTGGGCGGCGGGCTTGGCTCGGCTAGCCGCGACGATCGCGCCGAGGCGGAAGAGCGTCAAGGTCCGCCCGTTTTGCAATAGCGCTGGGTCTGCGGCCGCGTAGGATGCATAGAGACCCGCTGCCGCAAGGAGCCCCCGCCCATGACGACATCGCTCGTTCTGACCTTCGTTGGCGACGACAGGCCGGGCCTCGTCAACGCGATTTCTGAGAAGGTCGTTGATTTCGGCGGGACCTGGCTTGAAAGCCGCTCGGTGCGGCTCGCGGGCAAATTCGCCGGCGTGGTGCTCGTCAGAGTTCCGGACGAAAACCTCATTCCGCTCGAATCCGCGCTAGCGAAGCTGGCGCCTTCAGGCCTGCGTGTCTCGGTCGAGCGCGGCGCCGCCGCAGAGGCCGAAAAGCCTGCGCGTCTTGTCACGCTGGAGATCGTCGGCAACGAGCGGCCGGGTATCGTGCGCGATGTGACGCAGGCGCTCACCGGCCTTGGCGTTAACATCGAAGAGTTCATGAGCGGTCTCGAAGGCGAGCCGTTCACTGGCGTCGAGATGTTTCGCGCGACGGCGCGCCTCGGCGTCCCCGACGGACTCAAGCTCGACGAATTGCGCAAGGCGCTCGAGCGGCTGGCGGCCGAGATCATGGTCGATCTTGCGGTCGACGACGGCCAACCGGCCGCCTGACCCACGCGCTCTCCGCCCTTGCGCGGCTCCCCGGCGTTGCCATAAGGGCCGCCCTCGCAATTCCGGCCCTCCTTGGACGACGATGGCGAAGTTTCCCGAGCGCGTGTTTTCCGGCGTTCAGCCGACGGGCAATCTGCACCTCGGCAATTATCTCGGCGCGATCAAGCGCTTCGTCGAGATGCAGAAGACGCATCCGTGCATCTATTGCGTCGTCGACCTGCATGCGATGACGATGCCGCACGAGCCCGAGCAGCTTGCCCGCACGACGCGCGAGGTGACCGCGGCCTTTCTCGCCTGCGGCATCGACCCGAAAGCCAATATCGTCTTCAACCAGAGCCGGGTCGCCGAGCACGCCGAACTGGCCTGGGTGTTGGATTGCGTCGCGCGGCTCGGCTGGTTGAACCGGATGACCCAGTTCAAGGAGAAAGCGGGCAAGGATCGGGAGAACGCGTCGGTCGGGCTCTACAACTATCCCGTGCTGATGGCCGCTGACATTCTCGTCTATCGCGCGACCCACGTTCCCGTCGGCGACGATCAGAAGCAACATTTGGAGCTGGCGCGCGACATCGCGCAGAAGTTCAACAATGACTTTGCCGCGTCGATCGCTTCCCACGGCCACGGCGACGCCTACTTTCCGCTGCCCGAACCCTTGATCCAGGGGCCGGCCACCAGGGTCATGAGCCTGCGCGACGGGGCGAAGAAAATGTCGAAGTCCGACACCTCGGAGAACGCTTATATCGCGCTCACCGACGATGCGGACACGATCGCGCAGAAGATTCGCAGGGCCAAGACCGACCCCGAGCCGTTGCCGAGCGAGGTCGAGGGGCTGGCGCGGCGTCCCGAAGCCGACAATCTGGTCGGCATCTTCGCCGCCTTGAACGACGAGACGAAGGCCGACGTGCTCAAGCGCTTCGGCGGCAGCCAGTTCTCGGCGTTCAAGACCGCGCTGGCCGATCTTACGATCGACAAGTTCGCGCCGATTCGCGCCGAGATGCTGCGGCTCGCAGCCGATCCGGCCCATACCGACGCTGTCCTCGCCGATGGGGCCGAGAAGGCGCGCGCGATCGCGCGTCCGAATATGGACGCGATCAAGGATATCCTCGGCCTCGTGCGATAGCCGCCCAGGACCCAAACAAATTTAAACAAAGATGAAGGCGCCCCGAGTGCGACGGAAGGCGCAAATCGGTACATCTTGTTGCTCGCAGTCTCCTTACCACGAGCGCTAGCGCTCGATCGGCGAACTGGCCTTCCCCTCACGCCGCCCATGGTTAACGACTTTGCGGCAAACATTTCGTAATCCTGTTGAGGGGCTGATTCGGACCTTCTTGTCGGAGGGAAAGGGTTGGCCGCCGGCGCGAGATATCGTCGTCAGGCTCTCGAGGAGGCGATTCGTTGCGGGGGCTAAGCGGGGCGAAGCGCTCCGGAATCGGCCAACAGACGCGACGGCTCAACTGGGCGGTCGCCGCCCGGGCGGCCGCAGGCCTGGCGCTTTACCTGCTTGCGGGGGCGCTCGCGTGTGCGCAAGACCTCTCCCAGTCCTTAGGCGGGCCGGCGCGGCTAGCGTTCGACATGGCGTCAGTCCAGGCCAATGTCGTCGGCCTCGTCATCCTGTCGCTGATGCTGCTAGCGACGATCACCGCCGTTCTTCATCTGGTTGGCCGCCGGATCTGGACGCGCCGCGTTGTCGAACTCGAGACGGAGCTGGCGCGAACCAACGCCAAACTCGACCGGGCGGCGCTGATGTTGCGCAGCGAGCCGCAAATCCTCGTCTCCTGGGAGCGTCCGGACGCGGAGCCGACGATCGAGGGCGATTTCGCCCTCGTCGCCGATTCGCCGCTGTCGTCGCGCGTGCTCGCCTTCGGCTCGTGGCTCAATCCGGCCCAGGCGGCTAAGATCGAGGAGGCGACAGAGCGATTGCTGACCCGCGGCGAAGCCTTCGCCGCTGCTGTGGTCAGCTTGCGGGGCCGCTATCTCGAACTCGACGGGCGCCCGGTGTCCGGCAGCGCGGTGATGCGCATCCGCGATGTCTCGGGCGAGCGGCTTCAGTTAGCCCAATTGCGTGATTCATTCGCTGAAGCCGAGCGCGCCTTGGACGGCCTGCGCTCCGCGCTCGAAACCGCGGATATGCCGGCATGGACGCGCGACGCTATGGGCCGGATCGTCTGGTGCAATGGCGCCTACGCTCAAGCCGTTGACGCCCCCGACGCTGAGGCCGCGATCGCCAACTGCGGCGAAATCTTCGATCCCGCAGTCCGCCGCGAAGCGACGGCGGCGCTTAAGGAGACCGGGGCCTGGAAGCGCCGTGGGTCGGCAGTCGTCGGCGGCGACCGCCGGACCTTCGAAGCCGTCGAGGCAAGCGCTCAGGGCGGCTCCGCTGGCGTTGCCCGTGACGTTTCCGAAATCGTGGCGCTGAGAGCGGATATGGAGCGCAACGAGGACGACTATTCGCGTATGATCGATCGGCTGTCGACAGCGGTTGCGATCTTCGACAAGTCCAAGCGGCTCACCTTGTACAATGCCGCCTACCGGCAAATCTGGTCGCTTGAGCCGGCCTTTCTCGATCAAGCGCCGAGCGACGGCGAAATCCTCGATAGGCTGCGCGCCAAGCGGCAATTACCCGAACAGGTCGACTTCCGCGGCTGGAAGGCGCAGCAATTGAGCGCTTATCAGGCGATCGAGCCGAGCGAATCCGTGTGGCATTTGCCCGACGGGCGGGCGCTGCGCGTCGTCGTGAGCCCCAATCCGAAAGGCGGCGTCACCTATCTCTATGACGACGCGACGCAGAGCTACGCGCTCGCCTCCCAAGTGACCGCGCTCACCCATGTGCAGGGCGAAACGCTGGACGCGCTCAAGGAAGGGGTGGCGGCGTTCGGGGCGGATGGGCGCATAAAGCTGTTCAACCCCGCCTTCGCAGAACTCTGGCGAATCGATCCGACGGTCCTCGGCGAACGCCCGCATATCGACGAGATCGCGCGCGCCTGCAAGCCGCTGTGCGGCGACCCCGAACTGTTCGACGCGCTTAGGGCGGTGATCGTCGATCTTCCGGAGCATCGCAAGAACCGGACGGCGCGAATCGAGCGCACGGACGGGCTCATCCTCGATTGCGCCGCTCTGCCGTTGCCGGACGGAGCGACCCTCATGACGTCACTGGATGTGACCGCTGGCGTCAACATCGAGCGTGCGTTGACCGAGCGCAATCAGGCGCTCATCGCGGCGGAAAAGCTGCGCAACGATTTCGTCAACCACGTCTCATACGAGCTGCGCACGCCGCTTACCAACATTATCGGCTTCACCCAGCTGCTCGCGGGCGGAGTCGTTGGCCCGCTCAATCCGAAGCAGCTCGAATATGCGGGATTCATCACCGATTCGTCGCATGCGCTGCTCGCCATCATCGACGACATTCTCGATCTGGCCTCGATGGACGCCGGGGCGCTGGAGCTCAGGCTCGAGGACGTCGACGTCGCCGAGGCGATGAAGGCCGCGGCGGCGGGCGTGCAGGATCGCCTGAGCGAGGCGGCGATCGAGTTGCGCATCGTCATGACCGACGGGGTCGGGTCGCTGCACGCGGACGGCCGGCGGGTGCGCCAGGTCTTGTTCAATCTTCTCTCCAACGCGATCAACTATTCGGAGGCGGGCCAGACCGTCACGCTGGCGGCGATGCGACGCGGGGCGGAGATCGTGTTCAAGGTCAGCGATCGCGGACGCGGCATTCCTCCCGAGATGATCGATCGCGTATTCGAGCGGTTCGAGACCTTTCCCAACGGCTCCCGGCATCGCGGCCCCGGCCTCGGCCTGTCGATCGTGAGGGCGATGGTCGAACTGCATCAGGGCCGGGTCCTGATCGACACCGCGCCCCGAGAGGGAACAACGGTCACCTGCATCTTTCCCGTGGATCCAATAGGGGCGACGGCGGCGAGCCCGCAACTCATGGCGCCGCCCAAGACGCACTCGGTCCAGTAAAGGGCATGAATAGTCTCGCCGGTGTAAGAGAAGAAGCGGGCGTTTGGAGCTTCGAGTCCCCGGACGAAGCGGCGACTTTCGCCATCGCGGCGGCGCAGGCGGCCTGGCTTGAGCCCGACGATTTCGTCGCTCTCATCGGCGATCTCGGAGCCGGAAAAACCGCTTTCGCCCGCGGGCTTATCCGGGCCCTTGCCGAGGCGCCGGAGCTCGAAGCGCCGAGTCCGACCTTCACCTTGATGCAAGTTTATGAAGCCCCGCGCGGGCCCGTGGTTCACGCCGATTTCTACCGGCTGCGCGGCCCAACGGAGCTCGCAAATCTCGGCTGGGAGGAAGCTGTCGACGGCGCGATTGCGATCGTCGAGTGGCCGGAGAAGGTCGCGCAAGCGCTGCCCGCCGACCGGCTCGAGGTCGACATCCGATTTGATGCCAAACGCGGTCCCGATTTTCGCTTGCTGACGTTGCGTGGGTTCGGCGCGGTCCGCCCGCGTTTGACGCTGGCGCTTGGCGTCGCGAGGCTGCTCGAGCGCTCCGGCTGGAGCGACGCAAGCCGCGAATTCCTGCAGGGCGACGCGTCCATTCGCGCCTATGAGCGTCTGACCAAGCCAACCGGCGAGACTGCGATCTTGATGATCTCGCCGCCCCGGCCGGACGGGCCCATCCTTCGCTTCGGCAAGCCATACGCGGCCATCGCCAAGTTGTCGCCCGACATCCGAGCCTTCATCGCCATGGCCGAGGGCCTGCGCGGGCTCGGCTACTCAGCCCCGGCTCTCATCGACTACAGCATCGACGAAGGACTGGCGCTGATCGAAGACTTCGGCTCAACCACCATCGCCCAAAACGGCGTTCCGGATGGCGCACGCTATGCGCCGGCGATCGCGCTTCTCGCCGATCTGCACGGACGCGAACTGCCGCCGAGCTTGTCGGCTGGCGAGGAACCCTACGAACCGCCGGTCTACGACATCGAAGCGATGCTGGTCGAAGTCGAGCTCGTAAACGACTGGTACGCGCCGGCGATCGCCCGGGTGACGCCGCCATCGGGCGCGCGCATGCAGTTCCTGGCGATCTGGCGCGAGCTCCTGGCGCCCGATCCTCGCTGAGCCCACAAGCTGGACGCTGCGCGACTATCATTCGCCCAATCTGCACTGGCTGGCGGAGCGGCAGGGCTTGAAGCGAATCGGCCTCATCGATTTTCAGGACGCGGTGATCGGGCCGCCGGCCTACGATGTCGTTTCGCTTTTGCAAGACGCGCGCGTCGACGTGCCGGAGGATCTCGAGATGCGTCTCGCCGCCCTCTATATGCGCCGCAGGACGGGCGCCGATCCGGCCTTCGACACCCAGCGCTTCGCCGCCGCCTATGCCGCGATGGGAGCTCAGCGCGCCACCAAGATTCTTGGCCTGTTCGCCCGACTCGACAAACGCGATCATAAGCCTGAGTACTTGCGCCACCTGCCGCGGATGGAGCGTTATCTCGCGCGCAACCTCGCCCATCCGTTGCTTCGGTCGCTTGCGGTCTGGTATCAGAACCACCTTCCGCGGGCGCTTGGCCCACCGCCGGTCAATTCCGACCCTGAGTCCTGATCGCTGAGGCCTGATGAGCCCGCCCGTTCCGAAGACGGCCATGGTGTTCGCCGCCGGACTGGGCATGCGGATGCGGCCGATCACCGAGACGCTGCCGAAGCCGCTGGTCGAGGTTCATGGCCGGGCGCTCATCGATTATTGCCTCGATCGCCTGGCGGAGAATGGGGTTGAGCGGGCGATCGTCAACGTGCATTGGCTCGCTGACCAGATCGAGGCGCACCTCGCCAAGCGCCGGGCGCCGAAGATCGTCATCTCGGACGAGCGGTCGAAGCTGCTCGATCAGGGCGGCGGGATCAAGCGCGCGCTGCCGCTGATCGGCGACGATCCGTTCCTGATCTGCAACACCGACGCATTCTGGATCGAGGGGCCGCGCTCAAATATTGCGCGCCTGGCCCGGAGTTTCGATCCGGAGACGATGGACATCCTGCTGTTGGTCGCGGCCGGCGCCGGGGCGGTTGGCGTCGACTGGCCCGGCGATTTCGTCATGACTCATGAGGGACGGCTTCAGCCGCGCGAGCCACGCCACGTCGCGCCCTTCGTCTATACCGGCGTCGGGATCGTCAAGCCGCAGCTGTTCGCAAGCGAGACGGCGGAGGTGTTCCGTCTCGCCCCGTTCTTTCACGCCGCGGCGGCCAGCGGCCGGCTCTACGGCGTCCGTCTCGATGGCCTTTGGGTGCATGTCGGGCGGCCGGAGAGCATCGCGGAAGCGGACAGGGCAATTGACCGCTCGACCCTGTGAGCGCGAAAGGACCCGGGTTTCCAAAATCAAGGGAATCATCTTATGCGGTCGAGCGTTGTTCGGGCCGAGTGAGCGGGCGCCGGCCCCGCTAAGGGTTTGAGAGCATGAAACTGCCGAACCAGATCGGCCCCATCCACTTCGTCGGCATCGGCGGCATCGGCATGTCGGGCATCGCCGAGGTGCTTCTCAACCTTGGTCATCAGGTTCAGGGCTCGGACCTGAGCGACAACGCCAACGTCAAGCGTCTGCGCGAGCAAGGCGCGACCGTCTTTGTCGGCCACGACAAGGCCAATCTCGGCGCCGCCGCAGTGGTCGTCATTTCGTCCGCCGTGAAGCGCGACAATCCCGAGGTCGTTGAGGCGCGGGCGCGGCGTATCCCGTCGTTCGCCGGGCCGAGATGCTGGCCGAGCTGATGCGGCTCAAGCAATGCGTGGCCGTGGCCGGCACCCACGGCAAGACCACGACGACGTCGCTGGTGGCGACGCTGCTCGACGCCGCCGGGCTTGATCCGACCGTGATCAACGGCGGCATCATCAACGCCTACGGGACCAATGCACGGCTCGGCGCCGGCGACTGGATGGTGGTCGAGGCCGACGAGAGCGACGGCACGTTCCTCAAGCTGCCCGCCGACATCGCCGTCGTCACCAACATCGATCCTGAGCACCTCGACCACTTCAAGACCTTCGACGCCATCAAGGACGCCTTTCTGGCGCTGATCGGAAACCTGCCATTCTATGGCTTCGCGGTCATGTGCCTCGATCATCCGACCGTGCAGGAACTTGTCGGCCAGGTCGAAGACCGCCGCATTCTGACCTACGGCGAGAATCCGCAGGCCGATGTCCGCCTCCTGGACGTCAACCTTGCCGGCGGCGTCACGCGATTTTCGGCCTTGATCCGTGATCGGGCGACTGGCCAGGCCACCTTCATCGATGATCTCGCGCTGCCGATGCCCGGCCGGCACAACGCGCTCAACGCAACGGCCGCGATCGCGGTCGCCCACGAGCTCGGCGCGCCGATCGACGTCATCCGCAAAGCGATCGCCGGGTTTGGCGGCGTGAGGCGACGCTTCACCCGCACCGGGACATGGAACGGCGTCGCCATCTACGACGACTATGGCCACCATCCGGTCGAAATCGCCGCGGTCTTGGGAGCCGCGCGGGCGGCGACCGAGGGCAAGGTGATCGCGATCGTGCAGCCGCATCGCTTCACCCGGCTCGCGTCGCTGTTCGACGCCTTCGCCACCTGCTTCAACGAGGCCGACACCGTCATCGTCGCCGATGTCTATCCGGCCGGTGAAGCGCCGATCGAAGGCGTCGACAAGGCGGCGCTGGCGACCGCGATCGCCGCTCACGGCCATCGCCACGCGCTGATGCTGCCCTCGCCCGAGAAATTGGCGGGCATGGTGCATTCGCTGGCGAAGCCGGGCGACTATGTCATTTGCCTCGGCGCCGGGTCGATCACGCAATGGGCGTATGCGCTGCCTGCCGAACTCGCCGCGCTCGACAAGGCCTGACGTTTTTCGTGACGCTTCGCCGATGCCCTTTCCCCGCCTTGAGGCGATTGCGTTTAGATTGGCGCGGATTGGCGCCGCGCTCCATCGCCTGTCATTAGACGGGCGTTCTTCCAAACGCCCTTTGGGGCGCGGCGACGCGGTCGCCGACCGCGTCTACAACGGCCTGATTCGATGGAATTGCAATCTCATCTAGTCGACGAGATAAAGGCGCGGGCGCCCAAGCTGCGCGGACGCCTCACGGCCGACGCCCCGATCGCGGAGGCGACCTGGTTTCGGGTCGGCGGTCCGGCTGAGGCCCTGTTTTCCCCTGCCGACGAGGACGATCTCGCCTATGTCCTTTCGGCTCTCCCGCGCGAGATCGCAGTTACGACAATAGGCCTCGGCTCGAACCTCATCGTGCGCGACGGCGGCATCGCGGGGCTCGTCATCAGGCTCGGCGGCCGAGCCTTTGGCGCGGTCGAGATCATGGACGGTTCCCGCATCGTCGTCGGGGCCGCGACGCCAGATCTTTATGTCGCCAAGGCCGCCGCGATAGCGGGCGTCGATGGCTTGGCGTTCCTGCGCGGCGTGCCCGGTTCAATCGGCGGAGCTTTGGTTATGAACGCCGGCGCGCATGGGGGCGAGATCAAGGACGCGCTCATCGAAGCGCGTGGGCTCGACCGGACAGGCGCCAGGCGCGTTTTTTCCAACGCTGAGATGGGTTTTTCTTATCGCCATAGCTCGGCGCCGGACGACGTCGTGTTCACCGGCGCCATGTTTCAGGGCCGTCCCGGCGAGCCCGAGTCGATCGAAGCCGAGATGGATCGGATCACGCGGGCGCGAGAAGCCTCGCAACCGATTCGCGAGAAAACCGGCGGCTCGACGTTCAAGAACCCGCCAGGACTGAAGGCCTGGGAATTGATCGACAAGGCGGGATGCCGGGGTTTGCGCGTGGGCGGGGCTCAGGTGTCGACCATGCATTGCAACTTTCTCATCAATCTTGGGTCCGCGACCGCCGCCGATCTCGAAGCGCTTGGCGAGGAGGTTCGGCGCCGGGTCCTCGAGACGAGCGGGATCGCCCTGGAATGGGAAATCAAGCGCATCGGCGCGAGTGTTGGGTCTTAGAGACCGCTGTTCCACGCGAAATCATGCAAGCCGGCGCGCCCTCACAATTCCGAGAGGCCTGTCGTATTTGCGGAAGAGGCGACCTAAATCATAGCAAATGAGAAGCGCGGCTGGTCTTGGCATAATTCTTGATTAAGTCTGTTGTGCTAGGGTTTGAGCTTCGGTGACGCGTCAATCGGCGAAAGGACGATTCGAAAGGTTCGTCAGGAGGAAAACAACCCGCGGGGGCGTCCGAATAAGGAGGTCCTCATGTTGAATAAGCCTTCACTGGCGCTCGCCGCCCTTCTGGCGCTCGCGCCTCAATACGCGCTTGCGACTGAAGCCGGGGTTTGCACCGACATTTCTGTGCCGAAGAAGGCGATCGAAGCGCACAACGGCAAATGGATCCAATTGACGCCGGAGCAGTGGGAGTTCCTGCGCGGCATCTACGCCATGAACCCGCTGACGCCGCCCGGGCTACCCTATGGCGATAAGGCGGCGCTGGCCAAGGTCGAGGGCGATTCCGGCGGCCTCGTTTTCTTCATCGATGGCGACAAGGCCTGCACGCCGATGCCGGTCCCCGACAAGCTGCTGAGCATGATGGATGACGTGGCGACGGCGAAAATCAACCACGAGGGCAGCGGGCTCTAATCCCGCCGCGGCCGAGCGCCGCTCCCGAGTCCGGATTGAGCGATATCAATCTCTTGCGGCGCCATTTCCGAGTCAGCTTGGCGCCGCGTTCGGTGCGGAATGTTGACGGGCGCCGCGGAAGCACAATCGTTTGGATGTGCGTTTGACGAGGCCGCCTACAGCGCCCGCGGGCCGGGCGGAGTTGGTCAATATTAATTAAATAACTAATGTATATTTGTTATTACGTCTAACACCTCGCATCGTCTCCGAGTTGCAGAAAAATGAGCCTAAGAGCTTGAAAAACCTGGATCTCGCGCAGAATCGCACACCGGCTTCGCGACGAGCTCAAATCGATTTGCTCGCCAGCGCTTCGCGACGCTCGCACAAACGGAACTGTGAGCCGCGTCACGGCGCCGCGGTGCTCCAAGGTTTAGCACGAACGGCGAGAGATTGTTCCTCGACCCCAGAGCCTTCGACGCGCTTCACCGGCGTTTCCACCTTCGGCCTGGGGCTCGCCCGCTCAAGAGGAAACAGCCCGAGAGGAGATTTGTCGTGAGCCGTTTCGAGAATCCGGTCCAGTTCGACACCACTTACCCAAACGTGGCGCCCAGCCGGAGCACACTCAAGATGTTCCTGCTGTTGGCCGCCCTCCTGGCCTATGCCGTTGGGTTCGTCCTGCTCTATCCCGTTGTCGCAAGCAGCGTGGCGAAGAGCGTCTCGGAAGGCAACGACCCGGCGCTGATGCAATTCGTCGGCCCTTGACGGCTCGGCGCTTAGCGGCCCGGGCCGCTAAGGTTGGGCGACGCGCTCGCTGTCTGCGCCCAGCCGATCCGTGTAGGCGTGCTCGTTCCCTCGCGGGTCCGTGACCAGGTGCTCTCCATCTTCCCCGCAATGGATCCATTGCGGCCCGATCGGCGCTTTGCCATGGCCACCCGGGATATCGAGCATGTAGGTCGGCGTCGCCAGCCCCGAGAGACGGCGCGCGCAAGAGCCGCATCAGTTCCTGCCCCCTGGCGATCGACACCCGCCAGTGCGCCGTGCCGGGCGCGAGATCGCCGTGATGCAGGTAGTAAGGCTTCACCCGCGCCTCGACGAAGGCTCGCATCAGGTCGATGAGCGTTTCCGGATCGTCGTTGACGCCCTTCAAAAGCACGGTCTGGCTGACCAGCATCGCGCCTTCGGCCGCCAGGCGACGACACGCCGAGCGCGCGCCTTCGGTCAATTCGCGCGCATGGTTCGCGTGCACCGCCACCACCGTCGTCTTGCCTTCGGCTACGAGAGCGCGCGCCATCGCCTTCGTCACCCGCTCCGGCGCGGCGACCGGCAGGCGCGTATGCCAGCGCAGCACTTTGACGTGGTCGATTGCCGCGAACGCCTTGGTCACCTCGGCGATGCGGCGGGGCGATAGGGTCAACGGATCGCCGCCGGTCAATATGACCTCCCAGATCCCTTCATCGGCGCGCACGTAGTCAACCGCCGCTGCGAACTCAGCCCCGCTCAGCGCCCCCGAGCCGGGACCCACCCGCTCGCGGCGGAAGCAGAAGCGGCAATAGACCGCGCAGACCGCGACCAGCTTGATCAAGACCCGATCCGGATAACGATGCACCAGCCCCTTGACCGGGCTCATGGCGTCGTCGCCGATCGGATCGTCGCGCTCGGCGGGATCGCGGATGAGCTCACGTGCGTCGGGCACGAACTGGCGCGCGATCGGGTCGCTCGGGTCTTCGGGCCGGACGAGGGCGGCGAGCGCCGGCGTAAGGCCGATCGCATAGCGGCTGGCGACCGCCTCGAGCTGTTGAAGTCGTTCCGGGCCGGCCAGCCCCGCTTCGACGAGATCCTCGGGGCTGGTCAGGCGGCGGTTCAGGATTCCTGAAGTCATTCGGCTTTCACGATGAGGGAAGGGATGTGCGCAGAGCAGGACGCCGCTCGCTTCACCGGACCCCGTTATGGGAACGGCGGCGACATCGCAAGGCGAGCGTCGGGCGCGGGCAAGCGCCCGCTCACGCCCTGCGCGACCAGCGTGCGGTGCGCGTCAGGAGAGAAGTTTCAGTCGCGCTCTTGAATCGTGGCCGGAATGATCTCGACGGACTCGTGAGCGACGACGAGGCCCACGCCGGGTGTCGACCAGCTATGGAGCATTCTCGCTGTTCACGCCGAAACCTCTCCATCGGGACGGCGCGGAACGCGCGTTTGGCCGGTCATCATGCTTAGGCAGCGTGAAGCGGTCCAGAATTTCACCGACGAGCAAGTGAGCCTGCGCCGCCGTTAAACCCTCGGCGATCACGTTTGAGTCGATACGCAGACGAAACATTGTCCGCGAATCGCCAGCCGTTTCAGTCTCAACCACGATCTGGCGCAGCATCTCTCCCTCTGCGACGAAGCCACCGGACTATGCGCATACCAACAACCAGACGAAATGTCTCTTCACCCGGTTCCGTTTCCTGTCGAAAAATTCGGCGTTGCTCCGATCCGCTGGGAAGTGGGGCCGTCGCTCCGGGACGGCCTTTGAGGGCTCCTAACGGGAACAGGCGCCCGGATCGCCCGAGGGCGGCGGCTCTCGCGGACAAGCGCATCGCACCCGACTAAGTCGTGGAAATGGTGTCCCTTCCCGTTCCCAATGACCGAACATATCTGAGAAGCCGATCGTCGGAAATTCGCCACTGGGTCTGTGGAAGGACGGCGTCGCGCGGGGATCCTTGCGAATAGGTTACGCGAATAGGATGGAGGGAGTTGTGGCCAGCACGATCACGGTCAATGGCGTCGATCGCACAGTCGATGTCGAAAGCGACACGCCGCTCCTTTGGGTGTTGCGCGATGTTCTGGGCATGACGGGCACGAAGTTCGGCTGCGGCATCGCGCAATGCGGCGCGTGCACGGTGCAGATCGATGGCGAACCGGTCCGCTCGTGTCTGCTGCCGGTCGGCTCGATCGGCGACCGAAAGATCACCACCATCGAGGGAATCGGCGCAACGGAGGCGGGACGCAAGATCCAGAAGGCGTGGCTGGACCTCGAGGTCCTGCAATGCGGCTATTGCCAGTCCGGCCAGATCATGTCCGCCGCCGCTTTGCTGGCCAGTACACCCGAGCCGAAGGATTCCGACATCGACGCCGCAATGGCTGGAAACATCTGCCGGTGCGGCACCTACGTGCGCATCCGCGCCGCGATCAAGCAAGCCGCCCGGTCGGCCTGAGGGAGACTCGCCCATGACCGCATCCTCATCCACTCGCATGCTCACCCGCCGCACGATGCTGAAGGCGACAGCCGCCGTGGGCGGCGGCCTGATCCTCAGCGTCTCCATTCCCCGGCTCAACGCCGCGCTCGCGGCGGAGCCGAACGCGGATTTCGCGCCGAACGCCTTCGTTCGCATCGATCCCGACGGCAAGAGTCACCTTCACGATCCCGCAGGTCGAGATGGGGCAGGGCATCTACACCGCTCTCTCCATGATCCTCGCCGAGGAGCTCGATGCGCCCTTCGAGCATGTGACGGCGGTAGCTGCGCCGCCCGAACGACAAGCTTTACGGGAATCCGCTTCTCGGGTTCCAGGTGACCGGCGGCTCGACCTCCGTCCGCGGCTTCTGGAAGCCGATGCGAATCGCCGGCGCAACCGCGCGGGCCATGCTGGTGCAGGCCGCGGCGGCGAAGTGGAGCGTCGATCCGTCGTCCTGCCGGACGGAGAACGGCGAGGTCTCTTCACGACGCGAGCGCCCAGAAGGCGCCTTACGGCGAGCTTGTGCAGGCGGCCGCCGCTTTGACGCCGCCGCAAGATCCGCCGCTCAAGCCCGCAACGGATTTCAAGCTGATCGGCAAGTCGCTGAAACGGCTCGACACGCCCGACAAGGTCAACGGCAAAGCCGTTTACGGCATCGACGCGCGGCCGGCGGGCGTAAAGATCGCCACGCTCGCGAGCTGCCCGGTGTTCGGCGGCAAGGTCGCGCATGTCAACGACGAGCGGGCGAAGACCGTGCCTGGGGTCCGACAGGTCATCGTTCTCGACGATCTCGTCGCGGTCGTCGGCGATCACATGTGGGCCGCCAAGACAGGGCCTCGACGCACTCGACATCACTGGGACGAAGGGCCGAACGCCGACCTGTCGACGGCCGATGTGCTGAACGGCCTTGTCACCGCAAGCGAGAAAGCGGGCGCGGTCGCGAAATCGACCGGCGATGTCGCCAAGGCTCTGGGCGAGGGAACGAAACTCGAGGCGACCTATCATGTGCCGTTCCTCGCCCACGCGCCGATGGAGCCGATGAACTGCACCGTGCACGTTCGTCCCGACGCCTGCGAGATCTGGGTCGGCAATCAGGTGCATCACGCGCGCGCAAGCGATCGCGGCGCAGCTGACCGGGCTGCCGCTCGAGAAGGTCATCGTCCACAATCATCTGATCGGCGGCGGCTTCGGCCGGACGGCTCGAAGTGGACTATGTCGCCAAGGCCGTGCGCATCGCGCAGAAGGTCGACGGGCCAGTCAAGGTCATCTGGACGCGCGAAGAGGACATCCAGCAGGCCCTCTACCGGCCGTTCTATTTCGACCGCTTCGCAGCGAGCCTCTCGAACGGCAGGATCACGGCGTGGAGCCACAGGATCGCCGGCTCGTCGATACTGGCGCGCTGGTCTCCGCCCACCTTCAAGGACGGCCTCGACGGGGACGCGATCGATGGCGCGATCGATTTTCCCTACGACACGCCGAACCTTCATGTCGAATACGTTCACGCCGAGCCGCCCGGCGTGCCGACCTGCTTCTGGCGAAGCGTGGGTCCGGGCCACAATATCTTCGTCGTCGAGAGTTTCGTCGACGAGCTGGCGCATGCTGCGGGGCAGGATCCGGTCGCCTTCCGGCGCGCGCATCTCGAGAAGGAGCCGCGGCTTCTCGCCTGCCTCAATCTTGCAGCGGAAAAGGCGGGCTGGGGAAGCGCGCTGCCCGCGCGCGTTGGACGCGGGGTCGCCTGCCAGAGCGTGTTCGGCTCGTATGTCGCGGCGATCGCTGGAGGCGGAGGTCGACAACGATGGCGAGATCGCGATCCGTCGCGTGACGGCGGCGATCGATTGCGGCACGGTCGTCAATCCCGACAGCGTCGAGGCGCAGATCCAGGGCGGCCTCATCTTCGGGCTCACGGCGGCCCTCTATAACGAGATCACGATCGCCAAAGGCCGGGTGCAGCAGAGCAACTTCAACAATTACCGGATGATGCGGATCAACGAAGCGCCCGCGATCGAGGTCCATCTGGTGCGGAACGGCGAGGCGCCGGGCGGCATCGGCGAGCCGGGCACTTCGATCGCCGGACCCGCGCTCGCCAACGCGCTGTTCGCAGCGACCGGGGTCCGTTGCGAAGTCTCCCCATCGATCGCAAGCAACTCGCGCCGAGGAAAGCCGCGTGAGGACACTTCTGGCGCATCCTGCTTGCGGCGGCCGCGCTTGTTGCCGTCGCTGCCCTCGGATTCGTCGGCTGGAACGTCTTTGGCCCCGGACCGACCGATTTCGCGGGCCGAGACCGGGTTGCGCTGAGCGACACGAAGCTGGCCGATCCGACCGGCGTTCCGGCGAGCCTCAAGGATGCGAGCCTCATCGAGCGTGGGCGTTATCTCATCCGCGCCGCCGATTGCGAGGCCTGCCATACGGCTATCGGGGGACAATCTTTCGCCGGGGGCCGGGCGTTCGTCCTGCCCTTTGGCGCGATCTATTCGACCAACATCACGCCCGACAAGGACACTGGCGTCGGCCAGTACACCGACGCGGAGTTTCTCGCGGCGGTCCATCGCGGCGTCCGGCGCGACGGCGCGGCGCTTTACCCCGCAATGCCCTTCGCCAGTTACACCTACCTGACGGACGCCGACACGCTCGCCATCAAAGCCTATCTCTTCAGCCTGAAGCCGATCAATGCGCCGGCGATTCCGAATACGTTCGCCTTTCCCGTTCGATCAGCGCTGGGCGATGGGAATATGGGCGATGATGTTCAACGCGAACCGGCGTTTCGAGCCGCACGCCAATCAGAGCGCCGAGTGGAACCGCGGCGCCTATCTGGTCGAGGCGCTTGCCCATTGCGGCGAATGCCATACGCCCCGCAATCTGTTCCAGGCGCTGGACAACCGCAGCAAATTCGCCGGCGCCATCACCGGCGGCTGGCGCGCCTTCAACATCACCGGCGATCCGACGAGCGGGGTCGGCGACTGGAGTGAGGCGGCGCTCGCGCATTACCTCGCCACGGGACATGCCGAGGGGCGCGGCACGGCGGCGGGGCCGATGGGCGAAGCGGTCGACCTCAGCCTTGTGCATCTGACGAGCGACGACATCGCCGCCATGGCCACTTATCTGCGCACCGTTCCTCCGATCTCGAATCCGAGCCTGCCGGCGCCCAAATCTCCGGACGCGATCGCGACCCAAGCGCCCGGACCGAGCGGTCATCCCCGGGGCGAGCAAATCTATGCGGAAGCCTGTGCAAGCTGCCACGGATGGGCGGGCAAGAGCCCGATCTCCGGCCTCGCGACCATCGCGGGCGCTCGCTCTGTCAACGATCCGTCCGGCGTCAATGTGGCGCAGGTCATCCTGTTCGGCGGAGGACGCAAGCCGGGCGAAGCGGGGATGGCGATGCCGGCCTTTGGCGACGCCTATTCTGACGCCGAGATCGCCGCCGCCGCCAACTTTGTCACGGAGCGGTTCGGCGCGGCGGGCTCGCGCCTGACGGCGGAGAACGTGGCCTCGCTCCGGCTCACCCGGTAACGGATCATCTTCTCACGATCCGCGTTTGTGGCTCACAATCCGACCGCTTGCGACTGATCAAATCTCACGACCAGCTCAGGCTTCAGGCGGGCGGCGCGTTGCGTCGGGCGGGACGCGAGAATGCAGCTCTTTTTTACGAGACGAGGAATATGGCCCGGTCACTTCATGGAGAGGTCAACATAATTTGATGTCGCACTGCAGCAATCTGCGATTATATCTTGGGTGGCGTTGACAGCCCCAGCCAGGGCGATGGCGATTCGCCGCCAACCTGGAGCAACGTAATGGGCGCAACGATTCAATAACAGGTTAGGTCGATGACAGCCGTCGTTCGGTTAGCTCTGGCGCGCCCCTACACCTTCGTCGTGATGGCGATTCTGGTGATGATTTTCGGCGTGCTGTCGGCGATTCGGACCCCAACCGATATTTTCCCGAACATCGGCATCCCGGTCATCTCGGTCGTCTGGAGCTACACCGGCTTGTCGCCCGACGATATGGCCGGTCGAATTGTCGCGCCTTATGAACGCGTCCTTTCCACTACGGTCAATGATGTTGAACACGTTGAATCCCAGTCGTTTCCTGGCATGGGCGTTGTCAAAATCTTCTTCCAGCCGAATGTTGACATCAACGCCGCGCAAGCCCAGGTCACATCGATTTCGCAAACCATCCTGAAGCAGCTTCCCGCGGGGGCCACCCCGCCGATCATTCTGGTCTACAACGCCTCGAGCGTCCCGGTGATCCAGCTGGCCTTGTCCAGCGACTCTCACTCTCAGGTTGAACTGGCCGATCTCGCCCTGAATTTCATCAGGCCGCAGCTCACGACGGTCGCGGGCGCCCAGGTTCCTTATCCTTATGGTGGGGCGACACGGCAGGTGCAGATTGACCTCGACCAGAATGCGCTGCGCGCCCACAATCTTTCAGCCATCGACGTCGGCCAGGCGCTCGCCTTACAGAACCAGATCAATCCGGTCGGCACGGAGAAAATTGGCTCCTACGAATTCACCGTTGATCTTAACGATTCGCCCAAAGCTGTCGCGGACTTCAACAATTTGCCGGTGAAAGTGGTCAACGGCACAGTCGTCTTCATGCGCGACGTCGCCTACGTCCACGACGGTTCGCCGCCGCAGACCAACGTCGTCCAGCTCGACGGCCACAAGGGCGTTCTGATGTCCATTCTCAAGATCGGCTCGGCGTCCACGCTCGACGTCATTGCCGGCATCAAGTCGCGCCTTCCAGCAATCGAAGCCACGCTGCCTCCTGGCGTCACTGTCAAGTTCGTTGCGGATCAGTCCGACTTCGTCAAATCTTCGGTCGGGGCGGTCGTGCGCGAGGGAGTGATCGCGGCCACGCTCACGGGGCTCATGATTCTCGTCTTTCTCGGCAGCTGGCGATCAACTCTCATCATCACCGTTTCGATACCGCTTGCGGTTTTGAGTTCGTTGACTGCGCTTTCCGTGCTTGGCCAGACCATCAATGTCATGACGCTCGGCGGCCTTGCTCTGGCCGTTGGCATCCTGGTCGACGATGCGACCGTCACGATCGAGAACATCAACCGCCACATGGAGCATGGCGAGGATATTTTGACCGCCATCACCAAGGGCGCGAACGAGATCATGCCGCCGGCGACGGTCGCCCTGTTTTGCATCTGCATCGCCTTCGTGCCGCTGCTCACGCTCGGCGGCGTGGCGGGCTATCTCTTCCGTCCGCTCGCGATGGCGGTCGTCTTCGCGATGATCGCCTCCTACATTCTCACCTACACGCTCGTGCCCACGATGGCGCATTTTTTACTTAAGAACCAGCATCCTCACGGGGCAGACAGCGAGTTGGCCGAGCCGCGCCGCGTCGGATTTTTTGGCCGCTTCCAGCGAGGGTTCGAGCATTATTTCGAGCGGTTTCGACAGGGGTACCTGGGACTTTTGCAATTGGCGCTCGCTCATCGTTTCGTCTTCTCGGGCTGCTTCGTCTGCTTCGCCTTGCTGTCGCTCGGGCTCGCCCCATTTCTTGGACAGGACTTTTTTCCTTCGATCGATTCCGGCGCGATCAGAATCCACCTGAGGGCGCCGACGGGAACCCGAATTGAGGAAACGACGCGGTTGACGACCCAGGTCGAACAGAAAATTCGTTCGATTATCCCCCCCGACCGCGTGACGAGCGTTGTCAACAACATCGGCTTGCCGGTGAGCGGCATCAACCTGTCTTACCAGAACACGGGAACGATCGGCGTCTTCGACGCCGACATGCTCATCACCTTGCGCGAGGGACCGACCTCCACCGACGCTTTTGTGAAGACCCTGCGCGAGCAACTCCCGAAGGCTTTTCCGGGCACGACCTTCTCTTTCCTTCCGGCGGATATTGTCAGCCAGATTCTGAACTTCGGCTCGCCCGCGCCGCTCGACGTCCAGATCGCCGGCAATGACCTCAATGCGAGTCGCGCTTTCGCCACCAAGCTCCTCGCGAAGATTCGCCATGTTCCCGGAATCGCCGATCCACGTATCCAAGAAGCTTTCCAGGACCCCGCTCTGAAGGTCGACTTCAACCGCGAGTTCGCCGGCGTCGTCGGGCTCACCGAGAACGATGCCTCGACAAGCCTTCAGACGACCCTCTCGGGCAGTACGCAGACGGCCCCGACCTATTGGTTAAGCCCCAACGGCGTCTCCTACGCAGTCTCGGTCCAAACCCCGCAATATGGCATCGATACGCTTGGGGACCTGCAATACGTGCCGCTGAGAACCTCCAATTCGACCCAGCTGCTTGGCGGCCTGGCCACCTTTTCGCCCGAGCCGCTCAACGCCATTAACTCGCATTATAACATCCGTAACATTGTCGATATCTACGCGACGACCCAGGACCGGGATCTGGGCGGCGTCGCCGCGGACGTCCAGAAGATTGTCGACGATGCGCGCGGCGAACTGCCCAAGGGGTCGACGGTTACGATACGGGGGCAAGTGGCGACGATGCAGAGCGCTTATTATCAGCTGTTCGTCGGCTTGGCCTTTTCCATCGTGCTGATCTATCTTCTGATTGTCGTAAATTTTCAGTCTTGGCTCGACCCCTTCGTGATCATCACCGCGCTTCCGGCGGCATTGGCTGGAATTGTGTGGATGCTGTTCCTCACGCAGACGAGCCTGTCCGTTCCCGCCTTGACCGGAGCGATCATGTGCATGGGCGTGGCGACGGCGAACAGCATTCTGGTTGTCAGCTTCGCGCGCGAGCAGCTCGAGGAAGGGAAAAGCCCTGTCGACGCAGCGCTGGAGGCCGGCGCCACGCGCTTCAGGCCGGTGCTGATGACCGCGCTCGCCATGATCATCGGCATGGCGCCGATGGCCATCGAGGCTGGCGAAAATTCCCCGCTGGGACGCGCCGTCATAGGCGGTCTTACGTTTGCGACTTTCGCGACGCTCTTCTTCGTGCCGACCGTGTTCTCAATCGCACACCGGACCAATCCGAAAAAAGCCAAAGCCGATGCGGCGGAGCCCCTCGTCGGGCTTCCCTCTCACGCCTGATCCGGAGCTCTCATGTCCTCTGAATCTCCCGCCACTCCACCTAAACCCAAAACGCGTCGCGTCCTGCTTGTCATCTGCGTGCTCGCGATCGGCGCGGTCGGCCTCGCCGTCTCCGGCATCATGGATCGCGCCAAGAGCAGACAGGAGGTTGCGGCCTGGACCAATGCCCAGACCGTTCCGACGGTGCGCATCGTGCAGCCCGAGCGGAGTCCTGCGGAACAAGAGCTGGTTCTTCCAGGCAACGTCGCCGCGTTCAACACCGGTTCGCTCTTCGCCCGCGCCAGCGGCTACATCGCCGCCTGGCATAAGGATATTGGCGCGCATGTGACGAAGGGTGAGATTCTGGCGACGATCTCGGCCCCCGATCTCGATCAACAGCTTGAACAGGCGAGGGCGCAACTTGTTCAGCTGCAGGCGGCGGTCCAACAAGCGCAGGCCAATGCGGAACTTGGCAGCGCAACGAATCAGCGGACCTCGCAGCTCGTCGTTCAGGGGTGGCAGAGTAAGCAGCAGGGCGACAACGATCGCTTGAACGCGGCCGCGCAGACTCGCCGGGCTCGCCGTCGCGAAGGCGAATGTGGAGGCTCAGCAGTCGGCCGTGAAACGGCTGGAGGAGCTGACGGCGTTCGAGGAGATCAAAGCGCCGTTCGACGGCGTCGTGACCGCGCGCAACGTCGATATCGGCGACCTCGTCAACGCCGGGGGCAACACGGGGCGCGCCTTGTTCCAGGTCGCGGACATCCACCGGATGCGCATTTATGTGAACGTGCCCCAGGCTTTCTTCGGCGAGCTTGCGCCGGGCATCAAGGCCACGCTGCATCTGCCGGGCCAAAAGGAAACCTTTGAAGCGCAGCTCGTCTCGACGTCAAACGCGGTGGCGGAGACGTCACGCACCGCGCTGGTCGAGCTCCAGGCGGACAACCCGGACGGCAAGCTGTGGCCTGGCGCCTTCGCCGAGGTTCACTTCCACATTCCGGCCGACCCGAACACGCTCACCGTTCCGCTTACCGCGCTCGTCTTCGGCGCCAAGGGCATGCAGGTCGCCGCGCTCGACACGGACGACAAGGTCGTCTTGAAGCCGGTTGTCGTCGGACGCAATCTCGGAAATAAGGTGCAGATCGAGTTCTGGCCTTTTGCTGGCGGACCGGCTTGTCGACAGCCCGATCGAATCCACCCAGACCGGCGACAAAGTGAATGTCGCCAATCCGGACCCGAATATGGTCGCGCGCGATGCCAAAGCGGCGCCGAACAAGCCGCCGAGCCTCTGAGCGATCGGCAGGCGGGTTGCGCTACCTTACAGGGCGCAGCCTTCTTGGCGCGGATGCGAACCGCGGCCGCCTCAGGCCTCGAGGGAAGCGCCGAAGGCGTAATCGGCGGTGATGAAGAAGAAGCTGTCGAGCTTCTCTTTGATAAGGAGACGCATCAGGGCGACCCCGTTCGACCAATTGTCGGCGTTCCACTGCATTCCGTTCGACGAGCAGGCCTTGCCGGTGAGATCGGAGGACGAGGCCGAGTTGAAGATGACGATCCGGTCGCGAGCCTTGGCAGGTCCTGAACGGCCAGCCCCACGCCCGAATTGGTGATGTCGAAGATCGCCCTCACCCCGCGCCCATCATAAATCCGGAAGGCTTCGTCGGCGCGGGCGGGCGCGGCGGCGGCAAGCGTCAGGAGAAAAAAGAAGGCGAAGACTCGCCGAAGCATTCAGCGACACCCCGAGGCGACGGGGAATAGCCTCCCCAATCGCCGAGGAAACGCAATCGCGCCCTCGTGCGTTGTCCTCCATTCTCCGTTGCGGAGCCAAAACCGCCGGGACACTTGAATGCCCCGTTTCTCCCAACCGGGACGGCCAAGGCTGGCGTAGCTGAAGGATTTTATGAAGCCATGGCACTCGCAAAATCACAGGGCCCGGCGGAATCCATTTCGACCCAGAGCCGGCTTGGGACAAAGCTCAAGATCGAGTTCGCGCCGGACCGGCTTCGCTACACGATATCCGATCATTCCGGCTCACGAATCTTTGATGCGTTCTACGAAACGCTCAAAGTCGATTCCTTTCCCACCGTCACGACGAGAAGGACAATCTGGCGCGTTCGCATCGTATACGCGGCGATTGCAATCTTTCTGCTCGCGATCCTCGTTTCCAATATCAGCAAGCCTTTGGCGGGTGCGCTCGTCATCGTCGCCGTGCTGCTTGTGCCCTTGTATTGGCTCGGCCAAATCTTCGGTCTTCTGTCGGTTACGTTCACTCAGATCGAGATGAACCCGCCTGCGCCTGGGAGCAATGGGCATTCCATCCGGATTTTGAAGGACAAAGACCATGACGAAATCCTCGCCGAGGTCATGCGGCGGTGGAAGGCGCGGATGGCGTTCTTGTACGGCAACGTCAATCTCCAAGCGGACGTTGAGCGCGAGACCAGGAAATTCGAATGGCTGCGTCAGCGCGGCGTGATCGATGAGGAGCGCTTTCAGCGCGCTCTGCGAATTCTCAACGCCAGCAAGGCGCGACCCTCCGAGGGCCGCGGGCTGAATTGATAAACCGTCCAACCGGAATAACTGATTTCCCGATTGCAGCGTCTGTTTGATCCATAGCAAGCTCGTTAGCGTCCGGCAGAGACAACGCCGGCTGCGGCGACAAGGATCATGGGAGACCCGCCGATGCAGACGGCCACGCTATCTTCCGGTTTCGTCGCCGAAGCCGCGGATAGGCAGGAGAAGCGGCGCAGAGCCATCAGCGGCGCCGTCTTCTCCGAATTCATCGACATGTTCGATATCTACTTGCCGACGGTGGTGCTGTCTCCCGTCCTTTTCTATTTTCAGCCGGCGCGACTCGATCCTGGCGAACAAGCGATCTTCGCTTCGCTGGTGTTCATCACGACCTTGCTCGGGCGCCCGATCGGGGCGCTCGCGTTTGGCGTCGTGGCGGATCGCCTCGGGCGCCGCATGGCGTCGATCACGTCGGTCGCGGGCTTCGGCATCATCACGTTCCTGATCGCGCTCATTCCCGGCTATCACCAGATCGGCATCGCGTCCTATTGGCTTTTGGTGATCCTGCGCTTTCTCGACGGCATTTGCCTTGGCGGCGGCTATACCGGAGCTCATCCGCTGGCGATCGAATATTCCAAGAAAGACCAGCGCGGCTTCACCGGCGGCCTCATCCTCTCCGCCTTTCCCGCCGCCTACATCGCCATCACGCTCGTCGCGATGCTGATGTTCGCCATCTTCCCCTTGGCGGGCGAGGACTCGGCTTACGCGCAATGGGGCTGGCGCATTCCCTTTGTAATCGGGGCGCTGCTCGCCGGCGTTCTCGTGCTCTACTACGTTTTTATGGTGTCGGAATCCGAGATCTGGGAAACCGAGGTCGAGCGCAAACGGGAAAAGACGCCGCTCAGCGATCTCATCTCGGGCCCGAGCGGACGCAATCTGCTTGCAGGTGCTGGTCATGATGACCGGGTTCTGGCTGACGCAAAACATCATCACCATTTTCATCCCCACCACGCTTTTGCTGCACATGCTAAAATTGCCGAAGTATGCGCTGACCTCGACGCTTCTGATCAGCTATGCGGCCCTTTTCTTCAGCTATATCGCGGCAGGCATGATCGGGCAGCGGATCGGCCGTCGGCGCTTCTTCATCATCGTCGGCCCTCTGATCGCCGTCATCGGCTCCGCGATACTGTACTACCTCATCCGCACGCCAGGCCTGTCGCTGGGCGCGATCATGGCGCTGGTCTGTGTGCTCTCGATCTTGGTCACTTCGCCTTGGGGCGTGATCATCACTTATATCAACGAGCGCTTCGTCACCGATGTCCGCGCGACAGGGTTTGGTATCGGCTTCAGCCTCTCGGTGATCATCCCGTCCTTCTACGCGTTCTACATGAATTGGCTGGGCGCGGTGATGCCGTTCGAGCTCACGCCGGTCTTCCTACTGGCTATTGGCGCGATCATCGGCACGATCGGGGCCGCCATGGGTCCCGAAACAAAGGACGTGGATTTTCACTGAGGCGGCGAGCGACGCCTCACCCCGCCGCAAAGCTTCGCGGCGCCGGGCTGATCACCTTGGCGCCGTCGTCTCCGATCTCCATGACAGCCAAGCCCCGCTCATTGGTTCCGTCGGCGCGGAAGCGGAACACCCCGTCAGCGCCGTTGAAGCCCGATATGTTGGTCAGCGCCGCCTGGTTGAACGGGTCCGGTCCGCCATTGTGGGCGAGCGCCGCCGCCAGTGTCACCGCGTCATAGGCGAGTGTCGCCAAGCGCGCCGGTTCGCTGTTGAATTTGGCTTGGTAGCGCTGCGCGAAGGCGTCGAAGCCGGAATTGTCGGGCGCAGAGAACCAGGCGCCCTGCATCTGCGGTAATTTGAGAACCCGTGCGTCGTTCCAGACCCCTGTGCCCAAAAACTTCGTCTTGACGTTGGCCGACCCGAGAGCGCTCGCGACTGCCGGCATAGCGTCCGCCTGGTCGGGAATGAACAAAGCGTCGATTTGACCTTGGACCGCCGCCACCTGCTGAGCCGCGGTTGCGATCTGGCCGGTCGAATAGCGGGCGGTCACGACCACTTGCGCATTGACGTTCCCCGCCATCTCCTGGAACCGCTGGGCCGCGACATTGCCGTAGTCGTTCTGCGGGGCCATGATCCCGAACGACTTCTTGCCGCTCGAGACGGCGTATTGAAGAATCCGGTCGACGTAACCCTGGATCAGGAAGGACAGGAGATAGACGCCCGGGGCCGCGACGGTGACGTCGGTCGAGAACGCGATCATCGGCCGCCCCGCCGATTTTGCCGCTGCCGACGCCGCCCGCACGTCGTTGGCGAACACGGGCCCGAGGATGAGCTGCGCCCCGGCCCCCAGCTCCGATTGAGCCGCTTGAGTAGCGGCGTCGGGGCTCGAATGGTCGTCCTGGATCATGAGCGTGATGGAGGTCGAGCCGGAATCGTTGATCGCGAGCTGCGCCGCGTTGCGCATCGAGACGCCGATCGGGCTTGGGGCCCCGTTCTGGGTCAAGGGCAGGACCATGCCGACCCGAACCGGGCCTGTGCCCAGCATCTCGCCGACCGGCGGTCCGCCGGCCGGCTGAGCCGGCGAAGGAGCGGGCCCGCCCGCGTCGTTCGGGATCTCGAGGCCAGCCGAATTGCAGCCCGCGAGCGTCAAGGCCATCCCGCCGCCAAGCATGGCGCGCCTCGTCAGGCCTCGCCCGGCTGCCGGCTGCTCCGCGGCAAACCTCATACCCACCTCTCGTCTGAGCGGCGCTGGCGCCGGCAAGCGCATTGCGCCGTCATGTTCGAAATGTCGGCGCGCGATGGCCGCCATTCGCTGGCTGTCGACGGAAATTGTGGCATTTTCACCTGCGCTTGGCTATGCGTCGATCATTGAGCCGGCCGGAGGATTGGCGGATTAGAGCGCAATGACCGCGGCAAAAGCTCCCCAGTCGGACAGCGTCAAGACTGTTCGCTCGAGCCGAACCTTTCACATTGGCGACGCGACTTTGACGGCGGCGACGCTCGATCCGGGTCTTTACGTCGTGGCGACGCCGATTGGCAACCTCGCCGACGTGACGCTGCGGGCCTTGGCGATCCTGGCCGGCGCTGATGCGATCCTGGCCGAGGACACGCGTGTGTCGCGCACGTTGCTCGCGCGCTACGGGATTGAGAGGCCGCTCTCGGCTTATCATGAGCACAACGCCGCCGAGGCTCGCCCGCGGGCGCTGAGACGCATTGCCGAAGGGCAGGCGCTGGCCCTGATCTCCGACGCCGGGACGCCGCTCATTTCCGATCCCGGCTATAAACTGGTGTCGGAAGCAATCGAGCTCGGGTTCGCCGTTATCGCCGCGCCGGGCCCGTCCGCCGCGCTCGCTGCGCTTTGCGTCGCCGGCCTGCCCACGGACCGATTCTATTTCGAAGGGTTCCTACCGAGCCGGTCGTCGGCGCGCCGCGAGCGGATCAACGCGCTCGCCGCCGTGCCCGGCTCGCTGATCTTCTACGAGGCCGCGGGGCGGCTCGCTGAGACGCTTGCCGACCTTGCGCTCGAACTGGGGCCTCGGCCCGCGGCGGTGGCGCGCGAACTGACCAAGCTGCATGAGGAGGTGAGGCGCGGCGCGCTGGATGAGCTCGCCGCCGAATATGCCGCGGATGGGGCGCCCAGGGGCGAGATCGTCATCGTCGTCGGCGCGGCGGAAGAGCGGCCCGGCGGTTTCGGAGGCCGCGCTCGACCGGGAAATCGCGGAGCAGCTCACGACTCTGTCGGTCAAGGACGCCGCCGCGACGATCGCCGCCAAGCATGGACTGCCGAGACGGCAGGTCTATGCGCGCGCGCTGGCGATTGCGGGCGCTCAGCGATGAAAAGCCGGGCCGACCAGCGGACAGAGCGCCGGCGCGATGCGCATCTTTACGGCCTCAAAGCGGAATCGATTGCGGCGCTGCTTCTGC
>CAVPEE010000025.1:0-77142 GCA_963702825.1 uncultured Alphaproteobacteria bacterium
GTGTTGCAGACCGCCGCCGTAGACTGTCGCGATTGGGCGGGAGGCGGACACATTGTTTGGCAGGGGCGCCGGCGGGGTTCGGCAACCTCCAGGGCCTTGGCCTGCGGAAGATCTTACGCGCCCCTCTAGGCGCAGCTCCAAGGCGAACCTTGTCAGCTGGCGCCACAATGCCGGTCATCCTGATAACCAAGCCGAGGTCGGGACGTGGCTGACCGCGCCGGCGCCAGAAGCGCTGGCGCTGCAACGGCCCGCAGCGCGCAAGATCGTTGCGCGCGGCGATAGGACCGGCGACGGCGTGAGGGACTTCTAACTCACTCACCCCAGTAAAACTACCCGGGAGTCCGATGGCGCAGGCGGGAGTAGCTTGAGGCGCGGTCATCAGAACATGCAGCCGCCAAGCGACGGACCCCCAATTCTGTTAATGGAACAACCAGCCCAATTCGGTTAATGAAACAAAAAGATGGTTTGAGAGAGAGATAGATTAGCAGTCGAGCTTCAATTCGGATTCAAACCTCTTACCGGCGAATTCAATGTTGACTCATCAATATCGCGACAAAAATCTGCGGAGTTGCGAGGTCGTTTTCCAACGCGAGGGATACGACGTCGAAACGCTTTACTGGGCTGGGTCGATGGAGGAAGTCCGAGAATTGGCGGAAGAGATCGCCTTTACGGGCGGGGCCGACACTTATCGGATTGTCGAGTTCTCGGGCAGCCGCCCGGGGAACGACCATTGGAGCGCATCAGCGTCAGACGGATAGCCAATTTCGTATGCAACCAGCCGCTTTTACGGACGCAGGCGGCGTCTGGTTCACTTTGCCGCTAGTCTTGGTCTCTTTCGCGCTCATTCAAAAGAGATGACGGACTACCACTTTAGGTCGGCGATTTTTTCTGGACACCGTTTTCCATCTCACTTATGGTGAATCTAAGTTGACGCTGTTTTCCAAAACACCTAAGGCTTTGGAGTCCAACTTCCGAATCGCGGGTTCAGGGCTGGCCTCTGAGCAATTGTTTACCCGAGGGGGCGCACCTGTTAACAACCGCCGAAGCTATTGAGGAGCATCGCGCCTATCGACCAGATAGTGCAAAGGTTGGTGCTTTTGTTGCGGTGGTTGAAGGCCGCCCTTTCTTGCGAGAATGCATTCGCTGCAGCATGCAATCGGCGTTGTCGATTCCGGTTGTCATGTATTCGACATTGTCGGAACTGGGAACCCAGCACCAGGACGCCTCCGCTCAGCTTGTCGTTCTTTCTTTGATAGACGCCAGCAGTCAGGCGTGTGCGAACGCGCTGAAAGACCTGTCCGAGTTTGCTTCCGGGCTGCCGGTTATTGCTCTCGCCTCCACCAATGATGTGGACTTGGCCCGCGCCGCCATACGTTGTGGGGCCAAGGGATTCATTCCGGTGACCATGGGATTTGAAATTGCTATTGAGGTGATGCGTTTCGTTCTGGCGGGCGGGACCTATGTCCCACCGGACTGTTTGCTCGTCGGAGACCAGCTCGGCGTTCGAACATCGACCACTTCTCCTCGGCCCTACATGCTCACTAGTCGTGAACTCTCAGTTGTCCGAGCGATCCAGCAAGGCAAATCGAACAAGATTATTGCCAACGAATTGAATATGTGTTTGAGCACGGTGAAGGTCCACGTGCGCAACGTCATGAGAAAGCTAAACGCGAAAAATCGCACCGATGTCGCGATGGTCGCGATGAAGGCGTAAACGCGCTGGCGCACTCCGCGTTCTAGCTCCGCAAGGCCCCCGACGGGCTGCCACTTCATGACGACGAGGCCGTTGCGCCAGACGATAGACCGAGGCAAGCGCCGCGCCGTTGTCCGTGCACCCACGTCGCGACCGGTCTGTCGATCAGCGCCACCGAAACGCCGACCGAGACGGTGCACATCGCGGCGGCTCCAAGGATCGGAAGCAGCGCTCCAAGACGGTTTCGCCACAAGGTCTTCCCCGCCTCGTCAGGTCGACCCCTCGCCACGGGCGCCGGCCCGGCGACGTCCTCAAGCGATCCTGACTCCCTGGAGGTCATCAATGCTCCGTCCGCACAGTCCATTGGAGAGCACATCGGCGTTTCTGCGCGACCGCCCTTTTCGTCGGCGCGAGCGCCCGGATACACCATGCGCACAGGGGACGGGCCGGAGTTCGACGTGAACCGGACATTGCGGATTGCGACGGCGGACGTCGCATTTGGGCGGGAAGTGCGCGTACAGGAGGCACTTTGGGAAGGACCGGAGTGCGTGCCGAAGCGGCGATTGGACTGCGAGCCCAAGATTGGTTCACCGGCTCAGGCGGTTCTTAAGTTCGAATCCTTTCGAGCGCGCCCGACACGATGAAACTGGGCACCGCTATGTCATCGTCTCAGCGATGTAAGTTCTGCTTCCGCTGAAAGTTGGGTGTTGAAAGCCTGCTACCAACGACGGCGGACGGCGGCTTCCGGCCACGCCCTTTTTGTTTGGGGAGCCGTTAGATGTTTCGTCCCGCGCGCCCTTCCGCGAAGCACGCCAACTCGCAAAGCCTAGGATCGCGAAGCCAGTGAGCATCGTCGCCCAGGTGGACGGCTCTGGCACGGCGGTCGCCGGAGCGTTTCCGAAGCCGTCCTCGGGTACGACAGAGTACAGACTTGCATCGGGAGTGTTGGGATCAATCAGGAATTGCGGATCGGTCCATGACCTCGATGTAGCAGCGCCGTATGCGGCGCTGACCGTGTCGTAAGTGGACATCTGCACTTCAAACCAGGTATCCGAAAGCTGGCGAAATTTCGTTTTCGAGCGACCGAGACTTGTAATGCCAATCTGCGTCTCGCCAGGGCTGGCAGCAGTAATCTCTACAGAAGCAGAACCGCACGCGGAAACGTCACTTAATACAGTAGTAGTGTGAGTGCAGATCGACGTATTTTGATTGACAATCGCGTCAATTGTCACGATGTTGCCTGCTGGACCTGGCACTTGAACCCAATACGTCAAGTCAAAATAGGCAGTTGCGTAACTATGGGAGCCGGGGCCATCAAAGCCGGGGATGTCTTCGGCAGAAGCATAACTCTCGACGTAGGGGAACGGTGAGGCTTTAACATAGAAATACGCCTCCGCGTTATCGTGAGGAATAGTGGTCTTACTGCCGTTAGAAAGCTCAGTCTTTTTATAGTCGGGCATCGGCGTATTGTAGTGCCTCAAACCGTCGGTAGCCCATCCGCCCCGGTTGAGACTCTGGAGGTAGACATAAAGTCCTTCATCATCGGCCTCTGGCGGAGCCGATTGCGCGAAACACGGGTGCGCGCAAAGACAGACAGAAACCAAGAACGGCGCAAAAAAGCATTTTGGCAGCGTCATCGGTTTTCTCGCAATTCGTACATAGACAACGTTTGCGTCTAATCACCAGCAAAATCGCGATTTCCCGCAAGGGGGAATTGTCATTAAGGCTCGCGTGGCCTCGGGGGGACTTGCGCCTGGCCGCGCTTTGAAGCACTGTAGGTCTCGCCCGCGAGTTAGGTGGAGACGGCTGGACCAAGCCAAATCGCGCTCTTGTCTGTCGAGTAGACCTCCGACTGGAAGCCGAGTCCCGTCCGCCGTCCTGCTGAGATGTCAGCGCACCCTCATCGTGCTCTCGGCAAGACCGCGGGCTCAACCGGTTCGACTGCGAAGACTGCGCGCTTAGTCGGTTTCTGTGCAGGTTTTTTGGACGCCGGCATCACGAGAGGTGCCTCTTGCTCCAGCGGCCGGCGTCAAAAAAGCGCCAAGGCACGAAGTCGCGGGAAGTTTGGGCGGCGGGCGGCAGCCAGCGCTATGGAGATTTGATTGTCGCGCCGTTATGGTGGCGGGCGCGGAGTTGGCGTCAGGCGACCTGGGTAAGGTGCGGAGCGGGGCCTGGAAGCGGGCAATGGGGATCGCGGTAGTGGCGCGGAGCGTGACGCGGAACAAGAAGCGCACCCCGGTCATGATCCGATTGCGGTTCCAGATGCTCGCGCCGCCCTCGACGAGGTGCAACTGGAAGCAGCGCACCTCGTCGGCCGTCGCCGTATCGGGCGAGCGTTTGAGCCAGGCGGTGAACCGCTTGCAGCTATAGATGTGGCTGCGCTGCGTGTGCGGGTTGAGCTTGCGCGCAGCCATGTCTTCGATCATACGCTGACGCAGCGGACTGACAGTGTTGGTCTCGCTCATCGGGCGCTCCTTCCTGAGTGAGGTTGAACACCCTCGATTCTCAGGACGGGGCTCCCCGTCGCGCCATCGTTATCCTATCGGCTTGATACCCGCCTCCCGGCTCACGCCCCCGCGAAGCGGGCCGGAGCGCAGCGACTTCGTGCCTTGGCCCAACCGACACCTTCGGCCCAACGACCGCTTTTTGCGCAAACTTGCCGTTGCACCCGATCGCTGAAGGACACAGCACGCTTGACCAGCCTCGCTGAATGTTCCACTTTTGTTCTCATGGAAGTCGAGACACTGGGCGTGGCGCGCAGCCTTAGCTGGGAGGTGCACATGCGCTGCGTCAACGGCTATCGTCAGGAAACTAGATCCATGCGGAAGTGCGTCTACCGGAGTCAGCTCAAGGGAGCTTCCGAAGAAAAACGTGATGCTCGCAGGCGAGGAGAGCATGTGGCTCCCCTCGTCCTTTTTGTCTGTTGCTAAAGGGCTTTAGCTCTACTTGTAATATCCGACGCCGCAGCCTAGGTCATCACTGACCCTGGTCACGAGGCTCACCTTCTGAACTGGCGTCTTGTCAGGGCCAGGCCTTGGAAACAGGTAGCTGACCTCGGTCATTTGACCTACCGGCTTCTGCATCCCCGCGATGAGTTCCGCGCCGAAGTCCTTGCCCGTGGAGTCCTTCAAGGACCTTGCATCCGTGCCGAGCAATTGCTTGGCATTGGGGTTGCCAATCGCAACGTTCTTGAAGTCGCTGAGGCTATCGCAAAACACGTAAAGGTCCCGGTCCAGGAACCCGCCTTCTCCCTTGTTGAACATGTCGAGCGCCTTGGCCTTGTCCGCTTTCACGGCGGCCACCGCCTTCATCAGCATCGCTTTGGCTTCAGCGGCGGTACCGCCTGTTTGTTGCGAGAAGGCGATTGGCGAGAGCAAAAGGGCTCCGGACGACACCGCGGCGAACATCAGAGTGCGAATTATGGTTTCCTCCTTGGTCGGCAGTGCCGCGCCCACGGTTGATTTCCGCAATGCTCGCACGCCGGGGCTCAGGCTGTGCCCGTAGCAATGGTTTTGCAAGAATGAAATGTTGTTGAGACCCAGCCGTGGCTTGTAGATATATTTTCGCGGCGGGCCTGGCCTGCCGAGCCGTTCGATCAAGGCGTCGGCGTCATAGGGCCTTTGTCGCCGATCAGAGAGTAGAGACGCTCGTCGCCACGCGGGGCCCAAACTTCCCCCTTTCACGGCTAGAGTCGCGCCTCATGTGTCCAGCTTGCGGAAATCGACGGGTGACAGTCGTGTTTGAGCCCCCGAGCAATGCGCAGGTGGGTTCCCGCGCGACAATTACCGGAGTCGGACCCTAAGGGAACGGGGGTCGTGGGACGCCAGACGCCAACTGACAAAAAGGCGATCCTTAAAGACGAATAAAGGCGGGGGGTCGTGTGTTTACGGCAGTATTCAAATAATGACTAGGGCTTTTTGCCGTAAGCTTGCTATCTAACGGAGGAATCACGCAATGAAAAAGATTTCAGGTCTAAGCGTGTTACTGCTTGCCAGCAACTTTGTTATGTCGCCTGCAGCAAATGCCGCGACGGTGCTCACCGCTAAGAATGGCATGACGGTATACGTCTTCGACAAAGACGAAGGCGGCACCCCTGCATGCTACGATGCCTGCAGCAAGCAATGGCCGCCATATCTTGCCAAGAGCGAAGGAAAGATGGAAGAGGGCTGGGCAACCGTGAAGCGGAAAGATGGGCGGCTGCAATCAACTTATGACGGCAAGCCGCTCTACTTCTATTCTGGCGACAAGACGAAGGGCGACAAAACTGGCGACGGCATCGGCGGCGTTTGGCATATCGTCAGCGAATAATCGTACTCCGTCCGAACGCTCGTTTCTAACCCAAGGGTTCGCAATCCACTGCTGACATTGAGTTCTAGTAGTTCAAACCTAACATTGGCGGGACTTCATTAATGAATTACAATTACCAATCGGCGTTTGGAGGCGCGTTAAATTTCGTAAACAAAAATCGTTGACGCCTCGCCAACAGTTGGAATTGTTCGGCAAAGTGCGAGATCGGTACAGTTGTGACGATGATGCGAGACGCGTCCGATCAGTATTCTGGGGGTTACAGTCGAAAAAAATCGATGTTAAATTTAATATTAGTGTGTCATCTCGGCTTTCTTCGCCTCCAAAGACTATCGCGATCTTCGAACGCACGCATTCGTGACAAACTAGGATCTTGCGGGTCAGCAATGCCGATCTATCTGAAAGTCATCAGGGACGTTCCCGCGGCGCTGCGGCGTCGCTTAGCATGAAAGGGAGGTCGTTATGACTCTTGGTGTTCTTCGAGTTTCGGCTATTGCGCTCAGCGCGGCGGCTTTTGTGTTATCGTCGCCGGTTCCTGCCGCAAATGCGGCTCCCGTCGTTCACCATTACGGGCACGCTGCTTACCCGCGGGTCTCACACGGTTTGCACGGGTATGTTGCGCGTGGCCACGCAGGCCATCGGTATGTCGCGCGTAACCACGTCGGCCATCACCACTACGTTTGGCGAAACGGACACCGCTACGTTTACGGCTATGGCTACAATCCCATCGCGGCCGGAGTGATCGGCGGCGACGCCGCCGGCTATCCGTACTGCGACAACTCCTATGGGTCGTATTATGGCTCCTGCGACGACTATAGTTACGGCTACCCCTATCCGTGCTACGACTATAGCTACGGGTTTGGTGGCCCGGTCTTCTTCGGAGGCGGCCGCTTCCATCACCGCTTTGACCACGGCTTTGACCACGGTTTCCACCGTGGCTTCGCTTTCCACGGCGACGGGGCTCATTTCCACGGCGGCGATCATTTCGGCCACATGGGCGGCTTCGGCGGCGGCCAGTTCGGCGGCGGTCATTTCGCCGGCGGAAACTTTGGCCACGTGGGCGGCTTCGGCGGCGGCCAGTTCGGTGGCGGCCATTTCGCCGGCGGAAACTTCGGCCACATGGGCGGCTTCGGCGGCGGCTTTGGCGGCGGGCACATGGGCGGCTTTGGCGGCGGCCACTTCGGTGGCTTCGGCGGCGGCCACTTCGGCGGCGGCGGGCATTTCCATTAGCATACCCCTTGCCTGACGGCCCGATTTCGTTTGGAGAAACCACTTCAGGTCGAAACCACCTTGGGTAAAACGGGGCGATTTGGGAGGGCTTGGAACTCGCCCTGGCGGACAGATTCGCCTCCGGCCAAGGAGCGACTTCCCTTTCGCGCCCGCCTTCAGCCGAGCTTGATGCAGACCCGTCGTGTCGACGGAAAGGTCCGCAGCGAACATATCGCCTCGCTCGGGTCGGTCGACGCTGAGGTGTCGGTTCGCGAGCGCATCGCCTTCTGGGCAAAGCTGCCCGGGCGGCTCGATCGCCTTGGCAACCGCATCGGCCCTGACCAGCACGGCAAGATTTACGGCGCGCTGCACGCCCGCATTCCCCATGGTGACGGCGGAAGAGCAGGGGGCGGTGCAGGAGGAGAACTTTAAGGACGACGAGCGGTTCTGGGAGACGATGCGCGATATGGGGGCCGCGAGCGTCGAGGAGCACAAGGCGCTGATCGCGCGGGCCGAGACGAAGATCGCCGAGGAAACGCCGAGGGTGGCGGACGCCGACGAAAAGGTCGAGGCCGCGAAGAGCCGGCTTGAGAAGCTCAAGCGAGGCGAGAGCGTCAGCGGAGGCTTGGGCAAAAAGATTGCCTGCTTCAACTCGGCTTCGGTCAGGCTGGCCAGCAATCTCGCGTGCCTGATCATGCTGGCGTCCAGCCCGCCGCCTTCATTGCAGCGACAACGTCGAACTCGCGCGAGCATGTGAGCGGCGCGGTGGACAGGGCCGTTAACCGAGAGGTGCGCCGGATTATACGGGCGCGGCGGTAGTAGCTTGGCGCTGCTCCCATATGCCAAGGGCGAAGAGACGCAAGGCGGCGACGGTCGCTGCCGATTGAGCCGCCCCTTTTCAAGCGAGATTTGTATACCGTCTTGTGGACTGAGCGGCAAAATGGACGAAAACACAAGTGCTTTCAATATAGGTAGCGCGGAACGGTTATCCGACCGGTCTTTGAGCGAACGCGTAGCGCAGATAATCGGCGACAAAACCCGGCACCCGCGCTTCATCGATGTCTTCCGGATCGCGCACAATGTGCATGCGCGCGAACTCGGCCAGGGGGTCGCGCGCCAGGAACGCCTCGATCCGCGCCTTGAGCCGGGCGGCGGGGAGGGGAAACGTCATCAGTTTCATGCAGGCGATGCGCTGAGCCGTTATCACCACGGTCCAGTCGGGCGACATATTCGTTTCAGCAGCCAGGAGCCCGGTCTCTTCCAGCAATTCCCGGCGCGCGCTTGCCTCGAGATCCACCCTATCGTCGAAGACGTCATCTGGATCCGGTGTTCCGGCGGGAAAGTAGATCTGGCCGGCGTTGTAGGTATGGTGCGCCATCTCGCCGAGCAGAAACGCCCCGTCGTCCGAGCGCAGCGCAGCCATCGCGAAGCAATTGTCGACAGACCCGCCAGGATGGCCGAATTCGCTCCAGGCGAGGAAGTCGGCGTAGTCGGTCTCGAAATAGACGCCCTTGAGCTTTAACGCTCCGTCAGGACGTGTTTCGATCAAGCGTTGGCCGAGAAGCAGCACGCGCCCGTTGAACAGCGACGGCTTGGCCTTGGTCAGTCGCCCCCAATGCGCGGCGATGGCGGCGGCTTGGCGCTCGGCGAATTCCCAGCGCAAAGACTCAAACGCAAGGTCAAGCTCGGCGACCTCGAGAAGATGGGCCTGCTCGCTCAAAGGTCGAGCGAACCGCTGGAGACGATGACGACAGAGCCCCCGATCGTCGCGGAGACCAGCGCGCCATTCTCGACGACAAGGCCAAGCGCGATCAGGCTTGGTCGGCCCATTTCGAAACCTTGCTCGATCGTCAGCATAGAGTCGCCGTCGCGCGGGCGGTCGAACGCTTGTACGACGCCGGCAAACGCGGCGACCGCGCTTCCGGTCGCCGGGTCCTCGTATATCCCCCAGGCGCTGGCGAACATGCGCGCATGATAGGCTGACCCCTCGCGCTCGGTTTCGCGTGTGTAGACAAAGGTCGCCGGACCATCCTTGGTCGCCCAGGGCATGATTCCGGGCGCGGCGCGGCCGATCGCGTCGAGCGAGCGGACCGGAACGAACAGAAAGGGCGCGCCCGCGCTAAAGACGCTCGGCTCGTGTCCGTCGAAACCGATGTCTTGAAGTTCAAGACCCAGACTTGCGGCGATTTGCACCGTGGACGGCGGTTTGTCTTCAAGCCGTTGGGGCAGTCTCGGCAGCTCGAAATAAGCGGCAAGCGCCTGGCCCTTGCGACGGCGCGCGACGCAGACGACGTCGCCGATCGGCTCCTCAAGCACAATTCTGAGATCTTGAGCGGCGAGCAGATCGCTCGCGCGTCGGTGCGCGATGAGCGCGGCTGCGCCAACCGTGGGATGGCCGGCGAATGGCAATTCGCGCTTCGGCGTAAAAATCCTGACCCGGGCGCTATTGACGGCGTCCCTTGGCTCCAGGACGAACACGGTCTCGGACAGGTTAAACTCGGCGGCGATCGCCTGCATTCGCGCGTCGTCGAGGCCCTCGGCGTCGAGAACGACCGCAAGCGGATTCCCAGCCAGCGCCGTCTCGGTGAACACATCGAGCGTTTGAAACCGGCGCGTCATCAGAGTCCCGGGCCCGGCACTCCTCTAGTGTGCTGGCGGGTCTCGTCAATACAACTGCAGCCAAGGCCCACTCAGGCCGGGCGAGGAGACGATAATCAACGGCCGGTTCGCTTCAGGGAGAGACACATCGTTCGGCAGCCGATCGATGCCGCGGACGCCCTGAATTGTCTCTTGGTTGGCCGTACGCTGAGCCTGAGGCGGGCTTAGCGTGTCAAGAACGTAGCCCTGGCGCGAGCCGACAGGAGCCCAGGTGCCGAGAGTGAGCCACGGCTCGACGCCCTTGCTAACGGTAATCTGACGGCCGGCCGCGGCCGGATGCTTCGCCCGGTGATGCACCGTCTGCGCGTCGGCGGACGACGTTGCCAGGACAATTCCAAGCGCCGCCGCTCCTAAGAGACTGACTGGATGTGTCATCAACGCTCCCCTTTCACCCGCCCCATTGTACACCGAACGCTGTTCACTCATGCGCCGGTGTGCAAAAAAAGTAAATGTTCAGTTCAGCTGATCAAACGGCTTCCGCGACGAAAAGTTGCGACGGGTTAGTAAATTCATCTTGAGCGGCGATCAGGGTCAGTTCGCGCGACCCCGAGTCTAGAGTGGCCTTCACGACCGCGTATACCGACGCCGCCGCGCGCGATAGCGCGTCTCGCGTGTCATGAGTCTTGAGCCAATGATGAAAGAACAGGGCGGCGAACAGGTCGCCCGAGCCATTGACAGAAATCGGCAGGTTCGGCGTGCGCACTCGCCAAAGGCCGGCTTCGTCCCCTGCCAGAATGTCGAGAGCGCCGGAAGGCGTATCGTCGAGCTGGAGGGACGTCGCCACGACGACCCGCGGTCCCCGTGCGCGCAAGGCGGCGATGGCTCTCCGCGCTTTTTGCAGGTTGGTTGCCCGCTCGCCGGTCAGCCATTCGAGCTCGAATGCGTTTGGCGTGGCGATGGTCGCCAGGGGCAGAGCGCGGTCGCGGAAGAATTCACCGACGCCGGCCGCAACGTAAATCCCCGGCCCGACATCGCCAATCACCGGATCGCAGGCGTAGGCTGCCTCGCTGTTGAACGCGCGAATGCGGTCAAGCGCGCGCAGAGCCGCCTCGCCGATCTCCGCCTTGCCGAGATAGCCGGTCAAAAGACCGGCGCAACGCGGAAGCACGCCGATCGCTTCCAATCCGTTCAGGCAATCGTCGATCATCGCCGCGTCGAAGGCGCGACCGCGCCAGCCGGCATAGCCCACATGACTGGAATACTGCACCGTCATCAGCGGCCAGACCTCGCGCCCGAGCCGCTGCAACGGGAAGACGGCGGCCGAATTGCCGACATGGCCATAGACGACATGCGACTGGATCGAGAGGATGGGCGCAAGCATGAGCAACGACCAGAGGACGATTCGGGAGGCCGGGTCAAAGCGGAATCGCCGCGCGTGCGGATGGATCGCTTGAGCGGGCTCGGCAAGCCTGAAACAATGCTTCAGGAATTTCGCGCCAAATTTTCAAAGGAAACCGCATGAGCGACGCCATCGCCTTTCTTCGTCGCGCCATCGAGCAGGGGCAGGGGCTCGCTCAGGCCGACGTGGTGCTGAAAGGCGGGCGGATTTTCGATCTGGTCGGGGGTGAACTCATCGAGAGCGACGTTGCGATTTGCAACGACCGCATTGTCGGAACGATGGGCGAATACCGAGGCGAACGCGAGATCGATGTCCGCGGCAAAGTGGTGGTTCCGGGGTTCATCGACACCCACTGCCACGTCGAATCCTCGCTTCTAACGCCGCTCGAATTCGATCGCTGCGTGCTGAGCCATGGCGTGACGACGTCGATCTGCGACCCGCACGAAATCGCCAACGTCCTCGGGCTGACTGGCCTGCGTTACTTCCTCGACGCCGCGATGCTGACCGCGATGGACTTGCGCATCCAGCTGTCGAGCTGCGTTCCGGCGACGGCGCTCGAGACCTCGGGCGCTCGCCTCGAGGCCTCTGATCTTCTGCCGCTCGCCGATCACCCCAAAGTGCTGGGACTGGCAGAATTCATGAACTTTCCTGGCGTTCTCGCGCGCGACCCGTCATGCCTCGCCAAGCTCGCAGCGTTCCAGACCCGGCCGATCGATGGACACAGTCCGCTCTTGAGCGGCGCCGCCCTCAATGGCTACTTGAGCGCCGGCATCCGCACCGACCACGAGGTCACCAACCTTCCCGAGGCGAGAGAGAAGCTGGCCAAGGGGATGCAGCTCCTCATTCGCGAAGGTTCGGTGTGCAAGGACTTGCACGCGCTCAGCCCCGTCATCACCGAGCGAAACTCGCCGTTCATCGCTTTCTGCACCGACGATCGCAATCCGCTCGACATCGCGGAGGAGGGTCATCTCGACTTCATGATCCGCACCGCGATCAAGCTTGGCGCGCCGCCGCTCGCCGCCTATCGCGCCGCCACGATCTCGGCCGCGCGCATCTTCGGCCTCAGGGACCGCGGCCTGGTCGCGCCCGGCTGGCGCGCCGATCTTGTCGTCGTCGACGACCTCGAACATTGCGCCGTCTCGATGACGATGGCGCGGGGGCGCGTGGTGGACGAAGCTCTGTTCGCCGCGCGCGCTTCAATCGCGCCGGTCGGGCGCGAGAGCGTCAAGGCGCGGCGGGTCGAAGCGGCCGATTTCGTCGCGAGGGGGCAGGGGCCTTCGACGCAGGCGATCGGCGTCATTCCGGGCAAGATCATCACCGACCGCGTTCCGGTGACCTTGCCGTTCAGACAAGGCGAGCGCGGCGTCGATCTGAGCCAGGACGTGGTCAAGGTCTCGGTCGTCGCGCGCCACGGCGTCAACGACAACCACGCGACGGCCTTTGTCAAAGGCTTTGGCATGAAGCGCGGCGCGATCGCTTCGTCCGTCGGCCATGACAGTCACAATCTCTGCGTCGTCGGCGCTGACGAAACGGACATGGCCGCGGCCGTCAACCGTCTGCGCGAGACCGAGGGCGGGTTTGCCGTCGCGCGCGACGGCAAGGTGATCGCCGAACTGCCGCTGCCGGTGGCCGGCCTCATGAGCCTGAAAAGCTTCGAGGCGGTGCGCGAGGCCCTGATCCCGCTGCGCGCCGCAGCCAAAGGCCTAGGGGTGACGCTCGCCGAGCCGTTCCTGCAAGTCGCCTTCCTGCCGCTGCCGGTGATCCCGCATCTCAAGATCACCGACATGGGGCTGGTCGACGTCGACAGGTTCGAATTCGTGCGGGACTAGAAGGCCTGTTCAGACCTTGGCGTCGTCAGGCGCGATGCCCTACCGTGCGCAAATGCGCGCTGGCGTTCGTGGTCCTCGTCGTAGCGGTCCTCGCATGAGTCTCGGTGCGCGTCGCCGCGCGCACGCCGGGCTCAACCACTCTGCCCGAAGCGGCAGTTTGCAGGCCGCGCAGCGCCGAGGCGCTGGACCCGCCTGCGCACCCGAGGCTTCCGCCTCCGCCGCTGCCACCTGACGTCGCAACCATGCTCGTTGCGGCATGAACGCCGCCGCCCACTCCCGCGTGAACCCCGGACGGATGGCTCGACGCCCCACAGGCCGCCAGCGCGCGGTCCGGGGCCCCGAGCGTCAAGGCGGCGATAAGCGAAGCGCCGGCCAAAATCGCGAGCGAGCCGATACTACGTGTATGAAACGCGGCTTTGCCGCGCTCGAGCTTTCCTTGCATGAAATCCTCCTGCAATCGCTTCGAGGCGCAATCTTAAGCGCTGAGAGAAAGGCTAGGCTTGGGCAACCGGCCGGTCAACCCGCGATAAACTCACGAGTTCGCGATTGGATCCGCCTGCGCGGACGAGGTCCTGTCCGAACGTTGCCAGCTCCGCCGACCGGCCCGGGCAAGGCGCGAAACCTCAAGCCGCGCGCCGACTTGCGGTTGCAAACACCACCGCCAGCGCCACCCAGGACAGGATCATGGTCGTGCCGCCGAGCGGCAGCGGCGAAGGGAAAAATGCGTTCGCCGGTGAAGACATGCATCGCGAGCTCGGCCGAAAACAGGATCGCGCCTGCTTCCATGACGAAGCCGACAACAAGAAGCGCTCCCGCCGAGGCTGTCGCCATCCGAGCGTGCGCGGCGATCGCGAGCGCGGCAACTGCGTGCAACAGGAGAAACAGCGCGCCCCTTTGTGCGAGCTCGCCGCCGTTCGCGTGGACGCCCGCGGCCGCCAGCGCGACGCCGGCCGCGCCCATCAGCGCCGCGACGCCAGCGAGAATGAAGGGCGAGCGGGTCATCTCTGGCTCCATCGCCGACGAGGTTTGTCGGCGCGGGCAAAGCAGTCCCTTGGACCCACGCTTGTCAAGACGGTTCGAACAATCGATCCTGTGTATCGCGGATCGGACGAGCGGGGAGGGCAGCAATTGCCAGATTTCAGGGTGCGGGCGATCGAGCGCAGGGATCGCGCGCAATGGGAGCCGCTGTGGCGCGCCTATCTTGTTTTTTATCGCGCTCAGTGGAGCGACGAGGTCGCCGACGCCACCTTCGCGCGCATTTTCGATCCGCTCGAGCCGGTGCATGCGCTGGTCGCCGAGCGCGGCGGGGACTTGATTGGCTTCACGCACTATCTGTTTCAGCGCAGCACGTGGCTCATCAATTCGCAATGCTATCTCCAGGATCTTTATGTCGGCGAGGCCGTCAGAGGCGGCGGCGTCGGTAGAGCGCTGATCGCGGCCGTCGTCGACGCGGCAAAGGAAGCGGGCGCGGCGCGCGTGTATCTGGAACACGCACGAGACCAACGCCGTCGCGCGCAGGCTCTACGACGCGGTCGCCGTGCGCTCGGGTTTCATTCAGTATCGCATCGATCCTCTGGGCTGACGCGCGGCGCGCAGGCTTGCCGCTGCCCCCGACTTGCCTCATGGTGTGCGGCCCGGAAGCCTTCTGTTCGGGTGTTGCGGTCGGGCGTCGACCGGCAGGGGTTCTCGATGGTTTCACGACGTCTCACCAAACGATCGCTCGCCATCGCCAAGGCCAACGCGCAGGCCGGGGCCGACGCGGCGTTGACCATAGCCGCTCGCACCCAGAGACTGCTCGCGCCTGGCGGTCGGCAATCCGACAAAACACGCGAAGCGCGTCTCATGGTGCAGGAGAAAATCGACGCCGTCATCGAAGGCGCATTCGCGGCGCAGATGGCCTGGGGCTCGTTCTTTATCAAAGCCGCATTCGGCGGCGTGCGCACGCCAAACGACGTTTCTGCAGGCCTGACTGCGATCGCCGAGGCGGCCACCGCGCCCGCCCGGCGCACGGTGCGCGCCAATGCGCGCCGCTTGACCGGGGTCAAGGCGTCGCTCTGACATGGAACTCGTTCCGCATCTCCAGCACGTCGTCGCCACCTATGGCTATCTCGCGGTCTTCGTGATCGTCGCGTTGGAAAGCGCCGGAATTCCGATGCCCGGCGAGACCGTGCTGGTCACCGCCGCGATCTTCGCGGCTTCGGGCACGCTGAAGATCTACTGGGTGATCGGAGCGGCGGCCGCGGGCGCGATCATCGGCGACAATTGCGGCTACTGGATTGGCCGGGAGCTCGGCTTTCCGCTCATCTATCGCTTTGGCCACTATATCCGACTTGATGAGAAGCGGCTCAAAGTCGGGCAATATTTATTCCTTAAGCACGGCGGGAAGATCATCTTTTTCGGCCGCTTCGTTGCGGTGCTGCGCGCCTTTGCGGCGTTCCTCGCCGGCGTCAATCGCTACAATTGGGAAGAGTTTTTTCTCTACAATGCTGCGGGCGGAATCGTCTGGGCCACGATCTTTGGCGCGGGCGGCTACCTGCTCGGCCGCGCCTTTGAGCATTACGCACGGCCCGTCGGGATCGCCGCGCTTATCATCGCCGTGATTTGCGCGGTCTTCGCCGCCCGCTTCATCCGCTCTCACGAGCAGGCGCTGGAGGACGAGGCCGAGCGAGCTCTTCCAGGCCCGCTCAGGCCTCCGAAGGCTTAGGCGGCGCACTATTGACGCCTCGGGCGCTCCCTGAGGTGCAGACGTCAACGAAAGGAGCGGAGATGCCAGGCAGTGTGATCGCGGCAATTCCCGCATTGCCCGCCCTTCTTCTGGGCTTCTGGCTGATGCAGACGGGCAATACGTTTCAGGGCACGATTCTCAGCATCCGCGGCGAAATTGAGGGCTTTACCCTGGCTCAAATCGGCGCGGTCGGGGCGGGCTTCTGGGCCGGCGTCATTATCGGATCGCTGCGCGCCGCGGGAGTGATAAGGCGGGTTGGCCACATTCGAACTTTCGCGGCCTTGCGGAGCAATCGCCGCCACTGCGCCGCTCGTGCACCTTCTTGTGGTGGATCCGTTCGTGTGGATAGCGGCGCGAGCGCTCACCGGCTTCTGTTTCGCCGGTATGTTCATTGTCGTCGAGAGCTGGCTGAACGCCGGCGCGAGCTCCGAAAACAGGGGACAGATTCTAAGCATCTACGGCATGACGGGATTGCTGGCCGGCGTAGGCGGCCAGCTTCTTCTCCCGACGACGGACCCAGCGGGCTTCAGGGCGTTCTGCATCATCGCTTGCATCATTTCGCTTGCGCTGGTGCCGATCGCTTTGACCCAAGGCGCGGCGCCGACGCCTCCTGGCGAAGGCAGCCATATCGGACTGAGCAGGCTCTATCGCGACTCGCCTTTAGGGGTCGCGGCCGGATTCCTGAGCGGAGTGACCACCGGCGCCTTCTTCACGCTGGGCCCGATTTTCGCGGAACAGCGGGGTCTGAGCACCGGCCAGATCGCAATCTTCATGGCGTGTGGGACGCTCGGCGGGTTTCTGGCGGCTTGGCCGCTGGGTTTGCTCTCGGATCGTTACGACCGGCGCCTCGTGATCATCGGCGCGGCCGCTGCAGCGGCTGGCGAGTCTGATCGCCATGCTCGCGCTCGTGCCGGGCGACGCCTATCCGTGGCTGCTCTATCTTTGCGTCGCTCTGTTCGGCGGAATGATCATTCCGACCTACAGCTTGGCGCTCGCCCATTTGAGCGACGCGGTCGAGCAAGAGGAGATGGTCGCTGCTTCAGGCGGCCTTCTGCTGGCGCACGGCGCTGGGGCCGCGGCTGGGCCTTTGATCGCGGGGTTTGCAATGTCGGCCACGCCGCGAGGCCTGTCTTACACGCTCGTTGCGGCGCAGGTCCTCATCGTCGTTTTCGGAATTTGGCGGCTCATCTCGGGAGCGAGAGTTCCAGCCGCGCACAAGAGCGCTTTCATGATGGAGCCCCCGGTCCCAGTCGGGACCGAGTTCGCCGCCGCCCATTCGACCCACGCGTAGTTTTGGCTTTACGCCGCCAGCGGGCGCTCCACCGGTCCGATCCACACCCTGAGCTGCTCCGATCGGCGCAGAAAATCGACGCTGACGGTGCGATCGATCTTGTCGGCGTCGAGCGCGCGCACGAGGTCGCTGACGCTCGTCACCGGCTTGCCGTCGAGGGCGATGATCAGGTCGCCAGTCAGCAGCCCGGCCTGCGCGGCCGGCCCAGCCTGATCGACGGAGAGAAGTCGCGCGCCTGTGGCCTGTTGGAGGGCGAGCCTGAGCGCGATGCGGCGCGGAATCGCGAGCGTTGCAGCGCCGACCCCGATATAGGCCCGCCGCACGCGGCCGTGCCGGGCGATCTCGCCGGCGACGAAGCTCGCGGTGTTCGAGGCAACGGCAAAGCAGATGCCCTGCGCGCCCATGATCACCGCGGTGTTGATGCCGATGACTTCGCCTGTCGAGGACACCAGCGGGCCGCCGGAATTGCCGGGGTTGAGCGGGGCGTCGGTCTGCACCACGTCTTCGATCATCCGGCCGGTGCGCGACTGCAGCGACCGTCCGAGCGCCGAGACGACGCCTGCGGTCACCGTCGCGTCAAAGCCGAGCGGATTGCCGATGGCGATTGCGATCTGGCCGCGCTTGAGCTTGGCGCTGTCGCCGAGTTTCGCCGCGGGCAGCGAGACATCGGCTTCGACCCTGAGCAGCGCAAGATCCGTGTCGGGATCGTCGCCGAGCACGCGCGCTTGAAGGTCACGGCCTTCGAGCGTGATGAGATTGACCGTCCGCGAGCCCTGGACGACATGGCTGTTGGTGAGGGCCAGACCGTCGGAGGAAATGATGACGCCGGAGCCTGAGCCGGCGCTGCGGCCTTGCTTGCGCACGTCGATGCGCACGACGCTCGGGCCGACGCGGTCGACTACGTCGCTGACGACGCGCGAATAATCGTCCAGCAGAGCGGCGTCGCTAGGGGACGAGGGAACGCCCGGACCCTGGTCGAGACTGTCGGAATCGAGGGTCCAAACGGGAGAGGGGGATGGGAGGGGATCGATCATTGCGGCGATATGGTGACGGGTGGTCGGGCGTACAAGCTGGCTAGGGCTGTGAGCCCCCGGAGGCCGGCGAGCGACCTTCTGACCTTGCCACCTTTAAGCAAATGGCCCAGATATCGGCCGAATCCTTGGCGCGCCGCGTCGCCAGAACAAAAGGCTGATGGCTCTAACCGATCCCGCGACTCTGTCTCCCGTTCGGCCTTCCGACCCGCCGGCGCGGGGAGCCCTCGGCTTGAGCGCAGCGGTGATCTGCCTCAACGAGGCCGCCTGCATCGGCAAATGTTTGGAGAGCCTTCGCGACTGCGCCGAGATTGTCGTCGTCGATTCCGGCTCGACGGACGCGACGCCTGCAATTGTCGACGATTTTGTTCGCCGCGGGCTTTCCCGTCCGATTCATTCACCAGCCATGGCTTGGCTATGCGCGGCAGAAGCAGTTCGCGCTCGATCAGACGAAGGAACACTGGATCTTGAGCGTCGACGCGGACGAGTGGCTTGACGACGAATTGCGGGCCTCGCTGCCGCGCCTGATGGCGGCCGACGAGTTGGTGTCGGGCTGGAAGGTGCGCCGTTCGCTCACACTATACGGACAGGCGAAGCCGGTCAGCCGCTGGACTCGGCCCGAGCATATTTTGCGGCTCGTGCGGCGGGGCAGGGCGCGGTTCGATCCCGCCCTCATCGTGCACGAGGGCCTCGTCGCTGACCACGGCGAGACGCCCATTGCCCGCGATGGGCTGCTCAGGCACGAGCGTAGCCTGCCCCTGTACGAGCAGATGAAAAAGGAAATCACCTATGCGCGGCTTAAAGCCGAGCAGCGGCTGAAGCAGGGACGGAAGCCGTCGACGCTCAAGCTCGTGTTCAGTCCGCCGATTTATTTCCTGCGGATCTTCTTCTGGAACCGGTTTTTTCTATCCGGCTGGGCGGGCTTCATCCACGCGGCGACCGGCGCCATGTATTCTCTCATGACCGAATTGATCCATCGGCAATTGTATTACGCGCGAACGGAGCGCTGACACGCGTTCCTTCGAGGCGATGCGATCGGGCGAGGCGGGATGAGCCGGGAATTTGATGACGAGACCCTCGACGCGCTCGAGGTCATCATCCCCAATCTGAATTGGCGCTATTCGGGCGGCACGGCGGTGAACCGCACCATCGCGCCACTGATCGCCAAACGCTGGCGTGCGGCGTGGTGCGGGCCGGACCAGCCGGAGGGCATCGCGGCCTTGAGCCTCGGCGACCTTTTGCGTCTGCGCTTCCGTCCTCCTGCACACGGCAAGGTGCGCATCTGGCACGCGCGCCGCAATGTCGAGATGCTCGCCGGACTTTTCCTGAACCTGCTCGGCTACGGATTTGCGCTGATCTTCAATTCGGCCTCCCAACGCAAGAAAACCTGGTTGACCGACTTTCTCATCGGGCGAATGGACGCGGTGATCGCGACGAGCGAGGCCGCCGCGCAATTTCTGCGGCGCCCGGCAACGGTGATCCTTCACGGGATCGACGTCGATCTCTATTCCCCGCCCGCCGACCGCCTCGCCGCCTTCGCCGAAAACAGGTCTGCCCGGAAAGTATGGGATCGGAACGTTCGGCCGCGTGCGACGGCAGAAAGGCAGCGACCTGTTCGTCGAGGCGATGTGCCGGCTGCTTGCCGCGCTATCCGGATTTCTGCGCCGTGGTGGTCGGGCTCACGACCGTCGACAATCTGCCCTTTGTCGAAGGGCTCAAGCAGCGGATCGCCGCCGCGGGCCTCACCGAGCGCATCCGGTTTCTTAGGCGAATTGCCGATCGAGGAGGTGCCGCTCTGGTATCAGCGGATCTCGATCTACGTGTTCGCGTCGCGGGTCGAGGGGTTCGGGCTCACGATGCTCGAGGCGATGGCGGCGGGCGACGCGGTGGTCGCAACGCGCGCTGGCGCGGCGGAGATGATCATCACGGACGGAGACGACGGCGTTCTCGCGCCGGTTGACGATGTCGAGGCGCTCGTCGCCGCGCTCGAGCCGCTCATGCGCGAGCCTGAACGCATCGAGGCGATGGGAGAGCGGGCACGCGCTCGGGTTGTCAGCGCGTTCAGCCGCGACCGCGAAGCCGACGAGATCAGCGCCGTCTACCGGCAGGTCTGGGCGGCGCGGAAAGGTTAGAACGGCCTGCGGCGTCAATCCCACGGCGAGGTTGACAGCGCCGGATCTGTAGAGAATGAGACCGCCAAGTCCGATCAGAATGAAGGGCAGGAGAACGTGCCCGTAACGGCGCAGCGGCTTGCCTAACGCCGTATGCCTGACCAGCCACAACGCGACAAAGCACCAAACGAGAGTGAGCACGGCGAAGATCGCGAGCGTTGCAATCATTTCCCGAGATCCTTGTGTCGCGAAGATCGGCGTATAGGCGGCTATGTTGTCTCCTCCGTTGACGACTGTGACCGCCGCGACCTGCAGAATTCCGACGGCCGTCGGCTGTCGCTCCTCAGTCTTCCCAAGGCGCAGCAGCTTTCCTATTCCGATGACGATGGGCGCGAGGCCGAGCAAGCCCACATGCGCGGGCGAGATCGCCAGAGCCACCCATGCAGCCGCCAAGCTTATCGCGACGATCGCCGCCATCCCGAGGATTTGGCCCGCGAAGATATGGCCGCGCGAGAAGCTTCGGTCGGAGAAGAAACCGACCAAAAGGAACAAGTCGTCGATATTCGTCGATACGAAGGCGCCGGTCGACAACAAGGCAAGCGAGAGAAAATTCACGCTGCCGCCGGCTTCTTGTGAGGGCCGCGCGGTCCCGGCTTCTTCGGACGATCCGTTCAGGCCGCGCTCGGCCGCATCGCGGCGAACAGGCGCTTCAGGGGCGCCGAGACGTGGTGGCGCAGCATCGCCATCCGCCGATCGCCTTCCGAAGTGACCCAGTTGAACTGGATGACCCGGCGTTCGCCGGCGAACGACTTGTGGCCATGCCAGGAATTGTCGGCCCGTTTGAACGCCAGCAGCGTTCCCTCGGTCGGCGGCACCTCCATGATCATATCGTCGAGGTTGTCTGCCGATTTCAGGAGTCGCAAGCGCCCGCCGGAATTCTCCCAAGCGGGGTTCATGTAGATGAGGACGGTAATGATCTTGCTTTTCGTATCGGTATGGATCCGTCCATCCTTGGGGCTGCACTGACCCCGAACCGTCGTCGTGGTCGGCCGCCCGGCGAGATCCAGGCCGAATTTGTCTTCGAACGCTTCGCGGAAATCGTCGCTTTCCAATTCGGCGACGAACTCGCGGAACGCGGGCCCGTAGGAGAGTTGCGCCACGGGAAAGCTCCCGCCCTCGGAAATTTTTGGATAGTCGGCGTTGATCTTCGCGCGCGCCTCGGGACGAACAAAGCCGGGGACGACGAAATATTCAAACGGCTTCCGGGTCACCGGCGTCGCCTTCAAGGCTTCGAGGTCGAGAGAGCGCAAGGTCATGGAACTGATTCCGGCAAGGACGAATTCGCCGCCTTTTAGATCGCGAGGCCTGACCCGTCAAAAGCAGCCCAGCCCCGAACGCCCTCGTCATCGCGAGGAGCGAAGCGACGCGGCGATCCAGGAGTCGCAGGGGCGCCCGAGGACTCCTGGATCGCTTCGCTTACGCTCGCGATGACGTTCGGCCGATTTATCGGGCGCCCGGGAACGCTCTCAGAGCCCGTTTTTCTTCATGATTTCGCCGGCGTTGCTCTTGTCGACGAGCATGGTCGGCAGCACGATGACCGGCGGGATCTTCTCGCCGTTCAGGAGCTTCACCGCCTGACGTAGGCCCTCGGCGCCCGGCGTGGCGTAGAGGAAGGTCGCCGTCAGCTCTCCCTTATTCACCCAGGTGACGCCTTCGTCGGGAAGCGCGTCGATGCCGATGATAAACTTGATGTCCTTGTCGCGTCCGGCGTCCTTCGCCGCAAGATAGGCGCCGTAAGCCATCGGATCGTTGTGGCCATAGACCAGGTCGATCTTCTCGTTGTTGCGCAACGCCGTCGTCATGATGTCGTAGGCCTTGTCCTGCTTCCAGTCGCCGGACTGGTTGTTGAGCAGGTACTTGATGCCGGGCTCCTTGTCGGTGAAGGCGTGGAAGCCGTCATGACGATCGTGCGCGGGCTGCGTGCCCATGCCGCCCCAGATCTCGACCACATTGCCCGCCGCCTTGCCGGGGCCGCCGAGCAGCTTCACCGCATATTCGCCAGCCGCCTTGCCGATGAGCGCATTGTCGCCGCCGATGAATTGGGTGATGCGCTTGGTGTCGACGTTGCGGTCGAGCACGATCACCGGAATCTTGGCGTCGATCGCCTTTTCGACAACGCCGGTGAGGCCCGCCAATTCCTTGGGCGAGATCAGCAGCACATCGACCTGCTGGGCGATCAGGTTCTCGACGTCGGCGACCTGCTTTTCCGTCTTGTCCTGCCCGTCGGTGATGATGAGCTCGACCTCGGGGTGGTTCTTCGCTTCCGCTTCGATGTCCTTGTTGAACTGAACGCGCCACGGCTCGAGCGTGGTCGCCTGGCTGAATCCGACCTTCCATTTCGCTGCCGCCTTGGCTGGGGTCCAGCTGGCAGGCAGATAGACGCTCATTGCGGCGCCCGTCACGGTCGCCGACAATTTCAGAAATTCACGACGCTTCATGGATATCCTCCCTCACAGTTGACGTTTTGATGGTTTGTGACGGCCGATGGACTTCGACCGATCCGGTCCTCGTCGGCGGCGGCAGAGGGGCTTGGCCTCGCCACCGCGTCAGAAGCTGACCCAGATTCTGTTCTTGCACGAGCACCGTGCCGACAATGATCAGCCCCTTCATCAGGAGCTGCACATTGGAATCGATGTTCTGGAGTTGAAGGATGTCGGAGAGCAAGCCGAAGATGAGGACGCCGACAAACGTTCCGGCGAGTCCGCCGCGCCCGCCCATCAGGCTCGTCCCGCCGATCACCACGGCGGCGATCGCATCGAGTTCGAGGCCGGAGCCGGCGTCCGGTTTGCCCTGCCGGTACTGGGCCACGAACAAGACGCCGGCGAACCCAGCCAAGAGGCCCGAGATCATGTAGGCGGCCAATTGGACCTGCGCGACCTTGATGCCTGAGAGCTTGGCCGCTTCCGGATTGCCGCCGATCGCGTAGATATAGCGGCCAAAGGTCGTGAAGCGCAGAACAGCGCCGAATATAAGGATTGCGGCGAGAAAGAAGACGCTCGGCATCGGCAGGATGCCCCAGACCATCGAGCGCAAGACGTCGAAAGCCTGCGTGGCGTTCGTTCCGGTGTAAACTGCGATGACCGCATTGTCCTGGCCCGCCGTCAGACGGCCAAGGCCGAGCGCGCTCACCATCATGGCCAAAGTCGCAATGAAGGGTTGGAGCCGACCGGCGACGATCAGCGCGCCGTTGATCGCTCCGAGCGCCAGCGCGACGCAAGGCGTGACGAGCAGCACCGCCAGCACGCCGAACTTGGTCGAAACCTGCGACGCTGTGGCTACAGCGACGAGCGCGCCGCAGACGAGACCGAGCAGCGCTGGAATGCGAAGCGCCACGCCAAGGCCCCAACACGGTCTCGTTTCGTCGGCCAGCGTCCACGTCGCGGCCGCGCGCGAGCCCGTGGAATATAAACCGAGCCAGGAACCCGACCCCGAGCCCCGCGGCGATCGTCGCCGCAGGCACAGCCACGATGGAGGCTGGCGTCCATCCGGGCTGAGTGAGCAGCATGGCGCAGATGATGGTCGAGAAGCCCATGACCGAGCCGACCGACAAATCAATGCCGCCAAGCAAGATGACGAGGGTCATGCCGGTGGCGACGAGGCCAGTGATCGACACCTGGCGCAGGACGTCGGTCAGATTGTTGAACGACAGAAAGATGTTCCTGCCCGAGGAGGTGTGCGGCGAGGCCAACGCGCCGATCAGGCAAATGATCGCGAGCCCCCAATAGAGCTTCGTGCGCGATAACAGGCGCAGAACAATCATGGCGCGGCGCGCTCGCTCATTCCGGGGGCGGCCAGGCGCATGATCGCCTCTTGCGTCGCCTCGGCGCCAGACAGCACGCCAGTCTGCCGACCCTCGCACATGACCAGCACCCGGTCCGACAACAGAAGCAGCTCCGGCATTTCTGACGTCACGACCACAATAGCCAATCCCTCAGCCGCCAGGCCGAATATGAGTTGATAGATTTCCTGTTTCGCTCCGACGTCAATGCCGCGCGTCGGCTCGTCGAGAAGCAGCACCCGGGGACCGGTCGCCAGCCACTTGCCGATGGCGACCTTCTGCTGGTTGCCGCCGGACAGCGTCGCGACGATCTGATCGATCCCGTAGCAACGCACGGCGAGCTTATCGACCACGTCGGTGGCGAGCTCAGCCTCGCGGGCGAAGCCGCGCACGCCAAAACGCGACGCGGCGCCGACTGACGGCAGCGCAACGTTGTCCCGAATGGTCGAAGCAACGTGCAAGCCGAGCGCCTTGCGATCCTCGGTCACCAGCGCCACGCCGAGGCGGCAAGCATCCGCGGCCGAATTGATCGACACGGGTTCGCCGTCGATGGCGATCTCGCCGTCCCGCCAACCCCGCGCGACGCCGAAGATCGATTCAAGTATCTCGGTGCGCCCGGATCCCAATAGGCCGCCGATGCCAAGGATTTCGCCCGGCCGGACATCGAAGCTCACGCCTTGGAGGACGCGCCGCCAGCCGCGGCTGCTGACCTTGTCGAGCGTGAGATTGCGCACCGAAAGAACCGGGGCGCTAGAGCTCGCCACAGAATCCCGGCGAGTGAGCGTCACCTCCCGCCCGACCATTGCGGAAATGATGGCGCTTTGCGAAAGGCCTCCGATCGGAGCGGTCAGAACGCGCTGGCCGTCGCGCAGCACGGTCACGCGATTGGCGAGCGCAAGGACTTCGTCCAGGCGGTGCGAGGTGTAGATGATCGCGACGCCCGCTTGCGCAAGTTGTCGCACGACCTTGAACAGGGTCTCGCATTCCGCCGTCGAGAGTGCGGACGTCGGCTCGTCCATGATCAAGATCCGCGCGTCCAGCGACAGCGCTTTGGCGATTTCGACCAATTGCTGTTCGCCGATCCTGAGCTCCGCAATGCGACGCTGCGCGTCAATCTCAATGCCGAGCCGCTTCAATAGTGCGGTCGCGGCTTTCACGATGCGCCTGTGGTCGACGAGGGTCCCAAGGATCAGCGGCTCGCGGCCGAGGAAGATGTTCTCGGCCGCGGTCAATTCGGGAACCAGATTGAGTTCCTGGTGGATGATCGCGACGCCAGCGCGTTCGGCGTCCTGGACACCGGAGAAACGAACCGGCGCACCCTCGATCCGGATCTCGCCGTCATAGTCGACATGCACGCCGGCGAGGATCTTCATCAAGGTCGATTTGCCCGCGCCGTTCTCCCCCATAAGCGCGTGGACTTCGCCGCTCCTCAGGTCGAAGTCGACGTCGCGAAGCGCCGTCACTCCGGCAAAGGTTTTGGATACGCCCTTCGCTTCAAGGACGACGGTGTGATCGCCTGACGATTGCGTTCCGCGATCGGAACGGAGCTGTTGGCCCGGTTGAGTGGCAGCCAGCGCCAAGTCTTGAATGGAAACGCCGTACGTCGTCTTGCCCATGACGTTCCAACCCGATCGACGCCATGCGCTCGCTTCAACGGCGCAGGCGGCGCTTTGTCTATCACCACTGATATGCTAGTTATGTCAGACATTCGATGTCAAGCCTTCGCGACCGGGCATGGGCCGCGTGAGAGGGGCGAGGGAATGGACACGATGCAGTCGGTGGGCGGCTTCGATGGCGGAGCGGACATCGCCGGGCGCGGCGGCGCGCGGCAATTCAAGGTCGATCGCGTCTATCTCGCGCTGAAGCAGGCGATCGTAGCCGGCGAGCTTGCGCCAATGGCCCTGGTCGACAAAGGCGAATGGAGCGCCCGCTTCGGGGTCTCAAGGCTGTCGATCACAAGCGCGATTAACCGGCTCGCCTTCGAGGGCTTGGTCGTGATCGAGCCTCAGCGCGGCTCTTACGTCAGCAAGATTCGGCTGGCGGACGTCAAGCAGTGGATGATGATGCGTCGCTTACTCGAAGTCGAGGTCGCGGCGCTCTGCGCGACCGAATTGCCTGACCATGCGGTCGATCAAATGAGCCGGAACCTCAGCTATCAGCGCGCCGCGCTCGACAGCGGCGATCTTGCGGGCTTTCATGAACTCGACACGCGTTTCCATCGTCAAATGACCAATGCGCTTAACCTCCAGCGCGTCGGCGAGGCGCTTGATTCCCTTCGGATGCATCTTGACCGGGTTCGCCGAACGCTGCTCCCCGCGCCTGGGCGGATCGCGGGAACCTACGCCGAGCACCGAGCGATCTTCGAGGCGATTGCCGGACGCAGCCCGGAACGCGCGGCCGAGGCGACGCGGGCGCATCTGGGGTCAGTGCTGCGGGAACTCGAGGATTTCGTGTCGCGGCGCCCTGGTTTCTTCGAAGGCTGATTGGCGGCGGCCAATCAGCGCGGTCGCTACATCCGCCCCTTGGCAAGCGCCGCGAGGATCGCCTGCGCCCGATGGCTGGCGAAGGCGGCAGCGACATCCGTGCCCGACTTGAGACGCCAGTTGGGGCGCTCGCGATCCGTCCCAGGCAAATTGGTCGCGACGGTTTCGCCAACGAGGTCGTCGAACTGCGCATGAGCAAACATCGACGCTGAACCGCCGATCAGCGCGTGAACGGCCGCCGCCGTGCCGTCGGGAAGCGGCCCGTCCTCCATCTGCGAGACTGTGAGGCCCGCCATGGCGAGCGCGCGCAGAAGCGCGCGCTTCTCCTCGCGCCGAGCAGCGATCTCATCGCCCGCCTCGGCGAGTGTAAGAAGGCCGAGCGCGAGCCGCTCGGCAATGTCGGCGCCCTGCCACCAGCCCGCCAGCGTCGCCAGATCATGCGTTGCGACGCAGGCGACCGAAGTCGGCGGATAGGACGCGGGAGACACGAACTCCACGCCCTTGCGCTCGAACCACAGTACCCGCATGCCGGTGATCTTGGCGCGCGTCAGCCGATCGCGGAAACCCTCCGGAACGGTGCCGAGGTCTTCGCCAACGACCATGCACCGCGCACGTTCACTTTCGAGCGCGATATGGCCGACGAGATCCTCAAGCGGATAGGACAGATACGCGCCCTCCGCCGGACGCGCGCCGTCGGGAATGAGGAAGAGACGCTGCAGGCCCATCGCGTGATCGATGCGCAGCATGCCGGCATGGCGCATGTTGGCGCGGTAGACAGCGCTGACCGAAGCCCAGCCCTCGCGCGCGCCGGCCAGCGGGTTAGGCGCCGGCAGGCCCCAGTTCTGTCCTTGGACGGAAAAGGGATCGGGCGGCGCTCCGACCGTCACGCCATGTGCAAGCGCGCCTGCATGCGCCCAGGCTTCTGTCCCGTCCGGCGCGGCGCCGACCGCAAGATCGCGGTAGAGGCCGATCTCCAAACCGCGCACCCGCGCGCGCTCGGCGGCCCGCCCAAGCTGGCGGTCGGCGAGCCATTGGCAGAAAAGCGCGAACTCGAAGCCTGTCCGATTGCGTTCGATCGCATGATCGATCGCCTTGGGGTCGCCGTCGCGCAGATCCTGCGGCCAGAGCCGCCAATTCTCTCCGGCTTTTCCCTCGGCGGCAGCTTGGAAGGCGGCGAAACGCCTTAAGGTCTCGCCGCCTGATCTTGCGAACGCGTGGTAGTCGGCGATGAGCGGATCGCTGGGGCGCGACGCGCGGAGGCGGACGAAGGTTGCGCTTCGGGCTTGGAGCGCCGCGCGCTTGGCGAGCCACACCTCCTCGTACTCGACATATTTTGTCGTCGATCGCGGCGGCGAACTGCGACGCCAGTAACGCGAGCGCGGCGTTCAGCGCCTCGTCGCGCGGGAGGCCCGCGTCGTCCAGCACATCGATGTAGATCGGGTCGAGGAAGCGGCGATCCGAAGGGTAATAGGGGCTCGCCCGGGCTCGCTCACGCGGGAAAAGCATGTGCAGCGGGCTGACGCCGAGATAGGCCGCGCCGGCTTGGCCCGCCTGTTCGCCCGCTATCGCGAGCGCGGAAAAGTCGCCGATCCCCTGATCGCGACCGCTCTCGTCCGCGCGACGTAAGGCGTAGAGCTGAGCCGCCGCGCCAAAACGCTTATGTGAGGCCGATGCGGGGCTGTAAGCTTGCGACGGCGCTACGGTCAGCGCGCATTCCACGCCACCGACAATGAGACGGTGGCGGCCGATCGGCAGCGTCGGCAACGCGATTATGCGCTCGGAGACGGAGCGTGCGTCCGCCAGGTCGCGCCGGATCCCGTCGGCAGCCTCGATCGACCATTCGGCGATGGCGCCGTCTTCCCGCTCGATCCGCGCCTCGCTCGCTTGCGGCATGTCGCGTAGCGGGGCGACGAGGGGCTGGTCGGCGCGCAGCACGAGCGAAAAGGGCAGGCGGCGGCGCTGCGTCTCATCGATGAGCCGCGTCAGGCTGTCGCGCGCCTGGGACTCGCTTGCAATCTCAAGCCCAAGCCCGGACAGAAGCGCGATCTGAGTTTCCGGGGAGACGATCGTGCGCTTACCACTGATGTCTGTCCATTCCGCAGCAATCCCGGCCGCGCTGGCCAGCTTGCCGATCGTCTCGGCGCCTGGCGCCCCGGAATTAAGGCCGCCGCCTGCCGTTCGTCGCCTCCGCGAGAATGAGCGACGAGCGCGCTCGAAGCCGGACGAGGTCGGCGAGCGCGAGCCAGCGCTCAGGCGCCGCGGGATCATACGTGTCGATGACGGCGCGCCACGCCATGCCAGGGCGCGGCGAGGGCAGGTGAACCTCCACATCTGCGTTCGAGCGGTTCATCGCCACGGCCACTCGATCGACGCCGTCGCTCTGAGGCGTGGAAAAGACCGCAACAAAAACGTCGCCCTTGGGGTCGTTCCAGGCGCTCTGAGTCATCGGCCCGTTGGCGTCGCGCCATTCGACGTCAGGGAGCTGGCTCGCGTCGAATGGCGACCCGGTCAGGAAAGCGTCGCGCGACAGCGCAGCATTGGCGCGGCGAGCTGCAATGAGTCGCGTCGTGAAAGCGATCAGCGAAGCGTCTGCGGCGCGCCAGTCGATGGCGCTCGTCGCGTTGTCCTGGGCGTAGGCGTTGTTGTTTCCGCCCTGGCTGAAGCCGAGCTCCGAGCCCATGCCGAGCATCGGCGTCCCACGCGAGGCGAGCAAAAGCAGAAGCAAATTGCGCTCGTCCCGCGAGCGCGATTCGACGATCGTGGGATCGTCGCTCGGGCCTTCAACGCCGTGGTTCCAGCTGTAGTTGTTGTCCGTGCCGTCGCGATTGTTCTCGCCGTTGGCTTCGTTGTGCTTGCGCTCGTACGAGACAAGGTCGCGGAGCGTAAAGCCATCGTGGACGACCACGAAATTGACGCCCGTGGAAGGCGCGGCGGCGCTCGGGAACAGGTCGCGCGAACCGGCCATACGGCTTGCGATCTCGCCGCGCAGCCCCGGATCGCCGCGCCAGAAGCGGCGCGCGGCGTCGCGAAAGCGGTCGTTCCAGTCAGCGAAAGCGGGACCGAACTGGCCGAGGCGATAGCCGCCCGGGCCGATGTCCCACGGCTCGGCGATGAGGCGCGCCTTGGCGAGAATGGGATCGGCGGCAAGCGCTTTGAAGAACGGCGCCTCGGGGTCGAAGCCGGTGTCGCGGCGACCGAGAGTCGTGGCCAGATCGAAGCGAAAGCCATCGAACCCGCCATAGATCATCCAGCGCTTGAGCGCGCCAATCGCCATTTCAATGACCAGAGGACGGTCGAGCGCGAGGCAATTGCCGGTGCCGGTATCGTTGACGTAGAGTTCCGGATTGTTGGGATCCAGACGGAACCAGGCTTGATTGTCGAGGCCGCGGAACGACAGCGTCGGCCCTAGCTGGTCGCTTTCGCCGTTGTGGTTGAAGACAACGTCGAGAATGGCCTCCATGCCCGCCGCATGCAGCGCATCGGTCGCTGCTCGAACGTCGGCCCAACCGCCTGGAGCCAAACGCGGGTCGGGCGAGCCGAAGACGACGGAGTTATAGCCCCATGCGTCCGACAATCCGAGCGGGGGCATATGCCGGTCGTCGACGAACGTGTCGGCCGGCATGATCTCGACGGCGGTGACCCCCAGCCCTGCTATATGTTTGATCGACGCCGGATGCGCGAGGCCCGCGAACGTCCCGCGCGCGGCTTCGGGGATTGCCGGGTTAAGCCGCGAGAAACCGCGCAGGTTGAGCTCGTAGATGACCAGCGCCTCAGGCGCGATGCGCTTATGTCCCGGCTCGCCCGCAGGCGCTTCTCCCGCGATCGCCTTCGACGCGTAGCGGCTGGTGTCCTCACCGAACTTGAACATAGAGGGGTGGAGCTGGAACGGCCGGTCGAAACGCCAGGCGTAAGGATCGGCCAGCAGTTTGGAGTCATCGAAACGAAAACCCCGCTTCGGATCGTAGGGGCCCTGGACGCGGAAGCCGTAATGCGCGCCGACCCCGACGCCAGGCGCAACGCCGCGCAGGACGCCGTCGGCGTCACGCGCCATCGGCGCACGAACAATCTCTCGATCACCGTCATAGACGCACAGCGACGCGCCCTCGGCGTTGGGCAGCGACCAGCGCCGCTTCGAGGCCGCGCGAAGAGACGAAGACGCCGCGAGCGGCTTTTGGGTCGCTCATTCGGCGGGCCTGATGATATCGCGATAAAGCGCGGCGTATCGTTTCGCCGGGCCGCGCCAGGAGACGTCCGACCGCATGCCGTTCAGTCTGAGCCGTCGTAAAACTGCGGGATCGCGGGCGATATCAAGCGCGCGGTTAAGCGCGTAGCTCAACGATTCAACGGCAGGCGGGTAGAATTGGATGCCGGTCGCCACGCCGGCGACCGTCGCCGCCTCGTTAGCGTCGATGACCGTGTCGGCGAGACCGCCAACGCGCGCGACAATCGGCGGAGCGCCATATCGGAGCGCGCAGAGCTGAGTGAGGCCACAAGGCTCGAAACGCGAGGGCACGACAATGAAATCGGCGCCGGCCTGAATGAGATGGGCCAGCTTCTCATCGTAGCCGAGTACGCAGGCAATCGAGTCTGGCCTCGATGCGGCGGCAGCGGTGAAGCCGCCCTCCAGCAACGGATCGCCTGAACCGAGCAGCGCAAGTTGGCTTCCTCTGGCGATAATTCCGGGCAGCGCTTGCAACAGCAGGTCGAGGCCCTTCTGATCCGACAGGCGGGAGACGACGCCGAGCAGCGGCCTGTCGATTCCCGGCGCCAGCCCCATTTGCGTTTGTAGCGCAATCTTGTTGCGAACGCGCATGTCGATGCGCAAAGCGCTATAGTTCTGCGGCAGCGTGACGTCTGTGGCCGGATTCCAGACGGCGTCGTCGATGCCGTTGACGATCCCCTGCACGACCGCGGCGCGAGTACGCAAGAGACCATCAAGCGCCATGCCGAACTCAGGCGTCATGATCTCGCGGGCGTAAGTGGGGGACACCGTGGTGATGCGGTCGGACAGCCTCAGACCCGCTTTCAGATAGCCGACGCCGCCGAAATATTCGACACCATCGATGGAAATGGCTTGTGGGGGCAAGCCCAGCTCACCGAAGATCGACATCGGAAAATGGCCCTGGAAGGCCATGTTGTGGATCGTGGTGACGACGCCAGGTCGCGACCTGGCGGCATAGTTGAGGTAGGCGGCTGCGAGCGCTGCCTGCCAGTCATGCGCGTGAACGACCTGAGGCCGGAACGCGTCAATCACGCCAAGGCCGATGTCGGCGCCGACCCGCGCGAGCGCCGCAAACCGTCGCGCATTATCGGGCCAGTCAAGCCCGTTCGGCCCCAAATACGGATTGCCGGGGCGATCGTAGAGATGAGGCGCGTCGATCGCGAACAGGTTCAGACCGGCCGCCTTGCCGGAGAGGATGCGCGCGGGTCCTCCGAACAGATCGCTGTAAGCGTGCGCGGGCTGCGCGTCGGCGAGCTTGGCCATTACCGCCGGATAGCCGGGGACGAGCGTTCTGATCTCGACGTCTTCGCGAGCGAGCGCGGCCGGCAAAGCGCCCGCGACGTCGGCGAGACCCCCGGTCTTGATAAGCGGGAAGACCTCCGAGGCGACCGAGAGAACTTTCAGTCCGCTCATTGCGCCAGTTTGTCGATCATGGGCTGGGTGATCAACGTGACGCCGCTCTCGGTGCGGCGGAAGCGCTTGGCGTCAAGCTCGGGATCCTCGCCGACCACAAGGCCGTCGGGAATGCGCACTTCGCTGTCAATGATGGTTTTGTTGAGCCGCACGTTGCGTCCGATCGTTACATAGGGAAGCACGACCGTCTCATGCACCGTGGTGTACGAATGGACGCGGACCCCGGTAAAGATCAGCGAGCGGCTGAGCGACGCGCCGGAAATGATGCAGCCGCCCGACAATAGCGAAGAAACCGCGAGGCCGCGACGACCATCAACGTCATGGACGAATTTAGCCGGCGGGGTGATTTCCCCATAGGTCCAAATCGGCCAGCCGCGATCGTAAAGGTCAAGATCGGGAACGACGTCGGTCAAGTCGACGTTGGCGGCCCAATAGGCGTCGACGGTTCCAACGTCACGCCAGTAGGGCTTGGCTTCCTCGCTCGAGGTCACGCAGGATTCCGAGAAGTGATGCGCCACCGCTTTGCCGTTCTTGACGAGGTAGGGAATAATGTCCTTGCCGAAATCATGGCTGGAATTCTGATCCGCAGCGTCGCGCTTCAGCATATCGATCAGGAATGATGTCTCGAAGACATAGATGCCCATGCTGGCGAGGGCGACGTCAGGCTTGCCGGGCATGTGCGGCGGATTCTTGGGCTTCTCGAGGAAGGCAATGATGTTGTTCTTCTCGTCGATATGCATGACGCCGAAAGCGGTGGCTTCCTCAAGCGACGCCTCGAGACAGCCGACTGTCACGTCGGCTCCCGAATCGACGTGCTGCTGGAGCATTTTCTCATAGTCCATCTTGTAGACGTGATCGCCGGCCAGCAGCACGATGAAGTGGGGACCGTAGCCCTCGATGATATCTATGTTCTGGTAGACTGCATCGGCTGTGCCGAGGTACCACATCGTTTCGGATACGCGCTGGGACGCCGGCAGGACGTCGAAGCTCTCGTTGCGCTCTGGCCGAAGGAAGTTCCAGCCGCGCTGCAGATGGCGAATGAGGCTGTGGGCCTTGTATTGCGTGGCGACGGCGATGCGTCGAATGCCGGAGTTGAGCGCGTTCGACAAAGCGAAGTCGATGATGCGCGACTTGCCGCCGAAATAGACCGCGGGCTTCGCGCGTCGGTCGGTGAGCTCGAGCAGGCGGCTGCCCCGGCCGCCGGCGAGCACGTAGGCCATGGCGTGGCGCGAATAGGGGGCCGAAATGCCCAGTTCCTTCGCCGTTTTCATTTTGGGCATCGCGAGCTCCGTCGGGCTGCCGCCTCAGGCCGAGGGCGGACTGAAAACGAGGAACAAGGTTGCAAGCGGCGGCAACGTCAGGGTCGCCGATGCCGGAAAGCCGTGCGCGGGTTGCGCCTCCGCCGTGACGCCGCCGAAATTGCCCGTATTGGAGCCGCCGTAGGAGCTGGCGTCGCTGTTGAGCGCCTCGCGCCAGAAGCCCTGGTAGGGCAGGCCGAGCCGGTAGCCCACGCGCGGCTCGGGGGTGAAATTGCAGACGACCGCAACGGGTGGATCGCTCTGCACGCCCTGCCGAAGAAAGGCCAGCACCGACTGGGTGTCGTCGCTGACCACGATCCAGCGGAAACCGTCAGGCTCGCAATCGCGCGCATAAAGGGCGGGCGTTTCGCGATAGAGCCGGTTGAGATCGCGGATCAGCGCCTGGACGCCCTGGTGCGGCCAATAGTCGAGTAGCCACCAGGGGAGCGACTCTGAGGCGTTCCACTCGTTTGTTTGCCCGAACTCCTGGCCCATGAAGAGGAGCTTCTTGCCGGGGTGGCCCCACATGAAGCCATAAAAGGCGCGCGCATTGGCAAAGCGCTGCCATTCGTCCCCTGGCATCTTGCCGACGACCGAGCGTTTGCCGTGCACGACTTCGTCATGCGAGATCGGCAGCACGAAGTTTTCGCTGAAGGCGTAAAGGAGGCCGAAGGTCATCTTGTTGTGATGCCAGCGGCGATAGATCGGATCTTCCGACACGTAGTCGAGCGTGTCGTGCATCCAGCCCATGTTCCACTTGAAGCCGAAGCCAAGGCCGCCCTGATCTGTCGGCCGCGAAACGCCAGGGAAGGCGGTCGATTCTTCGGCGATGGTGACCGCCCCTGGAAAGCCGCCGTAGACAAGCTCGTTGGCGCGGCGGAGGAAAGCGATCGCTTCGCGGTTTTCCTTGCTTCCGTCCGCGTTCGGCAGCCATTCGCCCTCTTTGCGGGAGTAGTCGAGGTAAAGCATCGAGGCGACAGCGTCGACGCGCAGCCCGTCGATGTGGAAGCGATCGACCCAGTAAAGGGCGTTGCAATAGAGAAAGTTGGCGACCTCGGTGCGACCAAAATTGTAGATCGCCGTGTTCCAGTCCGGTTGGAAGCCCTTGCGCGGATCGGCGTGTTCGTAGAGCGCGGTGCCGTCGAAATGCGCCAACCCCTGTTGATCGGTCGGAAAATGGGCCGGCACCCAGTCGAGAATGACGCCGAGGCCCGCGGCGTGTGCTCGATCCACGAAGCGCGCGAAGGCGGCCGGATCGCCGAAGCGCCGCGTCGGGGCAAAGAGGCCGATCGGCTGATAACCCCAGGACTCGTCGAGCGGATGCTCGCTGATCGGCAGAAGCTCGAGATGGGTGTAGCCCATGTCGGCGACGTAAGGGATGAGTTGCTCGGCCAGTTCGTCGTAGGTCAGGAACCGTCCGTCCTCGCCGCGCCGCCAGGAGCCGAGATGCGCTTCGTAAATCGACATCGGCTTTCGCCGGGGCTCGCCCTCGCCACGCTTCGCCATGTACTCGGCGTCGGTCCAGGTGAAGTCGGCGCTATCGGCGACAACCGAAGCCGTTGAAGGCCTAAGCTCAGCCTCGAAGCCGAACGGGTCCGCTTTGAGCGGCAACAGCGACCCGGTCGGGTCCAAAAGCTCGAACTTATAAACCGCTCCGACCGTCAATTCCGGAACGAAGATCTCCCATAGGCCGCTGTCGAAGCGCCGACGCATCTGACAGCGCCGCCCGTCCCATCGATTGAAGTCGCCGACGATGGAAACACGGGTCGCGTTCGGCGCCCAGAGCGCAAACAGCACCCCGTCGACGCCCTCGTGACGGATCAGCTGGGCGCCAAGCCGACGGTAGAGCTGGCGATGCGTGCCCTCCCGCACCAGATAGTCGTCGAGCGGACCTAACGCCGGGCCAAACGCATAAGAGTCCATGTACGAATAGGACCCATGCGTTGTTGTGACCTCGACCCGATATGTCGGACGCTCCTTGAGTGACGGGATGAGCGCCTCGAAAATGTCGTCCTTCCGCCGCGGCAGCTCGGCGATGAGTTTGCCGGGACGGGTGAGTGCGCGCACGGAAATCGCTTCAGGCGCAAAGACCCTAATAACCCATCCTGCAGTGGTCTGATGCGGCCCGAGCACCGCGAAAGGATCGAAACTGCGCGCGGCCATGATCGCATCGAGGTCTTGCTCCCGCGCTTTCCAGTCCTCCCCCATGACTGTCTCCATAATTTGGGCTCAGCTTATCGGCACGAAAGGCGCGCTCCAGATTTCCTTTGCATATTCGGCAATCGTTCGATCGGAGGAGAACCAGCCAACCTTGGCCGTATTGATAACGCTCGAGCGCATCCATCGGTTCCGGTCACGCCAAGCTTCATCGATCTTCACCTGGGTCTTCCAGTAGGCGTCGAAGTCGGCGCAGATCATAAAATAATCGTGATGGGTGAGCGTATCGACGAGGCCGCGATAGCGCCCGGCGTCGTCGGTCGAGAATACGCCGGAAGCGATTTCGTCGAGCGCTTCGCGCAGGATCGGCGAGGCGGCGATGTGCTCGGTCGAATCGATGCCTTTCGCGCGGGAGGCCTCGACCTCCGCGGCGGTCAGGCCGAAAATGAAGATGTTGTCGTCGCCGACCAAATCGCGCATTTCGACATTGGCGCCGTCGAGCGTGCCGATGGTCAGCGCGCCGTTGAGCGCCATCTTCATGTTGCCGGTGCCGGAGGCTTCCATGCCGGCGGTCGAGATCTGCTCCGACAGGTCGGCGGCGGGCATGATGATCTCGGCCAGCGAAACGTTGTAGTTCGGCAGGAACACGACTTTCAAAAGGCCACGCACGGTCGGGTCCGAATTGACGACCTTCGCGATGTCGATCGCGAGCTTGATGATCAGCTTGGCCTGGGTGTAGCTCGCGGCCGCCTTGCCGGAGAAGATCTTGACCCGCGGCGCGAAGTCGATTGTCGGGTTCGCGCGGATGGCGTTATAGCGCGCGACCGTTTCGAGCAGGTTCAAGAGCTGACGTTTGTATTCGTGGATGCGCTTGACCTGCACGTCGAACATCGCCTCCGGGTCGACACGCAGGTTGAGCTGGTCGGTGATGACGCGTGCAAGCGCCGCCTTGCGCTTGCGACGCGCTTGAGCCACGCGCTCCTGCAGCGAAGAATCGTCCGCATAAGCGGCGAGGCCCGTCAGCGCATGATAGTCGTCGAGCCCGCGCTCCCCGAGAGTCGAGCGAATGATGTCGGCCAAATCCGGATTGCACTCCATGAGCCAGCGGCGAAACGTGATGCCATTGGTCTTGTTGGTGATGCGGCCGGGATAGACCGAATTGAGCGAGTGGAACACGGTCTTGCGCATCAAGTCGGTGTGCAGCGCCGAAACGCCGTTGATCTTGTGCGAACCGATAAAGGCGAGGTTGCCCATTCTCACCCGGCGCCCGGCGTGTTCGTCGATGAGCGAGATGCCGGCGAGCATGGCCGTATCGACGAATCCGCGCCGTCGCGCGCTGTCGAGATGCGCCGCATTGATAAGGTAGATGATCTGCATGTGGCGCGGCAGCACGCGCTCCATCAGTGGCACCGGCCAGGTTTCGAGCGCTTCGGGCAGCAGGGTATGGTTGGTGTACGAGAATGTCGCCTGGGTGATCGACCAGGCCTCGTCCCATTCGACCTTGTTCAGGTCGACGAGGATGCGCATGAGTTCTGAGATGCCGATCGCCGGATGCGTGTCGTTGAGCTGGACGGCGGCGTGCTCGCCGAGGGTGCGCACATCGCCCCACTGCTTGGCGTGGCGGCGAATGAGATCGAGCAGCGACGCCGAAGTGAAGAAATATTCCTGCCGGAGCCGCAATTCCTGGCCGGCCGGAGTCGCGTCGCTGGGGTAGAGAACCTTGGAGATCGCCTCAGCCCGGACCCTCTCGGAAAACGCGCCGATATAGTCGCCGGCGTTGAAAGCCTCGAGCTTCAGCGGGTCCGTCGCCCGCGCCGACCACAGACGCAACGTGTTCACATGCCGGCCGCGCCAGCCGACGATTGGCGTATCGTAGGCGACCGCTTCCACCGTCTCAGCCGGATGCCACACGTGGCTGGTGCGCTCGTCGTTCTCGACCATTTCGACCCAACCGCCGAACCCAATCGCGTAATTGTATTCGGGACGGACGAACTCCCACGGATTGCCGTTGACGAGCCAGTCCTCCGGCGTTTCCTGCTGCCACCCGCCGCGAATAATCTGGCGAAACAGGCCGTTGTCGTAGCGGATGCCGTAGCCGTGCGCAGCGATCGACAACGTCGCCATGCTGTCCATGAAACACGCGGCGAGGCGGCCGAGGCCGCCATTGCCGAGCGCTGCGTCAGGCTCGATCCGGCGCAAGTCCGTCAGGTTGACGCCGAGTTCGTCGAGCGCTTCCGCCATGGGCTGCGCGACGCCGAGATTGGTCAGGGCGTCGAACAACAGGCGCCCGATCAGAAATTCGAGCGAGAGATAATAGACGCGCTTGCGCCCATCGACGTAGACGCCGTCTAGCGATTCCAGCCAACGGCCGACGATGATGTCGCGGGTGGCGAACGTGACCGCCAGAAACCAATCGCGCGGCGTGGCGAGTCCCGGCGTTTTGCCGACGGCGTAAGTCAGTTTCGCGAGGACCGCCGCCTTGAGCTCCGCCGCGGAATAGGGCCGCATCTCGGCTTGCTGCTGCGCGGGTTTGTCCGTGGTGACCAGCTGGTCCATGAAGCCCCTCCGCCTGGGTCAGTTTCCGGCGCGGCCCTGAGACTGCGGATCGGTTCTCTGTTTAAACACGCGGCGCCGAGCTGCACAATGTCCCGTGACCCTCGCTAACCTCATGGTCGGACGATCCCGTCATGGATTCGGACTCGAGCCCGTTGCTGACTTCGCCGCGCGAATTTGCTCTTGAAGGGCGTTGAGCTCGGCGGTCGCTGCATTGATCTGGCTTTGTAAGGCCTCGAACTCCTTCTGCGCGGATGCGGTCTGTGTCTGGGCGTCCGCGAGCGCCTTGCGGCCAGCGTCGGCGTCGCCCTGCAACCGGGTCAATTCGGCCGAAAGGGCTTGGTCCTGGCTCTGCAAAGCCGCCGCGTGGTCGCTTTCGTCCTTGAGGCGGGCGTCGACGGCCTGCAAATCGCGCGTCCTGGCGCTCGCTTCCTCCTGGGCTCCGGAAATGGCGAGCCTGGCGTCGCCGATCTGCTTGGTCAGGTCGGCGAGCTCGTTCTGCGCCGAGGCCCTTGCGGTCGAGGCGTCGGAGAGCGCCTTCTCGGCGTCGGCCGCCTGCTTTTTCAGGTCAGCAGCGGCGCCGGCCGTCTTTTCGAGGTTCTGCAAGTCCGAGGCCACGGATTGGCGCGCCCGTTCGGCGGTGGCCAACTGCTCCGTCAAATACGACTGTGTTTGCCCGCCTTGCCACCAAATGAAGCCAGCAGCCAGCCAGCCGACGGCCGCCAAAGCGGCAAGCGCCAGCGAAATAGTTCGTGACGACTGTTCGTGGCTCTCATCCGCCATGACGCGTCTCCTTAAGGCGTCGCGTCGAGCGCGATGCGTCGGGTGAGGAGGCAGACGGCATATTGCGGGCGCCGGGGCGGTCCGCCAAGCACAAAATGTCGCAATCGCCGACCGAATATGGGTCGATGGGCCTCGGTAGAACTAAAAAGATGAAATCACGAAACGCGGCATCGTCACAGTCGGCTTTGCGTTGAGGCGGACGAAAAGAATTTTTCATTTGTCAACGAGTCGCCGCGCCGTCTATTGTCGCGCCGCGCTGGAATCGAGGGGCGTGGCGCATTGCGGTCGTTTGCGCTAGCGACACAAGTTGAGAGTGAAGGAGACGGGTCGTAATGCGCGTACGCTCAAACGCGGTCAGGGCGGGTCTCGCAGCGCTGTCGGCTGCGCTCGCCGCGCCAATGGCGCAGGCGCAAATCTTTGGCGGTCCCAAAGCCGGGGAGATCGGGTTTCTGCCCGCAAATACGGAAATTGCCGACGACATGTTCTGGTTTCACAACTCGATCCTGCTTCCGGTGATCATTGGCATCTCGCTGCTCGTGCTGGCGCTCATCGTTTATATCGTGTGGCGTTTCAACGAGACCGCGAACCCCGTGCCCTCGCGCCGGACGCACAACGCTGCGCTCGAATTCGCCTGGACCGTGGCGCCAGCGCTTGTTCTGGTCATCATAGCCGTGCCCTCGTTCCGGCTGCTCGCGCAACAACTCATCATTCCCGCGCCGGACCTGACGCTGAAGGTGACGGCCTCGCAATGGCATTGGAACTACGGCTATCCGAAGTCCGAGGGCGGCTTTTCGTTCGATTCGCTCTATGTCGAGGAAAAGGACCTGAAGCCCGGCCAGCCGAACGTCATCACGGCCGACCATGAGATGGTCGTCCCGGTTGGCAAGGTGATCGAAGTCGACGTGATCTCGCAGGACGTCATTCACTCGTTTTCGAGTCCCGTCGTTCGGCATCAAGATCGACGCAATCCCCGGCCGGCTGAACAAGTCTTGGTTCAAGGCGGAGCACGAGGGCATGTTCTACGGACAATGCTCGAATATCTGTGGTATCGATCACGCCTTCATGCCGATCAACGTCCGTGTCCTGAGCCAGCCGGATTATGAGGCTTGGCTTGCCCAAGCGAAGAAACAATTCGCGGTTTCGGACCAAGTCGACGTCGCGGCTGCGCCGCGGGTCCAACCCTAGTCGGCGCGGTCAATGAGGCTGCCGATCATGCATCACCGGAGTCGTTAAAAACATGGCGTCCGTCACCGACTTCTCTCATCACGACGTCGATGCTCATCATGAGCACGAGCACCACATCCCGACTGGGTGGCGGCGGTATCTCTATTCCACCAACCACAAGGACATTGGGACGCTTTATCTCATCTTCGCCATTGTTGCCGGCCTGATCGGAACGCTGCTTTCGATCCTGATCCGCGCCGAGCTGATGACGCCGGGGATTCAGGTTTTCCCCTTGATCTCCGCGATCATGACTGGCGACGGCTCGGCTCGACGCCGCCAAAAACATGTACAACGTGTTCTTCAGCAGCCACGCCATCATCATGATCTTCTTCATGGTGATGCCGGCGATGATGGGCGGATTCGGCAATTGGATGGTGCCGCTCATGATCGGCGCGCCGGATATGGCGTTTCCCAGACTGAACAACATGTCGTTCTGGCTTCTGGTGGCGTCGTTCTTGTTGCTCATGTGTTCTCTGTTCGCCGAAGGCTCGCCGGGCATGAGGGGCTTCGGCGGCGGCTGGGTGCTCTATCCGCCGATGTCCAGCCAGGTGGGAACGCCGGGTGCGGCTGCCGACTTCGTCATCTTGTCGATGCATCTCGCCGGCGCGTCTTCGATTCTAGGCTCGATCAATTTCATCGCCACGATCTTCAACATGCGCGCGCCGGGCATGACCATGTTCCGCATGCCGCTGTTCCCGTGGTCGGTGCTGATCACCGCCTTCCTGCTGCTGCTGGCGCTGCCGGTGCTGGCGGGTGCGCTGACCATGCTGCTGACGGACCGCAACTTCCACACCACCTTCTTCGATCCGGCCGGCGGCGGCGACCCGATCCTGTTCCAGCACCTGTTCTGGTTCTTCGGCCATCCCGAGGTCTACATCCTCATCATCCCGGGCTTCGGCATGATCAGCCAGGTCGTGGCGACGTTCTCGAAAAAGCCGATCTTCGGTTATGTCGGCATGGTCTACGCCATGCTCGCCATCGCCTTCCTCGGCTTCGCCGTGTGGGCGCATCACATGTTCACAACCGGCATGTCGCTCAACGCCCAGCGCTATTTCGTCTTCGCCACGATGGTGATCGCGGTGCCGACGGGGGTGAAGGTGTTCTCCTGGCTGGCGACGATGTGGGGCGGCTCGATTTCGCTCAGGCCGCCGATGCTGTGGGCGATCGGCTTCGTCTTCGTCTTCACTGTCGGCGGCGTCACCGGCGTCGTGCTCGCCAACGCGGCGATCGACCGCTATCTGCACGACACCTACTACGTCGTTGCGCATTTTCATTACGTGATGTCGCTCGGGGCGGTGTTTTCGATCTTCGCCGGCTTCTACTACTGGTTCCCGAAGATGACCGGCTATCTCTATGACGAGAGGCTGGCGAAATGGCACTTCTGGGTGTCCTTCGTCGGCATCAACCTCGCCTTTTTCCCCCAGCATTTCCTTGGCTTCCAGGGAATGCCCCGGCGGGTCGTCGACTACACGGAAGCTTACGCTTTCTGGAACATGGTGTCGTCGATCGGCGCATTTATTGGTGGCGCGGGCACCCTCATATTTCGTCTACCTCCTCTACGAGGCGTTCAAGGCCAAGCGTCCTCGCCGGGGCCAATCCCTGGGGGCCCGGCGCCACGACGCTCGAGTGGCAGCTGCCGTCCCCGCCGCCGTTCCACACATGGGAAGAGCCGCCGCACATTCTTGGCGACGAACATGACCACGCGCCGGCCATCGTGGGGCACGGGAGCGCGGCGTGACCGCTTCCGGGGATCACGACGGCCGCACGGTGTCTGTCGGCGGTCGTACGGGACGCAACAATCGCCTGATTGGCGTGGGCGGTATCGCATTGGCGGTGGGCATGATCGGCCTCACCTACGCCGCGGCGCCCTTCTACTCCGCCTTCTGCCGGGCGACTGGCTACGAAGGCACGCCGCAACAGGTGAAAACCAATACGGACGCCGAGGGTCACCGAATCCTGCGCGTTGGGTTCGACTCGAACATTGCGCCCGGGCTGAACTGGCGGCTCGAGCCGGAAGTCGAGTCGATCCAGGTCCGCACGGGGAAAACCGTCACGGTCTATTTCCGCGTGCAGAATCTCAGCGACATGCCGACAGAAGGTCACGCGACTTTCAACGTGATGCCGGAAGTCTCCGGGGGATATTTCGACAAGATCTCCTGCTTCTGCTTCTCGACGCAGCATCTCGGCCCGCACGAGAGCGCCGAGTGGCCGGTGGTGTTCTTCCTCGATCCGGCCCTCGAGAAGGACCCATCGATGGCCAGGGTCGATTCGATTACGCTGTCCTATACGATGTTCGCACCGCCGGCCGAGAAGCCGACGGCCGGCCGCTCGGCCGATCGCGCGGGGCCCGCGGGATGACGATAAACAGGAGAAGACTATGACCGACGCGGCGGTTCCGGACCGGCCGGGATTTCATCTCGTCGAGCCAAGCCCTTGGCCGCTCGTTGGCGCGGCATTCGGGTTTCTCACGGCCTTTGGTCTCATATTGTTCATGCACGGGTCGAGTTTCGGCCCAGGGCTTCTGACAATCGGCGTCGCGGGCATCCTGTTCACCATGGCGGGCTGGTGGCGCGATGTCGTGTCGGAGGCGCAGGGCGGCTACCACAATATTATCGTGCGCCATGGCCTGACCCTTGGCATGATCCTGTTCATCGCTTCGGAGGTCATGTTCTTCGTCGCCTGGTTCTGGGCGTTTTTCTGGAACGCGCTCAATCCCGCCGATCCCCAGACCTACGGGCTCCTCGATTTCAGCGGTGGGATCTGGCCGCCGAAGGGGACGGAGGTGATCAATCCGCTCGCGTTGCCGCTGATGAACACATTCGTGCTGCTGACGTCGAGCGCCGCGGTCAACGTCGCCCATGATGAGTTGCGCGAGGGACACCGCCGCCAATTCAATATCTTCCTTGCGCTCGGCATCGCCCTTGGCGTGCTGTTCGTGTTCACCCAAGCCTACGAGTACATCCACGCGCCGTTCAGCTTCAAGAATTCGATCTACGGCGCGACCTTCTTCATGGCGACGGGCTTCCACGGCGCGCACGTCATCATCGGCGTCATTTTCCTCTTTGTCTGTCTCATGCGCGCGCTTCAGGGGCCAGTTCACTCCAACACATCACGTCGGGTTCCAGTTCGCCGCCTGGTACTGGCATTTCGTCGACGTGGTCTGGCTGTTCCTGTTCAGCTGCATCTACATCTGGGGATCCTGGGGCGCGACGTTCGAATAGGCGGCGCGATCGGGCCACCATCGAGTCGAGATGGCGGAGCCGCTCGAGAGCGTTCGGGCCGGCATGACTGGCCGGCACGAAATTGTCGTTACGCGCGAACTCACCGTTGGCGCTCATCTGGACGGCATGCCGTTCGTCTTCGGCACCCCAATGATGATCCTGGCGATGGAGATGGCTTCCGCGGCGGCTGCGGCGCCGCATTTGCCCGCGGGCTGGGTGACCGTCGGCAGCGAAGTCAATGTGCGCCATCTCGCGCCGACTCCGGTCGGACGCACAGTCGTCGCCACCGCACGGGTCCTGGAAGTCTCCGCCCGTTCTATGCTGCTCGCGGTCGAAGCGCATGACGGCGTCCACAAGATCGGCGAGGGGACGCACCGCCGCGGCGCGGTCAACTTGGAGACCTTCGCCAAGCGCCTCGCCGCCGGGTAGCTTGGCGCAACGCTCTGCGGCGAGTTGACGTTGGTCACTTCCCGATCATCTTTGCTCGCGACAACGACCGCTGATCTGCTAAGGGGGCTTAGGGGGAAATCTGATCGCTGGAAGAGCGGCGAGACGAGTGAGCAGCCGATGTTGGAGCGGGTGCAGGACGGGCCAGCGCAGACCGTCGCGTTACGCGCGAGCGGCGCGGTCGAGGCTCAGGATGTCGAGGCGGCGATCAACGCGGCTGTGGGAGAAGCCGCGACCGGCCTCGTCGTGATTATCGCCCCGGATTTTGGCGGCGATTTCGCAGAATTGGCGCGCGGACTTGCGACCTCCGCGCTCGCTCACAAGTCGTTGGTCAAGCTCGCTGTCGTCGTCGACCCCGAACAGATGGACGGAGCGACGCTCAACAGCTTTAAGGCTTCGCCCGTCGGCATTCGCCAATTCGCTCACGCCGACGAGAACGCCGCGCTCGAATGGGCGGCCGCGGCCCGGCGAGGGGAGTAGCAGCGGCTTTCCGCGTCGGATGGAGTCTGGTTTGGCTCCGTTCTCGGCAGCGGGCCGCGGCGTCCGGTCCGGTCGATCCCTTTGGGTTTTCTTGGCCCCTGGCCGTTTCGCTGCGAAGACCCCGCTGATGAGGGTTGGATTTCCTTGGATTTCCTTGGATTCTCTCGTCCGAATCGAGACTTTTCAATGGGTTACGCGGATTTTAGCGGGAAGAATTTTTCCTCGCGCTTTTTCCGCAGGCACGGAAGCGCCGGAACGGGAGCCCCGCGGTCTGGCATGCGGAAGCGCAGGATTGCTCATGAGCCAAGCTTAACTCAATTTCTGATTTTCTGCAATAGATTGTCGTCCGCGCCGTTGCCCTTCGGCCGCCTCAATCCAAAAGCAGCTCGCTCAACGTCCGCCGGAGACCGTCACCACGCTGCCGGTGACAAACGCGGCCGCGGGCGAAATGAGCCAGGCTGCGGCCTCCGCTATCTCCTCGGGCGCGCCGACGCGGCGCAACGGAGTCATCCCCTCGATGCGCTCGCGGAAGGACGGCTGGGCAAGGCTGGTCGCGGTTCATGTCGGTTGCGGTGAAGCCGGGCGCGACGACGTTGGCCCGGATGCCCTCGGGCCCGACTTCGGTTGCGAGGCCCTTGGTGAAGCTCTCGACCGCCCCCTTGGTCGCCGCATAGGACGCCAGTCCTGGCAGGCCGCCAAGCCTCGCGGCGATCGACGAAATGTTGACGATCGCCCCGCCGCTCCCGCCGTGCTTGGTCGAGAGCCGAAGCACGGCCTCTTTGCAGGCGAGGATGGTCCCAATCACATTGATCTGAAAAAGCTGTGTCAGTTCCGCAGCCTCTCGCTCGTCGGTCGTGGCGAAGCGCCCGGAGACGCCGGCGTTGTTGACGAGGCCGGCGAGCGGCCCCAGCGCTTCCGTCGCCTGCTCGAACAGACGATGAAGCTGAGCCGAATCGGCGACATCAGCCTGGAAAGCCTGCGCCCGTCCACCTGACTTCTTGATTTCCGCCACGGTCGCCTCAGCCGCCTTGGCGTCGGCGGTGTAGTTGACGGCGACCGCGTGGCCGTCCGCAGCGAGACGGCGGCAGATGGCTGCGCCAATGCCGCGCGAACCTCCGGTGACAATGATAAGGCCTGAAGGCATGACGAAACTCCAACGATGCTGGGATGTTCAGTCGATATTGAAGCCGAAGCCTCGCTTCGGTCAATTCAACCACGCGTTATGCGTCACGGCTTCAGGCGCCATCCGGTGTGGAAGATCCATGCCAGAACCGCGAGGCAAACGGCGATGAACAGCGCCGTGAAGCCGAGGCTCGCGCCGACGCTGACGTCGCCCTGGCCATAGAAGCTCCAACGAAAGCCGCTGATCAGATAGACCACGGGATTGAACAGACTGACCGCGCGCCAGAACGGCGGCAACATGTCGATCGAATAAAAGGCGCCGCCGAGAAACGTAAGCGGCGTCACCACCAGCGAAGGGATAACGGCGAGCTGCTCGAAGTTCTTGGCCCAGATGCCAATGATGAAGCCGAACAGGCTGAAAGCGATCGAGGTCAGCGCGAGAAAGGCGATCATCCAGAACGGATGTTCGATGCGCAGCGGCACCAACAGCGCGGCGGTCGTAAGAATGATGAGGCCGATCGCGATCGACTTGGTCGCCGCCGCGCCAACATAGGCGCAGACCGCCTCGATCGCGGATATCGGGGCCGAGAGGAGCTCGTAGATCTGACCTGTGAATTTGGGGAAGTAGATGCCAATCGAGGCGTTGGAGATGCTCTGCGTGAGAAGCGAAAGCATCATGAGGCCGGGCACGATGAATGCGCCGTAGCTGACCCCGCTCACTTCGCGAATGCGGCCGCCGATCGCCGCTCCGAAGACGATAAAATAGAGCGCGGTCGTGATGTACGGGTGTCGCGACGCTTTGCAGAATCGTGCGCTGCGTGCGCTGCATTTCGGAGCGGTAAATCGACCAGACGCCGCTCAGGTTGATCGCCGAAACCGTCACGCCGCGCGCCCCACGAGGTCAACGAAAATGTCCTCGAGCGTCGTTGTGCTGGTGTCGAGATCCTTGAAGTCGATGCCGATCTCGTTGAGGCGGCGCAAAAGCGTCGGCACCCCGGTGTCCTCAGCGCCCGCGGAAAAGCGATAGGAGAGGCGACGGCCGTCGTCCTCGAGTTCGAGCGGCCAACCGGCGAGCTCCGTCGGCAGGGTCGGCAGCGGTTTCTGCAGCGCGAGCGTCAGGCGCCGTTTGCCAAGCTTGCGCATGAGCGCCGCCTTCTCGTCCACCAGCATGATCCGGCCGTTGTTGATGACGCCCACCCGGTCCGCCATCTCCTCGGCCTCCTCGATATAGTGGGTGGTCAGAATGACCGTCACGCCCTGGCTGCGCAGGCGCCGAACCAGCGCCCACATGTCGCGTCGCAGATTGACGTCGACCCCTGCGGTCGGCTCGTCAAGGAACAGCACGTCTGGCTCATGGGCGAGCGCCTTGGCGATCATGACCCGCCGTTTCATGCCGCCCGACAATTCAACGATCCGCGTATCGCGCTTGTCCCACAACGACAGGTCGCGCAGCAATTGTTCGATATAGGCGGGGTTTGGCGGCCGGCCGAACAGCCCGCGGCTGAACGTCGCCGCCCGGCGAACGGTGGTGAAAATATCGAGCGCGATCTCCTGCGGCACGAGGCCGACGATCGACCGAGCGGCGCGGTAATCGCGAACCACGTCATGGCCGTCGATCAGGACCTTGCCCGAAGTCATCGACACCGAACCGCAGACGACCCCGATCAGCGTCGTCTTGCCGGCCCCGTTCGGACCCAGGAGAGCAAAAATCTCGCCTCTGGCGATCTCCAGATCGATCGCGTCGAGGGCGACGAGGCCCGACTTGTAACGCTTGGTGACAGCGGCGATCGATATCATCGGCGACATCGCCGGCTCTCCCCAGTAGGCGCGCTTCGAAGCGCGGCTAGCAGGGCGGCGACGGCGCCGCGCGCGGGCCGGGGCCGCGAACCTCCGGCCGCGAGCCCGCTATGTAGGCGCCTAAAGGCCGCACGTCATCCCCTTGGCGGGGCGGCTTCACAGGAAAGCATGCAGCCGAAGCGCCTCCCGGCGCCAATCGGGATCTACCAACCCTTGACGGGAATCAGAAGGCCATTGGCACGAAGAAGCAGTAAACCCCGGATTGACCAGAGGCGCCGTCGTCCCGGTAGAAGATCCAGTAGTCGCCGTCCTGGCTGGGCAGCGCCTGGCCGACGGGAATACGGCGAACGTAGCCATCGACCGAGTAATAGTCGTCAGAGATCCGGTGCACTTGCTCCGGACGAAGATGATGGGCGTCCGCCGGTCCACAGCAAGAAGCCTTGACCCAGTCGGGAATAGATTTCCCATCAGACCAATAGTCATGCGCCTCTGCGCCAGTAGCAGACAAGGCGAACACTAGTGCAGCGATTCGAGCGATCATCTCAGTCCCCTTTTCGGGTTTCTAAGTCGAGCGATGCCGAATCCCTGGGAGCCTTCCTCCTTTCAACTCAAGTCCACGCTGAGCTTCGCCGCAGCAAGTCTCATGCCGCCGGCTCAACTCAGCGATGTAATGCTGCTCCCGCCGCGGTCCAACTGGCAAGCGCGACTTCACGACAAATTTGAGGAGTTCGCCCAGGGCTTCGACCAAGATGGCGAAAGGTGGGGATGGTCGGTAAAGGTGGGGATGGCACGGTTAAGCATGGCAAAACAGCCCCTTGCTCCAGGCGCAGCGGTCAAGGCGGCGCCGCCAAATTGAGCAACAGGGCAAAGGTGCAATTTTTCTGCGCAACTCCCGTCCTTTCATGAACACAGGCGCAGGTTGGATGAAAAATTCACCAGTTCGGGGAATGTTCCCTGACGTTGGGTAAGGGGCGACCTGACTTCGCGTCCAAAGCGCGAACGGCGGTTCTTCTCACGATCTCCCGTCGGCCTTGCCGCGACTCAAGCCTCAGGGTAACCCGCAACCCATGGCCAAACCCGTTCCGCCGCCCCCGGCGCCGCCTTCGGTCCCGATCGACATCAACCTGCGCGATGCGCTCGAGGAGCGCTATCTCGCTTATGCCCTTTCCACCATCATGGGCCGGGCGCTTCCCGACGCTCGCGACGGACTGAAACCCGTGCACCGCCGCATTCTCTACGGCATGCACATCCTCAGGCTCGACCCCGGCACGGCCTTCAAGAAATGCGCGAAGATCGTTGGCGACGTGATGGGCTCGTTCCATCCGCATGGCGACCAGGCGATCTACGAGGCGCTGGTGCGTCTCGCGCAGGACTTCGTCTCGCGCTATCCGCTCGTCGAAGGCCAAGGCAATTTCGGCAACATCGACGGCGATAATGCGGCCGCCTATCGCTACACCGAAGCGCGCATGACCGATGTGGCGCGCCTCATCATGGAGGGCGTCGACGAAGACTCGGTCGATTGGCGCGACAATTACTCGGGCGACGCCAAAGAGCCGATCGTCATGCCGTCGGCGGTGCCGAACCTGCTCGCGAACGGCTCGCAGGGCATCGCGGTCGGCATGGCGACGTCGATTCCGCCGCACAACATCGCCGAACTTTGCGACGCTGCGCTCTATCTCATCGCCCATCCCGACGCCGATGCCGAAGCGCTCGCCACTTTCGTGCCGGGTCCGGATTTCCCGACCGGCGGCCTCGTCATCGACGACAAGTCCGCGATCATCGAAACCTACCGGACCGGCCGCGGCGCTTTTCGTGTGCGCGCACGCTGGACGAAGGAGGATACGGGGCGTGGCGGCTGGGTCGCGGTCGTCAGTGAAATTCCCTACGGCGTGCAGAAGTCCCGGCTGATCGAGCAGATCGCCAACCTTCTCAACGAGCGCAAGATTCCGCTGCTCGCCGACGTCCGGGACGAATCGACCGAGGACGTGCGCATCGTGCTCGAGCCGCGCACCCGCGCGGTCGAGCCCGAAACGCTAATGGAATCCCTGTTCAGGCTGACCGAGCTCGAGGCGCGGGTGTCGGTCAACATGAATGTGCTGGTCGACGGCGTGACGCCCAGGGTCGTTTCGCTTGGCGAAGCGCTCAGGCAATGGCTCGATCATCGCCGCAACGTGCTGGTGCGGCGCTCGCGTCACCGGTTGGCGGCGATCGACAAGCGGCTCGAACTGCTCGCCGGCATGATCATCGTCTTTCTCAACCTCGACGAGGTGATCCGTATCGTTCGCGAGGACGATGACCCGAAAGAGGCGCTGAAAGTCCGCTTCAGCCTGACCGAGCTGCAGGCCGTCTACGTTCTCGACACGCGCCTACGAAGCCTGCGCCGCCTCGAGGAAATGGCGCTGCGCAAAGAGCAGGACGACCTGAGCAAGGAGAAAGCGACGATCGAGGCGCTGCTCGCCAGCGATAAGAAGCAATGGCAGATGATCGCGGTCGAGATCCGCGACGTCAAAAAGAAATTCGGTCCCGACACCAAGCTCGGCCGGCGGCGCACCAGTTTCGAAGCCGCGCCGGACGTCATCGTCGCCGATCTCGCCGAGGCGATGATCGAGCGCGAACCCCTGACCATCGTCGTGTCGCAGAAGGGCTGGATCCGCGCGATGAAAGGCCAGGTCGCCGATCTCTCTACGGCTACGTTCAAAGGCGACGACGGCTTGAAGACCGCGTTCTTCGCCGAAACGACCTCGAAGATTCTGGTGCTGGCGAGCGACGGCAAGGTGTTCACGCTCGAGGCTGCCAAATTGCCGGGCGGACGAGGGCAGGGCGAGCCGATCCGTCTCATGGCCGACATCGACGAGAGCGCTTCGATCGTCGCCGTCTGGGCTTACGCGCCGGGCGTGAAGCGGCTCATCGCGTCGAGCGACGGCAACGGCTTTGTCGTCGGCGACGACGAGCTTCTGTCCTCGACCCGCAAGGGCAGGGCGGTGCTCAACGTCACGGCGCCGGCGATGGCTGCGCTTATCGTTCCCGCCGCCGGCGACCACGTCGCGATCATCGGGCAGAACCGCAAGCTCCTCGTCTTCCCGTTTGCCCAGCTCAACGAAATGGCGCGCGGCAAGGGAACGCGGCTTCAGCGCTATAAGGACGGCGGCATTTCCGACGCCAGGGTCTTCGCCATCGCGGAGGGCCTCACCTGGCGCGACTCAGCCGGACGCACGTTCACCGTCGCCAGGCCTGAGCTTAAAGACTGGATCGGCAATCGCGCCGAGGCCGGCCGCCTGCCGCCCAAGGGCTTTCCGAAGAACAATAGGTTCGAGGGCTGACGGTGTAGCTCGATCATGTGAGGCTTGTGCTCGATACGGAAGGGGTATCAGTCCGCGCCCAAAGCAACGCGCTTCCATATTGAAGTCGGCGGTGTTGTCATTCCCGCGCAAGCGGGAATCTAGAGGATCGTGAGTCCCTGACTGGATGCCCGCGTTCGCGGGCATGACAGTTACGGGTCGGCTGGCTGCGTGTTGGTCTTCGCCCTTAAGCACTGTAGACGTGGGAGGGCTCATTGGCGCAAGCGATTTTGCGGGCGACTCTGTCGGACATCAGCGCCATCTTTTTCATGATCTCGCTCGACCCCGCGTCGGCCTCGCAGCGCTGCATGGTCACCGATCCGACCGGGACGCCGCTGAACGTGCGGCGATTTGACGGCAAGGTCATCGGCGCGCTTCACAACGGCGAGATCGTCGGGGTCCTGCGGACGGGCGCGGACCACCAAGGCAAGCCCTGGGCGTATGTCGCCTACGAGACAAATGGAGAAGGCTGGGTCTATCGCGAGTTCATCAGTTGCTATTGAAGGCGGTTCCGGCGCCGCTTCCAACGTCAGCGTGTGCTCACGCGGGCGCCGGCGCCAACGCCGGCTCGTCCTTCGGCAAGGGCCTGAAGGTCGAGGCGATCAGGAAGGCGCCGATCCCCATCGCCCAGGAGCCGACATAGAGCCATGTGTAGCTGGCGAGAGCGTCATAGATGAGCCCTCCGGCCAGCGGTCCCAGCGCCATGCCGAGGCTGCCCGCCATCGCCGTGCCGCCGATGACGGTTCCCATCATCCGGAGCGGGAAGGTTTCGCGCGCCAGAACCGCGTAGAGCGGCATGACGCCCGCGTAGATGAAGCCGAAGATCGCGGCGACGGTATAGAACTCGCCCAAGCCTCGGGCGAAGACGTAGGCGAGGGCGCCAAACGCCTGCGCAAGCAGGCCGAGGACCAGAATGCGCTTGGCGCCGAACCGATCGCCAAGCAAGCCGAAGCCGATCCGCCCGCCCATGCCTGCAAGCCCCTCGACACTGTAGATCGAGACGGCGGCCACGAGCGGGATCCCGCAGGTTTGCGCGTAGCTCACGGTATGAAAGATCGGGCCGGAATGCGTGGCGCAGCAGAAGAAGTTGGTGAGCACGAGCACGACGAATTGCGGAGTGCGCAACGCCTCGCCGACGGACATGCCGGATTGGGGCTCGCCGTCCGGCGCGGCGCTGGCGTTGAGGAGCGCCGGCGGTCTGCGCACCAGAAGCGCCGCCGGGATCATGAGGAGAGCGGCGATCGCGGCGAGGATCTCGAGCGTGGTTCGCCAACTCATAGCCGAGACGAGCCACGCGGCCAAGGGCGCCATGGTCATCGGCGCCATGCCCATGCCCGCCGAGACGAGCGACACGGCAAGGCTGCGATGCGTGTCGAACCAGCCGGTGACGCAAGCCATCATCGGCACGATGATCGCCGCCGCGCTCGCGCCCACGAGAAGTCCGAAGATGAGCTGGAACGCGAGAAGCGATGTCGCTTGGGACGCCAGAGCCAGGCTGACCGCCAGGCTGATCGCGCCCGTCATGACAATAGCGCGCGGGCCGAACCGATCGGAGAGGCTGCCCCAGGCCATGCTGCCGAACGCCATGGCGAGAAAGCCGATGGTCATGGCGCTCGACACGCCGGTCACCGACCAGCCGGTGTCCCGAGCAATGGGCTGCAGCAGAACGGGCAGCGAGAACATCGACTCCGATCGCGACGCAGCCCAAAAGGCCGCCCGCCGCAACGATCACCCATCGGTAGCGAGATTCGGTCATTCCGCACCGTACCAACTGGTCGGTATTCCCGTCAAGAGCCATCGTGGGTCAGGCGATGGCGGCTGCGGCGTGCTTTGGCGATGCGGCAAAGCAATCCTCGGGACCCCCGTCTTTGTCCCACCTCTGGGAGCTACGGCGAGATGCGTTCGGACGGAATCGTCATCGCGAGGAAGCCATAGGGCGTCGAAAGACGCCCGTCCTTTCGGACGGGCTATGGCGACGCGGCGATCCAGAGCCACGGCTCCGGCCCCTCATCCCCTGGATTGCTTCGCTTTGCTCGCAATGACAATCGTGGTTCGACCCCATCGCATCATGCCTCCGCGATCTGAACCGATCTCTGATCGACAACAGCTACTGATCCCCGATTTTAATCGTCGGCCGCCTCACTCCGCCGGCGCGATCTCGTCATGCGTCAATGTGGGCCCCATCGCATCGAACACGCCGTCGCGGCGGATCAGCGCGTGGAACAGCGCCGCGGCGAGATGCATCAGGATCAGCGCGAAAAACAGGAAGGCGAGATAGAAATGCGCGTTCCACGAGCAGCGTGTGCAGGCTCGGCTCCAGCGGCAGGATCTGCGGCAGCCAGATGCTCGGCCATATCACCACCGGATATTCCGCGGCCGATAGCATCGCCCAGCCGATCAGCGGCATGGCGATCATGAGCGCGTAGAGCGCATAGTGCGAGAGATAGGCCGCGAGTTTCATGGGTTCGGGCAGATCGAGGGGCAGGGGCGGGGCGCCGTAGCGCAAACGCACAACGAGACGGATCAGCGCGAGGATCAGGATCAAGATCCCGAGGGGTTTATGAATGTTGACGAGCGTCAAATATTCCGACGCCACAGTCGACACCATGCCGACGCCGATGAACAGCATCGCCAGAATGCAGACGGCCATGAGCCAATGCAGCGTTCGCTGGAGGGGGTTGAAGCGGTGAATGATCGTGATCGGGCGGGTCCGCTGAATGTTCGTCATTGGGCGGCTCCCGTGGCGGTTCGCGGATAGTCTTTCTCCTCGGCCGTGCGGCGGTCGTAGGAGACCCTGTAGGCCGCCGAGCGGGCGGCGGGGAACGGATCGTCCGACGTCCTTATGCCGTCCGGCAGGACGGTCGGATCGAAATTGATGTCGCGACAGGGGCCGTCCGCCTCGGCTTCGATCTTGTCGACGGTGAGCGCGCCAACCTCGACGCTGCGACGGTCTTGCGGCCACGCCTTGCTGGGGTCCGCGGTTGGATCTCCCGCGTTGGCGACCGTGACCCGCATCGTCCAACGCGCCGGACCGCTCTTGATGCGATCGACAATCTCGGTTTCGAGGAAGTTCGGCCCTCGCTTCGCGAGCTCCTCGGGCGGGACCGGAACTGGCTGCGCCGCGGGCGTCAGCGACCAGCGCACCGCGTGGTCATTTCCGGAACTGTCGGTGAAAATGAAGCTGTTGAGGCCGTTGTAAGGCTCCTCGGCGTAACTGCCGGTCCAGGGCGCGCTCTTCGCCCAGCCGCCGAAGGCCGCAATCTCGGGATGAGCGCCGGCGAACTTCGCCATCGCGTCAGGCTCCTTGCTCGCGGAGGCAATTTGCAGCTCGCGGAAAGCCTCGACCGATGCAACGGGGAAGAACGGCGGGTCGATCATCGCCATGCGCCATTCCTGGCCGTCCGGCGTGGAGATCATGAGCCCTAAGCCCCGCACGCGCTCCTTGGAATCATCGGCGTTCGGGTTCGGCGTGCCCAGATTGAAGCGGCCGACTACGGGATACTGACCTTTGGCGAACACCTGAGCGTGCGACAGCTCAGAGCCGGCGCCGTTCGCCTCGAACACGCCCGTGAAGCAAATTCCTTTGGCGTGATTGCGCCGGTGGCCGAGCGGCGGTCCTGATGGCCCGGCGAAGCCGTCAACAAGCTTCTGCGGCGTCAGGCGCTCCGGCGAAAACCATCCGGCCGTATAGGCGAAGGCCGCGGCGACGACCGCGACCACGGCTGCGATGATGACGAGCGATCCAACAGGATTGCGCGGAGGCGGTCGGGACGCTTCGGGCAATGTCCGTTCTCCCTCTGACAATTTTGAACCAGCCTAGCACAAAGAGTTGGGCTGGAAAGATTTGAGCTGCAAGCGGCAGGCCGCTCCGTTTCGTCTGCGGCAAAGCGTGTTCAGGGCGAGAGTTCGCCGAAGGTCGTGGGCACAAGTTCGGAGACCGTGGGATGGATCGCCACGACGCGCGTATAGGCGGACCCCGTCACGCCTGCGGCCATTGCTTCGATCACGCCATGGACGGCCTCATCGCCTCCGACGCCAAGAATTGCCGCGCCGAGGATGGCGTCGGTGTCGCGGTCGACCACGACCTTCATGAACCCTTGCGTTTCGCCCTTCTCGACCGCGCGGCCGACACGGGTCATTGGCCGGCGGCCGATCCGGACAATATGCCCTTTGGCCCGGGCTTCGGCCTCGGTAAGGCCGACTCGCCCTAGCGGCGGATCGACATAGAGCGCGTAAACGGGAATGCGATCGCTCACTTTGCGCGTGGCGCCGTCGAGCAGGTTCGCCGCGGCGATCTCGAAATCATTGTACGAAGTGTGGGTGAAGGCGCCGCGGCCATTGCAATCGCCGAGCGCCCAGATGTGCGGAACGTTGGTCTTCAAGGATTCGTCGACGACGATATAGCCGTGTGGGTCGACCTTCACGCCCGCGGCCTCGAGCCCGAGATCGTCAGTGTTCGGGCGACGGCCGACGGCGAGCAGCACATGCGAACCTAGAACCTCGGGTTCGCCAGATGTGCAATTGACGCCGACCGCGATCTCCGCGCCGCGCGGTTCGAATTGAATGCATTCCGATTCAAGCCGGATCTCAATGCCTTCCGCCTCCAGGATTTCGCGGATCGCATCCGAGACTTCCTCGTCCTCGCGCGAAACGAGCCGCTTCGCCTTTTCCACCACCGTGACCTCGGCTCCGAACCGCCGAAAGACTTGCGCGAACTCGAGCCCGACGTAGCTCCCGCCAACGACAACAAGGCGCCGGGGCAGGGCGTCGAGTTCAAGCAATGTCGTGTTGGTCAGCGTCCTCACCTGATCGCGACCCGGAAAGTCGGGAATGACCGCTCGGCCGCCGACGTTGATGAAGAAGCATTCCGCCTCGAGCACGTCGTCGCCAACGGCGATTGTGGTTGGGGAAAGGAAGCGCGCGTGATCCGTGGATGACGAGTGCAATTCGCCATGCCTTGCAGCCAGGTCGTAAGATGGGAGCGGGAGTTGCCGACCACGGCGTTCTTGCGCGCCATGACGGCGGCGAAATCAATGCCGACCGGCCCGACCTTCACGCCGAAATCCGCGCCGCGCCGCGCGAGATGAGCCGCATAGGCGCTCGCGACCAGCGTCTTGGTCGGCGTGCAGCCGGTGTTGACGCAAGTCCCACCGATCAGATCGCGCTCGATGAGCGCGACCTTCTGGCCCGCCGCCGCAAGCCGGCCGACCATCGGCGGTCCAGCCTGCCCGGCGCCGATCACGATCGCATCGAAATGGCGGTTCATCGCAGCGCCCAGATGATGATGAGCCCAAGGATGATGGCGCCGGCGTCTTCAATGAAGGCTGCGGGCGTGTCGCGCCCAAACGCCTTCGCCATGTAGCTGCGAATTTCCGCGCCGCCGAAGGTCCCGATCACCGCGCCGATCACGCCGGCTATAAGGCCAATGATCCACGAGCCGCCCGCCGCGCCGAGCGTCGCGCCTGACAGGGCGCCGCCGACAATGCGGGCGCCGAACTGCATGGGGACTTTTCGGCTCGGCGTCGAGGGCAGCTGATCGCCGACCATTTCGACGATGGCTAGCAGAGTGAAGATCCAGGGCGTCCAGGTGTAGCCCATGAACGCGAGCCAGGAGCCGTCGAGATTAAGATAGCCCAGTCTCGCCGCCCAGCTCACCGCGGCCGGCCCTGTGAAAGTTCGCGAGCCGGCCACGATGCCGGCCAATAGCGCCAGTCCGTAAAGCATCGCTTATTCCTCCTATCAACGACCTTTGCCCGGACGGTCTCCGATACCGACTTCCCGTCAGCCGCTCATCGTAAAAGTTGTGCTGCTAAATAGCGCGAGAGAATCCAATAGAGCCCACCGGAAAGAATCATCGCGGCCGGCAGGGTGAACACCCACGCAAGCAGGATGTTGCGCACCATCCGCCATTGCAGGCCGGCGCCGCTTGCCGTCATCGTTCCGGCGATGCCCGACGAGAGCACATGTGTCGTCGACACGGGCAGGCCGAACCCGTCTGCGACAGCGATCGTGGCCGCCGCCGTGATCTCCGCGCAGGCGCCCTGAGCCACGCTCAGTCGGGCCTTGCCGATCCGCTCGCCGACGGTGATCACGATGCGCTTCCAGCCGATCATCGTGCCGGCGCCGAGCACGATTGCGACGACGATTTTGACCCAGAGCGGGATGAACTTCGTCGCCTGGTCGAGCGCCCTCTGATAATCGCGGAGCTTGGCGATGTCGTCCGCGCTGAGGTCGCTGGACCGATCCCGCATGAGAAGCCGCAAGGATTCGGACACGAGGTACATATCGTTCCGGATCTCGGCCACGAGGCTCGGCGGCATTCTGCCGATCGAGCCGTATTGCTTGAACTCCTCGCCGACCGTCCGCACCAGAATCGCCAAGGACGGAAAGGTGCCCTCGTCGATCGCGTGACGCGACACGTAAAGTTCTACGGCTGACCGGGGATCGCCAATAATGTCGTAGCCGCTTGCCTTGTTCGCGATCACCTGACTCGCCGTTTTGGACGTGGCCTCGAAGCGCTCGATCTGGCTCGGAGAAAGACTCCGGTTCAGCGCATAGGCGTTCGGGATCGTGCCGATCAGGATCAGCATCACGAGGTTCATCCCCTTCTGCCCATCATTGGCGCCGTGAAAGAAGCTGACCGCGGTGCAGGTGAGAACGAGGATGCCGCGCGTCCGCCATGGCGGGGGTTGGTCGCTTGCCGTGGGCTGAATCTTGTCGCTGCCGAACCCAAACCGGATCGCCAGAATGAGGGCGCCGGCGATCCCAAAACCAAACAACGGCGAAAGAAGAAGCGAATACCCGATCTCGACGGCTCTCGACCAGTTGACCCCACTTGTGCCGTCACGCCCGTAAATAAGGGCGTTGGCGACGCCCACGCCGATGATCGATCCGATCATGGTGTGCGAACTCGACACCGGCAGTCCGAGATACCAGGTTCCGAGATTCCATGTGATTGCGGCGAAGAGCAGCGAGAATACCATGATGATGCCGTCGCTACGCCCCACCTGCAGAATGAGTTCAACCGGGAGCAGGGCGATAATGGCGAAGGCGACCGCGCCAGAGGAGGCCAAAACGCCGGCGAGATTCGCGAGCCCCGACCAGACGACCGCGGCCTGCGGCGGCAGCGAATGGGTGTAGATCACGGTTGCGACGGCGTTGGCGGTGTCGTGGAAGCCGTTGATGAATTCAAAGCTCAGCGCGATCAGCAAGGCGAGGAAGATCGCGAAGTAAGGCGCCAGCGACGGGACAATCGACCCGCTCTGTGTCATGTCGCCGTAGATGCTGAAAACAACGTAAATTAGCGCGGCCGCGAGAACTCCCACGATCGCGGCAAGAATGACCCAATGGTGGCCGCGATCGAGATCAGGCTGGCCACGAAACGTTGGTCGGACCAGCTCGGGCAAAACGAGCATGGCGCTGAGAGGCTCCGGCGCAAAGGGAGGCTCTCCAGGCTCGGACCGGGTGAGCGACATTGCGCGTAAGCGGCTCCATCAGGAGAATTGATAGTGTCCTCTATCGCAGGATTTTCGGCAAATGGACAGCGACGCGCGCCGCTCGAGAGCCGCGCTAACCTGCATCGTTGAGAATGGCCCCGCAACCTTGAAGGTTGTGTTTTCAGCTGCAAAGCAGCTGTCACTCTATGTCGCTACGACTTCACTCGCACATAGTCCCCTGGCGCGTCGCATAGAGCTTCGAGCTTTCCCTCGCCGGGCTTGCGGGCGGGGACTTTCTCCGGCGCCTGCGCGGTCAACCAGGCGAGCCAGTCGGGCCACCAGGAGCCAGGCGTCTCCTTGGCCTTCGCGACCCAATCGTCGAACTTGCCCTCCGGCGGCCCGCCCGACCAGTACTGGTACTTCGGCTTTGTCGGCGGATTGACGACGCCGGCGATATGGCCGGACCCCGCCATCACGTAGCGCACCGGGCCGCCAAAGCATTTGGCCCCAGTGAACGCCGAACGGGCAGGGGCGATGTGGTCTTCCTTCGTGGCCAATTCATAGACCGGTACGGTTACCTTCTTGAGGTCGAGCGTCCTGCCGCTCAGCTCCATCCGCCCGTTCGACAGATCGTTCTGCAAATAGCAGTGGCGCAAATAGAACTTGTGATTGGCGGCGGGCATGCGGGTCGAGTCCGAATTCCAGACCAGCAAGTCGAATGGCATCGGCTCTTTGCCCTTGAGATAATTGTTGACGTAATAGGACCAGATGAGGTCGTTCGGCCTCAGCATATTGAACGCGGTGGCCATCGCCGAGCCTTCGAGATAGCCGCGCTCGGCCATCCGCTCCTCGACCGCCTTCAATTGCTCCGCGTCGACGAACACCTTGAGTTCGCCGGGGTCGGCGAAGTCGATCTGGGTCGCGAAGAAGGTCGCGCTGGCGATGCGCCTGTCGCCGCCGGCAGCCATATAGGCAAGGGTAGCGGCGACGAGTGTCCCGCCGACGCAATAGCCAACCGCTGTGACTTCGCGTTCGCCTGTCGCCTGCTCGATGCAGTCGAGGGCGGTGAGGACGCCCTCGCGCATATAGCTGTCGAAGTCCTTGTCGGCATGGCGCTCGTCGGGATTGACCCAGGAGATGACGAACACGGTCAAGCCCTGCGCGACCGCCCAACGGATGAACGACTTCTCGGGATTGAGGTCGAGGATGTAGAATTTGTTGATCCACGGCGGCACGATCAGCAGCGGACGCTTATAGACTTGAGCCGTGGTCGGCTCGTACTGGATGAGCTCCATCAGCGCATTGCGGAACACCACTTTGCCCGGTGTCGCGGCCATGTTGACGCCGAGCTTGAACGCGCGTGCGTCCGACTGGCGAATGCGCAAGTTGCCATGGCCTGCGTGGATGTCCTCGGCCAGCATCTTCAAGCCTCGCACCAGGTTCTCGCCGCTCTCGGCGAGTGTCGTGCGCAGAAGCTCCGGATTGGTGGCGAGGAAGTTCGAGGGTGAGAGCGCCGCGGTGACCTGCCGCAGATAGAATTGCGCCTTCTCGCGATCGTGCGGCGTGAGCTCGTCGGCGCGCTTGACCAGATCGTCGGCCCAGCGCCCCGTCAGCACGTAGGCCTGCTTGATGAAATCGAAATACGGATTGTCGCGCCACGCGGCGTCGGCGAAGCGCTTGTCGCCGGTGTCGGGCGCGGCGATCGGCGGCGCCTGTTCGCCCTGGAGGCGCTGCAAGGTGGAAGCCCAGAGGTCGACGAACTGCTTGGATAGCGCGGTTTGCGCCGCGAACGCCCGCTGGGGATCGGCCATGTAATAATCGACCACCCGACCGATGGAGCGCGCCATTTCACCGATCTCGGCGGCGACCGTGGTCTTGATCTCGCCGCTCTGCCTCGGAGCGATATAGGCGGCCAGCGCCTTGCCGCCCTGCTCGATCGCCTGCGCGATGTTGTGTGCGAGCGCCTCCACATCGAGGGCAGGCTGTTGGCCGCTCGTACTCGTGCTGGACGCATCAGCAGCGGCTGCCGGAGGCGGCGCAGCGTCCCTCGCCGGCTCGGGTGACGCGGCGGGGGCGGTCAAGCGAATGGGCTGCGCAGGAGCGGGGGCGGCCGGGATTTCGGTTGGCTGTCGCCGCTCGGCCTGGCGCCGCTTAGGAGCCGACGACTTTATTTTCGGAACAGGCGCCGAGACTCGCGCTTTGGCGGCCGCCGCCTTGGGGGCCGGCGGCTCGTTTCGCCGACTTGCGGTTTTCGCGCCAGACTTTTTGAGCTGGGGGGCGGGTCCGTCGCCGGGCGGCTGTCGCTTGGCGCGGCTGGCGGCGGATCTTGCGGCCGCGGCCTTGGCGGCTTGGATTTGCCGCGCGCCCTTGGCTGGCTTGGGGTCTTGGCCATAATGAGCGTTTCCTGTCGAGTCCGGGCGGGAGGCTTAGTCCCGTTTTGGTCATAATAGGTCAGTACCTGTCCGCGAAGCCAACAACACTTTTCGGACAGAAAGATGTTTTGCACGATTTGTGCCGAACGCGCCGGACCCGGCGTCGGGAGGATCGGATTGGCCGGGCTCCTCGCCCTTGCCGCGCTCTTCGCTTCCGGCTCGGATGTTTATGCGCAGCAGCAGGACAGCATCTTGAAACAGGCGTTCAAGGTGTTTGGGTTCGCGACCGACGTCGGGCCGCAGGCCGATTTTGTCAACAAGACGCGGCCGGGCGCCGACCCCGACTATATTCCTGTGTTCCAGCCGCCGCCCGAGCCTGCGAGGCCGCCTTTGAAGAGCGATGAACTCAAGGCGGTCAAAGGCGACCTCGACGGGGTCCAGAAGCAGCACGACACGCTGCGACAGGGCTTTGCGCCGGCCGCCAAGGCGATGGCGGAGCAGCAGGCGGCGCAAAAAAAGCCGAAACCGAACGCGCCCAGCGGCCAGCAATAGCCGATATCGGTTTGCCGGCGTTGGTCTTCCGATGCTACAGGGCCGTGTCGGCGCATCGGTCGACGAATCGGGATAACACCTAAGGCCAGCAGCTGCGATGAGCGATTTTCACCGGGTGCGGCGTTTGCCGCCTTATGTCTTCGAGCAGGTCAACAAGCTCAAGGCCAAGGCCCGCGCCGCCGGCGCCGACATCGTCGATCTCGGCATGGGCAATCCGGATTTGCCCGCGCCCAAGCATGTGATCGATAAGCTCGTTGAAACGGTCGGCAAGCCGCGCACCGACCGCTATTCGGCCTCGAAGGGCATTGCCGGATTGCGCCGCGCTCAGGCCGGCTATTACGCGCGCCGGTTCGGGGTCAAGCTCGATCCCGAGACGCAAGTGGTCGCGACCCTCGGCTCGAAGGAAGGCTTCGCCAACATGGCCCAGGCGATCACCGCGCCGGGCGATGTCGTATTGGTCCCGAACCCCTCCTATCCGATCCACGCCTTCGGCTTCCTGATGGCCGGCGGCGTCATCCGCTCGGTGCCGGCTGAGCCGGGCCCCGAATTCTTCGTTGCGCTCGAGCGCGCGATCGCGCATTCGATCCCGAAGCCGATCGCGGTCGTGGTCTGCTATCCGTCCAACCCGACGGCGATGGTCGCCTCCCTCGATTTCTATCGGGACCTGGTGCTGTTCGCGAAGAAGCACGAGATTTTCGTGCTGTCCGACATCGCCTACGCTGAAGTCTATTTCGAAGACGAGCCGCCTCCGTCGATCCTGCAGGCGCCCGGCGCCTTCGAGGTCGCGGTCGAGTTCACTTCGATGTCGAAGACCTTTTCGATGGCGGGCTGGCGGATCGGCTTCGCGGTCGGCAACGAGCGGCTGCTCGCGGCGCTCGCGCGGGTCAAATCCTATCTCGACTATGGCGCCTATACGCCGATCCAGGTCGCTGCCGCCGCGGCGCTGAACGGCCCCGACGATTGCGTGCGCGAGATGCGCGCGACCTATAAGCGCAGGCGCGACGTGATGATCGAGAGCTTCGCCGCCGCCGGCTGGGCGATCGACAAGCCGAGCGCGTCGATGTTCGCCTGGACTCCCGTGCCGGAGCGCTTCCGCCATCTCGGCAGCCTCGAATTCTCGAAGCTTTTGATCGAGAAGGCCGACGTCGCGGTCGCGCCCGGGCGTCGGCTTCGGCGAGCATGGCGACGATTACGTGCGCCTCGCGCTGGTCGAGAACGAGCAACGCATCCGTCAGGCCGCGCGCGGCGTTCGGCGCTTCTTCGAGACGGCGGACGCGACGCTGCACAATGTGGTGAAGCTCAAGAAGCAGGCGTGAGCGGAAGTTTTAGCTTAGCTCTAGCTCATCCAAGCTGAGCGCGAAGGCCTCAGGCGCTATCAGGGGCGTGATCCTGTCGGCAGGGCCGAAATCGCTTGCATTGCGGTAGCCGTCCGCCGCGGGCTCTCGGAACACCCGCGTCGTCAGTCGAACCGCGTCGATCACCCAAAGCTCTCGAATGCCGAAGCTGGCGTAAAGCGCCGCCTTACGGCCGGTGTCGTAACGGAGCGAGGAATCGGCGATCTCGACCACGAGCAGAACGCTCGCGCCAGTCAGCCCTTGGAGGCCGCTCGTCCGCGGATAGATGACAACGTCGGGCTCAAGATAGGTGTCTTCGCTGAGGCGAAAGGTGGTCTCCTGAGCCACGCGGCAAGTCGACCGGGCGCGCTCGATATCCAGCGATCGACCAGCGCACTCTTGACGACTTCGTGGCGGCTTCCCTTTGGCGACATCGGAACGAGCTCCCCTCCGATCAGTTCGACGCGCTCGTCCTCTTCCATCACCCCGGCGGCGACCATCGCTTCCACTTCGGCGACCGTAAAGCGCCGGCGCGGCAGCCCCTCTGCGGCGGATGTCACTCGAGCGACGGATCCCATGGCTCAAAATCTCCTCGCGGTTCGCCGGTCGCCCGTTCAGCCTATCATAAGCAGGCGGCGCCGTCGCGCTCGTCGCCTTTGTTGCGCCCCGCCCGTGGATCAGCGGCTGCGCCGCGCGAGCTTGCGGCGCCGTTGAAAGATCATTACGACTCGCAAACGGCTCGACCTAATAAGCCGCACAAAAATCGGGGAGGACATCAATGAGGGGCTTGGCGCTCGGACTCGGGGTGCTTGGATTTGCCGCGGCAGTCGCCGCTCCAGCGGCGGCCGATCCAATCAAAATCGTCATGGTCATTCACGGCTCGACCGCGAACGAATTCTGGCAGCCGGTCAAGAAGGGCTTTGAAGACGCCTGCGGCAAGATCCAGGCCGACTGTCAAATGGTCTTCACCAACACGAACATGTCGGTTCAGGAAGAGCTGACCAACGTCGATGCGGCGCTCGCCACCAATCCCGACGCCTTGATCCTGACGATTCCGGACAACAACGCGTTCACCAAGGTTGTCGCGGACGCGCGAGCCAAGGGCATCATCGTCATCGCGATCAACAACGACGACGTCACTCCAGGTCACAATGCGCGCCAGTCCTACATTGGTCCGGCGTTTTTGGCCTCCGGCATCGCCCTGACGAAACAGCTCGAAACCCTGTTCCCCAAAGAGGGGCCGATCAATGTCCTGGTCGGCGTTAACGTTCCCGGCGCCAACTGGTCCGAACAGCGCGCCGCAGGCGTTGTGAAGGCGCTCGATGACTTCAAGGCGGCCAATCCGGGACGCCAGCTTACGATCACCAAATTGGACGTCGGCGCGGATCCCGCCACCACATCGGATCGCGTCGGCGCCTACCTCAACGCGCATCCTGACACGACAGCCTATATCGAGACGGGCTCGCTCGACGTCGCCGTGGCGCAATGGTTGAAGGACCGCGGCATTCCGCCCGGAAAGATCATCGTCGGCGGCTTCGACGTCGAGTCCGACGTCCTGCAGGAAATGAAGTCCGGCTACATCCAGGCTCACGCCGACCAGCAACCCTACATGCAGGGCTTCATGCCGGTCATGGAAGTTTATTTGGCGAAGACCGTCGGCCTTGCGCCCTCGGACATCGACACCGGAAACGGTCTTGTGGTTCCAAGCCAGGCGGACTCGATCGCCGCGATGGCCGCAAAGGGCCTCCGCTAAAGAGCTTGTCCTAGAGCACGTCGCGTTTGCGTGGAATCGTCATCGCGAGGAGCCATAGGGCGTCGAAAGACGCCCGTCTTCGACGGGCTATGGCGACGCGGCGATCCAGGGGACCGTAGGACGCCTTACGTTCCCCTGGATCGCTTCGCTTGCGCTCGCGATGACGATGGCGGTTTGACCAGATTGCAACTTGCTCTCATCGCCACGCGGCCGAAGACCCAATGAAAAGAGCGCTGAAGATTTATCTGGAGAAGCCCGAGCTCGCCGGGATCCTCCTCCTCGTCGTGTTGACGGCGTTCTTCGAAGTCCGCTCGAACGGCATTTTCCTCTCGTATCAGAACATCCGTGGCGTGCTCGGTCTGCTGCCCGAGGTCGGGGCGGTGACGATCGGGTTCGCCATGCTGATGATTTGCGGCGAATTCGATCTCTCGGTCGGCTCGGTTTTCGCGATCATGCCGATGAGCATTGCGCTTATGCTGAATGCTGGCGCGCCATTCTGGCCGGCGTTCGCGGTCGGCGTCTTGATCTGCGCGATCATCGGCTTTCTCAACGCCTTCATCACACTGAGGTTCGATATTCCGAGTTTCATCACGACCCTTGGAATGCTCTTCATGGTGCGTTCGCTGACCATCGTGATGTCCGGCGGCTTCCCCCCTTTGCTGGCGGTGGACAAGGTGCCGATGGCTTTGTTCACCGACTTCATCGGCGGCGGCCTTTTCCGGGCTTCGTTCCTCTGGTTCGTGGCGCTTGTTCTGCTCGCTTCGGCGATCATGTCGAGGACGAACTTCGGCAACTGGATCAGCGCGACGGGAGGGTTCATCGAGGCGGCGCGATCGATGGGCATTCCCGTCACGCGGGTCAAGTTCACCTGCTTCATGATGTGCTCGATCCTCGCCGGCCTTGCAGGAACGGTTCAGGTCTTTCGCCTGAAGTCGCCCTTTCCCAATTTGGGCGAGACCCTGGAATTGCAGGCGATCGCGGGTTCGGTGATTGGCGGGGTGGCGCTCACGGGAGGCGTAGGAACCGTCTTCGGCGCCGTCGTCGGCGCGCTTCTGATTCGCGTGATCGACAACGGTCTTGTCCTTTCGCGCATCGACGCCAATTGGTTCAAATTCGCGATCGGCGCGCTGACCGTGTTTGCGGTTGTCGGCAATTCGTGGCTCAGGCGCACCGCGCGCCGAATCAAGCTGGAGGTGTGAAAGGTGCCCACGCCGATCATATCGATCAGGGGCCTCCACAAATGGTATTCGGGCGTTCACGCCCTCAACGGCATTGACCTCGATATCGAACCCGGCGAAGCCATCGGACTCGTCGGCGACAATGGGGCTGGCAAATCGACCCTCATCAAAGTGCTTTCCGGGGTCGAGCTTCCTGACAGCGGCGAGATCCGGGTCGAGGGTCGACCCGCTGCGCTTCGGTCGCCGAAGTCGGCGATGCGGCTCGGGATCGAGACCGTCTATCAGTATAACTCGCTCGTCCCGAACATGACGGTCGCTCGCAATCTCTTCATCGGCCGCGAACCATTAACGGTTTCAGTGGCGGGCGTCGGAATCATGGATCAGCGCAAGATGCGCGAGGATTCCACCCGCGCCATCGCGGACGTCGACCTTCATCTGAGATCGCCGGACACCCTGGTCGCGGAGCTGTCCGGCGGCCAGCGTCAGGGCGTCGCCATCGCTCGCGCCATGTACTTCAAGTCGAAGGTTCTCATTCTCGACGAGCCGACCAATCATCTCTCCGTCCGGGAGACATCGAAGGTGCTCGGCTTCGTCAAGGGCCTCGCGGCTCAGAACGTGACAGCCATTCTCATCAGCCACAATCTCCATCATGTCTTCGTCTCCTGCCAACGCGTCGTCGCCATGGCGAGAGGCAAAATCGTGCTGGACAAGAAGATCGCCGACACATCGATCGACGAGATCGTCGACGTGATCTGATCGTGACGGCCGCCGCGGCGCGAGGGAGAAGGAGAGCAGTCTCCCGCCGCCGCGTGTCAGGTTAGCTCGAGCTCATCTAGCCTGAGCGCGAAAGCCTGTGGCGCGATAAGGGGCGTGAGCCTGTCGGCGGGGCCGAAGTCGCTCGCGTTGCGATAGCCGTCCGCTGCTGGCTCTCGGAAAACGCGGGTCGTCAGTCGAACGGCGTCAATAACCCAAAGCTCGCGGATGCCGAAGCTGGCGTAAAGCGCCGCCTTACGGCCGATGTCGTAGCGGAGCGAGGAGTCGGCGATCTCCACCACGAGCAAAACATTGCTCGCGCCGAGCCCTCTGATGCCCGTCGTGCGGGGATAGATGACAACGTCGGGCTCGAGATAGGTGTCCTCACTGAGGCGAAAGGTGGTCTCGGGGACCAAGATCGAACCTCTTCAGGCCGGGCTCGATACCATCGATCGAGTAGCGCTCGCTTCAGGACCTCGTGCTCGGCTTCCCTTCGGCGACATCGGAACCAGTTCCCCCCCAATCAGTTCGATGCGCTCGTCCTCTTCCATCACCCCCGCGGCGACCATCGCCTCCACTTCGGCGACCGTGAAGCGCCGGCGCGGCAGCCCCTCGGCGGCGGACGTGACCCGGGCGGCCGATCCCATGGTTCCAACGCTCCTCTTTCATCGGCGAGGAAGCTGCTCTCTCGCGCGATCAGTCTAGCACAGGCGCAAAAGCGCGTCTCAGGGTCTCGGCCCGTCGCCGCGCGACCTTGCCGACGCCTCCCCTCTGACAATAATCAGGCCGATGATAGCGCCCGCTTCCCACGTCGAAATCCGGCCCGCCGTCCTTGAGGACGCGGCGGGAATTCGCGATCTGACGCGCGCAGCCTACGCCAAATGGGCCGCGCTGATCGGGCGGGAGCCGTTGCCGATGCAGGCCGATTATCAGCGCGCGGTCGTCGAGCACACGATTGACGTCCTCATCGTTGACGGCGCGCTCGTGGGTCTCCTCGAGACGATCCTGCGACCCGATCATCTGTGGATCGAGAATGTCGCGGTCGCGCCGGAACAACAGGGCAGGGGCTTCGGGCGCCTGTTGCTGGACCATGCCGAGCGCCGCGCCGTTCAGGCTCAGCGGCCGGAAATCCGCCTCATGACCAATCAGGCTTTTGCAGCCAATCTCGCTCTCTATGCTAAACTTGCCTACACGATCGACCGCACTGAGCCGTTTCGCGGCGGGACGATCGTCCATATGAGCAGGCGGATCGAGCCGCTGGACGCCCGCGCAGGCGCGGCGACGGGAGCCCGCTCGTCGGCTTGACTGGCTGCGCGGACGGTTCCACGATTGCGGCCATGAAAACCGCGCCGCGAAAGTTCGAGCTGACGGCGGACATCCTGCTCCGGGCCTATTCCATCGGCGTCTTTCCGATGGCCGAGAGTCGCGACGCCAAGGACCTGTTCTGGGTCGAGCCGCAGGAGCGTGGAATCTTCCCGCTCGACGGGCTCATCGTCTCGCGCAGCCTCGCCAAGACGGTGCGGTCGGATCGATTCCGGGTGGTCGCCGACCGCGCCTTCGAAACGGTCGTGCGCGCCTGCGCCGAGCGTGAGAAGACCTGGATCAACGACGAGATCGTGCGGCTCTATGGCGAATTGTTCGCGGCCGGCCATGCGCATTCCATCGAGGCCTACGAGGGCGAGACGCTGGTCGGCGGCCTTTACGGGGTGAGCCTGCGCGGCGCCTTCTTCGGCGAAAGCATGTTTCATCACGCCCGCGACGCCTCGAAGGTCGCGCTCGTGCATCTGTTCGCACGCCTTCGGGCGGGCGGCTTCCGATTGCTTGACGCCCAATTCTCGACCGAGCACCTGGCCAGCCTCGGCGCAATCGAGATTCCGCGCGATGGGTTCAGGCTCCGGCTCGCCGAAGCGCTCGACGTTCAGGCGGATTTTGCCGCCTGGCCGGTTGAGGTTGCGATGAGCGGCGCCGAGGCGCTCCGGCGCGCGCGCGGCGACGGCATGGAAGTTGCGACGAAGGATTCACCGAGGCGGAGCGTCGTTCGAGCCTGACGACGCGAGTCAATGGGGTACGGACAGGCGGCATGGCGGCGTTCGACGAGATGGGCATGGCGTCCGGCGAGACGAGGTCGCTTTATCGCCAAGTCGCTCGCTGGCTCGAAGAAACACCACCCGATTTGCTCGCCTCGCGGCGCGCGCAGGCGGAATACATGTTCCGCCGCATCGGCATCACTTTCGGCGTCTACGGGGACAAGGACGCCGCCGAGCGCCTGATCCCGTTCGACATCGTCCCGCGTCTCATATCGCAGACAGAGTGGCGCAAGCTTGAGGCCGGGCTCACGCAGCGTGTGCGCGCTCTTAACCTCTTCCTCACGGATATCTACGGAAAGCGCGCCATTTTCAGGGAATCGATCATCCCGCCCGAATTGATTCTGCGCAATCCTTACTATCGGCCGGAAATGATCGGCCAGCGCGCGCCCCACGACATCTGGGTGCATATCGCGCGGCATCGACATCGTGCGGGTCGACGCCGACGAATTCTACGTGCTCGAAGACAACGCGCGCACGCCGTCCGGCGTCTCGTACATGCTGGAGAACCGCGAAGTGACGATGCGGCTCCTGCCCGACCTGTTCGCGCGGCACAGCGTCGCGCCGGTGGACGATTATCCCGACCAGTTGCTCGCCTGCTTGCGCTCGGTCGCGCCGCGGCTCAATGGCGGCGAGGCGACGATCGTTATCCTGACGCCGGGCGCGTTCAATTCCGCCTATTACGAGCATTCGTTTCTCGCCGACAAGCTCGGGGTGGAACTGGTCGAGGGCCGCGACCTGTTCGTTGAGGATGATCAGGTTTTCATGCGCACCACGCTCGGGCCGCGCCGGGTCGATGTCATCTATCGGCGGGTCGATGATGATTTTCTGGATCCCTTAGTCTTCAATCCGGCCTCTGTCCTGGGCGTGCCCGGGTTGGTCGGCGCCTATTTGGCGGGCAATGTGACGATCGCAAATGCAATCGGAACCGGAATTGCCGATGACAAGGCGATTTACTGTTATATCCCGGAGCTGATCCGTTTCTATCTTTCCGAGGAGCCGTTGCTCAAGAACGTGCCGACGTACCGCTGCCGGGAGCCCACATCGCTCAAATATGTGATGGAGCGGCTCGATCAGCTGGTGGTCAAGGAGGTGAACGGGTCGGGCGGTTACGGCATGCTGGTTGGCCCGCATGCGAGCGCCGCGCAGCGCGAACAATTCGGCGCCAAGATCATGGCCGATCCCAGCAACTACATCGCCCAACCGACCCTGGCTTTGTCCACCTGTCCGGCCTCGTTCGACGGCGGCGTGGCGCCCCGCCACGTGGACCTGCGGCCGTTCGTCCTTTCGGGAGCAGACGGCGTGCGTATCGTGCCTGGCGGCCTCACCCGCGTCGCCTTGAAGGAGGGGTCGCTGGTGGTCAATTCGAGCCAGGGCGGCGGCACCAAGGACACCTGGATCATCGACGACCCGGAAGGATCGGCTTGACGTCGATGCTCGCGCGCACCGCCGACAATCTCTTCTGGCTCGCACGCTCGATGGAGCGGGCCGATTACATCGCCCGCACCATCGAGGCGACGCTCCGGCTCGAATATCTGCCCAAGACCGACAGCGAGCAGGTCGGCGAGTGGGAGGGCGCCCTCAACGCCGCCGGCGCCCATGAGAGCTTCGTCGAGAAGCATGGCGAGCTGAGCGAAGAGGCCGCCATAGAATTTCTGACCTTCGACCTCACCAATTCTTCCTCAATCCGCAATTGTCTGGAGAACGCGCGCGCCGCCGGACGCGCTGTGCGCACTGCGCTGACGGCCGAAACCTGGACGGCGATCAATGACGCCTGGCTTGAGCTTAAGCGGTTCGAGACCAGCCGGCGCGTCAACCGCGCGCTTGGCCGCGAGGAGCTGATGCGCTTTCTCGATTATGTGAAGAAGGCTTCGCTCGATTTCGACGGCGCGTGCTACCGCACGATGCTGCGCAACGAAGCCTATTGGTTCAACCGGCTTGGCGTCTTCGTCGAGCGGGCCGACAATACGGCGCGCCTGCTCGACGTCAAATATCATTTGCTGCTGCCCTCGACGGAAACGGTCGGCGGCCCGCTCGATTATTTCCAGTGGGTGGCGATCCTGCGCGCGGTTTCGGCGGCCACCGCCTACCACTGGGTCTATCGCGATCGGGTGAAGCCGTGGCTGATCGCCGACCTCCTGATCCTGAAGCCGGCGATGCCGCGCTCGCTCATCTCCTGCTACGAAAGCATCGACAGCGCGCTCGACGCGCTCGCCCGCGACGACGGGCGCAGCGGCCTCGCCCAGCGCCAGGCGCGCGCGATGCACGCCAAGCTCGAGCGTTCGAGCATGACCGAGATTTTCCAGGGCGGACTGCACGAGTTCATCACCGAGTTCATCGAGGACAACGCGCGCCTCTCGAACACGATCTCGGATCAATATCTCTTCAACTGAGAGAGGCGGCGCGGATCCAACATGCGGATCAGGGTTTCGCACCAGATCATCCATCGCTTCGACCCGCCGGCCCGAACGGTCAACCAGATCCTGAGGCTGACGCCGCTTTCCTTCGACAGTCAGTACGTGCTGCGCTGGCGAGTCGACATCGACGCCGACGGCGCACGGCGCGAGACCGAGGACGCGCACGGCAACGCCGTCACCTCCTACTCCCATTACGGCCCGATCGAACGGGTGACGATATCGGCCGTGGGTGAGGTCGAGACCAGCGACGCGGCGGGTATGGTCCGGGGCGCCGCGGAAAGACTGCCGCCGGAGATGTACCTGCGCGACAGCCCGCTTGCCCAAGTCAACGGAGCGCTGCGCGCCTTCGCCGCAGAGGCGACAAGCGGCGGCGCCAACCCGCTCGATTCGATGCACCGGCTGATGGCCGCGCTCAATGAGGCCTTGCCCCATAACCCGGAAGAGAAGGACGCCGCCGGCTCCGCTATCGAAGCTTTCGCGCTGAGGCGCGCGCGAGCGCGCGATTTCGCCCACATCTTCATCGCCTGCGCGCGCTGGCGCGGAATTCCAGCCCGCTTCGTCGCAGGTTATCGCCTGGCCGACGGCTCCGCCGAGGCGGGCGTGCATGAATGGGCCGAGGTGCATATTCCCGAGTTCGGCTGGGTCGCCTTCGATGCAACCGTCCCAATCTGTCCGGACGACCGCTATGTGCGCGTCGCCATCGGCTTCGATGGCCAGGATGGCGCGATGACCCGCTCGGCTCATAGCGGCGGCGCGGAGCAGGTCGAAGCCGCAGTCCGCGTCGATCAGGCGGGCGTGCAGAGCCAGGCCTGACCGGGATCCGCTTCCGATCGGCCCCCTTGCCGCGACAGGCATGGGCGCGCGGGCGCCCGAGACCGCCTCACCCTCTCCAGACGTGCCTTTACGGCACCCTCGGTTGATTTATCATTTCCGTTACGGTATTAAGATATAGGGCCGGCGATCCGCAACCCGGATGGCTGTAGGGAGGTTCAGAGCGTTGGATCGCGGCGACGGTATTTCGGTCTTCGCTACCGGAGGCGATGTGTGAGTCCGTTTGCCAGAACCCTGATCGTGGCCCTACTGACCTTCGTGAGCGGACTGCTCGGCTTTTTCCTCCAATGGCTGTTGCCGGTTCAGGATGTCGTCGGCGCGAGGGGCGTCCTCGGCTCGATCATCGGTTTCGTCACCATGCTGCTGGCTCTGGTGCTCGGCCTGCTCATATGGACGACCTACGGCGCCTTCATCGCCCAGAACGCGGAATCGCAGTCGCTGGGGCCGCTGATCCTGAAACTCGACTTCGCCCTCGAGCAATACGGGCCGGAAGCGGAGCACGGACGCGACTTGCTGCGAGCGGCGGTCGTGCGCGCGCGCGATCGTTTCTGGGGCGGTCGGGCGGTCGGCGTAACGCCCTATGCGCAACTGCGCGCCGATCTGCATGACATCATGGGTTTTTTCGCCACTCTCGAGCCCGCCACAGACCAGCAGAAGCAGATCATCACGACGGCCATGCCCAATTTCATGCAGGTGGTCGAGACGACGTTACTGATGACCCGTCGATTGGCCAATCCGGCGCCAAAGCTTCTCCTCTTCGTGGTCATCGGATGGGCGGCGCTTTTGTTCATGAGCTTCGGATTGCTCGGCGCGTTCAACGGATTGAGCGTCGCCGTCGAGGCGCTTGGCTCGATCGCAGTCGGGAGCGCGATTTACCTCATTCTCGAGTTCAGTCAGCCCTATTCGGGCCTGTTCCGCATTTCGCCGGTCGGCGTTGACAATCTGATCGCCGTGCTCGGTCGTTGAAGGCCCGGCGCATAGGGATGGTCGAGGTAAGGCGACCTGCGCTCGCGCGAGCGCGGCGGGCGCCCCAGCTGGCGAAGCCGAGCGCCACGAAGCCAATCGCGATCATCGCCCAGGTCGAGAGCTCGGGGATCGCCGTGAGCGTCTCGTCGGCGATGTCGGCGATGACGCGATGCCCCGCCGCGGTCGGATGCGCCATGTCCCAGTACAAATATTGATCCTGGCCGGCTAGGCTCGGCGAGCACAGCGTCCCGGACTTCGGGTCGGTCATATTGCCGGTCCAACACGGGTCGGTGACGTTGGTGAAGCCGTAGGCCTCAGGATCGGCCTTGATCTTGGCGAACGCGGCTTCCGGTTTCAGATCGAACACCTTGAGCCCGCCCTTTTCCAGCGGCGCGAGACCGTCGATGACGCCGGTGTGAAACGATACGGACAGCTCAGTGGCGAGGCCTTGCAGCGGCGTGCCGTCGAACCGCGGCGTATTGCCGAGGTTCTGGACGCCGAAAAATAGCAGGCTGCGCGCGCCGAGCGCGTAAAGATCGTCGATCGCGTCGATGGTGTTGTCCTCGGCCTGAGCCACGACGGTCTTCGCCTCGCCAAGCGTGATCTTGCTCGAGGCGTAATCTTCGAGCGCGGAGCGAATGTCGTTTGCGCCGATGTCGAGCGTGTAAAGCGCGCCTGGAACGGGCGTCGGATGCGCCCGCTCGTAAGCGGCGACCTGATTGGGCAGATCGGTGGCGTGCGGCTCGGCGGGGTTGATGTCGGTCGGGCCGGTCTCGGCCCCGCCGAAGGCGAAATCGTCGCCGCCGGCGAGGCTCGGCGTCAGGGTTCCAAGCCCAAGCTTGACGGGCAGATCCTCGACCCAGGTTGGCCCGTTGCTGGCATGGCCGTCGAAATAGGGGTAGAGGGGAGACGTCCCCTTGTCCTCAATGAACGTGTTGCCCGCGTCCGAGAGGCTGTCGCCGAAAGCAAACAGCGTCGTGTAGGCGCATGCGGGCGCGCTCGCTATGGCGAGCGACGCCGCCACGATAGCGAAAGCCAGCCCCCTCGTCGTCGCCCGGGCCCGCGACGGCGTCTTCACGCCTGAGCGCTTGCAGTGCGGGCGCGTCGAGGCGCGCCAGCCGGCGAAGGAGAGCCCAGCGTCAAGATCGCGGAGAACATCGGGACGTCGAAGACGAAACGATCAGGCGGCGTCGCGGGGAAACTGAGTCTGCGCGATGTGGGTATAGGTGCGCCCTTGCGCCAGGAGCTCGCCGTGCCGCCCGCGCTCGACAATGCGGCCGCGGTCGAGGACGCAGATTTCATCGGCTTGGGCCACCGTCGACAGCCGGTGAGCGATGACGATCGTCGTGCGTCCTTCGCACAAAGTGCGGAGCGCTTTCTGAATCGCCTGCTCGGATTCGGAATCGAGCGCTGACGTCGCTTCGTCCAGGAGGATGATCGGCGCGTCCTTGAGAAATGCGCGGGCGATGGCGATGCGCTGACGTTGTCCGCCGGACAGCTGCATGCCGTGCTCGCCGCATGGCGAGTCATAGCCGCGCTCGAAGCCCATGATGAAATCGTGCGCATAGGCCGCTTTGGCGGCGGCGACGATCTGGTCCTCGCTCGCGCCGGGTCGGCCCATCGCGATATTGTCGCGCACCGAACCTTTGAACAGGAAATTCTCCTGCGCGACATAACCGATCTGCTGACGCAGCGACGCGAGGCCGACGGTCGCGATGTCTTGGCCGTCGCACAGGATCTGCCCCGACCCGGCCTCGTAGAGGCGCAGGATGAGGTTCATCACCGTCGATTTTCCCCCGCCCGAGCGGCCGACCAGCGCCGTCGTCTTGCCCGCTTCCGCGACGAAGCTAATGGCGTGCAGGACTGGCTCTCCGGGCCGATAGCCAAACACCACGTCGCGAAATTCGATTCTGCCGTCCGTGACCTCAAGCTTGGGCGCCTGGGGCGCGTCCTCCTCGTAGTCGCGCTCGTCGAGGAAGCTGTAGAGCATGCCGACGCCGAACAGCGACGCCGACAGGTCGACATGCAGCCGCGCCACCCGCTTCATCGGCTCATAGAGCATGATCACCGAAGTGATAAAGGAAAAGAGGCTCCCGGGTGGATTGCCACGAAGAATGACGGTGTAGCCGCTGTAAAGGACGACGGCGGCTATGGCGAAGCCGCCGAGACTTCTCCATGATCGGGCTCGTACGCGAGCTCACGCGAGCGAGCTTGTTCGCCGCCTTCCGGAAGCCTTCGATCGCGGCGCCTTGCCGGTCGCGCATGAAATTCTCGAGGGTGAACGCCTTAACGATGCGAATGCCCTGCGCGGTCTCCTGCATCGATTCCATCATCTGTGCGGCGCCCTGGAACTCGCTCGCCATGATCGTGCGCACGCGAACGCCGATCTTGCGCACCCCGACCACGGCGAGCGGAACCAACATCAGCGCCAGGAACGAAAGCAGAGGATCTTGCGACACCATGACGACGACGAGCCCGACGATCGTCAGCGCGTCGCGAGAAAATGTGGTGATCAGAAGGTTGAGTACGCTGCTAGCGGATTGGGCGATGAAGGCCTGACGGGCGATGAAGATGGACGAATGCGACTGGCCGTAATAGCTCACCTTCATCCGCAGCATCTGGTCGAACATGCGCTTCTGGACGTTGGCGACAATACTGTTGCCGACCCGCGACATGACGACCTGCTGTCCGTAGGTCGCAAGGCCCTTCACTGTGTAGATGATGACGATCGCCGCTGTGATTTCCCACACCGCCGCAAGGTTGCGGCCGACGAAGACCTCGTTGACGATCTTGCCGATGATCCAGGCGGAAAGCGAGGTCGTAAGCGCGATGAGGGCCATCATCGCAAACGCGAAGGCGTAGCCCTTCCAGTGCTTGAAGCCCTGGTCGGTCAGCAGCCGACGCAGGATCGCGTTCGAGGGCGCATTAAGGAGGGAGAGCGCGCGCTCGCGGGCTTTACGCCAAACCGACAATGTTTCAGTCCCTCGCCCCGGCTCACGGTCGAGCCGTATTCATAATCGCTGCCGGCGAATCCCGCCCGAGCGGGCCTTCCATATCATCGGCGGCGAAATTAGGGAAATAGCCAGATACCTAGGGTCAAGACCCAGTTAACGGCCGTTTCCAATCGGTTAGAGCAATCCTGATTTCACCTGGGCCTGATTGTCGATCGAGTTCGGACCGCCAGGCAAACAGTTGTAACGGCGCCTAGGCGCGAAAATCGCGCGCTTCGAAACGCCGCTTACGCAGCGGCGACGGGCTGCCGTTTTGGCGCTCCATAGGTGTCCGGGATCTTGTCGGCGAAGAACATGACCAATTCATCGTTCTCCGCCTCCTCGATCGAGACCGGGCGCGTCGCGTCGTCGACATAGGTCTTGCTGGCGGGATCCTGGACAACGCGCTTTTTGATCCGGTGATAGCGCCACCCGACGGTGAGCCATTGCGCGACCACGGACACGAACTCGACCGCCCGGACGGGATAGAAGATCAGCGGATTGACGATCGGCATCCCGTGCCGGCGGGTCGTCCTCACCTTGCGGCGGACGATGCCGCATTGCAGCGGGTGGACGCCCTCGATCCGCGCGGCGGAGGAGAAGGCCGTCATCACGTCGGCAATCTTGTTCATCCTGAGCCCGGTGGCGGCGGCGCGCTTGAGCACCGTCTCGACATGCTCGTCGGTGTAGTAGCGCTTCCAGGCGTCGCGATAGGTTTGGTTCCACGCCTCGCCTGACATCAGAGGATGGCCAGTGCAGACATGCTCGACGTCGTATTTGTTCATGTCCGGGTCCATCGGGACCCCTTTGAGGTAAAGATTCTTGTGATCCTCGGAGCCGGGAAGGGGGGTCAGGCAAAAGAATTCGAGGATGTCGAGCGGCAGCTCCTTCTTGATGATGTCGATGTCGCGGGCGACCGATTCGGGCGTGTCGGTCGGAAAACCGATGATGAAGCCCGCCCAGGTCATCACCTTGTGCTTTCGCCAGGCCTGCAGCATGACCCGGTATTCCCAGATCTTGTTCTGCCGCTTTTTCGCGCCCTGGAGCGATTGGGGATTGATGCTCTCAAGCCCGATGAAAACCTGGTTGCAGCCGGCCCGCGCCGCTTTCTCGATGAATCCCGGGATCTTGTGGCAGAGCGTGTCGACCTGAAGGATCAGCTTGATCGGAATGCCCTTGTTGGTTCTCAGATCGATCAGGCGGTCGAGGATCGCCTCCCAGTTGCGGTTTCGGGCGAAATTGTCGTCGGTGACGAAATAGTGGTTGATGCCCTGGGCGTAATTGGCGCGCACGATCGCTTCGACGTCATCGGCGCTCCGATAGCGCGACTTGCGGCCCTGGACATTGATGATCGTGCAGAAGCTACACTGGAACGGGCAGCCGCGGCCGGCGTCGAAGCACGCATGATGGCCGACGATGCGCCCCACGATTTCCTTCGGCAATATGGGGATCGCGGCCGCCTCCATGCCAGGCATGTCATTGAGGTAGTTGTAGAGTGGCTTCGCCTGGCCAGCGTCGATGTCGCGGAGGAGATCGGCCATCCGGCCCTCGCCCTCGCCAGCGTATAGGGTCACGCCGAGCGACTGCGCTTCCTTCAGGTCCGACGGCAACTCAGGAAGCATGGATATGCAGCCCGAGACGTGAAATCCGCCGATCACCACGGGCACGCCTTTCGCCCGGAACGCGCGGGCAAGATCGAGGGCGCGCGGAAACTGATTTCGACTGAACCCGACGAGCCCGACAAATCCACCGCCCGCCGCCTTGATCCGTTGGGAGATTGCCTTGACGTCGATGACCGTGTTGCACTCGTCGCAGGCGTCGATCTCGATGTCGACGTCGGGGCCAAGGGCGCGTTCTTCCCGGCAGGCGGCCAAAAGCCCGTAGACGCTGGCGAGGCTGTTCGAGGGGA
>CAVPEE010000026.1:0-99043 GCA_963702825.1 uncultured Alphaproteobacteria bacterium
GCGTTTGAGGGCCGCTCCATGGGGGGCGCGTCAAGCCGCACCGCCACGCCCTTGAGTTCTGGAGATGGCGGCGGATAGAGCCGCATCACCAACGGATCGTGCCCCGGCACGATGTGGTCGGGGCTCGGCGCAATGGCCCGGAGCCGGCCGTAACCCTCGAGCGTGTCGCCGACATGGAAGGTCGTCGTGAACGGCCGGCCGCTGTCCATGTGCTCGTAATAGTGCGTCACGTCCGACGCCAGCACCAGCCAACCTCGCTGCGTATGCACGCTGACGAACTGCAAGCCCGCCGAATGGCCGCCTGCCAGATGCAGGCGCAGACCTGGCGCGAGCTCCGTGTCGCCATTGTGAAAGACGACGCGCCCGCGGTAGTTGAGTCGAACCATGCCGACCACGTCCTCGACCTCGAACGCGTGCGACAGGAAGGGGTGACGCATGTACTTTCCGGTCGCGAAAGCGAGTTCGGCCTCCTGAAGGTGAAAGCGGGCCTTGGGAAATCGATCGAAGTTGCCGACGTGATCGTAGTGGAGGTGGGTGATGATCACGTCCTCGACCTCGGCAGCGCGCACACCTAAGAGCTCCAGCGCATCGACTGGATTGCGCAGATAGGTGCGCTTGCGCTGAGCCGACACTTCCTCGGTGAAGCCGCAGTCGATGACAAAGCGGCGCTCGTCGCTGATCGCGAGCCAGCAGAAGTAATCCATTGGCATCGGCCCGTCATGCGGATCGCCGCCGATGAAATTGTCCTGTCGGCGGCCCTCCCGGGTCGCATAACGCAGCGCATAGACCTGATAGCGCGGAAGGTCGTTATCGTCAGGCATGGTTCCCGCGCCCTTTATCGCTCAGGTCGATCCGCTATCGGCGGGTCCCAAGCTACGCAGCGCCAGCTTTGGCGACTGGCGCGAGAGCGAGTTGCATCAGGGCGCCCACATCCGTGCTCCGGTCGAGGTCGTCGACCGCAGCTTCGAGGGCCCTGGCCGCGTCCGCGCCGATCGCCTTGGCGGCGGCGGAGCGGAACCGACGGCGGATGAGGTCGAGATCCGCCGGGATGACATCCTCAAGGCGATGCGAGAGGACGCGGCCGTCCTTGAGACGCACCGTCACTTCGGCTCCCTGCTTAGCGGGGAAGGCCGCGGTAAAATCGTCACCCGCCTTGACCGTCACTTTCGCCGCCAATGCGAGCAGCGTTGGGTCGTCGAGCTTGAGATAACTCGCTTCGTCGACCGATCCACGCAGAAGCGCGCTCGCGACCGCATAATGAATGCTCATCTTCGCCTGGAGGACGCGCGCGAACGGGCCGGCATAGTCGCAGCCGGGATAAGCCTTGGCGGCGCGTGAGGCGCTAACCTCGACCGCAACGATCTCCGACGGATCGAATTTTTTGTCCTTGGCCAGCGCCACCGCGGCAAGGCAGGGCGTTTGCGCGAAATTGCAGACCGGAACGGGCTTGAAGAAGACCGACATGATCTCGGGCTCGCCGTCGAAGAGGCGAACCTCCGGCGCCTTATGATCGGGCCGATAGGCGGTCAGCAATCCTGCTTCCCCGTCGAGCGCCTTTTCCGAGCCATACGCCCCAAGCGCCGCAAGTTGGGCTGCAGTCAAACCATTGCGCGCCGCTACCCCGGCCTCGAAGAACATCTCATCGGCGCCGGTGTGAGGCCACTGGTTCTGCCCCCCAACAAAATTGGCCGCGAGCGAAAGCGCGCTCGCTGTCGCCAGCCTCGTCGAGACCGAGCAACCGGCTGCAGGCGGCCGCCGCGGCCAGGGGTCCGGTGAAACCGGTCGGGCGGAAGGTTCGGGCGAATTCCGGCGTCACGATCGCGCGGCCTATGCGACCGCCGACCTCATATCCGACGATCGCCGCGGCGGCGAAGCTGCGCCCATCCACGCGCCGCTGCTGAGCGAGCGCAAGCAGAGGCGGCAGAACGACGATGCCAAGATGGCTGACGCTGCCGGTATGCATGTCCTCACGCACCAGCCCGTGTCCGGCGACGCTGTTGGCGAAGACGGCGTCTACTGCCGGCGCCTTGACGCTCGTCCCTATGATCGAGCAGGGACCGGCTCCGGCTGTGGCCAGCCCCTGCGCCTGCCGGGCCCAGGGCAGCCCGTGCGCTTCAAAAGCACAGGCAAGGAAGTCGAGCAGGCAGACCCTAAGCTTTTCACGAGCGGCGGCGGAAATGTCGCTGTCCCGCTTGGCCGCGATCGCGGACGCCATGAGGACGGACAGAGCGGGGCGCTGCGGGTTGTGGGCGCTTCCGCTAGGGCGACGGAACTGGACATCGAGACCTCCCGGGTCTTGGTTTCGCTCAACTGCTATTTGTCAGCAGGCCTACATACGCAAGCTCGGTGCGACTTTCGCCTCGGAGGGCGTGCGATCCGCGGGCTGATTGTCGCCGCGAAGGATCGCCTGAACCTCATCACGGATGAGACGGGCGACAAGACGAGTTGCAACGCTCATTGGCCGCTGAGTCGAAGTCGCAAGCAAAAGTTCACGCATCAAGGTTGGGTTTGTCAGCGACCAGCTCCGAATGCGCCCGGCGTTCAAGAGATGCTTCACCGCGCCCTCCGACAATACGGTGTATCCGACGCCCCGCTCCACGAGGCTCAGCGTCGACGGCATGGCGTCGACCTCGAACACGACATTGGCGACGACACCAAGTTTCTCGAGCTCGTTGTCGATGAGGACGCGCAAGCCATGCGGTCGCGCGGGCAAAATGACCGGAATGTCGGCGAGCCGCTTGGTGGGCACGCGGTCGCCCCCCAGGCCAGCCGGATCGTCGACGGCGCCGAGGAGAATGAGCTCGTCCGTGAGCAAAGGCTCAGTCTGGAGCGTCGACAGCCGCGGCGCCTGATAGACCACGCCAATATCCACCCTGCCGGTGGAGAGCCACTCGGCGACGTGACCGCTGAAGCCTTCCGCGAGATGAAGAAGGATCCCAGGGAAGGCCTCACGGCAGCGCACGACGAGCGGACCTGTCAGCATCCAGCCAATCGAAGGCGGCATCGCGATGGCGACACGACCTCTCGGCTCGGCCTTCAGGGACCCGATTTCAGACTGGGCCTTTTCGACGAGACCAACAACGCTGCGCGCATAGGTCTCGAGCACCTTGCCCGCCTCGGACACGACCACTCCGCGCCCGTTGCGATAGAGGAGTTCGACCCCGAGCTCCGACTCCAGCAGCTTGATTTGCCGGCTCAGGATTGGCTGGGCCACCGACAGACGGATGGCCGCCTTGGAGAAACTCCCCGATTCCGCGACTCCCAGAAAGTAGTCGAGCTGCTTCAATTCCATTGAAAAGGGTTTCGGACCGGCGGCGCTCGGCGCATGAGCGCCGGAAAGGGCGAAATTAGCAAGCACAATCTCGCTCCGCAATGCGGCCGAAGTTAGCGCTGAACGAAGGGGTTCGCGACCTCGCCGATCGTATCGATCCACACGCTCTTTTCCTGGAGGTATTCGCGGATCGCGGTCAGACCGCTCTCGCGCCCAATGCCAGAACGCTTATAGCCGCCAAAGGGCGAAAGGTAGCTCGTCGCCCGATAGGTGTTGACCCAGACCGTGCCGGCCTCGAGGCGCTCAGCCATGGTGAAGGCAGTCCCGATGCTCTGGGTCCACACGCCCGCCGCAAGGCCGTACTGCGTGTTGTTGGCGATCTCGATCGCCTCTTCCTGGTCGTCGAACGTGATCACCGAGAGGACAGGGCCGAAGACTTCCTCCTGCGCAATGCGCATCTCGGGCTTGACCTCGGTGAAGACGGTCGGCTCGACGAACCATCCTTCTCCGCATTCGGGACGCGTGGCCTTACCGCCGCCGAGCACGCAAGAGGCGCCCTCGTTTTTGGCGACTTCGATGTAGTCGAGCACCTTCTTGAATTGTGGCCGGGTCGTTATCGGCCCGACCTGAGTCGTGTCGAGCAACGGGTCGCCCATGCGCGCGGTCTCGCCGAGCGCAACGAGCTTGTCGACGAACTCGTTGTGGATCGAACGATGGATCAGTGCGCGGGAGCCTGCGATGCAAGTCTGGCCGGTCGCGGCGAAAATGCCCGAGACAACGCCCTTGACGGCGTTGTCGATAGCGGCGTCCTTGAACACGATATTGGCCGATTTGCCGCCAAGCTCGAGCGTGACCGGCTTGATGGACCGCGCGGCAAGCTCGTAGACGCCCTGTCCGGTGCGGTCGCCCCCGGTGAAGGCGACCTTCGCGACATGCGGATGGGTGACAAGGCGCTCGCCGATCTCGGAGCCGAAGCCGGTCAGGATATTTACGACGCCGGGAGGAAAGCCGGCTTTCTCGAATAGGCGTCCAAATTCAAGCGCCGACACTGACGAGAATTCCGAGGGCTTCCAGACGACCGTGTTGCCTGCGGCCAGAGCCGGCGCGAGCTTCCAGGTGGCTAGCATCAGCGGCGAATTCCACGGCGTGATCGCCGCCACGACCCCGAGCGGCTCTTCGCGGGTGAAGTTGATCATGCCGGGCTTGTCGATCGGAATGACCCGCCCCTCGATTTTGTCCGCGAGGCCGCCGAAATAGTTGAACCATTGCGGTATGTAGCGCAGCTGCGTCCGCATTTCGGTGATCAGCTTGCCATTGTCGCGTGTTTCGATCTCCGCCAGCCGATCGGCCTCGGCGGCGATCAGATCGGCGAGCTTGCGGAGAAGCGCGCCCCGCGCGGTCGCGCTGATCTTGGCCCACGACGGCGCGCGGAACGCCTTCCACGCGGCCTCCACCGCGCGGTCGACGTCGGCCCCTTTGGCCCGCGGAACGAACGCCCAGGCCGCGCCGAGATAGGGATTTTCAGTCTCGAACGTTTCGCGCGCCTCGGCGTCAACCCATTCGCCGCCGATCAACATCTGATAGCGCTTCATAAGCCCATCTCCGCGCCTGAGCTTATTGCGTCAGGCGCCCTTCTCGACTTCGGCGAACGCTTCGCGCGCAATCCGGAACGAATCGACGCCGGCGGGAATGCCGGCGTAGATCGCGACCTGCAAGAACACTTCGCGGATCTCAGCTTTGGTGACGCCATTCTTCAGGGCGCCTTTGATATGCATCTTGAGCTCGTGCGGACGATTGAGGCAGCTGATCATCGCAAGGTTGAGCATGCTGCGCGTCTTGTGAGGCAGACCCTCGCGTCCCCAGACGGCGCCCCAGCAATATTCAGTCGTCAGCTCCTGCATCGGCATGTTGAACTCGTCCGCCGTGGCGAGCGATTTTTCAACGAATTCGGCGCCGAGCACTTTCTTGCGAATCTCGAGGCCGCGGTCGAATAGTTCCTTGTTCATTTCAGTCTCCAGTGTCTCGATGCGCAGCAGGCGACGCGAGCAAACGTCGCCCGTGCGGATAGCTTGCGCTTAGCCCCTCACCTCTACGCCGGCCCATTCCTCCACGACGCGGGTGATCGAAGTGAAGTCTGACGTCGGCCCGAATTTGGCGTTGGTGACAGCGAGCATCTGGCGCACCGCCGCGCCGACCACCATCGGCACGCCCATGCTCTCCGCTTCGTCGACGCACATACGGACATCCTTATAGGAGAGCCCCGTCGCAAAGCCGAAATCAAAGGTGCCCGGAAGAATCGATTTCGGAAACTTATCCTGGGTCGCGCTGTTGCGGCCGCTGCCGGCGTTGATGATGTCGAGCATGATCTTCGGATCGATCCCGGCCTTGACGCCCATCACCAGCGCTTCGGAGGAAATGACCATCGCGGCCGCCGCGAGCAGATTGTTGCCGAGCTTTGCGACCTGGGCGAGGCCTGCCTTCTCGCCGACAAAGAAAACCTTGCCAAAGTTCTTGAGCAAAGGCTCGGCGATCTCAAACGACGCGCGCGGACCGGAGGCCATCACGGCGAGCGTTCCGTTCTTGGCGCCCGCGATCCCGCCTGAAACCGGCGCGTCGATCCATCCGACGCCGTAAGGCTCAAGACCACGTGAAACACGCGTCGCCATGCCGGGTCCGCTGGTTGACAGATCGACTACTGTCTTTACTCGCGAACCCTGCCCGACATTGCCTAGAACCACCTTTTCGACAATGTCAGGCGTCGGAAGGCTTACGAACGCGAGATCAACCGAATCGAAGACGTCTTTGGGGGAGGAGCCCACCGCCGCGCCGGCGTTCTTTTGAGGCGCCTGCGCATCCGAATTTGTGTCAAAGACCACGAGGTCGAAGCCGGCGCTGATCAGTCGCAGGCTCATGGGGCCGCCCATTCGCCCGAGCCCGATAAAGCCGATTTTTGGCGTCGCCATCCCGAGTGATTCCTTGCGCCATCATGATCGGGTGAACAGCCCGACGTTGTTATTGCTCGCGAACTCTAACCCACTTGCCTCATGAGCCGCACCGCCAGAGCGGACATAACAGAAATATCGAGCTTGCAAGCCACGGACGAGCGCCGTGCAGCGGTCGTTCGACGGCCTTTGCATCACGCGACACGGCTCGCCTCGCCATCCGCGAGAGCCAGCTCCACGACGTGCAGGCCTGCCGCCGTCGCGCGCGAAGGAAAGACGCTCTTGAGCCGGTCCTCGTGCACGGGAATGACGCGCTTATGCTCGCCGCCTACCGCCTTCAACATGTCTGCGCTCGTAAACATGAGGTTCGACTGGCTGCCCACCGCCAAGCCGATCGGCACGAGCTGAGGATCATTCTTATCGAGGCCGGTGAGGTTATCGTAGGTGTAGATGAGATCGCCCGCGAGGATGAAGGCGTCTGCGCTCTCTCGCGCGCCGTCGTTGCGCACGGTCACGTACATCGAGCCATAGGTGTGAGTGTCCGCGGCGAGATGGAGGTCTATGGCGGGCAAGACATCCTCAAGGTCGCCGTCGACCACGATCATCCGACCCTCCCGGGCCAGGCGCGTCGCCTTGACGATGTCGGCCGGGTCGGCGGCTCCGACCAGGAAGCGAAATTCCGGTCCAAGCGTGAGCGCCCACACCCACTTATCGATTTCGCGTTTCTGGATATAGAACTTGGCGTTGGGAAATAGGTCGAGCCCACCCATGTGATCGAAATGAGCGTGGGTGATCAGGACGGTCGTGACATCGGCGGGCTTAACGCCGCATTCCGCGAGAACTTCTGAGGCCGGGCGCCAGTTCGAGACGCCGTAGAGATCGGCGAGATATTTGCCGTACTCTTTGTGGTCGTAGCCGGTGTCGACCAGGATCACCTGGCCTTGCCCTTTAATCAGCACATAGGCGTAGGGCAAATTGCGGATGCCGACATATTGCGGACCATAGAGCATGACGCTCTGCGGAAACTTGTTCACCGCGGCATAGTCGAGCACCCAGATCGAATATTTGCCCATGACGCTCCTCGCCTGTTCGTCGCCTTTTATCCGATGAAGCGCGCTTCGAACGGGGCGCCGACGCCGCCCTGCATCGCACAGCACGCCTGCTTGAAATCGACGGCCTCGAATCCGGGCGTCGCCCGCCCGACCGCCCTAAGATGCCGCTCGGATTCCTGAACAAAGTGAAACAGCGCGTCTCCGTCCGGATCGGTCGTGGACAGCGCCGACGCGAGCGCGCTCTCGATCGCGACAAGGGCGGCCGCCAAATGACCCCGATGGTGGGCCGCGCTTGTTGGCGCGCGCAGGCTTCTCAGGCCTTCGGCCGCTTCGCGAATGCGTTCGCGAGCGGCCTCGACGGGCTCGTAGTCGACGATTGCGCGGGGGCCGGCGATCGTACGCTTCAGCAGGAATCCTGAGAGTTGGATCAAACCCCGACGCAGGAGATCATGCAGAGGTTCGGCTTCGGAGATGTAGCGCGCGAGCGGATCGACCTGACTCAAAGCGCGCGTTCCTCCATAGCCTAGTGGGGCCGGCGCTTCGTCTGCGTCGCGCGCCTCGCCCAACGCCGGGACGCTTGCACCGTCGTTGCCGGCCGCCCCGCGCTTCGGTACGCTAGCAATGATGGGCCTAGTCAGGCATTCGGACCCACAGGATAACAGATATAGTGATTTTAGGCAGTCACTTCATTTCACTTCGCCGTCGGCGGTTGGCAAAGTGCGGTATAGACCAAAGAGTTGAGAGTCTATGACCGGGAGGAGACGACGATGGCCAATCCGACGGGCAAGACCGACAAGCAGACGCCGGGCGTCTATAGGCGGCGCATTGGCGACGCGCTGGTCACAACGATCAATGATGGCTTCCTCGATATCAGCTTCGAGATTTTGAGGGGCGCTGGCCTCGAGGATTTCCAAGGGCTGATGCGCAGCACATTCCGCGATGGGCCACCTCGGCTCACGGTCAACGCTTTTGTCATCGAGACTGACCGCAACACGATTCTTGTCGATTCGGGCGGGGGCTCCACCACCGTCTATTCCATGGGCCGGCTCCCCGACAATCTGCGAGCCGCGGGATTCAAGCCCGACGACTTCGATACGGTCCTCGTGACCCACATCCATCCCGACCACACGAGCGGCCTTCTGGATACGGAGGGGAAGCCGGCTTTCCCGCGCGCGGAAGTGATCGTGCACGAGGACGAGATCGCATTCTGGTCGGACAAGACCCTTCGCGACGGCCGGTCGGCCGCGGCGACGCCCTATCTCGATTCCGCCGACCGGGTCCTCGAAGCCTATCGCGAAAGGTTCCGTCCGAGCCAGGGCGGACCTGTCCTCCCCGGCGTGACACAACTGCCGCTTCCCGGCCATACCCCGGGACACTGCGGCTATCGCCTCGATTCTGCGGGCGAGACCCTGGTGATGTGGGGAGACACCGTGCACGTGCCGGAGATCCAGATTCCCCGACCCGAAGTCACCAGCGAGTACGACATCAGCGAACCCCTCGCGGCGGAAAACCGCTTTAAGATCTTCGACTATGTCGCGAAGGAACGCCACCTCGTGACCGGCGGGCATCTGCACCTGCCCGGCTTCGCGCATGTCATCCCGAACGGGCGAGGGTACCAGCTCGTGCCAGAAGCCTGGATGGTCGAGATCTAGTCCGGCGCGAATGGCCGCGGGCGGCGATAGATTTCCGCCCGCGCCAGAAGCTCAGTCCTTGACCTCGACCCATTGCTTGCTGGCCGCGTCATATTTGACCAGCGTCAGCTGCTCGGCGTTGATCGTGATGTGGTTCTTCTCCGAGAAGCCGAGATCGCCGGTGATGCCCTTGAACCCCTTGACGGAGTTGAACCCCTTCTGCAGGTCCGCCGGCTTGGTCGACTTCGTGTCGTTGACCACCTGCGCCAGCATCATGATGCTGTCGTAGCTCGTTTCGGCGAACGGCGTTGTGTCGATATTGAAGCGCTTCTTGTATTCGTCGCGGAACGCCGTGAGCTCCGGGCTCGGATGGAGATCGGAGGTGAGCACCGCGCTGATCGTGCCGTCGGCGATGTCGCCGGCGAGCTTCGAAAAGGTGTCGTCGGAATTGGTCTCGTCATTGCCGAAGACCGTGGCGTTGTAGCCCGCCGAATGCAGGTCCTGCACGAAGGCCGCCTGGTCCTGCGGAGTGAGCCACGCGTCGATGCATTTGATGCCCGCCGCCTTGGCGGCGTTGACCTCGGGCATGAGGCCGGTGGTCGCGCCGGTCGACCAGTTCTCGGTGATCGTGTGGTCGATTGCGATCTTCTTGCCGGCTTTGTCATAGGCAAGCTGGATGCCGTAGAGCCCGCCCTGACCATAAGTCGACGGATCATGCAGAACGGCGATGCCGTCGGGACAGTGCTTGAGCGCGTATTCGCCGATCTTCTCGCCCCAGGCGAAGGTGTTGAGCCCGAAGTCGAACACCCAAGGGTTCGGCGGACCGTTCGGCCCTTCGGTGTTGACGGTGAGACCGCCGTCGTCGACGACGCCGATGGTCGGGAACTTGTGCCGGACCGCAAGCTGCGCCGTGACTGGACCGGTGTCCGGCGAACCGGCGATCGCGATCGCCCCGGCGGCGATGAGCTTCTCGTACAATTGCCCGGAGACCGTCGCCGACGCATCGTCGTTATGCGGATCGAGCTTGAGCTGACGGCCAAGCACGCCGCCCGAGGCGTTGATCTTGTCGACCGCCATCTGTGCGCCGTTGACGGTCGCGACGCCTGTCGAGCCGTATGCGCCAGTCGTTCCGGCGATGAGCCCGATGAGGTACGGCTCCCCGGCGGCGCGGGCCGAAGTCTGTGCGGCGGTTAACGCGGTGGCGGCGGCGAGCGTCGTCCAAATGATGGCTTTCATGAGCCTTATTCCTCCCTTGAAACGTGAGCGGTCTACGTCGGGCGCGCGAACTTGACGCGCCTGACGCCGCCGTCCGTCAGCCCTACGTTTCCTTACGCAGATCAGGGATGTTGTCAAAGCAACGACAATTGGAAAACAAGCGCGTCCGAATAGCCAGCGACGGCGCGATAGCTTACGCACGAATGTCGAGACATTCGCAAAGCCAAGATATGCCCGACGGTCTCCTAAGCGCCAATAATCACTATGCTATTTTGGTCACGGATAAGGCGACGCCCCCGCCCCTCGCCTTCCACCCGACGCGAATGAAGCTCCGTTCCTTGAAAGCCGCGTGCCGTAGCTGGCGCCTTCCCGGCGGCGCGCACATACCTGTTATGTCAGACCTATTCGTTGCTGCAGCCGTGATGTCCCAGCTAGCTACTCTGCTTGGAATGGGCGCGACTCGCTTGGCCGAGGAAACCTGATAGGCTTTGCGCCACGCCTTCGGGGCGGCGGCCGAAGCTTGTGGCTATCCCGATCGCGTCCGGCGAAGCGCCGTGAGAAGCGTGCCGGTTTTTATCGTCTCGCGGGACGCCAGGGAACGGACCAGTGCTGCAATTCGTGGTGAGCGGCGTCGCCATCGGGGCCGTCTACGGGCTCATCGGAATGGCGCTGGCCATCACCTTCTACGTCACCCGCATCATCAATTTCGCCCAGGGGCAGATGATGATGGCGACGGTGATGGTCACGGCGGAGGTTCGCGCCGCCGGCTATCCGACATGGGCGGCCGCGCTCCTCGGCCTTGGCTGCGCCTGCGTCCTCGGGGTTCTTTCCTATCTTATCGCCGTTCGCCCTATTCTGGCGCTGAACCGGTTCAGTTTTGGCTGGCTCGTCAGCACGTTGGGCTTTGCAGTGATCCTCGAGAATGCCGCCGCCTATATTTGGGGACCGACCTCGCAGGCCTTTCCGCCAATGTTCCAGGGCACGAGCTTTCACCTCGTGGACGCGGTGGTGACAGGTCAGCAGCTGCTGGCGATCGTGACTGCTGCGGTCTTGACCGTGGGCTTCGAGCTGGTGCGGCGCGGCACGCTGTTCGGTAAGATCGGCATGGCCACAGCCGCCGATCCGGAGATGGCGACTGCGGTTGGCGTCAACACGACTGTGGTCGCGATCATCGCCTTCGCCGCCTCGGCCTTTTACGCGGGCGTGGCCGGCCTCCTGATCGGGCCTACAACCTTCGCCAATCCTTATCTCGGGGACACATTCGGCACGTTCGGTTTCATCGCGATGATGATTGGCGGGGGAACCGAAAAACCCATCGCGGCGATGTTCGGCGGCCTTTTGCTGGGCGTCTGCGCTGAAGGCGCCAACGCCATGATCAACTCGCAAGCCTCCGACTGGTTTCCGTTCATCATCCTCGTCGTCGTCCTGATTGTCTCGCCGCGCGGTTTGTTCAGTGCGGGAAATCTGTTCCGCTTTCGCGCACGCGCCGCTGCGTCGGCGCAGGCCTAAGGGAAGCCGTGGAAACGGAGCGCATAGAGGCGCCGCGCGCCACTTCCGTTTTGGCCGGCGCGGGATTTAAGCCTCGGCTCAGAACTGTCGGCGTCGTTTTGTTTGTCGCCGCCTATTTCGCGGCGACTGCGTTCGTCGCGCACTCAGACCTCGGCGTCCAAAGCCTCGTCTTGGTCGCGGCGGTCTTCGGCGTCCTCGCCATCAGCCTTGACCTCGTCGCAGGGATGCTCGGGCTCTACTCGCTGGGCCAGGGAGGCTTCTTCGCGATTGGCGCCTATTTCACGACGATCGTCGTGAACGATCTCAGCTGGAACGTCTTCCTCGTGCTTCTGATCGTGCTCCTGCTCGCCGGCCTCATCGGGCTCGCAGTCGGCGCGATGTCGCTCAGGGTCAGCGGGCTTTATTTCGCGATCACCAGCTTCATTTTCACGCTCGTGCTGACGGTGCTGGCGACCGATCTCAAGATCACCGGCGGATTGCAGGGATTGCTCGGCCCCGCATTTCCAGACTTTCCGGAGGGCTTCGAGGCGCTTGGAACGCCTGTCGCTTGGTGCGTCATGCTCGCTCTGCTCCTCTGCATCGGCTTCGTTTGGAGCATCCGCCGGTCGCCCCTCTATCCGGTGCTCCTGGCGATTCGCGACGCCGAACGCTTCGCGGAGGCGGCGGGCGCGCGCACTTCGCTTATCAAGATCGGCGTGTTCGGCGTCTCTGCCGCGATGGCTGGCGGCGCCGGATGGCTGTTCTCGTTCCTCGGCGTCGTTTCGCCCGGGCAATTCGATTGGGCGGTGTCGTTGAACATTCTCGTCATGGTGCTGATCGGCGGCATCAACACGACCCTGGGGCCGGTGATTGGCGCGGCCTTCGTCTCGATGTTCCCCGCGCTCGTCAACATCAATCCCTGGCTGCAGGAGATGGTCTATGGGGCGCTCTCGATCCTGGCGGTGACCCTGCTGCCGGGCGGCGTGATGAGTCTCTTGAAGCGCGTCGCGGCGTTTGGCGAAGGCGCGGCGCCGGAGCCTGCCGTCGCAGCTTTGGATCGACCAGAGGCGCTGGTCGAGGCGAGCCTCTTTCGCAAGTTCGCCGGCGGAAGCGCCGGCGCGGCGCAGGCAGGCGCTCCCGAGTCGGAATACGCGGTCGAATGCCGCGGCATCCAATTCAGTTATGGGACCGGACTCATGGTGCTGCGCAATGTCGACCTCGCGGTGAGGCGCGGCGACATCCATGGGCTCATCGGGCCGAACGGTTCGGGCAAAAGCACGCTCGCCAATGTTATCGCCGGGCGCCTGCAGCCGCTCGCCGGCGCAACGCTCATCAAGGGGATGCGCGTCGACGGCGCATCGCCGAGCAAGCGCGCCGAGCTCGGCATGCGCAGGACGTTTCAGGCGGCCGAACTCGTGCGTGAGTTGACGCCGATCCAAAACGTGATGGTTGGCCTGTTCAACCTCAAGCCGGGCATTATTCGGCGGGCCGCGATCTGGCCGCTTCTGCCGTCCGGCCGGCGCGACCTGGCCTGGATGGAAGGCCGATCGCGCGAAGCCCTCGAGATGGTCGGCGCCGGCGCGTGGGTCGGACGGGCAGTCGGCGACGTTCCGCACGGCGTCGAGCAATTGACCCAGCTCGCGTCCGTCTGCGTCGCGGGCCCCGACATCATTATCCTTGACGAGCCGGCGACGGGCCTATCGGCGCGCGAGGTCGACCATCTCGCCGAGATCCTCAGCCAACTCAAGGCGCAGGGCGTGACGATGATCATCATCGAGCATCAAACGCGGTTCCTGTTTCCCCTCTGCGACCGGGTGACCGTGCTCAACGCCGGTGAGGTGATCCTCACCGGAACGGCGGAGGAAGTGCGCGCGCATCCGGTCGTCCGGCAGGTCTATCTTGGCGAATGAGACTGGACCAATGATGAGCAGCCAAAGTCTAGCGCTCGACGTCACGGCTCTCTCCGCGGGGTATGGCCGCTTTGACGTCGTGCACGACATTGCGCTCAAAGTCGGCGCGGGCGAGGCCGTCGCGCTCCTTGGCCCCAACGGCGCCGGCAAAACGACGGTGCTCAAGGCGATCATGGGACTGGTCAGTCAACGACGCGGTTCGATCCGGGTGGCTGGCGAGGACGTTTCAGCGTTTCCCGCGCATCGCGTGGCGCGCGGCTTCGCGGCGATCGCACCCGAGGGCCGGCGCCTTTTTCTCGATCAGACGGTCGAGGATAATCTCTTGCTCGGAGGGCTGCATCTGCGCCGCGACCGCGTACGCCTCCAGGCGCTTTTGAAGTCCGTCTACGACCTGTTCCCGGTCCTTTACGAGTACCGTCGGCGCCTCTCGTCATACCTCAGCGGCGGCGAGCAGCAGATGGTTGCGATCGGGCGCATGTTGATGAGCGATCCGAAGGTGATGCTGCTTGACGAACCGTCGGTGGCGCTATCCCCGGTCGCTGTCGGCGTCATGGTGGATGCGCTGCTCAAACTGCGAGCGGCGCGGCGCGTCGCTCCTCCTGGTCGAACAGCGCATCGACGTCGCGGTGCGGGTTTGCGACCGCCTGTACGTGATGACCCACGGCGCCATCGTCGATGAAATGACGCCCGACGACGTTCGCAATGAAGGCCTCTCGATCATCAACAAATATCTGGGCTGAACAGCCGGCCTCACACCTCGAAACGAACCGGCGCCCTGTCTTCACGCCGGCTCCATGCCGTGACGGCGTTTTGCGTCCTCTGTTTCGACGGACGCCAGATAGGCGACGAACGCGCGCGCGCCCTCGGGATCCGGCGACATTGTCGCTATTCCCGCTGAGAACACGGTTACGGCCTGAATTTCCGGCGGGAGAGGACCAACGACCTCAATACCCGGTTGACCAATCAGCTCGCTGAGCTGCTGGAAGCCGAGGTCAGCGTCGCCGTTCGCGACCAGCGTCGCCACCGGTACGCCCGGGGGCGCGATGAGCACGCGCTCCGGCGGCACGCCCCATTTCTCGCACAGCGCCTTCAGGTGATCGCCGCTCGGACCGGTCGAGTAGCAAATCTTTCGCGCATCCAGCATCGCCTGTTTGACGGCTTTCTCATCCGCGACGCTGGGCAAGGCCGAGCCCGTGCGGACTGCAACGCCAATCTCCGACCGCGCAAAGTCCCTCGTCTCGCCCTTCGCGAGATGGCCTTCAGTCTCCAAGATCGCCATGACTTTCGACGCCAGTACGACGACATCGGTCGTCTCGCCAGCCCGAAGTGATTTCGCGGCTTCGACGCCGCCCATGGAACGGATTTCGACGCGCGTCCCGTGGCGCGCCTCATAATCACGGGCGAGATCGGCAAGGATGTGCCGGGTCGCCATCGAAGACAGGCCCGAGAGCCGACCGCTCATGCGCTTCGCCAGGGCATGACGCCAAGGGGGAAGACGGCCGTTCGGAACGCGCGTTTCATTTATGGCAGATCCTTCCTAGCCCGTAGCGGGTAAGTTCTGACGTGATGGATACTAGCCGGGGGCGGCCCTGCCGCAAACGTCCAGTCCCAGCAGAGAAGGGACTTAGAGAACCGCTGGCGCCCGCGCGAGTCATTCAGTAATTAGGCGCGCGTCGGTTTCTCGGCCCGCTGATGCGCTGAGCGACCCCATGCCGGATTCGACAATACGTTCGGGCTCGATCGCCTTTCTCGGGTTTGGCGAAGCCGCGCATGCCTTTCTCGATGGTTGGCGCACCAATTCAGACTTCAAGGCGCGCATTTGCGCCTACGACATCAAGACCGATTCGCCCGATTCCGAAGTGCGGACCGCGAAGCGAGCCGATTATGCGGCGGCAAAGGTGCTTGGCGCTTCGACCGCGGCCGAGGCGGTGACAGGCGCCGACGCAGTCTTTTCCGTCGTCACCGCCGACCAGGCGCACGAAGCCGCGATAGCGGCTCTGCCAGGCCTTGCCAAAGGGGCGCTCTTTTTCGACTGCGATTCCTGCGCGCCGCAGACCAAGACGCGCACGGCGCAAGAGGTCGAGGCCGCGGGCGGACGTTATATCGACGTCGCGGTGATGGCGCCGGTCCATCCGCGCCTGCACCGGACCCCGCTCCTGATCAGCGGGCCGCACGTCTCAGCTGCGGCGCCGGCGCTCGCGTCTCTCGGCATGTTGGCGAAGATCCACGAGGGTCCGGTCGGCGCCGCTTCAGCAGTCAAGATGATCCGCTCCGTCATGATGAAGGGGCTTGAGGCGCTCGTCTGCGAATGCGTGCTGGCGGGGCGGAAAGCGGGCGTCATCGAGACGGTGCTCGATTCGCTTGACGACACCTACCCCGGCTTCGATTGGAAGAAGCGCTCGGCCTATATGCTGGAGCGGGTGATGACCCATGGCGTCCGGCGGGCGGCGGAAATGCGCGAAGTTGCGTTGACCGTCGACCTGCTTGGGCTCAAGGGCGACATGTCGCGCGCCTCGGTTGGCTGGGAACAGACGATCGGTGAACTCGGTTTGCGGGCGAATGCAGCCGAGGCCGTCGACTATCGCGTTCTGGCCGATCGGATTCTCGCCGCGCTCGATCCCGCCGCCCGTGAAGGCTGACAAAGCCTGAGGTCGCTCTTCTGCAGCCGGGGAGGCCGCGTCGGGACACACGGCAATCGCAGGTCGGCCAACACGAAGCCGAGCGGAAGGAGGAGGGTTGACGCCAAGATTCTCGATGTTCGGGGCGTTGACCGCTGCGCTGCTCGCGCGTCTCGCGTTGCAAGGCCGGAAACCCTCGGTTAAGTCTTGATGGGGCTTCGAGCTTGTTCATGGCGACCGATCTCATCCGCTACGACCTTCTGGTGCAGGACGCGCTGCGCTCCGTGGTGCGCAAAGTCCTTGCCGACACGGCGCGCAACGGGCTCGTCGGCGACCACCATTTCAACATCGCGTTCAAGACCCAGGCGCCGGGCGTGGTCGCGCCGCCCGTGGTCAAGCAGCGCTTCCCCGACGAGATGTCGATCATCCTTCAGCACGAGTTCTGGGACCTCGTCGTCACCCAGGACGCCTTCGAGGTCAGCCTGAACTTTTCCCGCAAGCCCGAGCGGTTGATCGTGCCGTTCGATTCGATCACCGGTTTCACCGACCCGTCTGTTCCGTTCGGATTCAAGCTCGAGCCGCGCGTTTCGGAGACGGCCGGTCGCACGCCGACTGTGGAGGAGGAAAAGGGGGCGACTCCGAGCCCGGTCGCGGCAAAGCCGGCGCCCGTTAAGCCGTCCGCACAGCCCGCCTCCGCCCCGAAGTCTGCTCAGAATGCGGAGAAGCCCACGGAGCCTGCCGGCGAAACGAAGGTCGTGTCGATCGACGCCTTCCGCAAGAAGTAGCCGAGGCGCCTTCTTTGGCTGAGATCGTCAATCTGCGTCGAGCGCGAAAGTTGAAGGAACGCGAGCGTCAGCAAGCGGAAGCGGCTCAGAAGCGCGCCGTCTTTGGCCGCTCGAAGGCCGAGAAGCGTCTCATCGAGAGCGAGCGCGCGCTCGCCGAGGCCAACCTCGACGCCCGCCGCCTCGCAAAGCCCGATGGCGATTGATACGGGATTCGGTTGATGAGATCGCTCGGCGTTCCCGAGGGGCAGCGAAAGCGCCCGGTCGAGGGCCGGGACGGCTCGACTAAGAAAAATCGACAATTTCTTGCCAAGCCGGCTGCGACCTGGTATTGTTTTTCAGAAAGGCCGATAAGTCCGGCTGGCACTTTTCATGGGCGACGCGCGACCGAGACTTCGGCGTTAAGAGCAGGGAACGACTCGGGAATGGCGCCGCAAGCGATTGAAATAGCTCAAAACGGACTCGGCGATCCGCCGGCTCGCGGTCGCCGGGAAGGAGAATCGATCAGGCGAATTCCTGACGCGCGCGTCGTCAAGCGCTCGCTCGTCATCGCCGGACATCGAACGAGCGTCTCCCTTGAGGATGCGTTTTGGCGGCGGCTGCAGCGCCATCGCGCCCGAGCGTGGGCTGTCCCTCAATTCCCTCGCGGCGATGATCGACGCCTCGCGCGACGGCGCCAACCTGTCATCGGCCATCCGAGTGTTCGTGCTCGAGGCCGAAGGCGCCCAGGCCGTCCCGCCCAGCAGGTGACAGCTGCGTCCGGCCCGATCAGTAGAGACCTGGGGGATCGACTTGCGTCGGGCGCGCCTTGGGCCTGGGCGGCGGCGTCGGAGCCGCGGGGCCGGGCCCGTTGGCGCCGACTTGGTCGCTCTTCGGCGATGGCGCGGACGCGAACGGGCTTTCTCGATTGCCCGCCCTCGCCGTCCTTCGCTGGATCGACGCTCTCCGCGGCGCCCTTTTCCGCCTCGGCTTTCTGAGCTGCGGCAGCTTCCGCCGCCTTCTTCGCCGCCTCGGCCTCGGCCGCTTTCTCCGCTTCCTCCAGAGAGCGCAAGCGTTCTGCCTGCCCTTTCAGTCGCGCTTGTTCGACCTCCCAGTCCTGGATTTCCTGCTGCCTTCGATCCATCAACCGCTCGCCCTTGAGACGCCGGTTGAAGAAGGCGCGCTCGCGGATGTCGGCTTCCAGGGTGGAGATGCGATCGGTCTCGCGCGCGATCGCCTGGGCGGCGAGCGCGGCGGACAGCGAGCTGACGTCGATCTGCCGCTTCGGCGCCTCCAACGCATTGTCGACGGTCACCCCCGCGCTTGGCGGCGGCCCGGACCAGAACTTCAAATCGCTGGCCGATGAGGTGAGCGTAAAGCGCGCCTGTGTCGTCAGCGTGCGCAGATCGAAATCCGCGTTCAGAGCCTCATCCCCTTGTCCTTCGGGGATTTTGATTGGACCGATTTTCGCAACGCCAGCGCTGAGCGAAAGCGGCGCCGATCCATCGGCGATCGCCAGCGGCGCCCGATTGAGCTCGTTGCCGAACGCGAAGGCGATATTGGTTTCGTCCAATGGCGCGTCAGGGGTCTGCGCCTTGGCGAGGACGCGATCGAGAGCAGTGGGATCACTCCGCGCCAGCGCCGCGCCGGCGAAGGTCATTGTGCCGGAGCCGGCGAGTCCGTTGATCAGCGCGGCGGGGCTTCGTCCGGTCGAAGCGAAATCAAGCGCAGCGCCGATGCGGCCTGAGAATCCGGTTCGGTCGAGAGCGACCGAATCAAGGGCCAGCGCGCCGGTCAGCGTCACATTGTCCGCATCGCGACGCAGCGTCGCATGGCCGGACGCTCCGCCTCCTGCAATCCGCATCGCGAAGTCGTCAAGATCGAGCCGGCCCTTATCAAAGCGGAGCGTCGTCGCGAACTCGCGCGCCGTCAGGGCGTCCGCCAAGTCGAGAGTTCCGACCCTGAGCTTTACGGCGGCGGACGGCGGCCGTAGGGGCACGGGCGCGAATCTCACGTCCGACCAACGCGCACCCGCCCGCCCCGGCTGCGGCGGTCCGAGCGCGAGCGCCAGAACGCCGGAGAGCGGCATGCGTTCGACCGTGAGTTGGCCCTCGATCTCCGCCGGCGTAGGCGCTGTCGGCTTCCCAGAGGCGGCCCCAGAGCCAACCGCTTCCTCGGCGCGAGCAATATCGGCGCTCGCCTCAGGCACGACCTCGAGCGGCTTGGCAGGCTGATAGGTGAGGTCGCCGCTCGCCTTGACCCCCGCAATTGTCGCCGCGAGTCGTGAGAAACCCCATCGATCGCCGCGCAAGGTCGCATCGAATCCGATATCGGCGGGACCGAGCGCGCCGCCATTGGCTGGCGCGAGGCCAAGAGCGACAGCAAGCGGAGCGAGGTTCGGCGACTTGGCTTTGGCGGAGCCAAACAGCTTCGCGTCCGCGCTCTCCGCCGCGGGCAGGAAGCGTCCGCGCCACGTGAGGTCCGCTCCTGCAAGCTGGGAGGTCGCATCGACGTCGTAGCCCTTCTCCCACCCCCCATTCGCGTTCAGCACAATGTGGGCGCGGCCGCCTCCCGACGTTGGCGTATGCACGCCGAGCTGACGCAACAGCGCGCCCGAGTTTGGGGAATCGAGGGTGACGGTGAGCGCGCGCCCTGTGTCGTTCGGCCTCGGATCGAGGGTGACTGAAAACTGTGTTTCACCCGCTGATCCATTGGCCCTAAGGGAATCGACGGCGGGAACGCCGCCAACGTCGGATGCTCCGCCATGAGCGCCGAAGGTTAACGCTGCCGGCGAGAGCTCACCCGCCCGCGCGACCAGCATTCGGCTCCAATCGCTCGGCGCCACACGCGAGACCAGCATTGCGAAATCGTGCAAGCGGTCGGCTCGTAAGTGACCGGTCGCTGCAGTCGAGTCGGGACCGATCGCGCCCTCGACGTCGAAAGAGGCCCCATCCAGGCCAGCCACACTCAGGCGCTTGAGGGTGACGTTCGGCCCGCTCTTGGCGACATTCACCGTCAACGAGCCACTGTCGATCTGCGCTTCGCCGACGCGGGCGATATGCAGCGAACCCGCCCTGAGCGATAGCGAGAGGTCGAGATCGCCGATCAGATTCCCTGCCGCGAGGCTCGGCAACCCATCGACGTCGAGCGAGTCGCTCATGAGATCGACATCGATCCGGCCTGGTTGACCGCCATCGGGCCCCTTGAACGCCAGAGCGCCGGTCAGCGTCGAGCGGTCCAGCGTCAGCTTGAGATTGCGTCCCGAAAATCCAGTTGGCGACGCTTCCACCGCGCCCGACAACGATGCGCTGCGGTAAGGGAGCGCATCGGCGAAAGCGACGACTTTGGCCGCAGCCGGCGGCGCGCCTAGGGTGGCCCAATCGCGCAGCAGGGCGAAGTCGGCGCTTATGAAATCAACGTCGCCGCGGAACTTGGCCTCTGCGCCGGTCTCCAAGGCTTCCCGTCCGCGCGCAGACGGCTTTGTCCGGGAAGGCCGAGGTTGAAAGCCAGATTGAGCGGCGCACCGGGCGCAGCTTTCAGCGTCGCGCTCGCGTCGGGCAGGGTCTGCGACCCAAGAATGATCGGCTGGGCCAAAACCTGCGCGTCGATCGACGCCCCATTCTGACGGCCCTGAAGCGCGGCTGCGACAATGCGGGTGATCAAGGTCAAGGCGCGCGCGGGCGCGACCCCGTCCTCGCCCTTGCGACGCATGAGCGAGTCGACGTTGACCTGTTTTGCCCTCAGCGCGACGCTGATTTGGGCGGGCGAGCCGAAAACCAGTTTGGCGTCCCCATCCGCTCGGATCCCTCGTTCCTCTGATCCGAGACGGAATTCCGCCTGTCGAAGGGTCGCCTGGTCGAAATCGACAGTCATCGGCCCGGCGACCCGCCATGGGGTCGGCGCATCCTCGCCGGGCGCCGTTCCTGTTAGCGTCGCTGCGCCGGCGAACCGAAGGCCGCCGAGCCCGGCGGCCGGGTCGCCTTCGAGCGCGCCGTCGAATTCGGCGGCAGGCCAACTCGGACCGGCGTCGACCGAGAGGCGAAGCGGCGTTCCTGCCGGCCCAGGCTTTTCCGAGGCGAGCCTGAAGGCAACGGGAGCATTGTCCGGGCCGGAGAATTGGCCGTTGAGATGCGCAGGTCCGTCGAGCGACGGCGCGGCGGCATCGATCTCGACGCCGGAAATCTCGGTTCCAGCGCCGGCGCCGACGATCTTCACTCGCCCATCGCGCACGCTCAGGCGGTCAAACCCGGTCGAGTGGAGGCCCGCCATCTGTACCGGCGGCAGTCGGAGCGCGCCGTCAGGCCCGCGCGTCAGGATCAGAACGGGCTTCTCGAGACGGATGTCGGAGAACCGGATCTGCCCGCTCGCAAGCTTGACAAGCGCGAGCTCCAGCCGAGCCGAGGCGAACGAGAGCTTCGCCCCGTCCGGACCTGGCGCGCTGACCAAACCTTCGCCCAAGGCGAGATAGGGCGTCGGCAGCACCCTAAGTTCGACCGGTCCGGTCAGGGAGACATCCGCGCCCGTGATTGCGCTGAGCCGCGCCTCGATCTCACCGCGCTGCGTAGACCAGTCGATGAGGTACGGCGCGACAAGCGCAACCGACATCACCGCGACGAGCGCGACCGCGACGATGGTCAGGACATAGCGCACAGGGAAATGACTTCCACTCCGCTTGGACGAACTGTCGCAAGAACAATTCGGCGACCATCGCGGTTCAAAATGCCGCGAAAGTATGACCTTGACAACAAAAGCGGCGTCTTGCGGTTCATGCGAGCGATTGGGCAACGGAAATCGACACGCCGACGCCAACCCCAGAGCCGGCAGATAACCGTTAGCTTATGTCCACAAACGGCCTTCGTAGTCGTCGATTCGACTTTGTGAATGGTTGACGGCGTTGGCGCTAAGGCCCGACATTGGCGGCAAGGCGCAAGGCGTGCGCCCCCAAGCCCGCTCCGGGCGCGCTGTGATATGGGAGGCGGCCCATGGACCTTCGATTGACCGAAGACGAGATCGCATTTCGCGCCGAGGTTCGCGCCTTCGTTCGCGATAACCTGCCTGCGTCTATCCGCGAGAAGACGGTCGCCGGCCGGCGCCTTTCCAAGGACGACTATGAGCGCTGGACGCGTATTCTCGCCGCCAAAGGCTGGGGAGCCCCGCACTGGCCGCAGGAATGGGGCGGCGCCGGATGGAGCCCGATCCAACTATCGATCTTTCTCGATGAGACGCAACGCGGCAATGCGCCCGAATTGGTCGCGTTCGGCGTCAGCATGGTCGGCCCGGTGATCTACACCTTTGGCTCCAAGGCGCAGAAACAGCGATTCCTGCCGCGCATCATCGACCTGAGCGACTGGTGGTGCCAGGGCTTTTCGGAACCCGGCGCCGGATCGGACCTTGCGAGCTTAAGGACAAGCGCCCGGAGCGACGCCGACGGCTGGGTGATCTCGGGCCAAAAGACCTGGACCACCATGGCGCAATACGCCGACTGGATCTTCGTCCTCGCGCGCACCAATGCGCAGGCGAAGAAGCAGGAGGGCATTTCGTTCTTCCTCGTCGACATGAAGACCCCTGGGATTACCGTGAAGCCGATCCAGACGATCGATGGCGGTCACGAGGTCAACGAGGTCTTTCTCGACGACGTGCGCGTTCCGGCCGACGCGCTTGTCGGCGAAGAGAACAAGGGGTGGGACTACGCCAAGTTCCTGCTCGCCAACGAGCGCAACGGCATCGCCCGCGTCGGGGTCTCGAAAGCGCGTCTGGACCGCGTGCGCCAGCTCGCCTCGATCCCAGTCTACGGCTCGGGGCCGAAGATCGAGGATCCCTTCTTCCGCGCCAAGCTGGCCGAGGTGGAAGTCGAGCTGAAGGCGCTTGAAATGACCCAGATGCGCGTCATCTCCAACCGCCGCAGCGCCGGCAAACCCGATCCCGCGTCTTCGGTGCTCAAGATCAAGGGCTCGGAGATCCAGCAGGCGACCACGGATCTCTTGATGGAGGTCGTCGGACCTTACGCGCTGCCCTATCGCGAGTCCGACGACATGAGCAACGAGCCGCCGGTGGGTCCGGATTGGGCGTCGCCGCTCGCGCCGATTTACTTCAACAACCGCAAGGTCTCGATCTACGGCGGATCGAACGAGATCCAGCGCAGCATCATCGCCAAGGCGATACTGGGGCTCTGAGACACATGGACTTCGAGCTCAGCCCCGAACAGGAGCAGCTGCGCGATAATGTCGCGCGGCTGATGAAGGACCGTTACGGGTTCGAGGCTCGCAAGACCTATCAAGCCAGCCCACAGGGCTGGAGCGAAGGCCCTGTGGCGCGACTACGCCGAGATGGGCCTGCTCGGCGCGCCCTTTGCTGAAGCCGACGGCGGCTTCGGCGGCGGCGCGGTCGAGACCATGATCGTGATGGAGCAATTCGGCAAGGCGCTGGCGCTCGAGCCCTACCTTCAAACGGTCGTCCTGTGCGGAGCCTTGTTGAGGCACGGGGCAAGCGACAAGCAGCGCGCCGAACTGATCGGCGCGATCGCGGCGGGCGAGCTCAGGCTGAGCTTCGCGCATATGGAGAAACAGTCGGGCTTCGATCTCAACGATGTGGCCCTGAGCGCGGTCAAGGACGGCGGCGGCGGATTCGTGCTGAACGGGGAAAAAACCCTCGTCGGCCAGGGCGACAGCGCTGATAAGCTCATCGTCTCGGCGCGCGTAAGCGGCGAGCGCCGCGATCGCGATGGGATCGTCCTCTTCCTCGTCGACGCCGACTCTCCGGGCGTGAGCCGGCGCGGCTATCCGACCCAGGACGGACAGCGGGCGGCGGAGATTGGCTTCGCCGATGTCCGCGTCGCGCCGCATGACATTCTGGGGGCCTCGGACAACGCGCTGCCAATTATCGAGCGGGCGGTCGACGAGACGATCGCGGCGCTTGCCGCGGAAGCCGTCGGCGCGATGTCCGAGGCGCTGACGATGACGGTCGACTACCTCAAGACGCGCAAGCAGTTCGGCGTCACGATCGGCTCGTTCCAGGCGTTGCAGCATCGCGCCGCCGATATGACGGTCGCGCTCGAACAGGCGCGCAGTATGATGTATCTGGCGGCGATGATGGCGGACGAGGACGACGCGGAGGAGCGCGCCAAGACCATGTCGGCGGTGAAAGCGCAAATCGGCCGGTCGGCCAAGTTCATCGGCCAGCAGGCGGTGCAAATGCACGGCGGCATCGCGATGACCTATGAGTACAAGGCTGGCCATCTGTTCAAGCGCTTGACGATGATCGATACGACCTATGGCGACGCGGACGTGCACGTACGCCGTCTGGCCGACCGCAGCAGCCTGTTCGCCTGACCCTTGTCGAGCGCGGCGCGCACAATTCTTGTCACCGGGTTCGAGCCCTTCGGCGGCGAGACGGTCAACGCCTCGTGGGAAGCGGCGCAGAAGCTCGAGGGCTGGCGCCACGGCGACACGGTGGCGGTCGCGCGCTTGTTGCCCTGCGCCTACGACGCCTCGGTGAAGAAACTCATCAGCGCGATCGAGACGCTTCGGCCGGATGCGCTTCTGATGACCGGTCAGGCCGCGCGCCGCGCCGTCGTCTGCGTGGAGCGGTTCGCGCATAATCTTGATGACGCCACCGCGCCGGACAATGACGGCGCCCTGCGCAGGGCGCTCAGGATCTCTCGCGCCGCGCCCGAATGGCTGGAGACGAAGGCGTCGGTCAGGACAATAGCGAGCGCCATTAAAGAGGCGGGAATTCCGGCGCGGGTGTCGAGGGACGCCGGAGGATTTGTCTGCAACCATCTCTACTTCGGGGCCTTGCAGTATCTTAGCGAAAAGCGGTCCGCGATCCCCGCCGTCTTTGTGCATCTGCCGGTGACGCCCGAGCAAGCGCCGCCAGGGGCGAACGAAAAGCGGCTCACGCCGGACCGAAGCCTCGGACGCGCTTCGGGCGGCCGCGACGGCGATCCTCGACCGAGCGAAAGACGGCGAAGAGGCGTGACCAGCGCGCCGCTCTTTCTCGGAGTCGACGGCGGCGCGACCCGCTGCCGCGCGCGGCTGCGCGACGCCGACGGAAGAGCGCTTGCCGAGGCGAACGGCGCAGCGGCGAACATTCATGTCGATTTTGCCGCCGCGGTCGCGGCTATGCGCGCGGTCGTCGACGAGGCTCTGGGAAAGGCCGGTCTCGCCGACGGCGATCGGGGGGCGATCGCAATGGGACTCGGGCTTGCCGGGTTCAAGCAGGGAAGCGACCAGACGCGAGTGGCGGCGGCTTTTCCCGGCTTTCGGCTGGTATGCGCGGCGAACGACGCGACCACCGCCTGCATCGGCGCGCACGCCGGCGCGGACGGCGGGCTGGTGATCGCCGGCACCGGCTCGGCGGCGATCGCGCGCGTTCAAGGAAAAGAAACGATCATTGGCGGACGCGGCTTCGCGCTCGGCGACGACGGATCGGGCTCCCATATCGGCCTCGATGCGCTGCGTTCTGCGATGCGCGCATTTGACGGTCTTGCGCCGGCGAGCGCGCTGACTGACGACATCCTGGCCGAGTTCGGCGGCGATCCGGTGGCGATGATGAATTGGGCGCTCGACGCGAAACCGGGAGATTTCGGCGCATTCGCGCCGCGCGTGTTCGAGCATGCGGTCGAGCCACGATCCGATTGCACTGGGGATCGTGAACGCCGCGGCGCGCGCCATCGGCGCGTTGACGCTCGGCGTCGTCGCCCTTGGCGCGGAACGGGTCGCGATGGTCGGCGGCGTGGGCGAAGCCATGCGTCCCTATTTCGAGCCCGATGTCGCCGCGCGACTTTCGCCGCCGCTGCACGATCCGACCGACGGGGCGATCCTGCTCGTTGGCGGCGTCGTGGCGCCTCAAAGGGAAGCCGCGCAATGAAGGTTCTCTACGGAGCGCGCATCTTCGACGGCGAGCGACTGCACGACGATTGCGCGCTCGTTGTCGAGGGCGCGTCGATCCAAGCGCTCACCGCCTTCGACGACCGCCCTCGCGGCGGCGAGCAGGTCGATCTGGGCGGCGGCGTTCTGAGCCCTGGCTTCGTCGATTGGCAGATCAACGGCGGCGGCGGCGTGCTGTTCAACGCCAATCCGACCGTCGAGGGAATCGCCGCAATCGCGGCCGCGCATCGGCGCGCTGGCGTCACCGCCTTTCTGCCGACGGTCGTGACCGACGCTCCCCGCGTTCTTGACGCGGCGCTGGCCGCCGCTCGCGAGGCGCGCGAACGCGTGCCCGGCGCGCTCGGGATCCATGTCGAAGGACCGTTCATCGATCCCAAGCGCAAGGGCGTGCATCCGCCCGAATTCATTCGCCCCATGCTGGAACGAAGACGCCGATGCGCTCATCGCGGCCCATGCGGGCGTGATGGTCGTGACGCTCGCGCCCGCCTCGGTCTCGCTTGGAGTTCATCGCGCGCCTGGCGAAAGCCGGGATCATCGTCAGCCTCGGCCATTCGGACGCGACCGCGGAGGAAGCCCAGAGCGTGTTCGACGCCGGCGCAAGCGCAGTCACCCATCTCTACAACGCCATGAGCCAGCTCGCCTCGCGGGCGCCGGGCGTGGTTGGGGCGACGCTCGCTGATCCGCGCATCATCTGCGGCCTGATCGCTGACGGCGAGCACGCTCATGCCCTCGCTTATCGCGCCGCTTTGGCCGCCAAGGGACCGCGCGGCATCGCGCTCGTGTCCGACGCCATGCCGCCCGCCGCCGGCGGCCCGGACGTGTTCGAACTGCAGGGCCGGCGGATGACGCGGGTCGGCAATAAACTCATCGCCGAAGACGGCACGCTCGCCGGCGCGGCGATCACCATGCGCGACGCCGTCGACTATGTCGTCAATGGGCTCAAGGTCCCGCTCGCCGACGCGCTGATGATGGCGACGCTGACCCCGGCGCGACTGCTGCGCGTCGACGACCGGATCGGCCGGCTCAAGCCCGGCCATCGCGCCGATCTCGTGCATCTGACCGATGACCTTCAGGTCACCGAGGTATGGGCGGGCGGACGCGGGCTCAACGAGGTCGATGCGGCGGCGTGACGGCCTTGCACAAGTTTACGCGCGGCAATGATTTCAGGGCTTTAGGTGCGCTTTCGCGCAACTTTTTGGTCTCGTAAGCGCTCGTTTCCGGCTGAGCCTCGTTTCGCTACGCGAAACAAAACGTTTCGCATGCAACCTCTTAAGTCTCTGAAATGATTGGGAGCGCCGAATCAGCCATTTCGCGGTTTCCTGTGATATCAAGGACTTGAGGCCGATTTCGTTTCGCTGCGATTCGCGCGCAGCCGTCGCGGCCCGCTTTCAGCCTCCCTTGAAGCAAGCGCCTCGCGCGCCGCGTCGAGGCGGCCAAGCCTGTCTTCCATCATGTCGACGTCGTCGCCGACCCTTTGGAATGCGGCCTTGAGCCGCAGGCGATCGGGCGCGAGGCGATTCAGATGGTCGAGAATGCGAACGTAGGCATAGGCAGCGGAAGGCTTGCCGGCGTCGATCTGGCCGCCGATCAGGTCGAGCGCCCGCTCGAGCCGCGCGATCTGCAGGAGCGCGAAGTCGTCGGCGGGATTGGCGTCGCGGCGATCAAGCTGCTCGCGGACGATCTGCTGGACACGACGGAGGCTGAGGTTTTCTGAAGTCGCGATGGCGCGCATCAACTCTCCGCCCATCAGGCGGGCGAAGATCCGCTGCGCGCGCTGATGCTCCTCGCTCGTGAATCGGACTGGCTTTGCGGCTGGCGCGGGCATGAAGTCCCCTTCGGCGAAACGAGAAGTATAGCAACATTCTGCCGATCAGAAAGTATTTGTCGAAAAATCTTCCACGGCCAAGGCTTGCGCGCCGCTTTTTCGCCGCACGACTAAACGGCAATTTTGCTAATCTGAGTGTAGAATCGGCGCGGGCCGCTTGGGCGGTTTGCGGATACTCCCCATACCGGATGGAATGGCTCGATCGCTTTCAACAAATAACCCCGCGGCTCTGTCTTGAACACGGCCGTAGTCCTGCCATATCTGAGGTGTAATAAGGGAAAATAAGGCCAAAATTGTACAGGACTCGCAGCGATTTACAAGAATTAACAAAAATTAACAGGAGGTACGAAGATGCGCCAGATGCTCTTGACGTGCCAATGCCGTGATCGACGGTTACTCCGACATATAACATCTGATAGAACGTCTCTGTGGTTAGGGCGATGTCGAAGCAGTCTATTCGGCATCGCTGCGATGGCTGCTTTTTTGGGCGCTAGCCTCGGCGAAGCCGGCGCATCAGGCGTCACGGTCTTGCCAAACGCCGTGTCCTACGAATACTTTGGTCTGAATTTCGCGATCAATATTGCCACGAGCAGCAGCGTCGGGACTTTGAACTACACAGGCGGCCCCGGCTGCGGCGGCACTTGCACAGCAACCACATCGCTCGGATCAGATCCATCCGTCTCCGTCAATGTCAATGAGATCACATTCCAAAATACCAGTGGAGGTTTCGCAGAAGCCGAGCTGGGATATTACGTCGAGTATGTGAATACGCCGGGCACATACACTGTTGTTCTCCATTCTGGCGACACGTTATCAGTGCCCTTCAGTCCCTCATTCCCTTCCGCCGGTCAAGCTTACCTAGGGTTCGGTACCGGCAGGGTCGGGTACGACATCGATCAACAACTTCAACCAAATCATATTCCAAGATACGGATTGCGTTGACCGTTGCCCCACCGGCGTGGGGAACTTTTTAAGTCCGATGCCGCTTCCGGCAAACCAGTCAGTACAGATGGTCGCGAATACGCCCTACTTTCTCCAAACATGGGTGACCATCAACCCATCTCCGAGCGGGCTCCAATTGAGCGGCATGGTCGATCCGACTTTCACCACAAACACCGGCGGGAGTTTCATCTTCAGCCCCGGCATCACCGGCGTCGGTCCTTCCGTGCCGGAGCCGGCGACTTGGGTCACAATGCTTCTTGGCTTCGCGGGCCTCGGCTTCGTGGGGTATCGCAAGGCGAAGGGCGCGGTTCTTTCGGCCGCCTGACAAATCACCTGTATCTTCGGCGTTTGGAGAGACCGCCTCGAGGCGGTCTCTCTTTTTGGGTGGATGACGGTCCGTCAGCGCGGCGGCTCAAGCTTCACCCCCGCATTGTCTCGGAAACATTGTCGGGGTCGGCGTCGAAAACTTGCGCGGCCTCGCTGAACAAGGCGGCTGCAGGGGATGAATCCAAATCGTCGAACCTTTCGAAACTGAAATTGTTGCGGCCCATGCGCAATTCGCCAAGGCGCCCGGCGTAAGGGTCGGTCACGGCTGCGCCGCGCTTCGTGACCGCGAAGTAGACGCTGATGTAGTTCTTCTGGAGCGCTACGCCGACGACGGGCCACTCGACCTTTTCGCCCGTCGTGGCGTGGTAGAAGGACTTGCCATATCCTATCATTTTGAAGCGCATGCCCGGTTCACCAGCGGGCGTGCCCTTGTGGAAGTGGCGCTTTAGGCTGGGCGCCGCCTTGCTGATCAGCGCATCCAGTCGGCGAAGGTCGCCTTCTCGCTTCGGATCGAAGGCGAAGTAGGCCTCCAAACTATCCACGTCGACACGAAACATCGTCGCCTCGAAACCGCGTGTTGCGGCGATTCGCGCCCGCGCACGTGGATGATCCCACGTGCGCCACCCCGCGCGAACATCGGCCAAGGTCACCGCGCCAACGCCCTGACGCCGCCGCCCCGTTCAATCTCGTCCACGCAGCCACTGCAAAATCGGCGAGTACGCGTCTATGAAGTTTCCGAGGTTTCCGGGAACGCCCGTGTTGGTGCGCTGTTCGCCATCGTCAGGCTGACGAAGACGCTCTACTACAAGCATTTCGCGGATCAGTGCGAATATTCGCTTCCACGAGGCTTTGATCGTTGCGTCATAGGCGAAGTGGTAGCGAGATATTCCAGCGACTACAGACAATTCGTGGAGCGACACCTCGCCTCCGAATCGGCCCTCCATAGACTTTCGAACGCTTTCCATATCGGGGCTCGCAGCGACGCAAGCGCGCGTCTTTAGCCGTCCAGCGGCATCCAAATCTCAATCGTCCCGAGACCCGTCACGGGGTCGAAATCTTGATGGTACAGCTCGAAGTTCGGCGCCGACGCAATTGCGAGTTCATTCTTCGGCGCCCAGTCATTCATGATCGTGTAATGGCTGCGGTGCAGACCGATCACGTGACCGCTATGCTTGAAGACGGCGTAGCGCCGGGGCTCGATCACGACGGTCGCGAATTCTCCCGGTATCTCCGAAAAATCAGGCACCCGGACGCCAGCGACGTAGGTGAAGGTTCCGGCGTCGTCGAAGTTGAAGGCGACCCCATAGGTTTGCGGCGTCAATTGCCCCGGCACGTGGCCGATATGCGGGCCGAAGCGTCGCCATTGATCGGGAATGCCTTCGCTCGCCTCGAATGAGTATCGCGCACCGAACCCAGCGATGCAAAGCCTCTCGCCGTTTTCGAAGCGTGGCGGGTCGAGGTCGATGAGTTTTGATTTGTCCATTTGAACGGGCTCCGTCAATCGAAGCGCGTATTGCGCCGGATTTCGGCGAAACGCTTCGGGCGTGACGCCGAACTCGTCGCGAAACGCGCGGGTGAACGCGCCGTGCGAGCCGTATCCGTGATCTATGGCCACCGCCAATATGCTGGCGTCGCCGTCGACGAGTCGGCGGACCGCCTCCGTCAGCCTGCGCCCGCGCGCATAGTTCATGAGCGAGCGCCCGGTGGCCGCCCCGAAGGCGCGCGCCAGATGGTGAGGCGAAACGCAGACATCTTCCGCGACGCCATGCAGGGTCAGTTCGTCTGAGAGGCGGCTCTCGACGAACCAGAGCGCCCGTTGGACCGGACTAGATGACCGCTCGTTCGGCATTCGTGCAAATTATCGACGGAGCGGGGGGAGCGCTTCACCGGGATTGATGTCCGTTTAAACCCCAGCCCTCTTATCAGTCCCAATCCTTGAATGTCCGCCAGCGGCGCAACCCACGCCTTCAGCCAAAGTCCGCTTTGGTGTGCTTACCGCCCGTTCATAGCGCCGATCTTGCAGGCGTCGATATCGGAAGGCTTGGGCCATCGCCTTGTCCACCTCATGGACTGGAAATTCGTGGGTGACGAACCGGTGCAGCGGATAGGCGGTCTTGAATGTGTTCAGGAGGCGCAGGCTGCTCGGGTAGCCGGTCGGGGGATGGTTATTCCACAGAGGTGGATTGGTTTGCCAGCAGATGCCTGTGCGGGCGGCTTCGCGGTCGTTCACGAAAATGTGAACCCGGCGGCGGCTTCAAAGATAGCCGTTTGTCTTTCTCTGTCGTTGAGTAGCGTAAGGTTGGAGTTTGCCCGCAATAGGAGGTCGTTTCATGCCATTCAGCACGCTTGGTCTATCCGGGGCGACGGCCGGGATGGCGACGCTGGCATTCGCCATCGCCGCTCCCGCTTCGGCGCAAGAGCACTACACGCACACTTACTATGTGCACTCCACTATCACCACTATCACCACTACGCCCATTATGGCGAAGGTCGTCAGATCATCGTTCATTCGCAAGCGCCGGTGGTGGCGCCGGCGCCGACCTATGCCTTTGGGCCCGTGGGGGCGGTGGGCAGCGTCGTCGGCGGAACCGGCCAGGCGGTGGGGGCGGTCTTTACCGGCGCCGGCGGCATCGTGGGCGGGGTCGTCGGCGGAGTCGTTGGCGGCGTGTCGGCGCTCTTCGGCGGCCCCGGCTACACTTACACCCCGGTTAACGGTTACGGCGGCCCGTTCGCGGCGCCGTTCAATGCGGCCGGCACAGTCGCCGCAGCGCCCTTCCAGGTGGTCGGCGGCGCTTTCGAAGGGACGCTCGCCCCTCGGTTACTAGCCGCTTCCGGCAACGGGCACGCGTCCGCGAGCGCAGTTGCTTGGAGACCCGGCCTGTGCGCGCTCGATAGCCCGCCTACCGACGGGCTACGGACCGCGTCTACAAGTCCGATCGACGGAAGTGCGTCTGCTCTAGGCGCCGCTTGGCGTCAACACGACCTTCATGCAGGCGTCGATATCGAAGGCCTGGGCCATCGCCTTGTCCACCTCATGGACCGGAAATTCGTGGGTGACGAACTTTTGCAGCGGATAGGCTTTCTTGAATTTGTTCAGGAGACGCAGGCTGCTCGGGTAGCCGGTCGGGGGATGGTTGGTCATTCCATAGAGGCGGATCTGGTTGGCCAGCAAATGCCGGTGCGGATTGATCGGGATGTCTCCGACATCGGCGAACACGCCCGCGACAAAATAGGCGCCGCCGCGCCGCGCCATCTCCAGCCCCTCGGGGATCGCCTCGGCGACCCCGGTGCATTCCACGACGACGTCGCCGCCACGGCCCTCGGTCAGATCCCGCACGGCCTGAACGCGATCGGCCTGGGTCGTGCCGTTCAGGCTGATCACGGCATCGGCGCCGAAATCCTTCGCCAATTGAAGCCTGAAATCGGAACGGTCGATCGCGATGATCGTGCCCGCGCCCATGAGCCGGCTTTTGAGAACATGCAGGAGGCCGAGCGGACCCACGCCCTGGATGACGATGTTCGCGCCTGAGCCGAACCCTTCCCCTCCCATGGTGTAAAGCTCTTTGGCCTTGTCCAGATTGAAGGTGCAGGTCATGAGTTCCGACATGACCGCGATGCGCGGCTCCATGTCCTCGGGGACCTTGAACACGAAGGCGTCCTTGCGGACATAAATGTAGTCGGCCCAGCCGCCCATCAGATGCGGGCCTTCGTCGCAGGTGAAGGCGTTGCCGTAGCCTTTGATGTTCTGGCACAGCGGAAAGCCGAACGTATTCCTGCAATACCAGCACTTGCCGCAGAGAATGTCGGGACACATGACGACCCGGTCGCCGATCTTGAGCTCCTGCCCGGCATATTCGAGGGAATGACGGGCAGTCCTGCCGATCTCGGCGACCTTGCCCACGATCTCGTGCCCGGGAATGATCGGGAAAGGCGTATGGGATTCCGCCGGCGTTCCCGCATATTGCACCGTCTCGCCGCGGAACGTGTGCTTGTCCGTTCCGCAGATGCCGCACATTTCGAGTTCGATGACCATCGAGACATCATCGATTTCCGGATAGGGATAGCGTCTGACTTCGAACCTTCCCGGCGCCGTCATCACCGCGGCGTTGACGCTGTTCTGCTTCATTGTTGATCCCGGAAATTCGGCTGCGGCGCCGAAGCCCTAGTCGAACACGATGACCTGCCGCACCCCGACCCCTTCGCGCAGCCGGTCGAAGCCCTCGTTGATCTCCTCGAGCTTCAGGCGATGGGTGAGCAGCTGGTCGACCGGCAGGCGGCCGGCGCGAAAGAGCGCGATCATGCGCGGCACGTCGCGCTGGGGAGCGGACGAGCCGACATAGGAGCCCTTCAGGGTGCGCTCCTCGGCGACCAGCGCGAGCGGGGAGAGGGTCATGCGCTTGTCCGGATGGGGCAGGCCGGCGGTCACGGTCATGCCGCCGCGGGCGGTCGCGGCATAAGCAAGCTCGAGCGCCGGAACCGAGCCCGCCATCTCGAAGGCGACATCGACGCCATTGCCGGACATGCGCCGGATTTCGCCAACCGCGTCGTTCGAGCGCGCGTTCACCGTCTGCGTCGCCCCGAGTTTCGTGGCGAAAGCGAGCTTTTCGTCCGAGAGATCGACGGCGATGATCTGACGCGCGCCGGCGAGCCTCGCGCCGAGAACGACGCTCAAGCCCACGCCGCCCAAGCCCACCACGGCGACCGATTGGCCCGGCTCGAGTTTGGCGGTGTTGACGACCGCGCCAACCCCGGTCAGCACCGCGCAGCCGAACAAAGCCGCGAGCTCGAGCGGCAGGTCGGGGTCGATCTTCACGCAGGACTCGCGCGCCACAACCGCGTGGGTTGAAAAAGCCGCGACCCCGAGCAGGTGGTTGACCGGCTCAGCCTCGAACGAAAGCCGCCGCTCGCCGGAGAGCAGCGTTCCGGCGGCGTTCGCCTTGGCGGCCGGCTCACAGAGCGCCGGACGTCCCGACGCGCACGGGCCGCAGCGGCCGCAGCTTGGGACGAACACCAGCACCACGTGATCCCCGGCCTGGAGGTCGGTCACGCCGTCGCCGACCGCCTCGACGATTCCCGCCGCCTCGTGCCCAAGCGCCATTGGCGTCGGTCGCGGTCGCGAGCCGTCGATCACCGACAGATCCGAATGGCAGAGGCCCGCCGCCGCCATTTTCACCTGGACTTCGCCCCGACCCGGCGGGGCGAGGTCGAGCTCGATGACTTCGAGCGGCTTTGATTCCGCATAGGGCGGGGGGAGGCCGGGCTGGCGAAGAACGGCGGCTTGAATGCGCATGGGGATCAGGGTCTCGGAACCGGAAACGCCGATGCTGGGCGAGATCGGCAGGCGGGGCAACTGGAAAATTAACCCGCCGCGAGGCCCGCTCTTGCGCCGCGAATGCGCTCGCGCCACATAGGTTTCGAGCCGCTTCGCCCTGATGCGGGCGCCGTCCGGAGCTTAAGTCATGCCGCAAACCAACAGCCGCTTTTTCGACGACCTCTCGCGTCTCATGACCGATGCGGCGGGCCTTGCCGACGGCGCGAAACGTGAGGCGCAGACCTTCGCCCGCTCGCAGATGGAGCGGATGATGGCCGGCATGAACGTCGTCACCCGCGAGGAGTTCGAGGCGGTCAAGGAAATGGCGGCGCGGGCGCGCGACGAGAACGAGAAGCTTGCCGCAAGGGTAGCCGCGCTCGAGGCGAGGCTCAACGAGCCAAGGCCTTGATCGGACTCGCATTCCCTTAGCAGAGCCTTGATTCCGTTAACTGATTTTGTGGACCCGGGTTGGTAATCGGTTTACGAACGGGCGCGAATCAGCAAGGTTGTAGTGGGTTGCGCGACTGAAAGGTCGACGCGGCCCCTGCTTTGTCCTCGATCCGCCGAAAGACCCTGATGACCTTCATCGACACCGACACCAGCGCTGGCGAGCGCCGCGAGCATCCCGTCGACGTCGTCGAGCGATTGGCCGCCGTCAACGAGTGGACCTTTGATCGGGCCGAGACGGACGAGATTTCAATCCTGGTCTCGGGCAAGTTCGCCAATTACGACGTCGCCTTCACCTGGCTGCCGGATATGGAATCCCTGCACGTCAGCTGTTCGTTCGATCTCAAGACGCCTGCGCACAAGCGCGCGGCGATCGGCGAACTGACGCAGCTCATCAATGAACAATTGTGGCTTGGGCATTTCGACCAGTGGAGCCAGCAGGACGTGGTGATGTTTCGTCACGCTTTGTGCTTGGCGGGAGGCGCGGGCGCGAACGACGCGCAGTGCACGGCCGTGGTGAATGCGGCTCTCGAAGCCTGTGAGACCTATTACCAGGCGTTCCAGTTCGTCTTGTGGGCGAATCGCCAGCCGCGCGAGGCGATCGCGTTCGCGACTTTCGAGACCCGCGGCGCGGCCTGAAGCAGGGCCGGACCCAAAAAGCTGGATCAGGCATGCCCGCATGGGCATAACCTGATCGCGATGCTGCCGCGTCTACGCCAAGCCACAACGCTCGACCTGCCTCGGATCTCCGAGGTACGGCATGGAACGGCTGAAAATCGGCTTGAGGATCCGTCGCTCGTTACGCCCGCGGAAGTCGAGTGGTATCTGAACGAGGCGATTTTCCTTGTTTCCGAGGACGATGCCGGAATTCAAGGTTTTGCCTGCGCAAACCACCAGACGGGTTACGTCTGGGCGCTGTTCGTGATCGATGGCGCTCAGGGTCGCGGTCACGGGACTGCGCTCCTGAATGAAGTGATTGAGCGATTTCGGCAGGCCGGACACCGGCAGGCGTTCCTGACGACCGGCAAAGACACCAAAGCGGCGGCCTTCTACCGGTCAAAGGGCTGGACGCAGACAGGCGTCGACAGGCGCGGTCAGGCGGTTTTTCGGCTTTGGCTTTAAGAACGACTGGCGCTTGGGCTCGATTGCGTGTAAGAGCCGCCCCTTCTTATTTCCGGGCCTCGCGCCCGCTTCTGAATTGGAGTTCCCCCGGTGGCCGTTCCCAGACGCAAAACTTCGCCCTCGCGACGCGGCATGCGCCGCTCGGCCGACGCGCTCAAAGCCCCGTCATATGTCGAAGACAAGGATTCGGGCGAACTGCGCCGCCCGCACCATATCGACCTCAAGAGCGGCATGTATCGGGGCCGCCAGGTTCTCAAGCCCAAGTCCAAGAACGTCGACGCTTGAGCCGCGGGTCCCCTCTCCTACGGGAGAGGGCTAGGGTGAGGGTTTCGCGTGCAAAGCGCGCTCTCCCTCATCCGGCGGGCCACATTACCAAGCTTTCATGTTCACGCCATCGCGTGTTTAGGCGGCCGGGCGCATTCTCTCAATCGTGAGGCGGCGGGGACAGTCTCCGCGGCAATGATCGAGATGGCTCGGAGCGCTTGATGTCGTTTGATCGACCCTCTTATTCTCTCCGTGCGGCGCTTCTGGGCGCCGTCGCGCTGGCGGCCCTTGGCGGGGTCGCGGTCGAAACATCGGTCGCGCCCGTTTCTGCCGCCGCCACGACCGCGCAAGCCCCGGCAGGCCCAGCCTCCTTCGCTGACGTCGTCGACCGCGTGAAGCCCGCCGTCGTTTCGGTCAAGGTCAAGCTCAGCGACGCCGACCCGGTTGATGACGAAGACTCTGACGGGATCCCGGGTATGCCGGATATCCCGAAGAACAGCCCGTTCTACCGTTTCTTCCGCCACTTCGGCATGCCGGACAACAATGGCGGCGCCGATCGCGGCAACCAGGCGCCGCGCCATCATTTCTCACAGGCTCAAGGATCGGGATTCTTCATTTCGGGCGACGGCTATATCGTCACCAACAACCATGTCGTCGATCATGCCTCCGAGGTGACCGTCACAACGGCCGAGGGCAAGTCGATGTCGGCCAAGGTGATCGGCGTCGACAGCAAAACGGATCTTGCGCTGTTGAAGGCCGAAGGCGGCGGCTTCCCCTATGTGACGTTCGCCGCTCATACGCCGCGCGTCGGCGATTGGGTGATTGCGGTCGGCAACCCGTTCGGCCTCGGCGGAACCGTGACCGCGGGCATCGTCTCGGCTCGCGGACGCGACATCGGCTCGGGCCCTTATGACGACTTCCTGCAGATCGACGCGCCGGTCAATCACGGCAATTCCGGCGGCCCGACCTTCAACGCCGAAGGCGAGGTGGTCGGCGTCAACACAGCAATCTTCTCGCCGTCGGGCGGCAGCGTCGGCATCGGCTTCGCCATCGCCAGCGACGTCGTCAAGGACGTCGTGCAGCAGCTCAAGGACAACGGCTCGGTCACGCGCGGTTGGATCGGAGTTCAGATCCAGAATGTGACCGCGGACCTGGCCGACGACCTCGGCCTCAAGGAGCAGACCGGCGCGCTGGTGGCTGCGGCGCAGAAGGATTCCCCAGCCGCCGCCGCGGGGGTGAAGAGCGGCGACGTCATCACCGCGGTCGACGGCGAAACGGTCGCCGATCCGCACGATCTCGCCCGCCGGATCGCGGCGCTTGGCCCGAAGAAGACCGTCAAGCTCGCGCTCATTCGGAACGGGTCGCCGATGACCATCGACGTGGTCCTCGGAACGATGCCCGCCGACAAGACGGCGGCTGCGGAATCGCGAAACTCGGACGACGACAACGGAGCTTCGGCGCTGGCCAAGCTCGGGCTGACTTTGCGCCCGGCGCACGGACAGGATGGCGTCGTCGTTGCGGAAGTCGACCCGGACGGGGCGGCCGCGGACAAGGGCCTGAAGCAGGGCGATGTGATCCTCGAGGTCGCGGGCAAGTCGGTCAACCGGCCGGCCGACGTCGTCGACGCGATCGACGCGGCCAAGTCAGGCGGCAAGAAATCGGTTCTGGTGCGTGTCAAATCCAACGATGGAGAGCGCTACCTGACGCTGCCCACGCGCGCGTCTTAAGTTTACCCGGCGTCCCACGGGTTCCCCCGTAGGACGCCGACATGAAATTGGCGGAAAGGATCATGGGCACGTCCCCGGCCCAGCGCATAGCGCGCCTTTCCGTCCAAGTCGGCGTCGCACACATCCCCGCCCGCGCGACTCCGACAAAAGTGGCGGCAGGTCCCAATCCCCCGCGGGCCTGCCGCCATCTTTTTTCGCCTTAGCGCCCGGGTTTCGCTATATGTCCGACATGCGCATCCTCATTATCGAAGACGATCGCGACGCGGCTGCGTATCTGGCCAAGGCGTTCAAGGAGGCCGGACATGTCGCCGACCAGGCGAATGACGGCGTCACCGGATACGATTTGGCGCTCGAAGGCGCTTATGACGTCGCCATCGTCGATCGCATGTTGCCGAAAATGGACGGCCTCACGCTGGTTGGCGCGCTTCGCGAGCAGAAAAACGAGACGCCGGTCCTGATCCTCTCGGCGCTCGGCCAGGTCGACGACCGGGTCAAGGGCTTGCGCGCCGGCGGCGACGATTATCTGTCGAAGCCTTATGCCTTCTCCGAGCTTCTGGCCCGGGTTGAAGCGCTGGCGCGCCGCGGGCCCAAGGGCGCGCCGGAGGAGACGGTGCTCAGGGTCGCCGACCTGATGCTTGATCGGCTGTCGCACAAAGTCACGCGTCGGTCTGAGGAAATCGTCTTGCAGCCGCGCGAATTCCGGTTGCTCGAATTTCTGATGCAGAACGCTGGCAAGGTGGTGACGCGCACCATGCTGCTCGAACATGTGTGGGACTATCACTTCGATCCGCAGACCAATGTGATCGATGTGCACGTGTCGCGCCTGCGCGCCAAGATCGATCGCGATTTCGATGCGCCGCTGCTCAACACGGTCCGCGGCGCCGGTTACATGATTCGTGACGGCGCTCGGTAAGCTCTTCGGAGCCACCGCTTTTCGACTCGCGCTGGCGATCCTTCTTCTCAGCGCGATCGGCTCCGGCATCGTCCTGACCGTCATCGCCTGGCAAGTCGTTTCGGTGGTGGACAAAGAGATCGCGCGAACGATCGACGCGGAATCGCAGGGCCTCATCGACGCCTTCGACAATGCCGGGATAGGAAGGCTCGAGGCCGTGATCGAGGCGCGCAAACGCGAGCCTGGCTCTTCCCTCTACCTGCTCACCAACCCGATCGGTGAACCGCTCGCTGGCAATGTCGAGCAGATCCCCGCCGAGGTGCTGCTGCACCCGGGCTTTCTGCCGATCATCTACCGCGGCAGCGGGAGCAGCGATCGCGGGCGGCAGGCGCTCGTGGGAGTCTACATTCTGCCAGGCGGCTTCCGCCTGTTGATTGGGCATGATCTCGGCGACCGGGCCCGCATCGGCAAGGTGATGGTGCGCGCGCTGGCGATTTCGCTGGTGTTCTTCGCCGTGCTGGGGGCGGTTGGCGCTCTGTTTGTCGCTCGACGGGTTCTCAAGCGCATCGACGACATAAGCACTTCGGCGCATGGGATCATGGCCGGCGACCTCACCCGTCGCCTGCCGGTGTCCGGCTCAGGCGACGAATTGGATCGGCTGGCGGAAGGCCTGAACGAGATGCTCGGCCGGATCTCGGAATTGATGGAAGGCCTGCAGGAGGTTTCCGACAACATCGCGCACGACTTGCGCACGCCGCTGACCCGCTTGCGCAACCATGCCGAAGCCGCGCTCGCCTTCGGCGGCGACGCCGCGACTTATCGTCAGGCGCTGGAGAAGACGATCGAGGAATTGGACCAGCTCATTCGGATCTTCAACGCGCTCCTGTTGATCGCCCGCGCGGAGGCGGGTGGCGACCTGGGGCCGCTTCAACCATTCGACGTGGGCGAAGCGGCCAGGAGCGTCGCCGAACTCTACGAGCCGATCGCCGAAGAGGAGGGCGTCGCGTTGATTGTTCGCGTCGACGATGGGCTCAAGATCCGTGGCAATCGCGAGCTCATCGGCCAGGCGATCGCCAATCTCGTCGATAACGCGTTCAAATATGGCGCGCCCCAGAAGGGCATTGGCGAAGCCGAGGCGAAGCCGGACGTCGTCATAACGGCGCGGCGGGCCGGGAAATCGGTTGTGCTCACGATCGCCGACCGGGGTCCGGGGATTGCGCCGGAAGACCGGGCGCGGGTCCTCGACCGGTTCGTCCGGCTTGAAGGCTCGCGTTCGCGGCCGGGCTCGGGCTTAGGACTTTCGCTCGCCGCCGCCATCGCGCGCATGCATGGCGGAACGGTCGACCTCGAGGACAATCAGCCTGGGCTTCGCGTGCGCCTGACCTTGCCGGCGGCGGACGACCGGCCCCACGCGCTGGCCCCCGCCGACCTGGTCTTGAATGACCGCAGCGCTCGCTGAGAGCCTTGTTGCTGCGCCGCGGCTCGCCGCGCCGGCCGAAGCGCGCCGGCGCCTTACGGAGCTGCTCGAGCGTTCTCCGGGGGCTAAGCTTAAGCCCGAACTCGAACGCGGCCGCACGCGCGATGTTCTTCTCGGCCTCGCCGATCATTCGCCTTATCTCTGGACGCTGGCTCAGGAAGACCCTGCGCGGCTCGTCCGGCTGCTCAAGGGTTCGCCCGGCGCCTCGCTCGATTCGCTCGTTCAAACGCTCCTCTCGCGACGCGACGAGAACGAGGCGGATCTCATGCCGGCGCTTCGCCGCGCCAAGCGCGAAGCCGCGCTCCTGGTTGCGCTTGCGGATGTCGGCGGCGTTTGGGACGTCGTTGCGGCGACTGAGGCGCTGACCCGTTTCGCCGACGCCGCTGTCCGCGCCTCGCTCGCGTTCCTGCTGCGCAAGCATGCGCGCGCCGGACTCTTGGCGCTCGACGCGGAGGCGCCAGACATCGAGAACGGCTCGGGCCTCGTCGTGCTGGCGCTCGGCAAGCATGGCGCGCGCGAGCTCAATTATTCGAGCGACATCGACCTCATTGTCCTCTTCGACCCAGCCGCGACATCGATTCCGCAAGGAACCGAGCCAGGCCCCTTGTTCGTGCGTCTGACCAAGGCGCTTGCGCGCCTGCTTCAGGAGCGGACGGGCGAAGGCTATGTGCTGAGGGTCGATCTGCGGCTGCGGCCCGATCCGGCCTCGACCCCGGTCGCGCTCTCAACGTCAAGCGCCTATCAGTATTACGAGACGGTCGGCCAGAATTGGGAGCGTGCAGCGCTGATCAAGGCTCGTCCGGCGGCGGGCGACCTCAAGCTTGGCGAGCGCTTCCTGGCGGACCTCGCACCATTCATCTGGCGCAAGTATTTCGATTACGCGGCGATCGCTGACATCCACGCGATGAAGCGCCAGATCCATGCCGTGCGTGGCCACGAGCAAGTCGTCGTGCCTGGCCACGATGTCAAACTTGGACGCGGCGGCATCCGCGAGATCGAGTTTTTCGTCCAGACGCAGCAGCTTATTTTTGGCGGACGGCGCCCCCAGATGCGCGGATCGCGCACCCTCGACATGCTGCAGCAATTGTGCGCCGACAAGTGGATCAGCGCGGACGCGGTCGATGACCTAAGCTCGGCTTACGCGTTTCTCCGCCGTGTCGAACATCGGCTGCAGATGGTCGCCGATGAGCAGACGCAGCGCCTTCCATTCGAGCGAGAGGCGCTGACGCGCTTCGCCAAGTTCTGCGGTTATGCGCGGGTCGACGGCTTTGTGAAGGATCTCACTCATCACCTGACCCAGGTCGAGCGCCACTATGCGCGGCTGTTCGAGGACGCGCCGGAGCTCAGCGTCGCCTCGGGCGATCTTGTTTTCACGGGCGTCACCGACGATCCGGCGACGCTCGCCACCCTGCAGGCGCTTGGCTTCCAGCGTCCGGAAGCCGCTGCGGAGACCGTTCGCGGCTGGCACTTCGGTCGACGCGCGGCGGTCCGCAGCGCCCGTGCGCGGGAGGTGCTGACGGAATTGACGCCGGCGCTGCTCGAAGCCTTCGCCGGATCGGGCGACGCGGACGCCGCGCTTTCCGCCTTCGACGAAGCCCTGGCGCGCATGCCCGCCAGCGTCGAGCTCCTGTCGATCCTGCGCTCGAACGCATCGTTGCGCGAGTTGTTCGGCGACGTGCTCGGCAGCGCCCCGCGGCTGGCCCAGGTGATCGCGAGCCGACCGCACGTGCTCGACGCAGCCATCGATCCGGCGCGCAGCCCCGACTTCGACCTGAGCTTCGGCGATGAGGCGATGGCCGAGCGGGTCGAGACGTTTGTATCCCAGGGGCAGAGCTTCGAGGAGGCTCTGAACCGGGCGCGCGACTTCGCCGCCGAAGAGACGTTTCATATCGGCCTCAATCTCTTGTCGGGGCGCCTCGACCCCGACCGGGCGGGCCGCGCCTATAGCGCGCTGGCGCAGGGGCTGATCGCCGCGCTGCTCAAGCGCGTGATCGAGGCCTTCGCGGCCGAGCACGGGCGCATTCGCGGCGGTCGGGTCGCGATTGTCGCGCTCGGCAAGCTCGGCTCGCGCGAAATGACCGCGGCCTCCGATCTCGACCTCATGCTCATCTACGACTTTCCCGCCGAACGCGAGCGAGTCGGACGGCCGGAAGCGACTGGGTCCGAGCCTTTACTATGCGCGCCTGACGCAGCGGCTCATCTCCGCTCTGACGGCGCCGACCAAAGCTGGCCGCCTGTACGAGGTCGACATGCGGCTCAGGCCCTCCGGGCGCCAGGGTCCGCTCGCAACCCAGTTCGCGTCGTTCAAGCTCTACCAGCAGGACGAGGCGGAGACCTGGGAGCACATGGCGTTAACCCGCGCGCGGTTCGTCGGGGGCGATGCGAGCCTCGGGGCCGATCTCGCCAAGACAATCCGACAAACGGTGACCCGAGAGCGTGACTCCGCCAAGATCGCTCAGGAAACGCACGCCATGCGTCGGCTGATCGCCAAAGAAAAGGGCGAGAATGACATCTGGGACCTGAAGCTTGTCGCGGGGGGTCTTATCGAGATCGAGTTCATCGCCCAGTATCTGCAATTGGCCTTTGCGCACGACCATCCGGCGATCCTCGACGTCTCGACACGGAAGGTCGTGGAAGAGGCAGGCCGCGCCGGTCTGATCACGGCCGAACAGGCTGAGGTCCTCGTCGACGCGCATCGGCTGTACACCGACGCGACGCAGTTCATGCGCCTGTCGACCTCCGGCCCTTTCGATCCCGCCAAAGCTGCCGCAGGCGTCAAGCGCCGCATCGGCGCGGCGAGCGGCTTTCCCGACTTTGAGGCGTTCGCGGCCGCGCTCGGCGATGCGCGCAAGAGCGTGCGTTCTGTTTTCGAGGCGATTGTCGGCAGCTAGACTAGGACCGGCCCGGCGCTTGGCGCCACGACGCCTCGATCTCTTCCAGCGATCGGCCTCGCGTCTCCGGCACGCCGACCATGACCCAGACGAGTCCGATCACGCAGAAGCGCGGCGAACATCCAGAAGGTGTAAGCCTGCCCAATCGCCTTGACGACCGACAGGAAGAATCCGCTGACCAGGAACGCCGCGCCCCAGTTGACCGCGGTCGCCACCGCCACGGCCCGTCCACGAATCTCGTTTGGATAGATCTCGTTGATAACGGTCCATGTGACCGGGCCAGCCGAGAACGCGAATGAGATGATGAAAACGACAAGCGCGACGAGCGTGATCACGCCCGCCGAGCTTCCGAGGCTGCCCTGCGTCCCCGATTGCCAAAACGCAAAGCCGACCACGGCAAGGCTGAGCGCCATGCCGATGAGACCCGCGATCAGGAGCGGGCGCCGGCCGAGGCCATCGATGAAAGCAATAGCGATGAAGGTCGAGAGCACGTTGACCGCGCCGATCCCCCAGGTGGTGGCTTGGGCTTGCTCTGCGGGCGTCGCAAAGCCCGCAGCGGCGAAGATGCTGTTGGAGTAATAGATGATGGCGTTGATGCCGGTGAGCTGCTGCAGGACGGCAAGCCCAAGGCCGATTATCAGCGGCGTTCGCCAGCGCGGCGCAAATACCTCCGCCCAGGACGGCGTTTTGACCTCAGCGCGCAATGACTTCGCGATCGCCGCGAGTCGCGCCTCGGCGTCATGCTCGGCGCCGAGAGCGACGAGCGTGCGGAGAGCGTCCTCGCGGCGTCCAACCTTAACGAACCAGCGCGGGGACTCGACAGCGATCAGCACGGCGAGCGCGAGGAGGGCGCCGGGGACCGCCGCGACTCCCAGCATCGTGCGCCAACCATCGGGACCGGCAAGCGCCTGGTTGACGAAATAGGCAACGAAAATGCCGGCTGTAATCGCGAGCTGATAAGACGAAACGTACCGCCCGCGCTGCGCGGCAGGGGCGAGTTCCGCCGCATAAAGCGGAGCGGCGACCGCAGCAACGCCAACGCCGAAGCCAGCCACGAGCCTGCCAAAGACGAGGATCGGCACGTTAGGGGCGAAGGACTGTACGAGCGCGCCGATGATGAAAAGGCCCGCCGCGACGAGCAGCGCGCGCTTGCGGCCGAAATGGTCGGCGACGAAGCCGCCCGCAATCGATCCGAACATGGCGCCGAGCGTGACCCAGCTGGTCACGATCTCAAGCGCGATCGCGCCGACCGCGAACGCCTTCTGGATGCCGAGGAGGGCGCCTGAAATGACCCCCTGGTCGTAGCCGAAGAGCGCGCCAGCCAACAGAACGACCGCGAACGACGCTCGCGGCGCGGGCAAAGGGAAGATGATCGGGGACCGAAGCGGGGAGTTCGCCTCGCGGACCGCCGCTGGGATCGGTTGTTGCGCCGCGCCGCGTTGTCTCCGCCATGCCCCCCATGCCCTCTTTTGACTGCAGGAAAGAGTTCTAAAAGAAATCGACCGTCGTTCTCACGCCTAGCACAAACGCATTGCGATTCGTCGGGTTCGTATAGCCACCCGGACAGATCACGTATTGCGCGTCGAGTTTTAAGTTCAGCCAGGGCGTCGTCTGCCACCCATACCAGGCTTCCGTTACGTATTCATTTCGCTGCACAAAGCCGGGGCCGACGCCCAAGGCGTTGGCCAAGATTTGCGCATTGGCGATATACGGATTGACGTGCGTCGTACCGACTGCAATCCCATATCCGTCCTTAGGCCTCCAGGGCCCGAGGCCATATTGCACGATTCCCCCGAAGATCTGGTAGTCCGTGGTGGACGTGCGGCGATCCGCATAAGAGGCGAGGAGAAAGACGTTCAGCCCATTGTTCTTGGGGTCCGGGTTGTCGGGAGCACGGGCGAGTTGCTGCTGCAGCACGGTGGAAAACCCGTAGCGTCCGTGGCCGTAAACCCCGGGCAGTCCTGACACCAGGATCGGCTCTCCATTGATGCTGGTCGCGACATTCGCCGCCCCGTCGTTGCTCCACCAACCGCCAACTTGGTAGCTTCCCGCGAGGCCATTGAATTTTGGCGTCCATGCGATCTCGGCGGGGAAGATGGCGCCTTGCGACTCGCCGGGGAAGGCGGGCAAAGACGCGGGATTGGGCGTCGTATCAAGGTAGGCGGTGTTCGAATCGAAAACGCCGGCCTTGAAATAGCCCTCGGACCCGAAATTTACCTTGGCCACGGCGGCCCACTGGCTGACCGGCCAGTTGTAGATGTAATCGCCGACCAGGTTGCCGGCCTGGCCGGGGCAAAAGGTCAGATTGATGAAATCGCAAGGGTAGGTGAAAAACTCGTCGCCGAACGCGAGGCGGCCGGCGGTGGTTTCGATCCGGTCGTCGAACCATTTTTGATCCCAGGCGAATTGCTCCAAGCGGAGGATGTTGCCGCGCCCATAGACTTCGTTGAGCAATTGCAGCGCCGGGATGCCGGCGTCCGTGGCGGCGTCTCGGCCCCAGCGATCCACCAGCGTCACCAGGACCGAAGTGCCTTGGAGACCCAAACTCTTTTGCAAGTCGAATTGGGCCTGCAAGGCGACTTGCCCAGCCTCCTGGGCTATGCGGCGCTCGCCGCCGGAGAGGTTCATCACCGCTTCGTCGACGCCGGTCAGCGAGACCGTGATGCCGAGATCGTTCAGCTTCGAGCGGATGCCTGGCCATTCGCCGAGAAGATGCGGCGTGGTCGCGAAATAATCGGACGGCAGCGCCGGCAAGATGAGAAATTGCGGGGACCCGGCCGAAGCGCCTGAAGCCGACACGACGGGGACGCCGGAGCTTGCGTCACGCCTTGGCCTTCCTGGGATGGCGCCGAAGCGTCTCCGGGCGGCGCGTCAGCGGCAAGCGCCGCGGACCCGGCGAAGCAGGATGATGCATGGAACCGGCCACTCCACGGACCAGCATCGCTTTCCTCCATTCCTTGGACTTTTTGGGCGAACAAGGCGCCTTACATTATGGCTAGGATAGCATAGCGTTCGGCGCTGCGGGTCGGCCCGTACAATTCAGCACCCCATTTTTAGCGAGGCGCCCCGGGAACCGCGACCGCCGAGTATGCGTATCTACGCCTTTTTCCCAAACCCCCTGTAGCAGATCGGCGCTGATTGCCGCCAGTGCTGATCACGCGCATTTGATGTCTTGGCTATAGTCGTCCGCCGCTCAAGCCGACCGCGCCGATCGTCCCGCCCTCTACGACAATCGGGAATCCGCCGCCACTCCGCTCATAGTTTGCGGCTAGCGCCGCCGGCGATCCAACCGGCGGTGTTGCGGTGCGCTGCTCTGCCGCTCTACGACAAGCCGCTCGGTAACGAACAGCGCTCAGCTGAGGCCGGCGCGAGGGAAAGGTGGGATCTTCGCCATGTCGACACTCCGTGAAGTTCTGAACGCCCGCCCCAAGGACCGTGTGATCGCAGCGCCGGGCGTCTACGACATGGTTTCGCTGCGGATGGCGGCGGCGATGGGCTTTGAGGCGCTCTACATGACCGGCTATGGCGCGGTCGCGTCCCATCTTGGGCTCCCCGACGCCGGGCTTGCCAGTTACGCCGACATGGTCGGTCGGGTCGAGGCCATGGCGCGCATGGCGGAGGCGCCGCTCATCGCCGACGGCGACACCGGCTATGGCGGGCTCCTCAATGTGCGCCACGCCGTTCGCGGCTATGAGCGGGCGGGCGCGGCCGCGATCCAGCTCGAGGACCAGGAATTCCCCAAAAAGTGCGGACACACGCCTGACCGCCGCGTCATTCCGGCTGACGAGATGGTCCGCAAGATCGCAGTCGCCGCGGAAGCGCGAACAAGCCCCGATTTTCTCATCATCGCCCGCACCGACGCGCGAACGTCAAAGGGTTTGCCCGAAGCAATCCGTCGCGCTCGCGCTTACGCCGAGGCCGGGGCGGACATGCTGTTCGTCGAGTCGCCAGAGACAGAAGACGAGATGGCCACAATCGGCCGCGAGCTTGGCGACAAGCCGCTCATCGCCAACATGGTCGAGGGCGGACGCACGCCGATGTTGAGCAACGCGCGCCTCGCCGAGATCGGCTACGCGCTCGCCATCTATCCGGTCGCGGGCCTCCTCAGCGCCGCCGCGGCGTTGGACACGGTTTACCGGCAGATCCGCGACACGGGCTCGTCGCTCGGCTCATCCGCGCCGCTCTATTCTTTCGCCGAGATGAACCGGCTGATGGGATTTGAGGAGGTGTGGCGTTTTGATCGGGCGCATGCAGAGACTTGAGGCAGAAGCGAGCGGCGACGGCGAACTCCGCCAAATGGTGGCTTCGAGCAAACGACCATGACAACACTCCTGGACGACAATCCAAGCCTGAAGGCCATCATCGGCGACGTGATGACCTCCGCCTATCGATACGCGCGCCGCAAAGCGGCGATCGAGATGGATATGGCGGAGGATACGTTTCCGGCGCAATGCTCGTGGAATTTTGCGCGCGCGATGGATGAAGGCTTTTGGCCGGGCGGCTAACAGCGCGACTAAAGCCGTCGGACAAACAATGATGACGACAATAGCGGCCGCGGGGACAAACGAAACGCCGCGCGCAGGCGTCGGCAAGATCGCGCTCGCGAGCCTCGTCGGCACGACGATCGAGTTCTACGACTTCTATATCTTCGGCACCGCGGCGGCGCTCGTGTTCGGGCCGATGTTCTTCCCGAAATCGGCGCCCGAGACGCAGACTCTAAACGCCTATCTGACCTTCGGCCTCGCCTTTCTCGCGCGGCCCGTCGGCTCGTTCCTGTTCGGCCATTTCGGCGATCGCATCGGACGCAAATCCACACTCGTCGCGACCATGCTGACCATGGGGCTCGCGACGACGCTGATCGGCGCGCTGCCGTCCTACGCAAGCGCGGGCGTTTTCGCGCCGTTGGCGCTTGCCGCTTTGCGTTTCGTTCAAGGGGTTGGGCTTGGCGGCGAATGGGGTGGAGCGGCCCTGATCGCGGTCGAAAACGCGCCCGAGGGCAAACGCGCCTGGTACGGCATGTTCCCTCAGCTCGGGCCTCCGATCGGCTTCCTGATTGCGACTGGCCTGTTCCTTCTGTTGCTCATCGGATTCGGCGAGGCCGCCTTTGTCGATTGGGCGTGGCGGGTCCCCTTTCTCTTGAGCGCCGTTCTTGTCGCGATCGGACTCTATGTGCGCGTCTCGCTCGAGGAGACCCCGGCGTTCAGGGCGATCGAGCAGGATCGGCGCGTCGCTGTTCCGCTCGCCGCCATCCTGCGAGACCATCTGGCCCCTCTGATCCAGGGGTCGCTCGCGATCGTCGTCTGTTATGCGCTCTTCTATATCGCGACCGTTTATATGCTGGGTTACGGCGTGCGGGCGCTCGGAATTCCGCGCGTACACTTTCTCGGCTTGCTGTGCGGGGCGGTTGTCTTCATGGCGCTCGCAACCCCGCTTTCCGCCGCGCTCGCGGACCGTTTTGGCCGGCGGCCGGTGCTGCTCGTTTCCGCCGTCGTCGCAATCGCAGTCGGATTGGCGATGCCCGCTCTGCTCTCGGGCGGTACGGTCGGCGTGTTCGCCTTCCTCGCGCTGGCGCTCGGCGCGATGGGCCTCACCTTCGCGCCGCTTGGCGCGCTTTTGCCGGAGCTCTTTCCGGTCCCCGTCCGCTACACCGGCGCGGCCAGCGCTTACAATCTCGGCGGCATCCTCGGCGCCTCTTTCGCGCCGTCGCTTGCGCAGATTCTGGAGGCGAGCGGAGGCGTCGCCTGGGTCGGCTATTACATCGCCGTGGCGGGCGTGATCAGTTTCCTCGCCGTGTTCAGCATGCGGGAGACGCGCGGATAGCGCTCTCCGCGAGGCGGGAGACTTGCCCTCCTGCGCCGCAAACCTGCTATCCGCCGCGCCTTCACGGAAAACGTGGGAGAACGCCCGGTCGCCAGCCGGATCAAACGTTCGCACCACGAACTGCAAACATGGCGTAGCCTTCGGGGCGACCTGACGGCTTACGTCTGCGCATGGAGCAGCCTTATGGCGAAGAAAATTACCGGCTACATCAAACTGCAAGTGCCGGCAGGCGCGGCCAATCCGTCGCCGCCGATCGGTCCCGCGCTTGGCCAGCGCGGCCTCAACATCATGGAATTCTGCAAGGCCTTCAATGCGCGCACCGCGCAATTGGAAAAGGGCGCGCCGATCCCGGTCGTGATCACGGCCTATCAGGACCGCTCCTTCACCTTCGAGATGCGCCAGCCGCCGGTGACCTTCTTCTTGAAGAAGGCGGCGAACCTCAAGATCGGCAAGAAGCCGGCTTCCGGCTCCAAGACGCCGGGCCGCGGCTTCGTCGGCAAGGTGACCAGGGAGCAGGTGCGCGAGATCGCCGAGAAGAAGATCGTGGATCTCAACTGCGATACGATCGAGGCGGCGATGAAAATGATCGAAGGTTCGGCCCGCTCGATGGGCCTGCAAGTGGTGGAGGGCTGATCCATGGCGCATCACGGCAAAAGAGTTCTCAAGTCGCGCGAGTCGGTCGAGCGGACCAAGCTTTATGCGCTCCAAGAGGCGGTCAAGCTGGTCAAGACCAACGCCACCGCCAAATTCGACGAGACGGTTGAGCTTTCGATCAATCTCGGCGTCGATCCCAAACACGCGGATCAGATGGTGCGCGGCGTCGTCAACTTGCCCAACGGCACAGGGCGCACGTTGCGCGTTGCGGTGTTCGCGCGCGGGGCCAAGGCCGAGGAAGCGCGCGCGGCCGGCGCGGATGTGGTCGGAGCGGAGGACCTCGTCACCCAGGTGCAGGGCGGCGAAATCAACTTCGACCGCTGCATCTCCACTCCCGACATGATGCCGCTCGTCGGCCGTCTCGGCAAGGTGCTCGGCCCTCGTGGACTCATGCCGAACCCGAAGGTCGGCACGGTGACGATGGACATCAAGTCGGCGGTTGCGGCGTCAAAGGGCGGCTCGGTCGAATTCCGCGCCGAAAAGGCCGGCATCGTCCAGGGCTCGGTCGGCAAGGCCTCGTTCGGCGAAGACAAGATTGCCGAGAATGTTCGCGCCTTCCTCGATGCGGTGAACAAAGCGAAGCCGCCGGGAGCCAAGGGCCATTACGTCCTGCGCGCCGCCGTCTCCTCGACGATGGGCCCGGCCGTACGGCTCGACCTCGCGACGCTGCAGACGACGCAGTCGGTCGGGACGTAGCAAACACATTTCACGCGAAATACCAGGCGGGCCTTCGCGAGAAGGCCCGTTTTTTTGCGCCCTTTTCTTGCGCGAGCGCGAGCCGAAGCGCCCCTACTTTATCTCTTCGATCTGGTCGTGGCTGAGCACCCAGACATGGGCCGGCAGAGGGATAAAATTGGCGTTGGCGAGATATTGCGCGTTCGTTTCGTCGGGCGCGATCGCCCAGAGCAGAAAACTGCGCAGCGCCGCCGCGGTCTCGGGGCTCGGCTGCTTTTTCGCGACGACCGCATATTCATAGTTGATCAACGGATAGGCGTTGGCGCCCGGCGCGTTGACGAGCGTCAGGCGCTCGTCTTGCGGGGTGCGAGGCCAGAGCGCGGCGGCGGCGGCCTCGATTGCCTGAGGCGTCGGCAGCAGGAATTCCCCGTCATAGCTCCTGAGCGCGGCGGTCCCAATTCCGGCTTTGGCGACATCCTCGTGAAAGCTCACGCCCACGTAGCCAATCGAATAGGGCGTGTCGTGGATCTTGGCGATCATTCCGGCATTGCCGTCGGCGGTTAGGGCGTTCGGCGCAGCGGCCCACGCAATGGTGGTGCCGTAACCTGGGCTGTACTCCCAGGACGGGGTGGTGAACGTCAGATATTGGGTAAAGATGAACGTGTCGCCCGAGACGTCGCTTCGATGGATCGGAACGATCGGGTTGTGGGGCAGCTTCACGCCCGTGTTGATCGCGGCGATCGCCGCGGTCGTCCCACGACTGGATCTTGCCGGAGTAGATGCCTGCGAGCGTTGGGCCGTCGAGCTTCAGATTCTGTCCGTTGAGGTCAGGGATATTGTAGTTGACGGTCTGCGCCGAGATCGCCATCGGCACGTTGATGATCAGCGGATTGTCCCTGACCTGCGTGTCCGACATATAGGCGTCCGACACGCCGATCTGCGCCGCGCCCGAGATCGCCTGCTCGACCCCTGCGCCTGAGTCGGTCGGGGCGGCGGTGATGGCGACTCCGGGATGGGTCTTGGGATAGTCGGCGGCCCAAATCCGGAACACGGGATAAATGAGGGTCGATCCCGTTTCCGCAAGCGTGACTTGAGCGGCGGAAGCCCGCGGGCTTGGCGCCGCAACGACCGCAAGGAAGCTGAACGCGAGAGGCCCGCACAAGCGGGCGAGGATCATCGGCCTAGCCGGACAAAGCATGGCGTCTCTCCTAGCCGCCGACCTGGCGAACCGACCTGTCGGCTGCGAGCCCCATTCGGTCGCTCTCACTCGATACGCGCGTCTTCGCGTGCAGCGTGTCGAGGTTCACGCCGGTCGTCTCAATCCGGAAGAACCACGTGACTGCCGCGCCGAGAACCGAAGTGACGATCAGGCCATAAAGCAAAGCCTGGGTGCCGATCGAGTCGAGCAGGATGGGAAACAGGAACGCCGTCATGACGGCGCCGATCTTGGCGAAAGCAGCGGCAAAGCCGGCGCCCTTGCCGCGAATGGCCGTTGGAAACACCTCGCCGGCAAGAAGATAGGTTTGCGCATTCGGGCCGAGGTTGGTCATGAAGTTGAACAGCATGAACCCGGCGAAGATCAACAGCAGGCTTTCGCCGTCGGAGAAATGCGCCGAAAGCGACGCCAGAAACAGACCGACCGCGCAACCCAGGAAGCCGAACACCTGCAGCGAAATTCTGCCGACCACGTCCGCGAGCGCGATGGCGAAGACGATGCCAACGAGAAGGAGCGACGTGGTCAGCGCCGCGCCCTTGGCCGCGTCGATGTCCTGCAAGATCACGTCCGCGATGCTGCGGACGTGGTCGGTCGTTGCGCCGAGCGCCGCGGCGAGGATGGTCGGCGTGAAGATGCCAATGCCATAGGTTCCGAGATCCTGCAGGAACCACGGGACCGACGCCAGGATGGTCGCGCGCCGGTTTTCCTGTTGAACAGCGCGCCATAGCTCCGATCCTCCGCGGCCTCAGCCTCGGCCTCGGGCGCGGCGAGCTTGATTTCAGCCGGATATTGCGGCTTGCGCACCAGGAGTCGCTTGGCTTCGCGCTCGGCCTTGTCAATCTCGCCCCGGCTCGACAGCCAGTTGGCGCTCTCCACAATATAAAAGCGGCCAAGCGTGACCAGCACAGCGGGAATGATCGCGCTGGCGTACATCCAGCGCCAGGCGCCGAGTTCGGGCAAAACTGACAGAACGAGAAACCCGACGGCTGTGCCGGCGAGCGCGCCCACCGCCTGAAACGCGAACGCGCCAAGCACCAATTTGCCTCGCGCTGAGCTCGGGATGTTTTCGGAAATGATCATATGCGCGGTCGGGTAGTCGCACCCGAGCGCAAGCCCCAGGCCGAACAGGAAGATCACCACCTGGACGTAGCTCGACGCAAAGCAGAGGGCCACGAGAAACGCCACGAAGATGATCATCTCTGCGATGAACATGGGCTTGCGGCCGAAGCGGTCCGACAAGCTGCCGAGCGCGAGAGCGCCGACGAGAATGCCAAACAGGCTCGCCGCGCCGATGACGCCATGTTGATAAGCGGCGATGTTGAACTCGCGCTCGAACAGCGGAAGCGCGACGCCGGTCATGAAGACGACATAGCCTTCGAAGAATTTGCCGGCGGCGGCGAGGGCCCAGATCAGCCACTGCATACCCGTCATGGGCACGGATGGAAGCGCGGTTCCGTCCGCCCACATAGGCAATTCGTCGATATGCTCCTGAACCGACATTCTGCGCGCCACATTGTCGTGGATCGGCGTCGCAATGTTGGCCATGGCGCCTCATCTCCCTTGAATTGAGCAAAAGCCGGCCGAAACAGGGCGTGGTCCCAAGTCGGCGCTTGCAGGACTGACGGCCGGCGTTCTCCGATGACGCCTTTTTCGCGCCTGTTGGTGTCGGGTGTATGACAGCGGCTGCTCGCCAACGGTCCCGGATAACGCCTTGTCCTCACTCGCCGAGCCTGCGAAGGCAGCGCGTATGATTGGCTCCGGGCCTCTACCGATTGACGACGTGCTTGGCGCGCTTCGCTCGGCGCTCGCCGATCATTCGAGCGCGGTGCTGGTCGCGCCCCCAGGCGCTGGCAAGACCACGCGCGCGCCGCTCGCCCTCCTTGACGAGCCTTGGGCGAAGGGCAAACGCCTCATCCTGCTCGAGCCGCGTCGTGTCGCCGCCCGCGCCGCCGCCGCCCGCATGGCCGCGACCTTGGGCGAAAAGGTTGGCGAGACGATCGGCCTGCGCGTGCGGCTGACGAGCCTCGTCTCGAAGCGCACGCGCATCGAGGTCGTGACCGAGGGCGTGTTCACGCGCATGATCCTTGCCGATCCCGCGCTCGACGGGGTTGCGGCCGTTCTGTTTGACGAGTTTCACGAACGCTCGCTCGACGCCGACCTCGGTCTCGCCTTCGCACTCGACGCGCAGCAAGGTTTGCGTGAAGATTTAAGGCTGCTTGTGATGTCGGCGACGCTCGACGGCGCGCGCGTGCGCGCGCTTCTCGGTGACGCGCCGCTGATTGAGAGCCACGGCCGCGCCTTCCCGGTCGCGACCCGATATGTCGGTCGCAACTCAGGCGCGCGCATCGAGGATGAGGTCGCGCGTGTCACGCTCGAGGCGCTCGCAAGCGAAAGCGGCTCGATCCTTGTCTTCCTTCCAGGGCAGGGCGAAATCCGCCGCGTCGCGGAGACCTTGGAAGCACGTGTCAAGCGCACTGACGTCGACATCGCGCCGCTGTATGGCGCGCTGGACGGCCGCGCCCAGGACCTTGCGGTCGCGCGAGCGCCTGCGGGGCGGCGCAAGATCGTGCTCGCCACCTCGATCGCCGAGACGTCGCTCACCATCGAGGGCGTGCGCGTCGTCATCGACAGCGGGCTCATGCGCGTTCCGGTCTATGAACCGGACGTCGGCCTCACTCGAACTCGAAACCAGTGCGCGTGAGCCGAGCCAATGCGGACCAGCGACGCGGGCGCGCCGGCCGCACGGAGCCTGGCGTCTGCTATCGGTTGTGGGAGGAGGCCGCGAATGGCGGGCTTCAGCCCTATGCCGCGCCGGAAATTCTGTCCGCCGATCTCTCCGGTCTCGCCCTCGACTGCGCCCTTTGGGGTATCGCCGATCCATCTCGGCTTGCGTTTCTCGATCCGCCCCCGCGCGCCGCACTCAAGGAAGCCCGCGCGCTGCTGACTGAGATCGGCGCCATCGACGGCGACGGACGCATTACGGAGGAAGGTCGCGCGATCGCGAGTCTTGCGCTGCCGCCGCGCCTCGCGCGCATGGTGGTCGACGCCGCCCGCGCGGGTGAAGGAGCGATCGCGAGCGAAATCGCCGTCGTGCTCACGGAACGCGGCCTTGGAGGCGATTCCGTCGATCTTGCAATCCGCCTTGAGGCCTTTCGTCGTGATCGTTCGTCAACGTGCTGAGGATGCGAGACGCCTGGCGCGCGGATTGGCGCAGCGGGTGGAGGCCCTCATCCGGCCTTCGGCCACCTTCTCCCCGGGGGAGAAGGGCGCGCCCTCCTCTTCCGACAGCCTTTGGGGGAGAGCCGAGCGATCCCTTCTCCCTCGGGGAGAAGGTGGCCGGCGCAGCCGGTCGGATGAGGGTGCGGCGTCGACTTCAGTCGGCGCGCTGCTCGCGTCGGCCTTCCCTGATCGCATCGCGGCGAGTCGCGGCAAGCGCAGCGAATTCCTCATGGCGAACGGCCGGGCGGCGGCGCTGGAAGCGCGTGATCCGTTGGCGGGCGAGCCGTTCCTCGCCATCGGCGAAATCGCCGGCCGCGCGGCTTCGGCTCGCATCCTCATGGCGGCGGCGCTCGGTCTCGACGACATCGAAAGGATCGCAGGCAGCTCGATCGAGACCGCGGATGAACTGACCTTCGACCGCGCCTCCGCATCGTTGCGGTCGCGCCGCCGCCGTCGGCTCGGCGCGCTCATCCTTGCCGAGCAGACGCTCGCTGTCCCGCAGAACGAGGCGGCTGCGCTCGCGCTGGCGCGCGGCGTTTTTGCGCTTGGCCTCGAGCGCCTGCCGTGGACGAAAGCGCTCAAGCAGCGGCGGGACCGGGTGATGTTCCTGCGGCGCGCCGAGGGTGAGGCGTGGCCGGACCTGTCGGACGAGGCGCTTGCCGCCGATCCTGACTGGCTGGCGCCGTTCCTCGTCGGCAAGACGAAGCTCGACGAGATTGGCGCTGATGACCTTGCCAGCGCTCTCGATGCGGCGCTGCCTTGGGACTTGGCGCGGCGTCTTGCTGATGAAGCGCCGACCCATTTTCAGGCGCCGACCGGGACCGCGGCGCCGATCGACTACGAAGCCGAAGGCGGCCCGGCGATTGCGCTGCGCGTGCAGGAGCTCTTCGGGCTCAACGAGCATCCGGCGCTGGCCGGCGGCCGCATTCCGCTGACCCTGCATTTGCTCTCGCCCGCCAACCGCCCGATCCAGATCACGCGCGACCTACCGGGCTTTTGGCGCGGCTCCTGGGCGGCCGTGCGCTCCGACCTGCGCGGCCGCTATCCCCGCCATTCCTGGCCCGAGGACCCCGCCGCAGCCACACCGACCGCCCGAGCGAAGCCGAGAGGAACGTAGGCGCAAAGCGGGCATTGGGCTCGCAAGGCAAGCAAGCCTCGCCTCACGCCACGAGCTTGGCGAGTCGCTTGGGCGCGACCAGCCGATAGCTGCGGCGGATGAAGGCCTCGACCTCCCGCCAGTCGGCCGCTTCGTCCAAGCCGACGCCGATCCAGCCCTTGGCGCCAAATATGGGGGAATGAAAAACGGTGCATGCACCGTCGTATCGAAGCCAGCGGTGAGCACCGACCGGACCAGCAGTTCCGCCTCCCGCCGCGTTACTCGCCCGCGTCGGCTCGGCTTGGATCATCGCCCGGATGCCGTCGTCCGCAGCGCCTCACCTTGCACCACAGCGCAAGCCTCGTCGTGCGGCGCTCCACGGCCGCTCGAGGGCGAAGATCTTGTCTGGCGAACATGTTGAACGCCGTCGCCGCATAGGGCAACAGGTGCTCGCGGCCTTGGCTCGAGAGCCCGATCGCGTCCGGCAGCACCATCATCGGGTAGACTTCGGCGCAATCGGCCATGGCGTCGAAGCGGACCTTTCGCACAAGGTCGTCCGCGAGTTCGCCGGCGGCCGCGGCGAAACGGCCGCGAAGTATGTACCGTCGCGCGGCGCATGACCTCCTCGTTCGCCTCCGGAAGCGCAAGGCAAATTGAACGTAAGCGCGCACCGATCGCGTCGAGCGGCATTTGACGGTTCCATCTCTCGCACTACCAGTTTATCACGGTGCGCGGCGCATTGACCCCGCCGCCGGCTCAGCCGTACCGTCGCCGCCAATGGCTCTCGACCTCTCCTCCTTTGATCGCGAACTCGTGGATGGCGCGCATGGCGCTGGCGCAGCCTTCGCCATGCGCCTCCTTATGCGCTTCGCCGAAGCCGTCGATGCGCGCTCGTTCATCGACATCGAGGCGGCGCATATCGATGGCTGTCTCTATCACGGACGCGCGAGCCTCGACTTCGCCGAACGGATGATCGAACTCGGCGGCAAGGTTCGCGTGCCGACAACCCTCAATGTCGGATCGGTCGACCTTATCCATCCCGAGCTCTTTCGCGGAACGAAGGAGCATGCGGAGAACGGAGCTCGGCTCATGCATGCGCATGTCGAGCTCGGGTGCGCGCCCACCTTTACCTGCGCCCCCTATCAAACCGCTTGGCGCCCGCGCTTCGGCGCGCAGATCGCCTGGGGAGAATCGAACGCGATCGTCTTCGCCAATTCGGTGATCGGCGCGCGCACCAACCGCTATGGCGATTTTATCGACCTCTGCTGCGCCATGACCGGCCGCGCCCCCGCATACGGCCTGCACCTGACCGAAAATCGCGCCGCGCGGGCTTTGGTCGAGATCGTCTCGATCCCGGAGGATTGGGACAACGAGCGGCTTGCGGTTGCGGTCGGCCATACGATCGGTCGCCGCTGCGGCGGCCTCGTTCCAGCGATCGTCGGCTTGCCCGGCGCCATGAGCGAAGACGATTTGAAAGCGCTGGGCGCCGCCGCCGCTTCGTCCGGCGCGGTGGCGCTGTTTCATGTCGTGGGCGTGACGCCCGAAGCGCCGGACCTTGAGACGGCGTGCGGAGGGCTCGCCACCTGAGCTTCGCCTACAAGTGACGGCCGAACATTTGCGCGAGGCTGCCCGCTCACTCTCCAACGTCGCTGATGGCGCGCCGCTTGGCGCGGTCTCGCTCGGCACGCCGCATTTCTCGATAGCGGAATTCGCTCGCCTCATGCCGCTCCTCGACGGCGAGCGCCCGCTCATCGATATCTTCGTCAACTGCAGCCGCGTGACGCTGGATGAAGTCCGCAAGCAAGGCTGGCAAGCGCCGCTTCGCGCCGCCCGGGTGACTCTGATCGCCGACACCTGCGTTTACGTCAGCGCTCTGATGAAGCCCGGCGTCGGGGCGATCATGACCAACTCCGGCAAATGCGCCTATTACGCGCCGGGTAATCTCGGCGTCGAGATCGCCTACGGGTCGCTCGCCGAATGCGTCGCCTCGGCGCGCGCCGGCAAGGTGGTGCGACTATGAGCGCGCGTGCGTTCGCAGCTGTGACCCTTGTTCCCGGCGCCGCATCCGGGCCGATCCTGCGGCTCGACGAACCGCTCAGCTTCTGGGGCGGGCTCAATTCAGCGACAGGAACGATCATCGATCGCCTACACCCTCAGCGCGGCGCATGCGTCGCGGGCCGCATCTTGATGATGCCGACTGGGCGCGGCTCAAGCTCGGGCAGCGCCACGCTTGCCGAGGCGCTGCGCCTCGGCAATGGGCCGGCGGCGATCCTGATGCTGGAGCGTGACGCCATCGTCGTTGTCGGCGCGATGGTTGCAGCCGAACTCTACGGACTTGCGTGTCCCGTCGCGGTAGCCAACGGCGAAGACTGGGAAGCGCTGGCGGCCGAGGCCAGCCTCACACTTGAGGCCGGCCCAGACGGCGCTGCGATCAGCGCCGACCTTTGACCTCACGCCCAAGGCGCGCGCCGCCCGAGCGAAAGTCCGGACGATGGCCCGATCGGGACTCGACGGCGACAGGCCTGCCGCCTCGCGCGTCTCGATGCGGCGCGTGATGCGGACGTTTCGGCGACGGCGCGGCCACTGCCGCGCTGGCCGCCTTGCGCACGACGGGCGCGGGCTTCGGGCCCGCCGCGCCGCGACGATCGGTCTTGAACAGAGTAAGCCGCGTCAGGCGCTCGATCGCCCGCAAGAGATCGCGTTCTTCATGATCGCAAAGCGAGATCGCCTGTCCTGCTTTGCCTGCTCGCGCGGTGCGGCCGATGCGATGAACATAGGCCTCGGCGACCTGCGGCAGTTCAAAATTGACGACATGGCTGACGCCGTCGATGTCGATGCCGCGCGCCGCGATGTCGGTCGCAACGAGCGCGCGCGTCTCCCCGCCTCGGAAGGCGGCCAACGCGCGCTCGCGCTGGCCTTGGCTCTTGTTGCCATGAATGGCGGAAGCGTCGATGCCCGCCTCGTCGAGGGTGCGGGCGACGCGGTCGGCGCCGTGCTTGGTGCGGGTGAAGACGATAACGCGCGTGAGTTCGGTATCGTTGAACAGTTCGACCAGCAGGTCGCGCTTCTTCGCCGCTTCGATAAGGAGGACGTTATGCTCGACGCGGTCGGCGGTCTTCGCTGCCGGCGTCACCGAGACCTCAATCGGGTCCCGCAGCAATTCGCCGGCGAGCGCGCGAATGTCCGTGGGCATCGTCGCGGAGAAGAACAGGTTCTGCCGCTGCCTGGGCAATTCCCGGACGATGCGGCGGATCGGCTTGACGAAGCCGAGGTCAAGCATCTGGTCGACTTCGTCGAGCACCAGAAATTCGACCGCGTTGAGACGCGCGACGCCGGCGTCGAGATGATCGAGGAGCCGACCGGGCGTCGCGACCAGCACATCGAGGCCGGCTTGAAGCGCGCGAATCTGAGCGCCATGCGGCACGCCGCCGAACACGACCGCGATCTTGAGCCCAAGCCCGTCGGATAGGTCACGGAAGCTTTGGGCGATCTGGCTCGCGAGTTCGCGCGTCGGGCTCAGCACGAGCACGCGCGCGCCGCCCTTCGGCGCTGGGCGCCGGTCGGTCACGATCCGGTTGAGAATCGGAAGCGCAAAAGCGGCCGTCTTGCCAGTGCCTGTCTGAGCGATGCCGATGAGGTCCCGGCCCTTCATCAGCGGCGGGATGGCCTGGACCTGAATCGGGGTCGGTCGCGCAAAGCCAAGCTTGGCCAGCGCAGTATTGAGGGGCGCGGCGAGGCCGAACCCGTGAAAATTATCCAAGGTGAAAGTCTTTCAAAATGCCGCGGCGACGCGAGACGCGCCTATGGCGGCGGGGGGTTAGGGAACGCCCCGCGTGTCCGGACGTCGAATGAGGATTAAGGGCGGTCGGCAGGCGGACTGAAAGTCCTTCACGCGGCCGGAGCGCCAATGACCGCGCAATGGCGGCTTGATCCGCATGTGGACTGGAGGAGCCGCAAAGTCAAGAGCGCACGCACCCTAATGCTGTCGCCCGCCTCGGATTGACCACGGCTCCCGCCAATGCGAGGAACCGCTTCTGCAAAAAATTCGAGAGGGGCGATGAGCGCGACGGTCGAGGTCTTGGGGCTGGGCAATTCACTTGTCGATCTTCTTGCCTATGCGGACGACAATTATCTGTCCGCCCAGGAGATGCTGAAGGGCGCGATGAACCTCATCGACGAGGATCGCGCCGAGGCGCTGTACGCCGCCCGCGTCGATCCGCGCGTGATCTCAGGCGGCTCGGCCGCCAACACCATCGTCGGCGTCGCCTCGTTTGGCGTCTCCGCCGCCTATATCGGCAAGGTCAAGCAAGACCCGCTCGGCGCGACATTCGCGGACGACATCCGCTCGACCGGGGTCGCTTTCTCGACCTCGCCTGCCGAGCAAGGACCGAGCACAGGGCGCTGCTTCATTTATGTCACGCCGGATGGCGAGCGGACGATGAACACTTACCTCGGCGCGAGCTCCTATCTCGCCCCCGTGGACGTTGACGAGGCGTTGGTCAAATCGGCGAAGGTCGTTTATCTCGAGGGCTACATGTGGGACCGCCCAGCGGCCAAGGCGGCGTTCCAGAAAGCGGGCGAGATCGCCCGCGCCGCCAACCGCCGGGTGGCGCTCACTCTGTCGGATTCCTTCTGCGTGGACCGGTTCCGCGGCGAATTCATCGAGCTCATGCGCTCAGCGGACCGTCGACACGATCTTTGCCAACACCGACGAGATCCTGTCGCTGTACGAGACGCCGAATTTCAACGAGGCGCTCGACAGTCTGCGCGCGGAGGGCGTGCTTGGCGTCGTCACTCGCTCGGAAAAGGGCTGCATCATCGTCGATGGTGATCAGACTTGGGAGGTTCCCGCCTTCCCAATCGCCAAGCTGGTCGACACGACAGGCGCAGGCGACATGTTCGCTGCGGGCTTCCTCGCTGGGCTCGCCCGGGGGCGAGACATGGTTACTTGCGGGCGGCTTGGCGTGCTCGCTGCGGCAGAGATCATTCAGCATATCGGCGCGCGGCCCAGTGTCTCGTTGGCGGGGCTGGCGAAAGAGAACGACGTCGCGCTTTAAATCCCCTCCAGCATCGTCAAAGGCGACGGCGCCTTAGCCAACAACGACTTCACCAATCAGTGCAGCTTCCTCGCCTTCTGGAAGGGTCACAAGTTCTCGAGTCTCACGATGGCCCAGGACGGCGGCCCAACGGGCTACGAGGCGTTCGTTCCGGCGATCCGGATCATGTCCGGCCAGAAGCCGAAGGTGAACACGATCTTCTTTCCGTTGCCGATCATCACCAACGACAACATCGACGACTATTACGATCCATCAATGACAGTGCAGAGCACCTGTTTCGCCAACGGCAAGGATCGCCACCTGGTCACCGACGCCTATTATGACCAGTTTTTCACCGGCGGCGAAAAAGCGCCGGCGCTGACACCGTAGAACGCGCTGCTTTTGGATCGGGGCGGCCGAAGAGGAAGCGGATCGCATAACAATCTATTGCAGAAAATCAGAAATAAAGCTAAGCTTGCGGGATGAGCAATCCTGCGCCGTCTGAATGCCCAAGGGCCTTGGCGCCCGTTCCCGTGCTTCTGCCGGCGGAAAAGGGCGCGAGAATTTTTTTCTTGCGAAAAATCCTCGTAACTCATTGATAAGTCACGATTCGGACGAGAGAATCCAAGGAAATCCAAGGACAATCCAACGCTCAAAATTGGGGGTCTTCGCAGCGAAACGGCCGAGCGCCAAGAAAACCCAAACGAACCGAGGATCTATTCGGACGCGGACCCCGTCTTCGCCTTCGTCTCGGTGAGATGGCGCTTGAAGTCGCTCATGGAGGCGAACTGGAACGTGCCCTCGCCCGTTTCGGCCTCGATCGAGCCGTCGGAGAAGATCTTGTAATTGGCCCCGGCCGACGAATAGCTGCCGATCAGGCTCGGCGGCCCATGCGGCTCTTCCGGCGTCTCGAGAACCGTTTCGATCGCCTCGAGCGAAGGCAGATGCCCGCTGCGGTTGAAGTTGATCGGGCTCTCGTCCTCGGCCCCAAGCGCTTCGTCCACGTTTTCCGAAGTCCGCGCTTCAATCGCCGATAGCGCGGCGGAAACGTGCTCGGCCGGAGCGGTCTCGGCTGGGGGCGCCGCCTCGAAGGCTGCCGGAACGGCCAAAGGCATAGCGGATTGCCGCACGAGTTTCGTGAGCGCGCCGATCCGCCAGGTCAGAACTCCAATGGCGAACGTCACCACCGCGCCGCAAGCGGCGACCGCACCGATCAGCGCATACAAAACGCCGATGCTCGTCGGCAAAAGGTCGATGCTCTGATATCCGCTCGCCGCGGCGGCGATCAGCAAAATGAGGCTCAAGATGAAGATCAGGATCGTCACGAGACCGCCAACGCCCACATTTTATCGAAACTCCAATCGGGTCAGCGACATATCTTGTAAAACGGGCATGGGATCCGATTCGCGTTTCAATGAGGTGAATCGCGCGCACCGAAAATCGCGGAACCGACGCGGACATACGTCGCGCCGAGCGGCACCGCAAGCGGCCAGTCGGCGCTCATGCCCATAGAACGTTCGGTCAGTCCGTTGCGTTCCGCGATAACGCTGAGCAGGGCGAAGTGCGGCGAGACCATCTCGTTCGCCGGGGGGATGGCCATCAGGCCCTCGATCGTCAATCCATAGGTCTGGCGGCAGAGCGCGATAAAGGCGTCGGCATCCTCGGGAAGGACGCCCGCCTTCTGCGCCTCTCCTCCGGTATTGACCTCGACAAACAGGCGCGGTCGCTTGCCGACCCGGTCGATTTCGCGCGCGAGCGCTGCGGCGATTTTTTCCCGGTCGACCGTCTCGATCACGTCGAACGTCTCGACCGCCTCCCGCGCCTTGTTGCTTTGCAGCGGGCCGATGAGATGAAGCTCGATCGTCTTGCCGAGCGCGGCGGCGCGCGCCCGCAAGTCGCGCCATTTCGGAATGGCCTCCTGCACCCGGTTCTCGCCAAAGCGCGTCTGACCAGCGCTCGCGATCGTGGGCCAGACCTCGTCGGCCGAAAAGGTCTTCGAGACGGCGACAAGCTTGATCGTCTCTGGCGCCCGCCCGCAATCGCGCGCCCTCCGCGCAATCGATTCCCTGAGCGCGATGAGGCGGGTCACCGCATCGTCCGCGTCATGGTGCTGCGGCGCGCCGCCCAAACTCGTCTCCATCTTTATTCCGGCCGCTTTTCACAGGGGCCACTGCCATCGTCCATTGTGCGCCAAAAGGAAATGCGAACTCAATCGCGAACCGTCTGACGGTCACGGTCATAGGCGGACCGCGCCATTCCTGGCGAGCCTCTTGCCTTTTGCCTTGAGCCCGCGCATGAGGTCCGACCTTCCCCTCTCCAACGACGGCTTCCATGGGCTTCAAATGCGGCATCGTCGGCCTGCCGAATGTCGGCAAGTCGACGCTTTTCAACGCGCTGACGCAGACAGCCGCCGCGCAGGCGGCCAATTACCCGTTCTGCACCATTGAACCCAATGTCGGCGATGTCGCGGTGCCGGACCCTCGGCTGGCGACGCTGGCGAAAATCGCTGTCTCCAAGGAGATCATCCCGACCCGTCTGTCCTTCGTCGACATTGCCGGGCTCGTGCGCGGCGCCTCGAAGGGCGAAGGGCTCGGCAATCAATTTCTGGCCAATATTCGCGAATGCGACGCGATCGCCCATGTCGTCCGTTGTTTCGACGACGGCGACGTCACCCACGTGGAAGGCCGCGTCGACCCCTTGTCCGACATCGCCACGATTGAAACCGAGCTGATGCTGGCCGATCTCGATAGCCTTGAGCGCCGCATCGCTCAAATGGAGAAGAAGGCCAAGGGCGGCGACAAGGAGGCCAAGGAGCTGTTGGCGCTCGCCGAGCGTAGCCTCGGTGAACTGAAAGAGGGGCGCCCGGCGCGCGCCATTGGCGTTAGCCGCGAAGAGCGGCGTCTTTTCCAGTCGCTGGGCCTCCTGTCGTCGAAGCCGGTTCTCTATGTCTGCAACGTCGAGGAAGAGTCGGCCGACCGGGGCAATGCCTATTCCGATTTGGTCAAGGAACAGGCGGCCAAGGAAGGCGCCGCCGTGGCGGTCGTGTCAGCGAAAATCGAGAGCGAAATCGCCCTCTTGCCTCAGGCCGAACAAGAGGCCTATCTCGAGGCGATCGGGTTGAGTGAGCCTGGTCTCAGCCGCGTTATTCGCGCGGGCTACGAGCTTTTGCACCTTGTCACCTACTTCACCGCGGGGCCGAAGGAAGCGCGCGCGTGGACGATCGAGCAAGGGACCAGGGCGCCGCAGGCGGCCGGCGTCATCCACACGGATTTCGAAAAGGGCTTTATCCGCGCCGAAACCATTGCCTATGACGACTATGTCGCCAATGGCGGCGAGGCCGGCGCGCGTGAAGCCGGCAAGTTCCGGCTCGAAGGCAAGGACTATGTGGTCGCCGACGGCGACGTTCTGCATTTCCGCTTCGCGAATTGAGGGCCGATGCCGGACGCGCTCTATTTCGAAGACTTTCCGCTCGGCGAAGTGGTCGAGTATGGTCGCGTCGACGTTTCGGTTGACGAGATCATCGCATTCGCCCGCGAGTTCGATCCCCAGCCTTTCCACACCGACGAAGAGGCTGCGGCTGCGGCGACGGGAGGCCTCATCGCTTCGGGGTGGCATACGTCCGCGCTGCTGCTCAGGATGAATTGCGAGGCGTTCCTTATGCGCGCGGCCATCCTCGAGGAGGCCGGCGTCGAAGAGGTCCGGTGGCAGCAGCCGGTCAGGCCGGGCGATCGGCTGCACGTGCGCCGCCAGACGCTCGCTTGCCGCTCCCGCGAGGGCCGGACGAGCGCCGGCGAGGTCGAGTTTCTCTACGAAGTCGTCAATCAGAATGGCGTGGCCGCCATGACGCAGCGCAGTCGTGCTCCTGCTCAAGCAGCGCCCGCAGGCGCTCAGGAACTAGCCGGGTCCCATGTTCTACGAGGACATCCTCATCGGCCAGTCAACCGACCTTGGCCAAACCGAGTTCTCTCGGGAAGCGATTCTCGCCTACGGAAAGCGGTTCGATCCGCGCATCGTTGCTCAGGCCGCCGACGGCAGCGCGCGGCTCGCCGCCGCGGGTATGCATGTGGCGGCCGCAGGGATGCGTCGACTGGTGGACACGCGCAGCGCCTTGCGCGCCGCGCTGGCCGAGCGCGGCGAGACCCTTCCGCAGCTTGGCGTGTCGCCAGGTTTCAAAGACATGCGCTGGCCGCACCCAGTCCATCAGGGCGATATCGTTTCGTATTCGGTGGAGACGGTGTCGAAACGCGAGACCTCCAAGCCGAGATGGGGTCTCGTCACCAACACATTTCGCGCCGTCAACCAACGCGGGGAGGAGGTTCTAGTCTTTTCCAGCGCAGTCCTTATCGCCAAGCGCGCAGAAGACACGTAATGTCCCTTGCGGCCGAAGCCAGGATTTCTCTGGCTGACGGCCGGCGGACCCCGCCTGCAACTCATTTTTCGATGGCCCAGGGCGCGCCAAGCGCGTGAAAGTCTGTTAAAAGCTCCCGGTCGTTTACCTTATTGGTGCGGGGAAGCTGCAATGGCGATCAATCTTGTTAGTCTCGTGTCCCAGTTCCTTACGCCGCAATTGGTCGGCGGCCTGGCGCGGGCGCTTGGCATTAATGAAGCGGTAGCGCAGAAGCTTGTTGCTGCAGCGGTCCCGGCGATCCTCGCGTCGCTCGGCACGGCGGCGGCTGCGCCTGGGGGCGCTCAGAAGGTATCCGACGCCGTCTCGATGTCCGATCCGGATATTTTGACGAAGCTGAGCGGCGCGATCACCGGCGGCAACACCCGGTTCCTGAACGAAGGCGGCACGCTCCTGAGCGGCCTTCTCGGCGGAGGCGGCCTCTCAAGCCTTACCGGCGCGCTGAGCCAGTTCTCCGGCGCTCCGCAGCCCGCGACGCAGGCGCTGCTCGGCACGATCACTCACGCGACGGTCGGCACCATCGGTCAGCAGGACCCTTCGAACTGGTCGGACCCCTCGGCGATTCTTTCGATGCTGAACAGTCAGAAAAGCGCCATCTCGGCCGCGCTTCCGCCCGAGCTTTCAAGAGCGCTCGGGGCTTCCGGGCTTCTGGCCGGTCTAGGCGCGGCGGCCGCCGGCGCGACCCAAACCGCAGCGTCGACGGTTTCGAGCGCCGCAAGCGCCGCAAGTTCGACAGCGAGCTCCGCCGCCAGTTCCGCCGCAAGGACCGCCGAAGCCGCCGCGAAGACTGCGCAAACCGCCGCATCGAGGATCCCGACTCCGCCTGCGCCGACGTCGAGCGGCTTCCCGATGTGGGCGATCATTCTGATCGTCATTGTCGTGCTGCTGGCGATCTGGTGGTTCATGACCCAAAATCAAAAGCCGGCGGAGCCGGCGAAAACGGGCTTTCTGTCGGCCCCGGTCGAGTTCGCCTTGGACGCAACGCCCGCTCCAGCCTTCGCGCAGCTCGACTAAACAGCCCGCGTCATGGGGCTGGGGGGCCGGTTCTGGCGTTGGCTACGCGCGCCGCTAAGAGGAGCAGCGGCGCGATCTCAAGTCGGCGTTATCTGTGTGATCGCGCTATCGGCGATCGCGGCAGGCTGCTCCAGCCGCCCCTACGGCACCCTCGTCGTCGGACCGAGCGCGCCAGACGCGAGCCAGGTCGATCTCCTTGTGGCGACAACCCGCGCGCCCGTGCTTGAGCCTCCGGGCGTCATGTTCGGAGGCTCGAGGGGGCGTGGGCTGGATTTCGCCGATATCGTCGTGTCGATCCCGCCTGCCGGCGCGCGCCAGCCGGGGGACGTCACGCTTCCGTCCTCTCTGCCGGCCAATCCTGAACGTGACTTCGCCATCCTGCGCGCCGATCGCATGGACCTGGCCCAGGCGAAGGCAAACTTCGATGCGCGCATCAGGCGCACGCCGGGCCGCAGGGTTCTCATCTTCGTCCACGGCTTCAATACCCGTTTCGAGGAGGCCGTCTATCGCTTCGCGCAGATTGTTCATGACGCGCGCGTCGATGTCGCCCCGGTGCTGTTCACCTGGCCTTCCGGCGGCAATGTGACCGACTACGTCTATGACCGCGACAGCGCCGTGTATTCACGCGACGCCTTTGAGGCGGTGCTGCAGGCCTGGTCAAGGATCCAAACGTCGACTCGATCTCCATCCTCGCCCATTCGATGGGCAATTACCTTGCTGTCGAATCGCTGAGGCAAATGTCGATCCGTGATCGCGGGTTGTCGCCCAAGATCCGGGACGTGATGCTGGCTTCGCCCGACATCGACGTCGACGTTTTCCGCCGCCAGATCGCCGAAATCGACGCTGGGCCGCGGCCAGCGCAGTTTACGTTGTTCATTTCGCGAGACGATCGGGCTCTTGGCCTGTCGAGCTTTCTCGCGCGCGATTCGACGCGCCTCGGCGCGCTCGATCCCAGCAAGGAGCCTTACCGTTCGATCCTAGAGCAAGGCAGGGTGCAAGTCATCGACCTGACCGGCATGGCCTCCGGCGACTTCACCAACCACGGCAAGTTCGCTAGCGGCGAAGTCGTTGGCGCGATCGGCCAGCGACTGGCGGAGGGCCAGTCGCTTACCGACGCCAAGGGGGGCCTGATCGAATCGCTCGGCACGTTTACGGGTGGCGCGATCAATGTCGCCGCCGGCGTCGCCACGCGGCGCCGTCGCCGCGCCGAGCGAGGTCTTCGATCCGACGAAGCGCGAAAGGTCGGTCGACACCGCGGCGCAAGCCACGACTTTGAGCCAGTGACGGCGCCCGCGGACAAAGCTTTGCCGATTCCCGTCGAGCCGCGCGGTGAGCTGACCGTTCGGGTTGCCGCCATGCCGGCCGACACCAACGCCAACGGCGATATTTTCGGGGGCTGGGTCCTGAGCCAAATGGATGCGGCGGGCGGCATCGCCTCGGCCGAATACGCGAAAGGGCGCGTCGTCACGATCGCTATCGATGCGATGACCTTTATCCGGCCCGTCAAGGTCGGCGACGTGCTCTGCGTCTACACTGCCATTGACGGGGTCGGTCGGACCTCGATGAAAGTCCACGTCGAGGCGTGGGCGCGCCGGCGGCGGACGCATGACCGCGAAAAGGTAACCGACGCCACCTTCACTTTTGTCGCCATAGACGAGGATGGCAGGCCTCGACCTGTCACCGCCGGGCAGGCCGAAGGCGAAATATAATGGCTCTGCGCCGGCCTCAGAGGATCGGGCCCGTCGTCGCGCCGGAGCGCTTCGCAGTTGGACAGAATCGGGGCGTCTGCCTTATTGGCCGCGCAAGCCGCCGCTTGCTCGATCGATTTGGGTTTTCTTGGACCATCGCGGTTTTGCCCCGCACGGCCCGAAAACAAGGCTTGGATTTCCTTGGATTTCCTTGGATTCTCTCGTCAGAATCGAGATTTTTCAATGGGTTACGCGGGATTTTCCGCGAAGAAAATTTCTCGCGCCCTTTTGCCGCTAGGCAGCGCGCTGGGACAGGAGCCGGTATTCTTACGATGCAGAAGCGCAGTATCGCTCATCGAGCAAGTCTAACTCGTTTTCTGCTTTTCTGTAATCAATTGCCGGCGACGAGAAATTGTCGATTCTTTGTCGAGCCGCCGACGGGGCGTCAGTGATTTCACTCAATCCTCAACTCGACGGAAAATCGTTGAATTGGGTATCGAGTAAAGTGTCACGTAATCGGAAACTGTCCGTAATCGGGATTCAGTAAAGTGTCCCCGTATCCCCAATCGAAGCTCGGCGGCGTATCGCTTCTTCCTTGCAGTGCCAGGAAAGCGGCCTAATTCGCGATCGACACAGATTTTTGCATCGGTCACACTGTCTCGACGCGCAACTTCAAGAAGCCTCCGGGCGCGAGGCCCATCGGGGTTAGTTTCAGGCCGAGCGGCGCCGGAAGGTCCGACGCCGCAGGCGAGGTGAGATAGGTCGCGACCACGGCGCCTGGCCAAGGGGCGAAGCGCCAGGCGCTGTTCGATTTCGGCGCGATTTCGGTTTTACTTCCGACATACTTGAGCAGCACGTCGCGATTCGGCTCCTGGGCCTCGATCACGACGCTCGTTCCGTCGCAGCCAGGGAAGCCGCCGCCGCCGCTGGCGCGATAATTGTTGGTGACGACGAGAAACGGCTGGTTCGGATCGACGGGGGCGCCCTTGAACGTCAGCTCGCGAATGCGGCGCGCCTTTGGCGCGATCAGCGCGCCCAATTCGTCGTAGCGCGCGGGCTGGGTGACGTCGATCGCGTAGTCGGACGCCATCGATCACATCGAAATTGTAAGCCGCGAAGGCGGGGCCGAGGAGCGGCTGCTCACCGGACTGGCTGGGATCGATGCGGCGGAAAATGGACGCTGAGCGTTCGAGCCATTCCCTGAGCGTCGCGCCGTCGACCTTAACCACCCTCAGGCTGTTGGGGTACGGGTAGATGTCCGCCACGTCCTTGATCGCGAGCGGCCCCGCGGCGATGTCGGTATAGGAATAGGGTCCGCTGCGTCCGCCGCATTTGAATGGCGCCGCCGCCGAGAGCATGGGCAGCGAGGCCAGGTCCGCGCGCGCCGCCGCGAGGGGCGTGGCGTAGGCGCGCTGAGCCGCGTTGACGAGGTCGACCGTCGGGCTGTCGCCGATCAGGGCAAAGTAGGTCTGCAGCCGTGTCGCGAGCCGGCCAATGGGCGTGCGGATGTGGCGCAGCGTGGCTTCGTGCGCGGTCTTGGCCGCTTCGAGCACGGATGCGTCGGACTCGACCAGCGCGATCGCGCGGCCGTCCGCGTCGCGTCGCGCGATCGGCCGGACCTCAACTTGAGCCTCCAAGACCCGCCAGCCTCTATCCATTTCGAGCCAAAGATCGATGATTCCGAGATGGCTGCCCCAGAAACCCGCCATGACAGCAGGCTTGCCGTGGATGGTCCCGCGCTCCGCGTCGACGCCCGGCAAACCGGCAAAATCCTCGCCGGGAAGCAGCAGGTGCTGATGGCCCAGGAACAGCGCGTCGACGCCGCCGAGCCTGGCGAGGTCCTGGCCCGCGTTCTCCTCGCCTCGCGTTGAGGCGAGCCGCGAAATGCCCGAGTGACAGAGCACGACGATGAGATCGACATGGGCTCGAAGTTCGCTAAGCTCCGCGTCTACGGCCTCGACAATGTCGACCGTGGTCAAGCGCCCGCGGACATGGGCTTCGTCCCACTGGGCGATTTGCGGCGGCGCGACGCCGATCACGCCCAGTTTGAGCCGGCGGGCGGTTCCGGACTCGTCGACAAACGTGCGTTCGATCACGATCGAAGGTGGAAACCAGGATGATCCGTCGCTTTTGCGCACATTGCAGCAGACGACCGGGAAGCGCGCTTGCGCATAAGCGCGCCTGAGCGCCTCGAGGCCGTAATTGAAATCGTGGTTCCCGAGAGTCGCGACGGCATAGTCAAGGGTATTCATCGCGGCGATGACGGGGTGGACGGCCTTGGGATCGGCGATAATCGCTTCAGCTGCTAGATCCCCGAGGGGCGTGCCCTGAAGGATGTCGCCGTCGTCGAACAAGAGACAGTTTGGCGCCTCCCTGCGCGCCTCGGCGACCAGAGACGCAGCGCGCGCAAGACCGACCGAATGGTCCGGGCAATCGCGGTAATAGTCGTAAGGATAGAGGTTCGCGTGCAGGTCGGTGAGGCCGAGAAGCCGCAAGCGAAGCCGGGGCTTGGGGCTTGCGAGCGGAGGATCCATTTCAAGCTCGCGGCCGTGCATAAGTCGTCATGACGGGAAGCCGGGAATGGCGCAAGGTCAAGCGCCGCACGCGCTGCCGTTCTAGTCAAAGAGGCCCTTGAGGGTGAGTCGCCGCGGCGGGCGGCGGCGATTGGCCAAGCGAGGACGAGCCCGTATTGGCGTCCCATCCGCCCGGCGGGGCGGCCACATCGTTTGCAACTGGATCAGGCGTTACGGCTTTGAATTTCATGAACGCCTCCGCCGCGGAGGCGAATGCGGCAGGATCCATTTCGCGGGCGATTTCGTCGCGCTTTGTCGCGGCGTCCGCGTCGCCTTGCTGAGCGGCAAGCGACAACCAGAACCACGACTGCCCGAGGTCCTTTTCGACGCCAAGTCCGCGCGCGTAAAGGATCGCGAGATTGTACTGGCTGTCCCGGACGCCGAGTTCGGCGGCTCTCCGGAACCATTTCACCGCTTCTGCATAGTTCGGCGCGCCCTCGCCGGGCTCGGCGCTCATGACCGCGAGATTGTGCGCGGCCCGCGCATTGCCCGCCTCAGCCGCCTTCAGGTACCAGCGCTTCGCGGCCGCTGGGTCGCGGGCGACGCCGATTCCCTTCTCGTACATCGACCCAAGCCGATATTGCGCCGGGGCAAGGCCGAGCGAGGCTGCGCGTTCGAACCAGCGGGCCGCCGCCGACTGATCCTTCGGCAGTCCCCGACCTTCGAACAGACGCATCGCGAGTTCGTATTGCGCATTGGGCTGGCCAGCGGCGGTCGCCTCGCGCAAGGATACAGAAATCCCGGGCGGGATCGCCGGCATGAGCTCGCCCGCAGAAGGCCCGCTCGGCGGCGCAAGATCGAGCCCCTCTGGCTTGGCCGAGGGTTCAGCAATTGATGCGGTCGGCGCGACATCGATCGCTTCGCCGCCCGACTTGACCGCGTCGCCGGCGCCCGATGGCTTGCCCTTCGGCGCGTCAAGCTTAGCAGTATTGAACGCTTGTCCGCCCACGTCGGAGCGCTGCAGAAATGGCGCCCGCACGCCAACCATTCTGACGGCCAGTGTCGTTGCGATCGCGATCGCGATGCCGAGGAGCACTGTGCGTTTGTGGTTGGCGTAGAAGGCCCTCGCTGATTGAACTCCGCGCGCGGCGAACTGCACTCTTTCGGAACTGGCTAGAGTGTGCACGACGCCGCTGTTGAGTGCGGCGTTGCTCTCCGCCAGCGCCGCCTGCGCGGCGCGGCGCGCGGCGGCGATGTGGATGCTCACGGCGGGATTGGTCTTAGGCCCGATAACCTGGGCGAGATCACGGGCCTCGCGAGCGCGCTGCGGCGCGCCCGCGCCGGGCTCGATCAGGAAATCCTCGCCGTCGTCGGCCGGCTGAGACGGCGGATCTCCGGCGCTCGCGGGCTTCGCTTGGGCCGTGCGTTGCGGCGCGGCTTCAGGCGCGGGGTCGGCGCCGGGCGACGCGGAGCCTAAGGGCGGGGCGGGGCTTGCCGACCTGGCAGGCGGCAGCAGCTCTTCGTCGACGTCGTCGGCCGTGAGCTCGCTCTCGATGCTGGCGAGACGCGCGCCGAGCATCTCCAGAATGCCTTGCAGATCCGCGAGACGCGCTTGCGTCCGCTGGTCAGCACCCACCTGTTCAGATTTGAGCGCAGCCAAATGCGCGTCGAGCGCGGCATTGATGGCGGCTGAACTCTCCGCTGCGAGAGAGCCACTCGCCTGTTCGGCCTCGCGCAATTTTTCAAGAAGCTGCTGAACGACAGGCTGGCGCTTCGTCGGCTCGACCGCTCTTTGCGGCCAGCGTATCGATGCGATCATAGATCGTGTCGATCTGCTGGGCGACGGCCTCGAGGTCGACTTGGCGGGCGCTCACATTGTGAAGTCGGCGAACGACCTCGTCGGCGACCTGTTCAACGACCTGACGGTCGACGGGCGCAGCTGCGCTTGCCTCCACCTTGGCCTCGAGCGAGCGCAGCATCGTCTCGATCGGATTGAGATCAACCGGAGACCCGACAGCGCCTAGCCGCGCGCCAAGCTCGCGGAGCACTGGGTCCAGTTGGCGCGCGCCGACGTCAGGGTCAGCGAGGCGGTCGAGCTTGTCGCCGATTTCGGCGAATATCGATTGGAAGGCTTGGGCGTCGGCCTCGGTGCGGCCGGTGGCGGCGAGCTTGGCGTCGAAGTCGCGCAAGAGCTTTTCGATGGGCCCGGTGTCGATCGTCGCGGGCGGCAGCGCCTCAAGAGACTGGCGGACGCCATCAATACGTCGCGCCAAGTCGTCGAACGGGCCTGGATTGATCGCCGCGGGAGCGTTCGGGCGAGCGATCTCCTGATCGAGCCGCGCCGCAATCTCCTCTAGACGCCGCTCGATCGAGACGAGCGCCGCTGGGGGCGTCGAGCGTTCGATCTGTCGACAGGCTTCCGCAAGAAGCGCGGCCATCTCGGCGGACTCGAAGTGGGGAGCGGGACTTGCGCCGAGCCGCTCGACGCGGTCAGCCAGTTCGCCAATCTGGCGCTCCAACCGCTCAAGCGGCGGCGTGCGCAGCGCCGCCGAAGCGAGGAGATTGCGCACCTCTTCCGTTTGCCGCCGGATGAGTTCAAACGTTTCAGGCTTTATCGACGCCGCGGCAAGGCTGTCGACTTTGCCGCCGATCGCCCGAATCTCGCGCTCGAGCGCGGCAACCGCCGGCTGAGGGTCATGGGCTCTTAACGCCGCGCGGAATTCGGCCGCCATCGCCTCGAGCGGAGCGAGCATCGATTCGCCGTGACCGCTTTGGCGCAACATTTCCACCCGTTGCACGAGGTCGCGAATGGCGCCCTCGAGCGCGACGATTGCGTTGCGCGGCGCAAGGTCGGCCAGGCTCCGGTTCATGGTTTCGATTTCCGCACGCATGACGCCGAGATCGACCGAAGCGCTCGGATCCGCTCGCTCGCGGCGCATGTCATCAAGCTTGAGCGCCAGGGCGCGAACGTCGTCGAGCAACAATTGCGAGAGCGGCGCCGCCGCTTCCGGGCCGCCTCCGGCAGGCGGGCCGTCCATCCCGGACCTGGCGTCCAGCGAGCCGGTCCCGCCGCGGCCGGCGCGCTCCTCGAGCTCGTGGCGCCGCATGGCGATTTGCGACACCGCGGCCTTGAGATCAAATGGCGCCTTCGGATCGAGCGCTCCCGGCGGAGGGAAGCGATTGCCGGCCATCTCGCCAGTCTGAGCGGCGCCGGTCAAGGTTGTCCGGATCGATTCGAGCCGACGCACGGCGTCGATGAGCGCACGGCGGTCGTTGTCTCGCGCCGCGTCGTCTCGGTCTAGAATTTGGGCGACCGTTTCAAAGGCGCGAGCCGCCTGCGCTTCGGCGCGTGCGAGCCTCATTTCAAAACGCTCGATCGCCGAATTAAAAGCTTCCGAAGGCGCCGGCGCGCGCGGCGCCTGGGCCCGTTCGTTTCGTCGGGCGATCCGTTCCAGGCGTCCGGCGGCGGCATCGAGCCGATCGACTTCCGCGCCGTTGTGTTCTGGCCGCGCGGGCTGATCCAGACCGGCGTAGTCGGTGATCACTTCGTCGAGCCAATCGTCGAGACGCATGCCGGCGCGCCGGGCGGCCTCCACGGCGGCGTCGCGGGTCCGCCGGTCCAGGCTCGCGATATTCCACGCCATCGCTCTATTCATGTCCTCGACCGTCGCTCGGAGGCTGCGAATCGCCGGATGAACGGAGGCGACGCCGCGGACTAATTCTGTCGGGGGTCATGGTGAAAAAACGGTTAAGGCGGCCTCCGGCTGTCCCTCCATCGCCAGCTGGCCAAAGTTGCATACTAAGTTGCAGCAACTATCAGTTGCAAATCCGCTCCGTTAGGGCATAGTGATTCGATTCGCGCAAGGGCCGCGAGTCACGAGGCGCGAACGCAACGGCGCCGACGAAAGGAGAGGCCATGAACAAGATAACGTCTTTAGCTCACGCTTCCGCTGGAGCTTCGGCCGCGATGCTCGAAGAAGAAGGCCGCACTGCGCTCGATTCGACGCAGCCGGAATTGACCATTAGCCAGATGTCGCGTGTATTCGGAGTCAGCCTGCGCACCCTGCGGTTCTATGAGGACCGCGGACTGATCAAGCCCCGCCGTGAGGGGAACGCCCGTTATTATCGGGCAAACGATCGCATTCGGATGGAAATGGTCCTCAAGGGCAAGAAGCTCGGCTTCACGCTGACCGAAATCCAGGACCTGATCGGCGGCAAAGGGGCGACCGAAATGACGGATCTCGAAGATCAGCTGAATCCGCAACAGGTCGTGACCCAGATCAGCCACCTCGAGCGGCAACGCAACGAGATCGAGGGAGCCATTGAGAGGCTGCGGGCGACGCAAAGCCGCCTCGCCCACGGCGCCGCCGCTGCCTAATCGGCGCTGATCGTTCGGCAGGTCGGCGGCGCCGGATCCGGCTAAACCCTGGTCCGCGCCGCCTCGACGATCCGCAGCGCTTCGGCCGAGGCGGCTTCAATTCCGAGATGGGTCGTGTCCAACGTCACCGCATCGTCTGCCGGGCGCAGCGGCGCCACGGACCGGCTCGAGTCGCGGGCGTCGCGGCGGATGATGTCGGCCAATATCGCGTTGTAGTCGGCCTTTTCGCCGTGCTGGACCAATTCGAGCGCACGCCGCTGCGCCCGCGCCGCCGCGCTGGCGGTGACGAAGATCTTCACGTCCGCGTCGGGACAAATGACCGTGCCAATGTCCCGCCCGTCGAGCACCGCGCCGCCCGCCCGCGCCGCGAAGGCGCGCTGCGCCTCGATCAGCGCCGCGCGGACAAGCGGCATTGCGGCGACCACGGAGGCTGCCTCGCCCATTTGGCGCGTGCGCAGCGCCGCGTCGTTGAAATCGATGAGCCCCAGTCCCCGGGCGACCGCAACCGCCGCGGCTTCGTCGTAAAGGCCTCGGTCCTCTGCAATCAAGGCGGCGGCGGTCGCGCGGTAGAGCAGCCCGGTGTCAAGATGAGGCAGCCGATAATGCGCGGCGATTCGGCGCGCGATGGTGCCTTTGCCCGAAGCCGCGGGCCCGTCGATGGCGATGATCATGCGCGAGCCGCTTCTCCAGGCTCTCTGCCCTGAATGGCGCTCATAGAGCGGGGCAAGGCGGCTGTCGAGACGGCAAACGGGCCAGCTTGATCGGAGACATCATCCGGTAAAGAGGTTAAGCGGCGAGACTGCAACTACGCCTCGATGTTTCGCTGGCTTGACAGCATTTTCGGCACGCATACCTGCCCAACGCATGGCCTGAACGTTACGGTATCGATGAGCCGATGCCCGACTCGCTCGCCGGTTAATTCATCCATCCGCTGGCGCCGTCGCGGCCTTTGCTCCCGGCAAAAGACAATAGAGTTGCGCAGTGACGACGCCGGCCGCCGCCGGTCCGTCCTGCGATCCCTAGTTCACCCGTCCATCGCCGCTCGACTTGCCGCCGCTGCGCGCAACAGCGAAACCAGCGCTTCAGCTTGTGCCCCTGTCGCCTCGCGCGTATTCATCGAAACTGTCGAATGACAATCACCTGACAGCGCCGACGCGTGCAAACGCTGCGGAAGGACGATGATGGATCTGACTTCACAGCAGAGGATGACGATCCTCGCCGCATTTCTCGGCTGGATGCTTGACGCCTTCGACTTCTTCCTTCTGACCTTTTTGCTCAAGGACATCGCCAAGGAGTTTGGCGTCGAGGTGCCGGCGGTGGCGTACGCCCTGTTCCTGACGCTGGCGATGCGGTTCGTCGGCGCGTTCATCTTCGGCCGGCTTGGCGACCGCTGGGGTCGGAAGCCGGCGCTGATGCTGGACATTCTCTGCTATTCGATCCTCGGGGCGCTCGCCGCGTTCTCGCCGAACCTCACAATCTTTCTCATCCTGCGCGCGCTCTTCGGCGTCGCCATGGGCGGGGAGTGGGGCCTTGGCAGCTCGCTCGCGATGGAATCCATTCCGCCGCAGGCGCGGGGACTGGTGTCAGGGATTCTGCAATGCGGCTACCCGACCGGCTTCCTGCTTGCCGCAATCGCCTATGGCCTGCTCTATGGCCGAACGTTCGGCGACTACACGATCGGCTGGCGGGCGATGTTCCTGCTCAGCGTCCTGCCCGCTTTCCTGGTGCTGTTCATCCGCAGCGGCGTTCCAGAATCGCCCGCCTTCGAAGCGTCGAAGGCGCATGCGAAGCCCCCGCTATGGGAGACGATTACCGCCAACCGGGGACTGGTCGTCTACATGGTCGTCTTGATGATGTGCTTCAATCTGTTCAGCCACGGCACGCAGGACCTCTATCCGACCTTCCTGCAGAAGCAGCATAATTTCGATCCGAGCACGGTCAGCTGGATTGTCATCGTCGCTAACCTCGGCGCGATTGCTGGCGGCCTCATCTTCGGCCACCTGTCGGAGAAGATCGGCCGCGTCAACGCGATCACCATTGCCGCGCTCATCGCGCTGCCGGCGCTTCCGTTATGGGCATTCGCCTCAACCCCGATTCTGCTCGCGGTCGGCGCCTTCATCATGCAGATCGCGGTCCAGGGCGCCTGGGGCGTCATTCCGGTCCATCTCAACGAATTGTCGCCGGGCGCCGCGCGCGCGACAATTCCGGCCTTCGTCTATCAGGCCGGTAATTTCCTCGCCTCCTATAACGGTCCGTTTCAGGCGCAGATCGCTCAGGCGAACGGCGGCAATTACGGCTTCGCGCTCGCGCTCATTGCCGGCGTGGTCGCGGTCGCGATCGTCATCGTGATCCGCTTCAGCCCGGAGCGGCGCGGCGAACTCTTGAAGGCGCATTGAAGTTCGAAACGGCGGGCGCAGCCCAACTCCGGAATTCGCCTGATTCTCCTCGCGAGCCGGCGGATCGCCATTTCCGAGTCCGTTTTGAGCGATTTCAATGGCTTGCGGCGCCGTTTCCGATCATCTCCGTCCTAACGCCGAAGCCCTGGTCGCACGCCGCGCACGTGAAGCGCCAGTCGGGCTTGCCGGTCTTTCTGAAAAACAATACCAGGCCCCAGCCGGCTTGGCAAGAAATTGTCGATTTTCTCAATCAGCCTCGCGGCGCTCAACCGGGCGCGTTCGCCGCTCCTCGGGAGTGCCGAGCGATCTCATCAACGGAACCGAGTATCATTCTTCCGAGGCGCTCGACCGAGTGGCCGGCGTCCCGGGGCAGGGCTCGGATCAGGTGCGAGGCTTGATCAAGGACTTGATTGACGCGACCTCGCGAGACAGATGGAGGATCGCCTTCATGATCTCCTGTTCGGTCACGCGGCCGTCTTCGACCAGGCAGGGGTTCGGGCCGACGCCTCCAGGCTTCGCCCCGCCGTCGCCGTCATCATCGAACAGCCTGCCAAACGAGCGCAGGATTTCGATCAGCACCTCCGGTTTGGCCTCGAGATCGATCTTCGGGCCATATTTCTTGATGACCTTTGCGACCGCCGCCTTTTGCTCACGCGTCATTGTGACCTCCTCTTCTGCGTCGCCACCCAACCTTCTCGTTGTCGAATCCACGTGACGAGAATTGTTTTCCGACCTTTCAGCACGGGCGCCGACGCATGCAGCATGTCGGGGTCGCTCTGCCCGCTCGAGTCCAGATTGCTCCAGATCAGAAGGCGGCCGCTTAAGCTCTTGACCGATAAATCCAAGAGCGGGAACCGCGTCTCCCCGCCGCGCTCGGGCGTCTCCAGGTAGAGCACGACCGAGTGTGTCCTTTCGCCGGCCGAGTCGTCGTCGAAATAGCCGCTGTCGTGATGATAGTCGAACCGCCCACCCCTTTCATATATCGTCGCCTGCCACTCTTCCCGATGAGAAGGCGCCTGCGGCAAATGCCTGCCGACGCGACGGTCGATCAAGGCGATCGCGCGCCGAAGCGGCGGAGTGAACCATCGCTCCGAGGTCGTCGAACTGACGCGCCGGCGACTGTAGACGTACTGGTGTTTTCCGCCCTCGCCTTCGAGATAGACGGTGCTGGGCCGCCAGAAGGCGAATTCCAGTTCGGCCAGGATTCCCTCGCACCGCGGCGCCTCGAGGAAATTGTCAAACCAAGAGACGCGGCCCTCCGCCTCTGCCCAATCCTGGCGCTGAACTCGCCCCATTGTCAGGCCGCCTCGCACAGCTTGAGCAGCAGGCGATCCTCAAATTCTTGAATTCCGCGCCGGTCGCCACGTCCATAATCTTGGAGCGGGCGGCCTGACAGCAAGCGGCGAAGTCGCCGCAGCGACGCCGCCTCGCTTGCTTCCCAGTTCGAATGGTCCTCCCAGTGCGTCACGCGATACGCCCGCTCGTAGCAATGCCAACCGACGACCTCATGCGGGTGATAGACGTCATATCCGTGCGTGAAAGCACGCAGGCTCACAGCGACTTCGTCGCCGAAGAAATAGCAGTGTGGATCGAACGGCACGTCTCGATTGAAATCGCCACCGGCGAACAGACAGTGCAGAGAGACAAATTCGCCGGGGATCGGCCCGTTCAAGCGCCGCGCCGCCAGGACAGGCCGTCCGATCAGACGCAGCAGCAATCCGTCTGACCGCGCATAGGGATAGATTTTCAGCGCCCGCTTCCGCCGGCCGTATGGGTCAGTCAGGGGGTTGTAGGCCGGCAGGTATGCGGTGACGATCGGCTTCTCGACGCCTTGTCGGATCAGTGCGTCATACGCCCGACGTAGCTTTTGATCCCAGCCCTGCGCGAAGCGATGATGCGAGTCGAGGATCAGCGTGAAAGGCTCGCCGCGCCATCGCTTTTGAAGCTCGCGGCGGGCCCAATTGCAGCCCCGGCTTTGGACATGAGAAATTTCCACGACCTCAAGCTCGGCGCCCCCGCCGGATCCGAGGTCGAGTTCGTCGTCCGGCCCTTTCTGCCAAAGAACGGCGATTCGGAGCGACGCCGGATCGTAAGCCTTCTTGACAAGATCGCGCACTGTCGCGCCGAGTTCGGAATCGCGATAAGCCGGGATCTGGACGAAGATCCGGCGGCCGCGCGATTGGGATGTCGCGGCGTGGAGTAAGGGACTTTGCGCGACCTCCATGCTGTCTTCCGTTTGGGCTTTACATGAAGCTTAGTCCCGGTCCGTCTCGCCCGGCAAGACTTATCCCCTTCGTGCAGAAGTAGTCGTGACGCCGGCGCTATCAGCGGAAACGGGCGATTCGGAGCCGCGAGTTCAGGATCCGTCTGCTGCCGCGCTTGCCCCGGGGCATACATCTTCCACCATATGTACAATGTCGGGGAACATTTCAGCCCTCCAAGCAGTTGATAAGCGTCAAAGCGGATCTCGCCGTAAGCATCGGCGAGTTCCGCCAGATACAATGCAGGAGGTTTCTATGTCTCGATGGATGCTTGCCGCCGCGACCGCGACGCTGATCTGCGCTTCTTCTTCAGCGGCGCTGGCCGACGAAGCGGGAGCGGTAACCGGGGGGGTGGCGGGCGCCGTTGGCGGGGCGGTTGTAGGCGGGCCCGTCGGCGCTGTGGTCGGCGGTGTGGGCGGCGCGGCCATCGGCAACTCGATGACCAACCACCATCGCTATTATCATCACGCCTACTACCCTTATCACCACCACTACTACCATCCGTACTGAGCCCTCCCAGTTGGGCGGGGGTTGAACGGATTCCCTCTCCTCCGGGAGAGGGAATTGGGTTGGGTGGCGCAAAACAATCTTCCAGTTGAACGAGATGGCTGCTTTCTCGAAGCGTGAGCTTCGCGAAGCCCGATGCGGCGACGATCTGGTCGCGGACGTCTCGGGGTTGAACGTGCGCCGTCTTCAGAACTCCGGTGAGAGCTCGGTGAGATGCGGTGGTCCAGGGTCGCTGCAAGCCCTCCCCTTGGATCACCGCGCTCGCGCTCGGCTGTGTCACGAAAGCCGATCGGTGTCCGTGAGCGTAACTCCGGCTATAGCCGTCAAGCGCAGCCCAACGACCCGCGCCCGCAGGATTGGGACGCTGGGCTTCGCCTTGGCTAAGCCAGCAGATCAATCAGTCGTCGGGACAGCGCCCTATTCCGCGGCGGCGGCCCGCCGCCTCGGCAGCACCCAGTTTGGCCGCGCAAAGTGACACGTGTAGCCGTTCGGGTAGCGCTCGAGGTAATCTTGATGCTCGGGCTCCGCCTCCCAGAACGGACCGGCCGGCGCGACTTCTGTAACCACTTTCCCTGGCCATAGACCCGACGCCTCGACATCGGCGATGGTGTCGAGCGCCACGCGTTTTTGCTCGTCATTGGTGAAGAAGATCGCCGATCGGTAGCTCGCGCCGACGTCGTTGCCCTGCCGGTTTCGGGTCGTCGGATCATGGATCTGAAAGAACAGCTCGAGCAGCTTGCGGTAGCTGGTCTGGGCTGGATCGAAAATGATTTCGATCGCCTCGGCGTGATTGCCGTGGTTGCGGTAGGTCGCGTTGGGAACCTCGCCGCCTGAATAGCCGACACGGGTCGAGATCACGCCCGGATAGCGGCGGATCAAATCCTGCATGCCCCAGAAACATCCCCCGGCGAGAACCGCCCGCTCCGTTGAACCTGCCATGACGCTGCCTCCTCTTGAGACCGGTTCATTGCGCCCCAAACCGGGCGCGAATGTGCCACCGCTGCTTTAGATAATCATCCGAGCCGAAAACAAAACGGGTGCCTCGCTTAACCCGAGCGTCAATGAGCGCGAACCTCCTTCGTTCAGGCGGCTTCCGCGGCGGGCGCGCGCGTGAGCAGTCTGCAGAGACGCGCCAGCGTCTGCCGCTGCAGGGGGCGCGGCACGACCATATCGACCATGCCATGGTCGCGCAGATATTCGGCGCGCTGGAAGCCCTCCGGCAGGCGCTCGCGAATGGTCTGCTCGATTACGCGGGCGCCGGCAAAGCCGATCACCGCTCCGGGCTCGGCGATATGCACATCGCCCAGCATTGCGTAGGACGCGGTCACGCCGCCAGTGGTCGGGTTGGTCAGGATGACGATATAGGGAAGCTTCGCCGCCCGCAGGCGGCGTACGGCGACCGTGGTGCGAACCATTTGCGCCAAGGCGAACATGCCTTCCTGCATGCGCGCGCCGCCTGAGGTCGTGAAAATGAGAAATGGGGTCGCGCGCTCGATCGCGGCCGTGATCCCGGCGACGATCGCCTCCCCAGCCGCGAGCCCGAGCGTTCCGCCCTGGAACGCAAAGTCTTGTATGGCGACGGTGATGTCCTGGCCCTTCAAGCTTGCCGAATGCGACCGTGACCGCATCCGCCGCTCCGGTCTTCGTGCGATTTTCCTTCAAACGATCCGAGTAGCGTTTGATGTCGCGAAATTTCAATGGATCGGACGGCGTTTCGGGGGTGGCGAATTCCTCGTAAGCCCCGTCGTCGAGGAGCGAGGCGAGACGGGCCTTCGGGCTGATCGGCATGTGATAGCCGGAACCCGGGACAACCATGAGATTGGCTTCGAGATCCTTGTGGAAGACCAGTTCGCCGCTTTCGGGGCACTTGACCCAAAGATTTTCGGGCGTGTCGCGCCGCAGCAACGAACGAATCTTCGGGGGCACGACGTTCGAGATCCAATTCATGCGCGGCTTTGGCTCCGGTGGGTCGATCTTTGACAAACGCTCACTTCTGCGCGGCGCGAACGCCTTGCGCCAGTTTGCTGACAAGCTCAGTTGCGGCGACGACGGTCGACGAGGTCGCCACTCCGCCGTCCAGCGAAAGTCTTATCGCCTCGACGATGGACGAACCGACCACCACGCCGTCCGCGGTCCCTGCGATCGCCCGGGCGCTTTCGGGGTTCTTGACGCCGAACCCGACTGCGATTGGCAGCTTCGTCCGCCGCTTGAGGCGCGCGACGGCTTCGCCGACCAGCTTGACGTCCGGCGCGGCAGCTCCGGTGATTCCCGTGATCGAAACGAAATAGACGAAGCCGCCGGCGTTAGCGAGAACCTCCGGCAGACGATCATCGCTCGTGGTGGGCGCCACCAGGCGAACAAAAGCGAGCCCCGCTTTGCGCGTGGGCAGGCAAATCTCGTCGTCTTCTTCCGGCGGACAATCGACGACGATCAGCCCGTCGACGCCTGCGGCTTTCGCGTCGGTCAGGAACGTCTCGACGCCATAGATGTAAATGGGGTTGTAATAGCCCATGAGGATGAGCGGCGTGTCCGGATCCCCTGCGCGGAATTGCTTCGCCATTTTGAGGGTCGCTGGCAGCGTCTGGTTGGCCTCCAGCGCCCGACGGCCGGCGCCCTGAATCGCAGGGCCGTCCGCAATCGGGTCGCTAAACGGCATGCCGAGTTCGACAATGTCCGCGCCGGCCGCTGGCAGGGCGGCAAGGATCGCCGAGGAGGTCTCGGTGTCCGGATCGCCGGCCATGATGAAGGTCAAAAGCGCGGCCCGGCCTTCGGCGGCGACCCGTTGAAAGCGCAAATCGAGGCGTGCGGTCATGGGGCGCTCGTTACCACGATGACCATCAGCGCGAAAGCAGGCGATCGCAGAGGCTTCGTCGCTAGCGGTTCGAAACAAGCCGCCTCTCGACTGGCGTTGGGAATTTCGATAGAGGGGGCCAACACATCATGTCAGCGGCGCTGATGATGGCGCGTTCGCTGATCCTGGGGGGACAATGAAGTTCTTTCTGTTGCTTGTTCCCTGTCTTTTGGCGCTGTGGGTTCCGCTTTACAACTCGATCCCGCCTGTCCTTTTCGGCATCCCCTTTTTCTTCTGGTTCCAGCTTGTTCTTGTTCCGATTTCCGCCCTCGCAATTCTTGCCGCGGACCGGGTCGGTAAGAACTGAGCATGTTCGATCATCTGAACGTCGTCGCCACCGCCGTCTTCGTGTTCTTTTTTGGCTTGGTGTCGGTGCTGGGCTTCGTCGCGGCGCGCTGGAAGGCGGCCGATCTCGACCACATCCACGAATGGGGCCTTGGCGGACGCCGCTTTGGCCGTTGGATCACCTGGTTCCTGCTCGGAGGCGATCTCTATACCGCCTACACGGTCATCGCGATTCCGGCGGTCGTCTTCGCCATTGGCGCCTACGGCTTCTTCGCCGTGCCCTATACGATCATCGTCTATCCGTTCCTCTACCTGACCTTGCCGCGCCTGTGGGCGGTCTCACAGAAGCATGGCTACATCACCGCCGCCGATTTTGTGCTTGGCCGCTACGGCCACAAGGGTTTGGAGCTTGCGGTTGCGGCGACCGGCATCCTGGCGACGATGCCTTATATCGCGCTCCAGCTCGTCGGCCTCGAAAAGGTCATTCTGGCGCTCGGCTTCTCGGGCCAAGGGATCATGGCGCATGCGCCGATCACCATCGCCTTCGTCATTCTTGCGCTCTTCACCTACAAGAGCGGCTTGCGCGCGCCGGCGATGATCGCGTTCGTCAAGGACGCGATGATTTATATTTTCATCATCGCCGCCATCATCGTCATTCCCGCCGAGCTCGGCGGCTTCGGAGCCATTTTCGAAGCGGCGGGCAAAGCGTTTGACGCGAAGGTCGCGGCGAACCCCAACCTTGCGGCGGGGCTGACGCTGAAGCCGTCGCAAGTCGGCCCTTACATCACGCTCGCGATCGGTTCGGCGATGGCGTTGTTCATGTATCCGCACGCGCTGACAGGTTCGCTTGCGGCCTCCAGCGGAAGCGCCATCCGCTTTAATACGATGACCCTGCCCGCCTATTCCTTGGTGCTCGGCTTGATCGCCTTGCTTGGATTGATGGCGATCGCCGCCGGCGTCAAGGTCGCCACGCCCCAGGACGCCGTGCCGCAGCTTGTGCTCTGGGCGTTCCCGGATTGGTTCGCGGGCTTTTGTTTCGCGGCGATCGCGCTCGGCGCGCTCGTGCCTGCGGCGGTCATGTCGATTGGCGCCGCCAACACGTTCACCCGCAACATCTGGAAGCCATTCATTCACCCCGAGATGACGCCCCAGGAGGAATTGGTTCTCGCGAAGCTGGCGTCGCTAGTGGTGAAGGTCGGCGCGCTCTTGGTGATCTTCTTCATGCCGACGCAATTCGCTCTGGACCTGCAATTGCTGGGCGGCGTCTGGATGGTTCAGATCTTCCCGGCGATGATTTTGGGCCTCTTCACCCGCTGGTTCAGCGGTTGGGCGCTTCTGATCGGTTGGGCCGTGGGGATGATTGTCGGCACCTCCCTCTCATGGACCGGAAAGGCCTGGGCTCCCGTCCATGCGCTGAATTGGGATATCCCGCTTGTGGGCCATTTCGATTCTGGCCTTGGCTTCGCCGCTTACAACGGCTTGACGGCGGTCCTGCTCAATTTCCTTGTTGCGGCAACGCTCTCGTTGGTTCTGCGTTCTCAGGCCAGCGATGAGACGTCCCCCGAAGACTACGAAGACCGTGCGCTCGCCTGAGCAAAAGCCTATAGAGGCGTCGACAAGCGCGGGCGCCGGATTGTCTGGGCGCGCCGAGCCGCATCGGCAGTGCGACGCTGCTCGTGCAAGGTTCTGGCGTAGGCCATGATTGGGCGGAGCCCGCGCCCCTTAAGGAGCTTGTGATGGTGGAAGAGGAGCCCGGCTCCGTGGAAAACGATTTGCCGGCCGCTGAGCCACCGCCGCGCCATGACTTTTCCGTTGTTCAAGGCTTCCAGGTTGTCGACGCCGAAGATCATCGCTCAGCGCGAGCGGGCGACGAAGCGTGGCGCGAAGCCCTGAAACTGGAACTGGAGGCGCGCGCGGAACGCCTCCGTCAAGCCGTTGACGCCGCGATTGTGCTCTCAAACGATGGGATCATTCGTTGGTTGGGCGATCCGGTCGCTAAACTCTCGCCAGGGCCAAATGCGCTCAACCCCAGCGCCGTAATCTTCGCCGATGAGTGCCTGCCGGACGTCCCCCGGGAGACAATAAAAACACGAATTGAACTTTGGATCGCGGCAACAACGCGACGGCTTCTTGCGCCGCTCTTCGCGCTTGAAGGCCTTCAAGAAGGACCGGAGATCGTTCGTGATCTGGCTCACGAGCTGGTGCGGTCGCTGGGCGTTCTGGAGCGCGAACCGATCAAGGCGAAGATCAGGACGCTCAGTCAGGACGACCGAGCGGAGCTGAGAAAGCAGGGCGTGCGCTTCGGCGCCTATTATCTATTTCTCCCAATGTTGCTCAAGCCAGCGGCAAGAACGTTGGCCCTTCAACTGTGGGGTCTTCAAGCGTCCGGCCACGCCACTGAGGTCGTACGGACCCTTGCCCCAGTCGCCTCGTCGGGTCGGACCTCTCTCTCATCGGACAAAGGGATTGGGAAAGAAGGGTATCGCGTCGCCGGCTATCGGACGTGCGGCGAACGGGTTGTGCGCGTGGACGTCGTCGAGCGCCTCGCCGGAATGATCCGCGCGGCCATCGCTGGCGAAGCGCCCGGAGGCGCCGATGGCCCTCCAAGCCAACGGACTTCCAAAGGGTTCGTCGTCAGCGGGGCGATGACATCGCTAACCGGGTGCTCAGGCGAGCAATTCGCTTCGATTTTGCGTTCCATGGGATTCCGGTCGGTCGAAATGAAACGATCGGAATTTTTTGCTTCACAATCGGCCAATGAAACGGCCCGACAAAGCGAACCGCCCAAGCCGGCGGAAGATCAGGGATCGACCAGGGATGAGCCCGCGCCGCCTCCTGCGGCCGACGAGGAAGAGGCCTCGGCAGAGATCGCTCTGGCTGCGCCGCTCACTGAGCCGTCGTCTGAGGGGGTCCTTGCGGACGCCGACGCGGTCCCAGAGGATGTCGGCGCCGTCCCTAAGGGTGATGACGCCCTGGCTGCGGATGTTGAGGCCTCCTCTGAGCCTGTCGCGGCCCCAGAGGATGCAGAGATCGCCCTTCAGGGAGGCGCCGTCGGCGCAGACGGCGCAGACGACCTCTCGGAGGACGCACTTCCTGAGGGCGCCCTCGCCGTTGCGGAGGGCGGCGAGCCCGTCCCTGTTGATATGACGACGTCTCCCGCCGCAGGCGCCTCCGACGACAGCCCGGGAGAGAACGCCAGCGGACAATCTGTGTCTCCGCCGACATCGGACTCACGAGCTGAACCGGCAAAAAATGATGAAATGATCATCGTCTGGCGCCCGGACCATCGCAAAACGGCGCCCCGACGCGAGCGGGAAGCTAAACACTCAAGAAGCGAAGCGCCGGGCCGCTCCGATGCTCAGGGCCCGACACCGGTTCCAGCGTCCAATTGGCGGCGCGACTCGCCAACCCATCCGCCCAACAGGCCCAACCGTCCCAATTCCGTCCGCGCCGACGAAAAACGTCGCCAGCGGCCTAAGGATTATGATATGGCGCTGGCCACTCCAGCGGCGGCGCCGCAGAAACCGGCCAAGGTTGACCCGAATTCACCCTTCGCCAAGCTTCTCGAGCTTCGTTCGCTGCTTGAGGAGCAAGCCAACAAACGCCGATAACTGCGCCATCGCCGCCGAAAGCATCGACAACAAAAATGGTTGGCAGAGGGTCTCGAGATCCATAGAAAACGGGCGCAATTCCACCTCGGTGGGTAGCTCATGAGGATATACGTATGACCTACGTGGTCGTGGAAAATTGCATAAAGTGCAAATATTTGGATTGCGTGGAGGTGTGTCCTGTCGACTGCTTCTACGAGGGCGAAAATATGCTCGTCATTCACCCGGACGAGTGCATCGATTGCGGCGTTTGCGAACCGGAATGCCCAGCCGAAGCCATCAAGCCGGACACGGAACCCGACCTCGCTTTCTGGCTCAAACTGAATGCTGAATATGCGAAGTCTTGGCCAAATATAACGAGCAAAAAAGAGGCCCCGGCGGACGGCAAGGATTTCGACGGGCGCGCCAACAAGTTTGCTGAGTTTTTCTCGCCTCAGCCTGGGGAAGGCGATTAGCCCAAGTCCGATTCTCGGAGCATCGGCGCGCGGCGGAGCCGGCGCCGCCTCGACTCGAGTTGTTCGAGTTTATCTTCGTCTTTGATTTTTCGACGGATTTGTGCTAAACGACCAATTAATCGTCGAGCGGAAGTCGCTGAGCGTCCCTGGCGAAGACGCAAGTGATTTTCCTGGACGAAATGTAAGTTCGCCGTTCCGAGAGTAACATTCGAGCACGGATTTAGGGCAGTATTCGTGCGCGGATGTATAGCGTGTGCGGGAAAGTTTGCGCGTGGAGAGGTTAATTATGGTGGCGCGTAATAAATCTAAAAAGACAACAAGTCCAAAGACGAAGAAAACTGGCGCAGCCTCCACCGCGAAAACGAGGGCGAAGCGTACGACGAAGGTCGCCTCTTCATCCAGCGTTCGAAACCGTCTCAGCAAGAGCAAAACGGCGTCGAATACCCGGGTCGCGCGCAAGACGAGCAAAACTGGTCAAGCCAAGACGAAAAACACTGCGACGAAGCTTGCGAAGCGAAAGCGGACGGGCGTAAATAGCAGAGCTGTGATGCATGAATTGACCGCGGCCAAGAGGCCGGTCAGCGCCGCCTCTCGAAGAGTGGCGGCGTCGAAGAGCCCAAGCAAGGCGGCAAAAACTGCGGCTGCCGCCAAGCGAGCGTCGGCCGTCCGGGCGCAATTGAAGGAACAGGAAGCGAAGTTGACAGCAAGCCGAAGCGCCCAAGAGGCTCGATCCGCGACCGAGAAAGGGTCAGCCCCTCTTGCTGGATCAAAGCCAAGTCCCGCTCACACCGCTCATGTCGCTCCCGCGAGCGAGACGGCGCCGGCAAAGGCCGCCGCGCCCGTCGTCAAGGTCCAAAAGGCGGTCGTCGCGGAAGAAGCCCCCGCGGCGAAGACTTTGAAGAGCGCGAGCCAGCGTCAAGGCTTCAAGCTCAACGAGTTCGTCGTCTATCCCGCTCACGGGGTCGGGCAGATCGTCTCGATCGAGGAGCAGGAGGTCGCCGGGTTTAAGCTTGAGCTGTTTGTCATCAGTTTCTCGAAGGACAAGCTTACGTTGCGCGTCCCGACGTCGAAGGTCACAGGCGTTGGAATGCGCAAGATCTCCGATCCCGACGCCGCAAGGCGATCGCTCGACATTCTGACCGGACGCGCGCGCGTCAAGCGCACGATGTGGTCAAGGCGCGCTCAGGAGTACGAAACCAAGATCAACTCCGGCGATATCAACGCGATCGCCGAAGTGGTCCGCGACCTTTATCGATCCGAGGCGCAACCCGAGCAGTCCTATTCGGAGCGACAATTGTACGAGGCCGCTCTCGACCGGATGGTTCGCGAGATCGCCGCAGTCCAGAAGTCGAACGAGATCGATGCTTTGAAGGCGGTCGAGGCGCAACTGCAGAAGGGTCAAAGCCGGGCTGCGAAAGCCCTCCCGGCGCCGGCAGGCGAGATCGAAGAACAGGCGGCTTGAGTATCGGCCTTCCCGCGGTCCCCTAATGGCGTCGGCTGTCCTGGCGTGCTCAATCCCTAGCGATGAGCGCTCCAGGCACGGGCCGGATCTTGGTCCGCGACAAGAGCCGGCCCGTTTTCGCTGGTCCCGGAAAACGACTGCGCAACGCAATCCCGTGGTAAGGGCGTAACTTGCTCGCGGTCCATCGCGTTCCCGTCTACCCGATGCTCTCGCTGTGGATTTTGGCCCTGACCGCAGTGACCCTGTTTTGGGTGGCGCTGACGGATCTGAGGGAATTCAAGGTCCGCAATGAGTTCGTCGCGATCCTGGCGGGGCTCTTTCTCGCCCATGCGCTCTCATCGGGAGCGTGGGTGTCAATGCAGTGGAATTTCGCCTTCGCGCTCTTGATGCTGGCGGCTGGAGCCTATGCGTATTCGCTTCAGCAAATCGGCGGCGGCGATCTGAAACTGCTGGCCGTCGCCTTCCTCTGGACGGGCCCATGGTTTGCCGCGCCGTTCGTGATCCTCTTGCTGATTTTTACCGGCGCTTATTATGTCGCGGCCAGATTTGGATTTGCGGCGGCGAAGCAGACCGCCGCGGGCTTACGAATTCCGCTCGCGCCGCCCCTGGCCGGCGCGCTGATCGGGGCGCTTGCGCTGGGTCTCGTAGCGCCCAACAGCTGACACGCGCGTTGGCCTCGTTTCGAGGTGGATTGGCGGAAAATCAGGGCGACAGCGCCTTATCCAGCGCAAGCCACTGCTTGGAAACCCAGGTGCCGACCAAGCCGATGGTGGCGATGACCGCGATCAAGAGTATCCCGAGCAAAACTGTATATTCGATAAGAGCAGCGCCGTCTTCGTCCTTCAGGAACTGGCTGAAGACCTTCACAGCTTTGGACATGCGAGCTCCTGACGGACTTTGCACTTAACGGCGTCGATGCGTTCTCGGCTGAAGGCCCGCTTGGGGCCATCCGCGCGCAATTATCCGTTAGGGAACGGCTCGGTCAATACCGAGTCAAAATGGCTCGCCACAAATAAAAACACATGCGCAATTGTCCATTTGTCCATATTTTCAGATTAACTCCGCTAACGCGTTAAAAAAATGAAGATATACAAAGTCATAATGAAACTGTTTTCATTTTGGTTCTTGAACTCCACTCGTTTATGCGCTCACATCAGCCGAGTATTCAACCTATGGACTCGGTTTTGCTCTCGAACTCCAATGTACTGATCCGCTTTGCGGTCACGATGGTGCGGAGTTAGCCTCACAAGGAATTTCAGGCCGAATTCGGCGGTTCTGGAAGGGGAAATACGCTCGCCGACAATATTGTGGAGACAACATTGTGATTGCATCGAAAATTGTTCTTGCGTTAATTGACTGTGTTTTGGTGAAACGTTGGAAAACCTTGCCAATCTGCTAGGAGACAAGCCCGATCCGTTGACATATGCGAATAGATGAGCACAAGCTAATAAATAATCTCCGGCACAAAACGGTTCCTTTGGGGCAAGGATTGATACATTTATGCGCCGGAGTACAAATCTTGCAATCCTTGTTGTTGCTGTAATTCTTGGCGGCGTCGCCGCATTTCTTGCCAGAAGCTGGCTTCAGAGCCATTCAGCGCGGACCGACGCTCAGAAGACTGTGCCGATTCTGGTCGCGACCGATACGCTTGCTTTTGGCGCGCCAATCGGCGCCAAGGACGTGAGAGAGATCGACTGGCCCGCGCAGTCGAGCCCGGAGGGCGCATTCGCCAACTTCGCGGAGCTCACCAAGAACGGCCGTCGGATCACCCTCTCCCCGTTTGTCCGCGACGAGCCGATCATTTCCTCGAAGGTGAGCGCGCCGGATCAGAGGGCCTCGCTGTCGGCCGTTATCGAGAAGGGCAAGCGTGCCGTGACCGTCGCGGTTGACGACGTGCGCGGCGTGGCGGGCTTCATCTTCCCGGGCGACTTCGTCGACGTCGCGTTGACGCGAACCGACAACAGCGATGGTCCGCAGAATTTTTCCGCCGTGATCTTGCAGCATGTCAAAGTGCTGGCGATCGATCAGATGGCCGATCAACGCCAGGAACATCCGACCGTCGCCAAGGCTGTCACCGTCGAGGTGGACCCTGAGCAGGCGCTGCGGATCTTGCTTGCCGCCAATGTCGGGAAGCTATCGCTGATTTTGCGCCAGCCCGCGGAAGTCGCGTTGGCTCCTGATGCGAAGATCACCGACCGGGATCTGTTCGGGACCGACGAGGCGCAAGCCCCGGCGGCTCTTCCTGCCGTGCAGGCGCAACCCGCCGCTTTTCAGCCCGACCCTCCGCCAGGCCCAGCCTGCCGCCGGGGGGAGCGACCCTGCCGCCAGCCACGACCCCGCCGCCCGCGCCTCCTCCCGAAACAAACACGCGGAAGATCACCGTCTTTCGATCGGTCAAGAGCGAACAATACGACGTGCCTGAAGAGGTCCAATGACGGAAGGCGGCGTGTTGAAACAGCGAACACAATTCTCCCCGCGAACCGGACGGATCGCGTTAAGGCGCCGACATCTTTGGGTCGCCATGCTGGCAAAAGCTGGCGCCGCACTGGCCGCTTTCGGTCTCGTGCAGGCCGCGGCTCCCGCTTGGGCGCGCAAGGCCGGCCCATGCCACGCGGTGACAGAGCAAGTGAGCGCCATGAAGGTGACGCTCAACAAATCGCGCACGCTCTGTTTTTCCGACCCGTTCTCGACCGCGGTGATCGGCGCGCCGGAAATCGCCGACGTTTTGCCGATGACGGATTCGATGCTCTACGTTCAGGGCAAAAAAGTCGGCGCGACCAACATTTCCGTATTCGATCAGCAGCGGCGCCTGGTGTCGGTGATCGACCTCGATGTGACCCCTGACACGACGTCGTTGCAGAGCAAGATCGCCGCCAGCACCGGGGGCAGAGACATCAACGTCACCAGCGCGAACGGCGAGATCGTTTTGAGCGGCGAGGCCAGCGACGGCCTGGCGGCCGCGCGCGCCGTCGAAGTCGCGAAGGGCCTGTCGCCGGACGCTCAGATCGTCAACGCGATGAAGGTTTCCCCTTCGCAGCAAGTCATGCTGAAGGTGCGTATTCTCGAAGTCGATCGCAATGCGGGACGCGACCTCGGCATCAGCTGGTTCGGCAAGACGAACAGCGTGAGTTTCGCCACCGGTCTCGGCACGCAGCCGACGACAGCCACAAACAGCAGCGGCGTGTTTCCCGGGGCGGGCTCCACGGCGTCATCGTTCGGCGTGCTGCTCGCCAATGTCGTCAACACGCATGGCGTCAGCATCGACGCGCTCTTGTCCGCGCTCGAGAGCAAGGGCCTGGTCAAGAGCCTGGCTGAACCGGATCTCGTTGCGCTTTCGGGAGAAAAGGCGACGTTCCTTGCGGGCGGCGAAATTCCCGTGCCGGTCGTGCAAGGCACGAATGCGACGAACACCACGCTTGGAATTGGCGTCAATTACACGCCGAACATTTCCATCGAATGGAAGCAATTCGGCGTCGGCCTGGATTTCACGCCCACGGTCCTCAGCAACGGCATCATCAATTTGAGCTCAATCCGTCCGTGACCGAGATCAACACGGCCAACAGCCTGAACATCAACGGAACGACCGTGCCCTCATTGACCGAGCGCAAGGCGCATACGGCGGTCGAATTGCGGGACGGACAAAGCTTCGCGATCGCAGGCCTGCTCCAGGCGCAAGATTCGCAAAGCATCAATCAGCTTCCATGGCTTGGCAATGTGCCCGTCCTCGGCGCGCTGTTCCGATCCACCGACTTTCAGAAGAGCCAGACCGATCTCGTCATCATCGTCTCGCCGCATCTCGTGAGGCCCGTGCGTCCGGGGCAGCATTTGGGGACCCCGTTCGATACGGCGCTTCAGTCGAATGACGTCGATCTGTTCCTGATGGGCGATACCGAACGCAAGAAGCGGTACACCGACTATGTGACGAGCGGCGGCGGCCTCCAGGGGCCTTACGGCCATATTCTCGGTGGTCAGTGAGTTCGATGGCGGATCGGTCGAAAGGTCCACATTTCGCTTTGCGAAGCGCCATTGCGATCTCATCCCTCGCCGCCTCCCTGACGGTCGCCGGCTGCTCCTCCACCGTCGGTTTCGACGACCCGTTCGCCGACTATCTTCAGCGGACCGCTCTGGTCTCGACAACAGGCGGCGACGCCCAGGCGGCGAATATCGCCATGCAAACGGCGACCCCTTGGCCGCGCTACGCCAACGACACGAACATTCCGGCGAATGGCGCGCGGATCGCGAAGGTGATTACGCGCTACGAAAGCGGCTCCGCGGGCGCAGGCGCGAGCGACAGCGCAACGCCGAGCGCGGCGAGCCCGGGCGGGAACGCCGGCTCCGGACCGACGACCGGCGCGTCCACGGGAATGACGGCTTCTCCTCCCGGTCAATCCTCAGGCTATTAGAAACGCGAGGGTTCTTGCCGATGCCGGAACGCGCGACAGCAAAAGCAAGATCGCTCTGGCGTGATGAGGAGGGGTCCGCGCTGGTCGAGGCGACCATCGTCATGCCTCTGTTGCTCAGCCTCTTTCTCGGCGTGTTCGAGTTCTCGTGGTTTTTTTACAATCAGCAGCTGGTCGTGTCGGGTTTGCGCGACGCGGCGCGCTACATGACCCGGATCGAACTCACGGACGGCAATCGCGATCCCTGCGCGCAAAAGGATCAGAACGGCCTCCTCTACACAGCGGACGCAGCGAACATAGCGACGACGGCTGAAGCCGCGGGCGGCTCGGCGCGCGTCAGCGGCTGGAGCGCGGCCGATGTCACAATCAGCTGCTCATCGAGCGCTGCGCTCGAACGCTGGAAACTACGCCGACGGCTCGACAAGCATGACGATCATCGACGTTGCGACCCGCTTTGCCGATCCGTCGCTCGGGCTGTTTGCGTCTTTGGGACTGAAGCCGCCGATGCTGTCCTTCTCGCATCAGGAGCGGTTCCTAGGACCGGGTTGACGATCATGTCCTCGTTCATTGCGCAACTGGCTCGAGATGAAGATGGCGGCCCGCTCGTCGAGGTCGCCATCATCCTGCCTATTCTGATCCTGTTTCTTTTCGGCGGGGTCGATTTCATGAATGCGCTCTACCAGTGGAACGCCGCGGCCAAGGCGGTTGAGATCGGCGCGCGCATCGCGGCGGTGTCCGATCCCATCGCCTCGGGTCTCAGCTCGATTGCCGACGACGCGCTGAGTTCAGGCCTGGCGTCGGGAAGTCCGATGCCCGACTTCACCGTCGAGTGCGACGGCGGCGCGTCGGCCTGCGCATGCACGAGCGGCGCATGCGACGGCATGGGTTCGTATTCGGCCGAGGCGATGGGGCTCATCGTTTATGGGCGAGCCGGAAATAGCGATTGCACGCCTCCGGCCTCTCAATATTTCGCCGGGATGTGCAACCTCCACGCTGCGATCGCGCCTCAATATGTGACGGTGGTTTATAAGCAAACGGGCCTGGGCTACGCCGGACGGAGTTTCGGACCCGTTCCGACGATCACGGTTTCGCTCAACGCCGCTTCGTCCAAGACCAAGCTGCCGTTCAGATTTTTCTTCCTGCCGTTCGCCACGCTCAACATACCGCAGGTGACAACCACGATAACGGGGGAAGCCTTGTCGGCTTCGGCCGCCGACTAGCGATGCGATGCACCGTCGTCATTGCGAGCGAAGCGAAGCAATCCATGATCGTAGGACGCCCAAGCTCTCTGGATTGCGTCGTCGCTGCGCTCCTCGCAATGACGGATCATCTCGCGCGGCGCGCTTCTGCGTTGTGGCGCGACACGGACGGATTGATGGTCCCCTATGTGGCGGTGATGCTGCCGGTTCTGGTCGGCTTCGCTCTCCTGGCCCTCGATGGCTCGCGCCGCATGAGCTTGCAGACGCAGATGCAGGCGGCCGCCGACAGCCTCGCGCTTGCTGGAGCGCGCGAACTCAACAAACAAACGGGCGCCGAGTCGCGCGCGATTTCGGCGATGGCGAACGCGCATGCAGCGACGAAATCGTCCAACACGCTCTTCGGGGCCGGATCGTCGCCGACGCTCGATTACACGTTCGTTTTCTATTCCAGCCTGTCCGCGGCGAGCGATGGAATCGGCGGCTCCGCAGCGAGCGGGGATTCGGACGCAAAATATGTCGCTGTGAAGATCATTCCGCAGACCTGGTCGACCGTTCTTCCGGCGACGTTCCTCAAGACTATTTCGACCAACGCATTCGCCGTCGGCGCGGATGCAGTCGCGGGCTTCGCCGGGACGAGCGTATGTTCAGTCGCGCCGATCTTCGTCTGCAACCCCTACGAAGAGAGCGCGGGATCGATGACCGACGCGCAGGCGACCGCAGCCCTCTTTTCCGCTTTCGATGATCCCGCGACCTTAAGGCGCCAACTCAAGCTCAATAGAAACGGCGTCGGCCCTGGTCATTTCGGATGGCTCAACACGGCCGATGACTGCAACGATGCGACGTGCATGGCGAAGAATGTCGCAGGCGCGAGCGGCGCCTGTTACAGCGATGCGGGCGTGAGCCTCGCCATCGGCAATAAGAACGCCGTCGAGCCATATTTCGACACGCGATTTGACATCTACAATCAGAACCCGCCGCTCGCCTCGCCCAGCGCCGCTCCGCCGGCGGTCAATGTCCGGAAGGGCTATCTTCCAGGACACACGTCGAACGCCGTCGACTGGTGCAGCGCGACGCCGGCCAGCGGGTCGAGCCCTCTATTACACCTACCCTTCGGATCGGACCGTCGGCGCGGCGACGCAGAATTCGCCCACGCTCACGGATGTCGCCAACCCGATCGGAATAACAGGCGGTGAGCCAGTGGTTGACTCAGGCGGCGTCTTCGCGAGCACCGCCGACAATCCCGTCAGCGTCTCCAATTCCACCGGCTCGACGGTCACGGTCGGGACCCCCGCCAGCGAGACGCAAGCTTCAGACGGCCTCACGATCGAATGGACGACCAGCGGATTGCCCGAGGACGTCTCGTTTCCCAACCTCGCGGGCGCCGAGGGGAACGGCCAGTGGGATTGCGCCGACTATTGGGCCATCAATCATCCCCATGGGCCCTCGGCGGCGACCGTCGGAACGGCGCTCGGCGGCGTGTGCGGCGCTCCGGCTCAGACAAGTGTCAGCCGCTACCAGGTTTACCGATATGAAATCAGCCTGGGCTCGAACGCGGGCGGGATCAGCGACTGGTCGGGAAAAAATGGTTGGGCGAGCAACGGCCAACCGGATCCGCAGGGCTCGAGAATCCCGGCGGGCCATTTCCAGACCGAGAGCGGCGCGCCGTTCTGCGCCAACGCGCGCGGCGTCAGCGGCGTCGACACCACGACCGGCGGCGTCGATCGGCGCAATCTGATCGTGCCGATCATCAACTGCCTCGCTCAAACGGCTCTCGGCAACATCACGGGCGCCGGCGCGTCCTCCAAGACGCCCGTGGCCGCTTTCGGCAAGTTCTTCATGACCCAGCCGTACACCGCGCTCAAGGACGGCAATCTCTATGGCGAGATCACCGGGACGCCGGTTCCGGCTGACAACGTCAAAATCTTCCATCTCGTCCAGCTGTACCGTTAGGGGATGGGCCGATGACGATTTATCTGACCCAAGGAGGCGGCGACGAGACCCAGGTCGACGAGATCGAGGGCAAGCTCAAGTCGACAATCCCGGACCTCAAGCGCGTTCCGAGCGTTGAAGCCATCGACCCGAAGTCGGTCAATGGCGCGGAACGATCCATCATCATCCTGGCCGCGGCGGCGCCTCAAGGCGCCAACGTCGACGATCTGATCGATGTCGTCAGGCGCTCATCCGCGAAACCTGTTCTTCATCGTCGTTGGCGGCGACATTTCCGCCCGAGACTATAAAAGGCTCATTCAATCCGGCAACGCCGATTGGGTCGCCGACGCCGGACTGCCGCACGAAATTCTCGACATTGTCGGACGGGTCAGCGCGCCGGCCAGAGACGATGTCGCGGGCGAATCGCCGATCGTGGTTTCGTTCACGCCGAGCGCGGGAGGCGTCGGCAATTCCACCCTCGCGATCGAAACCGCGATCCATCTGGTGAGAGCCAAGTCGACCAAGAGGCGCCAAGGTCGCGCTCGTCGATCTTGATTTCCAGTCCAGCCATGTGTGCGACTATCTCGACATCGCGCCCAAGTTTCAGTTTGAGGAGATCGTCGCCGCCCCGGACCGTCTCGACGACCATTTGCTGAGCGCCTTCATCAGCCATCATCCGAGCGGACTGGATGTGCTAGCGGCGAGCCGCAGCCGGTTTCACGCCCGCGATCTCAGCGTCGAGGCTTTGTCCGCCTTGTTCGATCGCATGGCGCAGCGATATTCCACCATCATCATCGATCTGCCGCTCTCCGTTCATTCCTGGACGCTTCCCTTGCTCGCGGCGTCGAAGGGGATTCTGGTCACCGGCCTCAACACCATTCCGGGCTTGAGGCAAATCGAGGAGACGATTCGCGCGCTGCGCGAGGAAGCCACGATCACCGCGGAATTGCGAGCGGTCGTCAACCGATGCGATGTCGGCTTGCTAGGCAAGGTGGCGCGAGCCGATCATGTGGCGCGGATTCTCGGCGAGGAAAAGCGCTTCTGCGTCAGAAACGCCGCGGTCGCGGTTGAGTGCGTGAACGTCGGAACGCCGATTGCGCTCGCCTATCCGTCGGACAAGTCGGTCAAGGATATCGCCGCGATAGCGGCGTTTTGCGCGGGGCTGAACTGCGGCTCCGCGCCGGTCGATCGGATAAGAGCCATGGGATTCCTCAGCAGCAAGAGCGCAGTCAAGACCGAGCCGACGATCAAGGATACCAGTCCTGAAACGCCATCGGCGCGCCCGGACGACGTCTATGCCGATCTGATCGCGCGCCGGCCGGGGCTGTTGGACGAAAAGCTGAAGCTGCACGAGCGCATCATCGACGAATTCAATCTGACGGCGCTGGAGAAGCTGCCTGACGAACTTGCAAAGCAGGTTCGAACTTATGTCGGCGACCACGTTCGCCGCGAAAGTCTGTCGCTCAATCAGAAAGAGCTCGACATTTTCTCAAACGAGATCATCGCCGAGATGACGGGCTATGGCCCGCTTGAGCCGTTGCTGAAGGATCCGACCGTCACCGACATTCTCATCAACACCCACAAGCGCTGCTACATCGAGCGCTTCGGGCAATTGCAGGAGACCAAGGTCCATTTCAAGGATGAAGCGCACCTCCTGCGCATCATCAACCGGATCGTCTCGGCGATCGGACGGCGCGTCGACGAATCGTCGCCCATGGTCGATGCGCGGTTGCGCGACGGCTCGCGCGTCAACGTCGCGGTGCGGCCGATCGCCATCGACGGACCGCTGGTTTCGATTCGAAAATTTGCCGAGCGCGTTTTCGACATGGACCGGCTCGTTGAAGTGGGAAGCTTGCGGCCGGCGATCGCGGAGGTTCTCGCGGCGGCGGTTGCGGGCAAGGTTTCGACGCTCATCTCTGGCGGCACCGGCTCCGGCAAGACGACGATGCTCAACGCGCTGTCGAATTTCATTCCCGCCCGCGAGCGCCTGATCACCATCGAGGATGCGGCCGAACTGCAGCTGCAACAGCCTCACGTCGGCCGGCTGGAGACCCGCCCCGCCAACGTCGAGGGCAAAGGGCGAAGTCAGACAACGCGACCTCGTTCGCAACGCGCTCAGAATGCGCCCCGACCGCATCATCATCGGCGAGTGCCGCGGCGAAGAGGCGTTCGACATGCTGCAGGCCATGAACACCGGCCACGAAGGTTCGATGACCACGGTCCATGCCAACTCGCCGCGCGATGCGCTCAAACGCCTCGAGCAAATGGTCGGCATGGCCGGCACGCCGATGACGCTGAACGCCATCCGCAGCCAGATCGCTTCCGCGATCACGCTCGTCGTTCAAGTGCAGCGGCTGCCCGACGGCGCCCGCCGCCTGACCAGCGTGAGCGAGATCACCGGCATGGAAGGCGACGTCATCCAGATGCATGAGATCTTCAAGTTCGTGAAGGACTTCACGGACGGCAAGGGAACGCTGCACGGAAGCTTCAAGGCGACAGGAATCCGCCCCCGCTTTCTCGCCGACGTGAAGGCCTATGGCATCGACGTTTCGTCGAACTGCTTCGACCCGGCCAGAACCCTGTGAGCGCCAACCCTGTGAGTCCGATGAGCGAGCTTTGGATTGTTTGCGCGATTGTGTTCGCCGGGGTCGTCCTCGCGGTCCAGGCGCTCTATCGGATGGTGAGTCGCGCTCAACGCGACCGCAACACGATCAAGCGACGCCTGACCGCAAGCGCCGGCGACGGAGCGCGGGGCAAGTCGGTCGAGGTTCTTCGTCAGGAGCGCGGGCTCGCCAATTTCGATCATCCCCGATTGGCGGCCCTGAACGAGTTCCTCGCCCAGACGGGCCTGAGAATTTCCCTGCTCACGCTTGGATTGTCGACGTTGTCGCTGAGCGCTCTGGTCGCTTTGGCTCTGTCGCTGTTTCTGTCCCATCTGTGGATGGCCGTGAGCGTCGGCCTGGTCGTCGGCTCGC
>CAVPEE010000027.1:0-89927 GCA_963702825.1 uncultured Alphaproteobacteria bacterium
TACGCCCGGCGTCTCAGCGACGGGCTGGCGCTCGGAAGGCACTGACTCAATTGAGGTTTATCGGCAAATGACGTCTTCCAGAAGCGCAAGGCCGGGGCCACGCGTCATTCTCCTGTCACTCGCCGTCGCTACAGGCAGGTTGCAGTTGGTGCGGTTCCAGTTAGCATTGTCCAATCCTTTTCCGAAAAATTTAGCGCAAAGGGTTGACTACTTCTCCCGCACCTGCTTAGTTGACGCAGCGGTGCTTCTCGCAACGTAATGTGCTGCTACCTGTGGGTTGTCGGCGGCCGAACTAGGGGAAATTAAGATGCGCAAAACTTTACTGATGACGACAGGGTTGGCCTGGTTGGCCCTGACTGGAGCGGCCGGCGCCGTGACGGTTACACTGACGCCAGAGACGGCACTGAGTCCAAACTATTTCGTCGGGCAATCGGTCGGCTCGAACACTTTCACGGTCGGTACCGATAAGTGGAGTCTCGTGTCCGGTACCGCTGGAATCCGGACTGGGACGACAGCTCAATTTTCCGCTGATCCTTTGGGAGACACGTTGCCCTATATGTCTGTTGAGGGCGGCGGCACGGAACAGGTGGTCTTCGGCACGGCTCGGACCAGCCTTTCCATTTACTGGGGTTCGATCGACGGGAACCAAGGCGGGAACGACAATCTCAATTCGCTCACGATCTCGGCAGCTTTACGTTGACGGGCGCGGATCTGGTGACGTTGAGGAGCGACGGGCACAGGCGACCAGGACTCACCTGCTGGTAACGAGTTGGTTACGATCACCGGTCTTGCTCCTTTCACGACTGCGACGTTCTCCTCGACCAGGAATGCGTTTGAGTTCAGCCTTGGTACTGCCGTTCCGGAGCCGTCGACCTGGGCGATGATGGTGCTTGGGTTCGCCGGTCTTGGCTATGCCGCGTTCCGCCGGAACACGAAGGGTCGGGCGCTCGCCATCTGATCGCCTTCTTCTCGAAACATCTGCGAAGGGCCGCCGCGAGGCGGCCTTTTCTTTTGCGGCAAGATTTCCGCCCGCTCACGCAAATCCGCGATGCGGACCAAGCGACCGCCGCTCGCCGATTAGAATTCCAGCGTAGCCGCCGGGTCGGCCAGACGATGCAGCCGGTCGGCGGCCGCTAGGGCGAAGCGCAGCAAGAGCGCGCGCCGGCTGGCCGGGGCCATGCGCCTGAGTTCGGCTTCGCGCACGATCTCCGCGCCATAAGGGTCAGCCACGATGAGGCCCGCCTCGAGGGGCATCAAGTCGACCGGCGTATGCTCCGAGATGGCGAAATAGAGCCGGTCGCAGCAAGCGGCATAGTCGCGCCACTTGCGGTCGGCGCGAAAGTCCGCGGCGCATGACTTGACCTCGACGATCAGCACCTCGCCGTCCTGATTGACGGCGGCAATGTCGGCGCGTCGCCCGTCGGTCAGCGAAAGCTCGGTCAGGCTCGAGAAGCCGCGCGCCCGGAGAAGCCGCCGCACGCCGCGTGCGATCATCAGCGCCGTCTCAGACTGGCGCCCGTCCGGCGGAAGCGTTTGCATTTCCTTCCACATCAGGCGGCTCCAGCGTCGGCGAGGATCATCTCGGCCGCCTTCTCGGCGATCATCATCGTCGGCGAACCGGTATTGCCGGAGGTGATGCGCGGCATCACCGACGCGTCGGCGACACGTAAGCCTCCAAGGCCGTGAACCCTGAGCCGCTCGTCGACCACAGCGAACCGATCCTGCGCCAATCCCATCTTCGCGGTCCCAACGGGGTGGAAGATCGTGGTGCCGATCTCGCCCGCCGCCCGCGCGAGCTCATCGTCCGACTGAAGGTTTGCGCCAGGCTTGAGCTCCTGGGGTGCGTAACGCGCAAGCGCGCGCGCGGCGGCAAGACGGCGCGTGAGACGAATGGAGTCTACCGCCACCCGCTGATCGGCGAGAGCCGACAGATAATTGGGTTGGATGACGGGCGCCGCGCGCGGATCGGCGCTCGCGGCGTGGGTCGAGCCGCGGCTCTCCGGCCGCAGGTTGCAAACGCTGATCGTTATCGCCGGATAGGCGTGCATGGGCTCGCCGAAACGATCCAGCGACAGCGGCTGAACATGGAATTCGATATTCGCGGTGGAATAGTCGGGCGAGGACTTGGCGAACAGTCCGAGTTGCGACGGCGCCATGGTCAGCGGCCCGCGCCGGCGAAGGCCATAGTCGAGCCCCATCATCGCCCGCTTGACCAGCGACTGGTAGTCGACATTGAGCGTGCGCGCGCCCGTGACGCCGAAGATGGCCCTCAGCTGCAGATGGTCCTGCAGATTTTCGCCGACCCCCGGCAGGGCGTGGACCATGGGGACGCCGATCGCCTCGAGGCGATCCGGGGCGCCGACGCCCGAAAGCTCCAGGAGCTGGGGCGAGCCGATCGCGCCCGCGGCGAGAATGACTTCGCGCCCGGCTCGCGCCTCGTGGCTGACGCCGTGCTGGCTGTAGCGCAAGCCTGCGGCGCGGCGACCGTCGAACAGGATACGCTCGACATGCGCGCCGGTCGCGAGATGCAGGTTCGGCCGCTTGAGGATCGGCTTCAAAAACGCCGTCGCCGCGCTCCAGCGCCGGCCACGGCGCTGGTTGACCTCGAAATAGCCCGAGCCCTCGTTGTCGCCCTGATTGAAGTCGGCGATCTTGGGGATGCCGATTTCGACTCCGGCCTCGCGCACGGCGTCGAGAATCGGCCAGGAGACGCGCGGGCGCTCGACCCGCCATTCGCCGCCCGCCCCATGCAGCTCGGTCAGGCCGCCGTGATGGTCCTCTTGGCCGATGAAATAGGGCAGCACGTCGTCCCAGCCCCAGCCGGCAAGGCCGAGCTGGCGCCAGCCGTCATAGTCGGCCGCCTGGCCGCGCATATAGATCATGGCGTTGATGGCCGATGAGCCGCCCACCACCCGGCCGCGCGGATAGGCGATCGAGCGGCCGCCCAAATTCGGCTCCGGCGCGGTCTTGAACATCCAGTCCGCGCGCGGATTGCCGATGGCGTAGAGATAGCCGACCGGAATATGGAACCAGATCCAATTGTCGCGACCGCCGGCCTCGACGAGGAGAACGCGGTTTCGGGGATCACGGCTCAGCCGATTGGCGAGCACGCAGCCGGCCGAGCCGGCGCCGACGACGATGAAGTCGTAGGTTTCCGCGCTCATGGCGCCACTGCCCAGCAGGCGACGTCGCGACCCTGCTTGCGCTCAAGCGGCGGCTTGTCGACGCGGCAGCGATCGAAGGCCAGTCGGCAGCGCGGATGAAACGCGCACCCCGGCGGTGGCGCGAACGGCGACGGCGGCTCGCCGGAAAGCAGGATGCGCTGGCGCTTGGCGGTCGGGTCGGCGACCGGCGTCGCGGACAGGAGCGCCTGCGTGTAGGGATGCTGCGGGCGATCGAAAATTGCGGCGCGCTCGCCGAGCTCGACCGCATTGCCGAGATAGATCACCATCACCTCGTCGGCGATGTGGCGCACGACCGAGAGGTCGTGCGAGACGAACACATAGGCCAGCGCAAATTCCTCCTGCAAGCTGGCGAGCAGGTTGAGCGCCTGGGCGCGGATCGAAACGTCCAGCGCCGACACTGGTTCGTCGAGCACCAGGATCTTCGGCTTCAGCATGAGCGCGCGGGCGATGGCGATGCGCTGGCGCTGGCCGCCCGAGAACATGTGCGGGTAGCGATGATAATATTCGGGCCTCAAACCCACTTTGGACATGATCGACAGAGCCTCGGCCTTGCGCTCGGCGGGACTGAGGCTCGTGTTGACGAGCAGCGGCTCCTCGAGCGCCTTGCCGATCGTCTGGCGCGGGTTGAGCGACCCATAGGGGTTCTGGAACACAATCTGGATTTCACGCCTCAGGCGCGCCCGGGTCGCCGCGCTCGCATGCGCGACATCTTCGCCGTCGATCAGGAGCGAGCCCGCGGTCGGATTTTCGATCAAAGTGAGCAGCCGCGCCAAGGTCGATTTGCCGGAGCCGGATTCGCCGACCACCGCCAAAGTGCGCCCGGCTTGAAGCGAGAAGGACACGCCCGCGAGCGCCTTGATCGTCGCGCGGGAGCGGAACGCGCCGCGCGAGACGGTGTAATCCCGAGCCAGATCCCTGGCCTCGAGGATGGCGCTCACGAGGCCGCCTCTTGCAGTGCGAGCGCAGTTGGAATTCCGGCGACCAGCGGCGTCAGGCAGCGCGCGCGGCCAAGCGCGGGCTTGGCCGGCGGCGGCTCTGCATCGTGGCAGGCGTCGAAAACAAAGCCGCAGCGCGGCGAGAACACGCAGCCGCGCGGGCGGTCGAACGGCCCGGGCACGACGCCCGGAATGGCTGGCAAGCGCCGTCCGTTCGCACGCTCCGGCAACGCCGCCAGAAGCGCGGCGGTATACGGATGATGCGGATCAGCGAAGAGTTCGCGGGTGGCGTTCGTCTCCATCTGCTGACCGGCATATTGGACAATAACCCGGTCGGCGGTTTCGGCGACCACGCCCATGTCGTGGGTGATGAGCACGAGCCCCATTCCGTTGTCGCGGCGCTCCCGCATCAGAAGATCGAGGATTTGCGCCTGGATGGTGACGTCGAGCGCCGTGGTCGGCTCGTCCGCGATCAGGAGTTTGGGCCGGCAGGCGAGCGCCATCGCGATCATGACGCGCTGGCTCATCCCCCCCGAAAGCTGATGGGGATAGGCGCGCACGCGGCGCTCGGGATCGGGAATGCCGACCTCGGTGAGAAGCTCGACGATGCGTTGGTCGCGTTCGGCGCGTTTAAGATTGAGATGCGTTTTCAGCGCTTCGCCGATCTGAAAGCCGACGGTGAAGCACGGATTGAGCGACGACATCGGCTCCTGGAAGATCATCGCCATGTCTTTGCCAGCGATGCGCCGCCGCTCGTTCGCGCTCATCGACGAGAGATCCGCGCCGTCGAAGGCCATGCGGTCGGCCGACACGGTCGCGGTCGCAGGCAAGAGGCCCATCGCCGCCAGCATCGCCACCGACTTGCCGGAGCCGGATTCGCCGACGATCGCCAGCACTTCGTTGCGATCGAGCGTCAGGTCAAATCCATCCACCGCCGTAAACGGGCCGTGGCGTGTCGCGAACGAGACGCTGAGGTTGCGGATTTCAAGCAGAGACGGCGCCATCAGCCTCTCCGCATCTTCGGATCGAGCGCGTCGCGCAGGCCGTCGCCGGTGAGATTGATGGCGAGGACGGTGATGAGAATGGCCAAGCCGGGGAGAGCCACGATCCAGGGATCGGACTGAATGAATTCGCGCGAGTCCGCGAGCATCGCGCCCCATTCCGGCGTCGGCGGCTGGGCGCCGAGGCCAAGGAAGCCAAGCGCCGCCGCCTCGAGAATGGCGCTCGACACGCCAAGCGCCGCCTGCACGATGAGAGGAGCGAGGCAGTTCGGCAGCACGGTCGAGGCGGCGAGCCTGAGCGGTCCGACGCCGATCACGCGCGCCGCGGTCACATAGTCCTTGTTCAGTTCGCCGAGCGCGGACGCGCGCGCGAGACGCACGTAGGCCGGCAGATAGACGATCGTCACCGCGATGATGGTGTTGGCGAGGCTTGGCCCCAGCACCGCAACGACGAGCACGGCGAGCACCAGGCTCGGCACCGCCATGATCAAATCCATGAGCCGCGTGATGGCGACGTCGAAGACAGGGCCGGCCATTGCTGCAACGAGCCCGAGCGCCACGCCGACGACGAACGACACGCACATCACCGAGAGGCCGATGAACAGCGACACCCGCGCCCCGAAGATGAGGCGCGACAGCGTGTCGTGGCCGTCGCCGTCGGTTCCGAGCACGAAGCGCCAGGAGCCGCCGGCCTCCCATACTGGCGGCGCTCGCACCGCGTCGCGGAATTGGTCGATCGGCGAGTGGGGCGCAACGACATTGGCCGTGAGCGCCAGGAGAACGATGATGGCGAAGACGGCGAGGCCGATGACCGCGCCGCGGTTTTCCCGGAACGCGGCCCAGAACGACGCGAGCGGCGAAGGCTGCGCAAGGACGGCCGCCGCCTCGTCGCCAATCGATCTTGTCAGCGCGGCGACGTCAGCGGCCATGGCTTATCCTGGGATCGATGATTCCATAGACGAGATCGACGATCAGATTGACCAGGACGACGACGGCGGAGATCAGCAGAACGCCGCCCTGAAGCGCGGGATAATCGCGCCGGCCGATGGAATCGATGAGCCAATGGCCGACCCCCGGCCAGGAGAAGATCGTCTCGGTGAGCACGGCCCCGGCCATCAGGCTGGAAACCGAGAGGCCGATCACCGTCACCACTGGCAGAAGCGCGTTGCGCAACGCGTGAACGCCGATGACCCGCGTTGGCGATAGTCCTTTGGCGCGCGCGGTGCGCACGTAATCCTCGCTCAAGACTTCGAGCATCGAGGAGCGAGTCATGCGGGCGATGACGGCGAGCGGCACGGTGCCGAGCACGATCGCCGGCAGGATGAGGTGCCGCAACGCGTCGAGAAACGCGCCGGGCTGATCGGAAAGCAGGGCGTCGATGGTCATGAAGCCGGTCGGCTGATCGAACGAATAGTTGATGAGGTCGATCCGGCCCGAGACGGGCAGAAGCCCCAGCCGCACGGAAACGAACATGATGAGCAGCAGACCCCACCAGAAGATCGGCATCGAATAACCGAACAGCGACACCGTCATCAGCGCCTGATCATAGAAGCCGCCGCGCTTGACCGCCGCAAGCGCGCCGGCCGGGACCCCGATCGCAATCGCAAACAGCATGGCGAAGAACGAGAGTTCGAGCGTCGCCGGGAACAGGGTCAGAAACTCGGTCACCACCTTCTGCTGCGACGACAGCGATACGCCGAAGTCGCCATGCGCAAGGCGCCAGACATAAGCGAGAAACTGCTTCCACACCGGCTGGTCGAGGCCGAGCTCATGACGAAAATACGCGAGCCGTTCCGGCGACATGCCGTGCTCGCCGGTCCTGACCTCTACGGGATCGCCCGGCACGAGACGGATAGCGGCGAAGGTCAGGAACATCAGCGCAAGGAAAGTCGGGATGGTGAGCGCGATGCGGCGAAGGAAATAGGCGACCATGGCCGATCCGAGAACAACGGGCCCCGCCTTGCCTCGTGGCTAGCGGAGCCCGGAACGGCCCTTACTTAAGGTCGACGCCCTCGAACGCGTGCGTTCCGAGCGGGCTCTGCTTATAGCCGGTCACGTTCGAGCGCATGGCTTCGAACACGATCGAATGCGCGAGGAGAAGCTCCGGGGCCTCGTCGTGCTCGATCTCCTGCATGCGCGAATAGAGTTTCGCCCGATCGGCCTGGCTTGTCAGGGTGCGGGCCTTCGCCAGCAACTCGTCGAACTCGGCGTTGCACCATTTCGTGGGATTGCTGTCGCCCGGTTTGCCGCCGGGGCAGCCTCTTAAGAAAAAGAAATTGTCCGGGTCGCCGTTGTCCCCGGTCCAACCGTACTGCCCGGTGGTCTCCTCGCCGGCGGCGAGGCGCTTGCGATACTCGCCCCACTCATAGGTGATGAGCTTGGCGTTGACGCCGACCTTGGCGAGATCGGCCTGCATCATTTCGCCAATGCGTTTGCCGTTGGGATTGTATGGTCGCGACACCGGCATGTACCAGAGATCGATGTCGAGCGGCGTCTTGACGCCGGCCGCAGCCAGCATCGCCTTGGCTTTCTCCTGATCGAAGGGCACGTCCGGAATCTTGTCGTTGAACGACCACAGGGTGGGCGGGATCAGCGTCGTCGCCTTCGAGCCCGCGCCGAGATAGACATCCTTGATGATCGCGTCGCGATCGATCGCCATCGACAAAGCCTGACGAACCTCCTTCTTGTCGAACGGCGGCTTGGTCGCGTTGAAGGCCCAATAGGCGACGTTGAGACCCGGCATGTTGATCACTTTGAGGGTGGAATCCTTCTCCATCTCCTCGAGGTCAGCCGGCCTTGGATAAGCGTTGACGTGGCACTCGCCCGCTTTGAGCTTGGCGTAGCGCGCCGTGGCGTCGGGGGTGATGGCGAACACCAGGTCGTCGACCAGCGGCTTCTCGCCGTAAAAGTCCTTGTTCGCCTTGTAGCGGATGACGGAATCCTTCTGATAAGCGACGAACGAGAACGGGCCTGTGCCGACCGGCGCCTGGTCGAACTGCTCGGGCGTTCCTTTCTTGAGCAGGAAGTCGGCATATTCCTTCGACCCGATCGCCATGAAGTCCATCGCCAAATTGGCGAGGATGGCGACGTTCGGCGTCTTGAGCTTCATGACGACGGTGGAATCGTCCGTCTTCTCCAGGGAGTCGAGCAGCTTCGGCATATCCATGTCGTTGAAATAGTCATACTTGCCGCCCGAGACTTTGTAGTACGGGTTGTCGGACTTCCACTGCCGGTCGAACGAAAACAAGACGTCGTCGGCGTTGAAGTCGCGCGTCGGCTTGAAGTCCTTCAACGAATGGAACTTGACGCCCTTGCGGAGATGAAAGGTGATCGTCTTGCCGCCGTCGGTGACTTCCCAGCTTTCGGCGAGGCCGGGGACGACGTCGGTCGTGCCGCGCTTGAATTCAGTCAGGCGATTGTAGACCGGGCCGCGCCGCATCGAAGCTGGTCCCGGTGGTGTTGATCGCCGGCGTGAAATTCTCCGGACTGCCTTCGGAGCAATAGACCAGGGTCTTTGCCGAAGCGAGACCTACGCCTGCTAACAACGCGGCCAGCGCGACGCCGGCAAAGGTGAGCGCTTTCATGGGATCTGTCTCCTGAGCGACTTGCTCGCGACCACGAGCTTTGCGCCATCGAAGCCCTTTTTCGCTTTCAGCGCAATGGCGTCGCGCGCGCGCGGCCTCGCTCATGCGCAGTTCGCCGACAGCGCTTCCAGCCTAGCGATAAGGGCCGCAGGATCGCCTGAAATCGCGACCTGCTTGAGCCGGCTCTTCGAGCCGGCGACGATCCGCGCGTTCGAGGTTGGCGCACCGAGCCGGTCTGCCAAGAGCGCGCACAAGGCGTGATTGGCATCGCCGCCCTGCGGGGCGCAGCGCACACGCGCTGCGAGCACGGACGACCCGTCGGCAAGCTGAGCCACGCCGTCAATCGCGTCGCGCCCGCCCTTCGGCGTGAGACGGCATGAGACGATCACGCCCTCGCGAGTGGCGCGCCAGGGCTCATGCTCGGCCGTCATCCGCTTTCCTCGTCGTTCATGGGATGCAAATCGCGCACCATCGCCTTGGCGCGCTCGTCGAGCACATGCGTATAGATCTGCGTCGTCGCGATGTCGGCGTGGCCGAGCAGATCCTGGACGACGCGCAGGTCTGCGCCGTTCTGCAACAGGTGACTGGCGAAGGCGTGGCGAAGCACGTGCGGGCTCACGCGCGCCGACGCAATGCCCGCCGCTGCGGCGATGCGCTTGAGATCGCGCGCGAAGGCCTGACGCGTCATGTGGCCGCTCGCGCTTGCGGCGGGAAACAGCCAGGGGCTGGTCGCCATGGCCGGCGAGACTTGATCGAGCAGGACGCGAAATGCGCCGATCGCGGCGCGGGCGGGATTTGAGAGCGGCGCCAGGCGCTCCTTGTCGCCCTTGCCGCGCACAGGGATGAGCGGGGACTTGGCTGTTGCGATCGACTTCTTGAGACTCAAGGCTTCCGACACGCGCAACCCCGACCCGTAGATGAGTTCGATGAGACAAGCGATGCGGGCCGCGTCCAGCCGCTCGCGCAACGGGCGCTCCGCGACGTCGAGCCCTTCTCGCGCGGTCGCGATCAGGCGCTCGACCTCGGCCAGGCTGAGAAGCTTCGGCAGCGGGCGCGATCGGCGCGGGCCCTCGACCGCCAGCGTCGGGTTGTCGCGCCGCCAACCTTCGGCGTACAGGAATTTGTGAAACTGACGGATCGCCGACAGACGGCGCGCCAGCGACGCGGCGCCCAGCTTCTGCGCGCCGCGGGCCGCGAGGAATCCGCGCACATGAGTTGTGTCCACCTTCAGCGCGTCCATGCCCTTGGCCCTTAGATAGGCTTCGTAGTCGGCGAGATCGCGCCGATAGGCGTCGATCGTGTTCACGCTCGCGCCGCGCTCGGAGGCGAGCGCCTCGAGGAAGCTGACGATGTGAGAAACCGCTCGCGTCTTCATCCGAGTCGGCCAGGCTACTCCTCCTCCTCGAACAGAGTGGGCTGTGATCCCTCGCGCCGCGGCTCGGCGAGGCCGAGATGGCGGAAGGCGTGCGACGTCAAGAGGCGCCCGCGCGGCGTGCGCTGCACGAAGCCAAGCTGGATGAGATAGGGCTCGATGATGTCCTCGATCGCGTCGCGGGGCTCGGAGAGCGCGGCGGCGATGGTCTCGACTCCGACCGGGCCGCCGCCGAACTTGAGGGCGATCGTGTCGAGATAACGCCGATCCATCTCGTCGAGCCCAATGACGTCGACGTCGAGCAGCTTGAGCGCGCTGTCGGCGAGCGCGCGCGTCACGCGCTTTGCACCTTCGACCACGGCGAAGTCGCGCACGCGCCTGAGCAGGCGCCCGGCGATGCGAGGCGTGCCGCGCGAGCGCCTGGCGATCTCGTTCGCGCCGTCATCGGCAAGCGCGAGGCCGATCACGCGGGCGCCGCGCGCGACAATGCCCTGCAGCTCTTCTGTGGTGTAAAAATTGAGCCGGATCGGAATGCCGAAACGATCGCGCAACGGAGTGGTGAGAAGCCCGGCGCGAGTCGTCGCGCCGATCAGGGTGAACCGGGCGAGATCGATCTTCACCGAGCGCGCCGCAGGTCCGGCGCCGATGATGAGGTCGAGCTGGAAATCCTCCATCGCCGGATAGAGAATTTCTTCGATCGCTGGATTGAGACGGTGAATCTCGTCGATGAACAGCACATCCCGCGGCTCGAGATTGGTGAGTTGCCCCGCGAGATCGCCCGCCTTGCCGATGACGGGGCCGGAGGTCGAATGGAAATTGACGCCTAGCTCGCGCGCGACGATCTGCGCCAAGGTCGTCTTGCCGAGTCCAGGGGGCCCGACGAACAGCACGTGATCGAGGGCCTCGCCGCGCGATTTGGCGGATTGGATGAAGACGCTGAGATTCTTGCGCGCTGCTTCCTGGCCGGCGAAATCGGCAAGCAACTGCGGACGGACCGCCGTCTCGTCCTCGGGACGCTTGTCGGCTGAGATGAGCCGGCGGGGAGCCTCGGCCACCTCAGGCGCCTTCGCCCGGGGGATGAAGGCGATCCGCCAAGGTCAGTTCCGGTCGCATGGTCAGCCCGATGAGGTTTGCGGTAAATGCGCAGACAAGACCGGCGATCGCGGCGCAAGCGACAAAAGCATGACCGAGCGTGACGCCGAACCGGCTTGGAAAGGCCCAGTCGCCGGCCTCAGGGCTCAAGACGTTGGTCCTGATCGTCATCTCGAACGACGCCCAGACCGGGTTCAGGCGCAAGAGGAGGCCATAGACGAGTAGGCCGCCAATGAGGGCGGCGACGAGCGCGCGCGGCGCGCGCCCGGGCGCGACCGCGTCCCACAGCGCATAAAGAAACCCGGTCGCCGCGGCCGGCCCGACGCCGACAATATAGGCCGCGATCAGTCCGATGGCGTGGCCAAAAAACGTGCTGATCAAAACCATAAGCCCGATCGCCTCGAGATCGGTCGGCGTTTTGAAAACGATTGAAAGTGGAATGAACAGCGCGCCGCCGATGGCCGGACCCGAAGCTGCGAACAAGAGCACCGACTGCGCGCGACTCATGCGGCGAGGCCAGACACGACAGCGGACCTGTCGTCGCGATCTTCTGGCCGGGCCGCCAAGCCAGGCGTTCCCGAACCGCCTTGGGGATTGAGACCTGATATTTTGAGGAAATCTTCGAGGTGGCGCTCATTTTTTACCTTTCTACAATCGATCATGATATCGTAAGACAACTCACTGCGCTAGTTCCTTCAGGCCCGCGCGGATGAGCGCGGCAGTCTCGGCCGCCGGTCCGAGCTGAGCGGAAATTCTGGCCACAGCCGCAGCGGCCTGGGCCTGGGCGTAGCCGAGGCCAACAAGGGCGAGCACCGCATCTTCGGCGGCCTTCGCGAGCTTGGGCGCGTGGTCGCGGCCCGCTTCCGCGTGCCCGAAATCGGCGACCGCAAAAGCAGGCGCCTTGTCCTTGAGCTCGAGCACGAGGCGCGCGGCGAGCTTCGGGCCCACGCCCGGCGCGCGCGCCATCATCGCCTTGTCCTGCCTTGCGACCGCCGTGCTCAAAGCTTCCGCCGAGAGTGCGCCGAGAATCCCGAGCGCGACCTTGGCGCCGACGCCCTGCACGCTTTGCAGCAAGCGAAACCACTCGCGCTCGCCCGCCGTGAGAAAGCCGTACAGTCTGATCGCGTCTTCGCGCACATACGTCTCGATGAGCAGCTCCGTGGGCTCGCCCACGGCGGGAATTGCGCGCAGGGTGCGAGCCGAGGCGGAGACGAGATAGCCGACGCCGTTGACGTCGAGGACCAAGGCTTCGTCCTCGACGCTGTCGACGACGCCCTTGAGTTTGCCGATCATGCCGCGCCTCGCGCGCGCGCCGCGCGATGCTGGGCGTGGCAAATGGCGACGGCGAGCGCGTCGGCCGCGTCCGAAGTCGAGGCGGTCGAGGCCGGCAATAGCATCCGGACCATCATCGCCACCTGCCGCTTTTCCGCGTGGCCGACGCCGACCACCGTCTTCTTGATGAGGTTCGCGGCATATTCCGCCACCGGCAGGCCGGTCAGAGCCAGCGTCGCGAGCGCGACGCCGCGCGCCTGCCCGAGTTTCAGCGCCGATTGCGGATCGCGGTTGATGAATGTCTCCTCGACGGCGGCCTCATGCGGCCCCTCGCGCTCGACCAACCCGGTCAGCAAGCGATGGATCGCCGCCAGTCGCTCCGCGAGGGCGGTTGCAGCGTCGGTCTCGATCGAGCCGCAAGCGACGAAGCTCAATCGCGACCCGGCAGCCTCGATCACGCCCCAGCCGGTCTTGCGCAGGCCGGGATCGACGCCGAGGATGCGAATCGCGCCGATGGTCATAAAACGTCTGATATACGAAATTGCGCGCCAACGCATTTTGCGAGGGGGCGTGATCCTAGCGCGCGGCCTCGACCAGACCCGCCAGCTCGCGCTCGATCGACCCGAGTTCTGAGAGCGCGGCGTCGAAGGCGCGAAGTCCGAGCGCTTGCCAAACGCTCTTCACCCGCTCGGCCAAATTATCCACAGTCAGCGGAAGTTGCGCCGCTGCGGCGAGCGCGCCCTTCTCATTGATGAGATAACGCCGGTTGACCGCGAAGAGCACCTGCGCGGCGCAGGCAAGCGAGCGGAACCCGCATCCGCCAATGTAGGTCTCATCGCCCTTCGGTAGAGCTGTCCGCGCATTCTCGATGCTGAACAGGATCTCCCACTGGAAGCGGCGGATCAACGCCTCGCGCAAGGCTTCCGGGTAAGGCGTCGTCATCGCTTTTAGCCGCGCGAGCGCGCGCTCTGGATCGGTGAGCGGCCGGCAAAGCGCGACCTCGCCCATCCAGATCGCCGAGCAGAAGCCATGCGGATGTCCCGGCTGATAATCCACGCTCACGCGGCCCTCGCGGCAGCCGCGAATGACCGTCTCGACCAATTCGATCGGCCGATAGAGCAGGTCCACCTTCTTGCCGCCAATCGTGAGCCAGCCGCCGCCTACGATCCACGGCCCCCAGCCGCCGACCTCGGTGACTTGCGCAGCGGCTGGCTCGTCCACGAGGCCCTTTACGACTTCAAGCAGGCGCGTGACGTCCAGCCCTACGCGCTCCCTGAAATAAAGGCCGATGTCATAGTCCGAGGACGCATGAGCAGCGCCGGTCGCCCTTGAGCCGCCAAGCGAGACGGCGACAACGCCGGGAACTGCAGCGAGAGCGGGTGATATGCGTTCCAGGAGAGGATCGGGCGCTTCCATTCGGCCAAGATAACCGATCCGCCTCTCACGGACGCGGCGCGTCTCTTTCCACCGGCATTTCCATATCCCACCTTGGCGCGCCCGCCGCGGCTGCGATAGCTTGCGGCCCAACGAAAGGCGCAATTCGTGGCGAGCGGCGTGAAGAACGGTAAGAAAAAGGCCGCCCCGCCGCCGCGTCCCGTTGTGACGACGCCCCATTTCGACTTCGAGCGCGAGGCCTTCGCCAACGGCCATCGATGGGTTGCCGGGGTCGATGAGGTCGGGCGCGGGCCGCTGGCGGGGCCGGTCGGCGTCGCCGCCGTCATTCTCGATCCCGATGATCTGCCCGAGGGGCTCAACGATTCGAAGGTGCTCCTGGCGCCCGCGCGCGAATCGCTCTGCGAAATCATCTTCGCCAAGGCGCTCAGCGTCTCCGTCGTCTTCGCCAGCGTCGAGGAAATCGATCTCTTCAACATCCGCGGCGCGGCGCTTCGCGCAATGGCGCGGGCGGTCGCGGCGTTGAGCGTGCGTCCGCACTATGTGCTGATCGACGGCCGCGATCTGCCGGACGGCCTTATCTGTCCCGCGCGCCCGATCATCGACGGGGATGCGCTCTCGATGTCGATCGCCGCCGCCTCGATTGTCGCCAAGACGATGCGGGATGCGCTGATGCGCAATCTCGGGCTCGAATACCCGCAATATGGTTTCGCCGAGCACGTCGGCTATGCGACCGTCGCGCACCGCCGGGCGCTGGCCTCGGCGGGCCCGTGTCCCTATCACCGTCGCTCGTTCCGACTCGAGCCTCAACAAGAATGACAAGCCGCCCAAAAAGGTTTCAAAAAGGTTGAAATCAAATATCCGTTTAGAACGACTTACGCCGTACGAAAACGACACAGCGGAATGTGTGGCGGCATAACCGGACCTTTACTTTAAATCGAGCATAAACGACGCGCCGGCTCGAACGATCCGGCTCATGCGTCGAGTGGTTGCGTTTATGCGTATCGCGCGTGCCGGAGCGTTCCGCCTCCCCGCCCAGATTTAGGTTTTGCGTACTGGGGCCGGCGAGGCGAAACGCCCGGCTGCGAAGCTTGAAGCGCTCGGCGAAGCAAGCCCCGCTCCGCGCGACGCGATCCTCATCGGCGACTGCATCGCGGAAATGATGAGGCTTCCTCCAGCCTCGGTTGATCTCGTCTTCGCCGATCCGCCCTACAATCTCCAGCTCGAAGGCGCCTTGTCGCGTCCCGACCAAAGCCTGGTCGACGGGGTGGACGATTCCTGGGACAAATTCGCCGATTTCGCCGAATACGACGCCTTCACCCGCGACTGGCTGGCCGCCGTCCGGCGGCTGATGAAGCCCGCAGCCACGATCGTGGTCATCGGCTCCTACCACAACATCTTCCGCGTCGGCGCGATCTTGCAGGATCTCGGCTTCTGGATCCTGAACGACATCGTCTGGCGCAAAGCCAACCCGATGCCGAACTTCCGCGGCCGCCGGTTCACCAATGCTCACGAGACCATGATCTGGGCGGCGCGCGGCCCCGAGGCCAAGGCCTATACGTTCAATTATGAGACCTTGAAGGCCGGCAACGAGGACGTGCAGGTCCGTTCCGACTGGTTTCTGCCGATCTGCACCGGCGCGGAGCGGCTGAAGGACGAGAGCGGGCGAAAGGCGCACCCGACGCAAAAGCCCGAAGCGCTGTTGCAGCGGGTGCTGCTGGCCGCCTCCAACGCGGGCGATCTGGTGCTCGATCCGTTTTTCGGCTCCGGGACCACCGGAGTCGCTGCCCGGCGCCTCGGCCGCTCGTTCATCGGCGTCGAGCGGGATCCGGCTTACGCCAAAGCGGCGCGCGAGCGGATCGACGCGGTCGAGCCGTTGCCCGAATCGGCGCTCGCGATCGCACCGACACGCCGCAGCGAGCCGCGCGTGGCTTTCTCGAGCGTCGTTGAAGCCGGGCTGGCGCTCCCCGGCGAACACCTGGTCGACGCGGGAGGCCGCTATAGCGCTCTGGTGCGGGCCGATGGCGCGCTCGCCGCAGGCCCTGCCGTCGGCTCGATCCACAAGATCGGCGCGCTGGTGCAAGGGCTGCCCGCCTGTAACGGCTGGACCTTCTGGCATGTCGAGCGCGAGGGCCGACTGACCCCGATCGACGACCTGCGCGCCACGATGCGCGAAGCGATGCGCGAGGCGGCGGAATAGCTTCCCTTAGCGGCGCCCTCGCGCCGCCAGGTCGTCGCGGAGCTATCAGGCGGCCGCCCCTAGGGCTCCGGTCTCGGCAGTCGGACTTTGGCCAGGATTTCCTCCGCCTGGACCATTGCGCGCGTCGCCGGAAAGAAACCATCGACGATCAGATGCGCGAGGCCGTGGACGAGGCCCCAGGCGGCCATAGCCGCAAGATTGTCGTTGAGCGACCGCGAGTCGAGATCGGTGACGCCGCGCACCAGCATCGCCTCGACGCCCGCGCTTGCCGCCTGCAGGGCTGGATATTTCGAGCGCTCGGCGAGAACGGGCCCGAACATGAGGCGAAAAAGGCCGCGGTTCTGGTTGGCGAACTCGATATAGGCAAGACCGCCCCGGATGAGGGGATTGGCGCCCCGGGTCGCGCCCCCCATCGCCTCAGCGAGCTCATGGAAACCCTGGGCCGCGACGGAAGCGAGGAGATCTTCCTTGTTGGTAAAATGGCGATAGGCGGCCGTCGCCGACACCCCGACGCGACGGGCAGTCTCCCGCAGTCCAACCGCCTGCAACCCATTCTCGTCCAGAATCTCGCGGGCCGCGGCCAATAGCGCGACTGGAAGGTTGCCGTGCCGATAGGATCGTATTGCGTCCATTTGAACCTCGCCTATCCGTGTTCACAGTGTGAACGAACGGCATCGACCAAAGTTCCACTTCCCTAGACTTTAAGATTTTCAAAGATTCTTCGCCCGGGCCGTCTTGGCGGAGGTTACGCCCAGGGCTCGGCGATTTTGAGGCCGCCCTTGAGGCTCAGGAAAGCGATAATCGCCTCCATCCCTTCCCCTATTTTCATGTTCGCGAGCACGAATGGACGGCCCTTGCGCATCATGAGCGCGTCCGTCGTCATCACCTCGAGCGAGGCGCCGACATATGGGGCGAGATCGATCTTATTGATCACCAGCAGGTCCGAGCGCGTTATGCCTGGGCCGCCTTTGCGGGGTATTTTCTCGCCGCCCGAGACGTCGATGACATAGATCGTAAGATCGGCGAGCTCGGGCGAGAAGGTCGCCGCAAGGTTGTCGCCGCCCGATTCGATGAGGATCAGATCGAGATTGGCGAACCGCTTGCGCATTTCCGAGACCGCCGCGAGATTGATCGAGGCGTCCTCGCGGATCGCGGTATGCGGGCAACCGCCGGTCTCGACGCCGAGGATCCGCTCAGGCGGAAGCGCGCCCGCCTCGACCAGAATGCGGGCGTCCTCCTTGGTGTAGATGTCGTTGGTGATGGCGGCGATATCGAGCTGGTCGCGCAAGCGCTTGCAAAGCTGCTCCATGAGCGCCGTCTTGCCGGAACCGACCGGACCGCCGATGCCGACGCGAAGAGGTTGTCGGCTGGTCATGATCGGAACAGTCTCGAATATTGCGTCTCGTGACGCATGGCGGCGATGTCGGAGCGGAACGCGCAGGAGCCAAGATCGGTCAGGCTGGAGCCGGACGCCTCACGGGCAAGCGCGCGTATGCGGGGGATGAGCGTCGCCTGAATCTTCTGGCCGTCGGTCTGGCCGATCGGCCCGAGGCGCACGACGGCAGAGACGGCGGCAGCGATTTGGGCCAAAATGAAGGCCTGAAGGCTCGCCTCGAGCGGCAGCCCGTGACCCGCCGCGGCGGAGGCGACCGCCGCGGGATAGGCGACGCGCTCCTCCAGGGAAAGCTGACGCAGAGGTTCGCAATCCCATGCGGCGCGAGCGGCGACGACAAAGGCGACGCCCTGAGACGTGGTCTCCAGGCGACGTTCGGCGGAATTGGCGAGCGCGACGGCGAGCTCGTTTGCTGCTGCGAGGGCTTCCCAATCTTCGGCCACGGCGGCGCGAAAGCAATCCGCGAACAGGAGGCTGTCGGCGCGCGGGGCGCCGAAGGTCAAGAGATCGACCAGCCAGCCGCCAAGCGAGCGGGCGTCTTGGATGTCGCCGCTCTCCACCGCCCATTCTAATGCTTGCGAATAAGCGAACGAGCCGACCGGGAACGCGGGTGACAGCCAGAGCATCAGGGGCAGCAATGCCGCGTCGGCGTCAGCGTCGCGTGACGCGAGAGCGCCCGAGATTGCCATCGATACGTCCGCCATGGGGAGCTTAGGCAATCTGCTGCCGGGTCATCGGCGACGCCCATGGTCATGCTGGTGCTCTGGATGATGGCAGTCGGCGTGATCGTGATCGTGTTCATGGCGATCACCATGCTCGCCGCTCGCTCCGTGGTCGTGAGCGTGGACAGTCGCATGATCATGGTCGTGATCGCGATCATGGCCGTGGTGGTGATCATGGTCGTGATGATGGGACTTCGCGGGGTCGCCCTCGGCCTTCACATAGGCGCCGCCCTCGGGATTGAACGGCGCCTCGAGCGCGATCACGCCGGCGCCGAGACCCTCGGCCATCGCCTCGATGACCGGATCGCGGCGGATGCGCAGCGCCTTTGGCATTATTTCGGTCGGCAGATGACGGTTGCCGAAGTGCCAGGCGACGCGGGTCAGGGCCAATGGGTCTGCGGCCCGGATCTCCGCCAGCGGTTCGGGCTCGGCGAGCACTTCGACCACGCGTCCGTCCTCGAGGTGCAACCCGTCGCCGCCGCGCAGCATTGTCGCTTCCGCGAGGTCGAGCAGGAATTCGAGCCCGCCGACCCCGGTCATGGCGACGCGCCGGCGATAGCGCTGCATCGAAGTCGAGCACCACCGTATCCGCCGGAGCGCCCGACCAATGGCCGGCCGGGATGACTTTGTCAGCGCGCAGCATCTTTGCACTTTCCGGCTTGGACGGCCGCGTCATCGAAGATCGGGGTCCGCTTGGAGCGATTTTGAACGAGAAGCAAAGCAAACGCCAGTCGGCCTGTAAGCCGGGTTCTGTATGGCCGGGGCTCATCGCCCCGACGTGACGGCCATTCCTCTGGGACGCCCGTTACCGGGCGCCTCAAGCAACCAACCCGAGCGGCAGGGCCAACGGACAAGGCCTTGCGGCGCTTAACGCGCCGCGCGTCGCTCCTATTCGGTTTTGCTCCCGGCGGGGCTTGCCATGCCGCCGACGTTGCCGCCCGCGCGGTGCGCTCTTACCGCACCCTTTCACCCTTGCCTTCCCGCTTGACGGCCTTGCGGCCAGCGATCCGGCGGTTTGCTTTCTGTGGCGCTTTCCCTGGGGTCGCCCCCGCCGGACGTTATCCGGCGCCGTATCCGTATGGAGCCCGGACTTTCCTCCGTCTTTTAGACGGCGGCCGTCCGGCCGACTGGCGGAGCACGGCATATGGGGCGAAGGCGAGGGCGGTCAAGCACAAATAGACTTTCCAGGCCGCGGGTGGGAACCAATGACCGGGCTTGTTCATTGAAGACTGCCCCGAATTATGGGATTGTGGCGCGCCGCGGAGCGTAGCTGCTTCCGCCGCCTCGTTTTTCGGGTTAAGGGCGTCGAGACGAGCTTTGGGGCCCTCGGGGATGAGACGGACGGGAGATTGCATCGCATGAAAAGAATTCTGGCTCTTTCGCTGGCGTTTGCCGCCGCGGTCACCGTCTCGGCCTGCGAAACGCCCCAGCAGCAGAACGCGCTGGTCGGTGGCGCGCTGGGGGCCGGTACCGGAGCCCTGATCGGTTCGGCGGTGTCGGGCGGAAGCGCGGGCGGCGCGCTCGCGGGCGCTGCGATCGGCGCCGGCTCAGGCGCGCTTATCGGCTCGGCTGCGACCCCGTCCGGGGGCTACTATGGCGGGCCTCCGCCTGGGGGTTACTATGGCGGACCGCCGCCGCGCCGTTGCGCCCAGTGGGCGTACGATTACAACGGCAACCGGGTCTGCACCGCGTTCTATTGAGGCAAAAGGGGAAACATGAAAAAAACTCTCACTCTGGCGCTGGGCTTGGCCGGCGCCCTCTCGCTCTCGGCCTGCCAGACGCCGCAACAGCAGACAGGCACGCTTGCTGGAGGCGCGATCGGCGCTGGCGGCGGCGCTCTGATCGGGTCGGCGCTTACCCACGGCAGCGCGGGCGGCGCGATCGCTGGCGGCTTGCTTGGCGCCGGGACTGGCGCTTTAATCGGCAATGCTGCGACGGCGCCGCCGCAGCCGAGCGGCCGCTGCGCGCAGTTTGGCTACGACTATAACGGCAACCGGGTCTGCACCGCTTTCTATTGAACCCAAAGGGGGGAAACATGAAGAAAAGTCTCACTCTTACCGTGGCCCTGGTCGGCGCGCTGTCCGTTTCGGGCTGCTATACGCCGCAACAACAGACGGGCACGCTGGCCGGCGGCGCGATCGGCGCCGGCGGCGGCGCCCTGATCGGATCGGCGCTCACTGGCGGTAGCGCGGGCGGCGCCATTGCCGGCGGCATTATCGGCGCAGGGACTGGCGCGCTGATCGGCAACGCCGTGACGGCCCCGCGACACCATTGTGCGCGGTGGGGTTGGAATGGCTACGGCCAGCGCGTCTGCCGCGCCTGGTACTGATCAGTCCGCGCTTAACGCGCCATGGCTATAGGTCTCGCCATGACGCCGTTTTCTCACGCGCTGCGCGCGGCTCCGGCCGCGGGACATGACCACGCGTCTTTGCCCCGATAGCCCGCTCGTCGCTCGCTTCGTGGCCTCGCCCAACTACGGCGAGCGGCGCGGCTATGGCCGTCCCAATTGCCTCATCCTGCACTATACGGGCATGCCGACGGGCGAGGCCGCGCTGAAGGCGCTGACCGATCCCGCCTGCGAGGTGTCGGCGCATTATTTGGTTTGGGAAGACGGCTCAATCGACCAATTGGTCGCCGAGAGCGATCGCGCCTGGCATGCGGGCAGAGGGTCATGGAAAGGCGAAACCGACCTGAACTCGGCGTCGATCGGGATCGAGATCGTCAATCCAGGCCACGAGGGCGGCTCGCCGCCCTTTCCTGACCATCAGATCGAGGCGACGATGGCGCTCGCGCGAGACATTGGCGCACGCTGGACGATCGCGCCTGAGCGGGTCCTCGCCCATTCCGACATCGCGCCGGCGCGCAAGCGCGATCCGGGGGAGGTTTTTCCGTGGGGCAAGCTCTGGCGGAACGGGGTCGGCCATTGGGTCGAGCCCGCGCCGGTATCCGGGCTCGCCGTTCTTCGCCCATGAGGAGGAAGGTCCGTCCGTGCGGGCGGTGCAGGCGATGCTGGCCCTCTATGGCTACGGGGTCGAGATGACGGGGGTCTACGACCGCCAGACCCGCCAGGTGGTCACAGCTTTCCAGCGTCACTTCCGGCCGGAGCGCGTCGACGGCGAGGCGGACGCCTCGACAGTGGCGACGCTGAAGGCGCTGATCGACGGGCTCGGAGCGATCGTCTAAACCTGCGATGCGCTGAGCGCGATAGCGCTTCCTCCGGACCGAGGCGCCGCATCCTCAGCCGACCTCAACCTCCTCCTTGAGATGCCCGAGCGCCTTCTCTTTCGCCATCAGCGCCGCGTGATCGCGGGCGAGGAATGTGTAGACCGCGGGGGTGACGAAGAGGGTGAACAGCGTGCCGATCGCCATGCCGGCGAAGATGGTGACGCCGATGTTGAAGCGCGAGACGGCGCCTGCGCCCGTGGCGAAGATGAGCGGCGCCATGCCGACCACCATCGCCGCGGTCGTCATCAGGATGGGCCTTAAGCGAACCGCGGCCGCCTCCTCGATTGCGCTGCGCCGTGAGTGGCCACGAGTCTCCTGCAGCCGGTTGGCGAAATCGACCATCAGGATGCCGTGCTTGGAGATGAGGCCGATCAGCGTGACGAGGCCGATCTGCGAATAGATGTTGATGCTCGCAAAGCCGAGCACGCCCCCGATGTTGAGCGGCAACAGGGCGCCGAACAGAGCCGTCGGCAGGGCGATCAGAATGATGAGCGGATCGCGGAAGCTCTCATACTGCGCCGCCAGCACAAGGTAGATGACGATGAGCGCGAACACGAACACATAGACGAGCGCGTTGCCCTCCTGCTCGTACTGGCGGGAATCGCCCTGGAAGTCATAGGTGTAGCCTTCCGGGAAGATCTCCTTCGATTTCGCGGTCAGGAAATCGAGCGCGTCTCCGAGCGTGTGGCCGGGGAAAGGCACACCCGACAGGGTGGCGGAATTGAGCTGCTGGAAGCTGGTCAGCGCATTGGGCTGCACTTGTTCCGAGACGTCGCCACCGCCGACAGCGGGCACAAGCTCGCCGTTGTCTGGTGCGCACCTGATAGCGGGTCAGCCAGCCGGGATCGAAGCGGAACTCGCGCGGCGCCTGCGGTATGACCTGATAGCTGCGGCCGTAAAGGCTGAACAGATTGACATAGTTGCCGCCCAGCATCGTCGCCAGCGCCGTGCCGACATCGGACATGTTGACGCCGATGCGGTTGGCCTTGTCGGCGTCGACCTTGAACTCGAGTTGCGGCGTGTCGAACTTGAGGTCGACGTCCGTGAACAGGAAAAGGCCGCTTTCTCGCGCCGCCTGCTGCATCTTGAGGGCGACGTCGGCGAGCGTCGCATAGTCGCCGGTGGTGCGAATGACGAACTGCATCGGCGCGCCGCCGGTCGAGCCGGGCAATGCGGGAGGCGAAAACGCCTGCACCTGCGCCTGCGGCACCGCGAGGAATTTTGGGCTGAGCTCGGTCAGGACCTGCTTCTGGGTCCTGCTCCTCTCGTTCCAAGGTTTGAGAAGAAAGCCGGCAAAGGCGTTACGGACGCCGGCGGAGCCGTTGATGGTGAAGACGTGCGAGATTTCTGGCGTCGCGCGCACGCCGTTGTACAGCCTCTGCGTCGCCTCCTCAGTATAGTCGAGGTTACCGACCTGTGGCGTCTTGATCAGCGAGAGCAGAATGCCCTGGTCCTCCTCCGGCGCGAGCTCCCGCGGGGTCGAGGCGTACATGACGGCGGTCAGAGCCAGCACCCCGACCAGAATCAGGAGGGTGAGCGCGCGGAAGTTGAGCGAGCTGTGGAGGCGACGCTTGTAAGCCCGGCGGAGGCTGAGGAAGGCGCTATCGAGTTTCCGCGCGAACCAGCCTTGGCTCTTTTCGTGGCTCAGCAGCTTCGAGCACATCATCGGCGAGAGCGTCAGCGCAATGAAGCCCGAGACGATGACGGCGCCCGCCAGAGTGAAGGCGAATTCGCGAAAGAGAACGCCGGTCACGCCGGAGACAAAGCCGATTGGCGCATAAACCGCGGCGAGCGTGATGGTCATGGCGATGATCGGCAGGGCGATCTCATGGGCGCCCCGGATCGCCGCGTCGAACGGCGTCATGCCCTCCTCGATGTGGCGGTGAATGTTCTCCACCACCACAATGGCGTCGTCGACCACGAGGCCGATGCCGAGCACCAGCGCGAGCAACGTGAGCAGATTGATCGAATAGCCGAGCGCCATCAGCGCGATCATCACGCCGATGAGCGAAAGCGGAATGGTGACGATCGGAATGAAGGTCGAACGCAGATTGCCGAGAAAGAGGAAAATCACCACGATCACGATCGCCGACGCTTCGGCGAGCGTCTTGGCCACCTCATAGATCGAGGCGCGGATGAAGGTGGTCGAATTGTAGGCGATCGTGGCTCTAAGGCCGGTCGGCAACTGACTCTGGATGCTCGGCATGATCGCGCGCACGCCGTCGATCACGGTCAGCGGATTGGCCTCAGGCGTACCATAGATGCCGACGAACACGGCCTTGAGGCCGTCGAAGACCGACGAGGAATCGACGCTTTGCGGCCCGAGCTCGATTTTTGAGACGTCGCCGAGCCGCACCAGCGCGTCGCCGTGGGTCGCGATCACGAGCTGCCCAAACGCCTTGGCGCTGTCGAGAGAGGTCAGCGCATTGACGCTGATCTGGGTGTAGTCGCCTTTGACCTCGCCGGCCGCGGTGGTGAAATTGTTGGCGGCGAGCGCCGCTCGCACGTCGTTCGGGGTCACCCCGAGCGACGCCATGCGGGTCGGGTCGAGCCAGATGCGCATGGCGAAGGTCTGCCCGCCAAGAATCTGGGCGTTGGCGACGCCGTCGACGGTCTGCAGGCGCGGCTGGACGACGCGAGTCAGGTAGTCGGTGATCTGGGACGGGGTCATCACCTCCGAGTTGAAGGACAGGTACATGAGCGCGAAGCCCTGGCCGGTCTGCTTGACCACGACTGGATCGTTGGCGTCACGCGGCAGGAGCCCGCGCACCTGATTGACCTTGGACAGGGTGTCGGCCATCGCCCGGTCCGGATTGGCGTCGAGACGCAGATTGAGCGTGATCGTCGAGGTGTTCTGCTGCGAGGTCGAGACCAGCGTGTCGATGCCCTCGGCGCTCGCCACCGCCTGCTCGATGGGGGTCGTGATGAAGCCCTTGATGACGTCGGCGGCGGCGCCGGGGTAGGTCGTGGTGATGGTGATCGTGGTGTTCGAGGTCTCGGGGAATTGGCGAACCTGAAGCCGGAAGGCGGCCATTCCGCCGACGAGCAGAATGAGCAGGCTGACCACGCTCGCCAGCACCGGCCGGCGGATGAAGAGGTCGGTGAAGGCGTTCATCGGCGATCCGTCACGGGCGTGGCGTTTCGGCTGGAGCCGGAAGCGCGGCGGTTTCGTCGATCGTGACCGGCATATAGGCCTGCAGCTTGATCTGGCCCGGCGGTCACCACGCGCTCGCCCGCCCTCAGGCCGTCCTCGATCGCAATTCTCTCGCCCTGCGCCGGACCGACCTTCACGAAACGCCGCTCAACGATAAGACCGCTCACGCCGCCCTTGTCGCTCACGCCGCCTTGCTCACGCGCATGCGGGGCCGCTCTGACGACGAAGACATTGTCGCCATAGAGACTGTAAACGATTGCGGTCCGGGGCACGGTCAGCACGGAAGCCGGTTCACCCGTCGTGACCGTCAGATTGGCGAACATACCGGGCAAAAGCTTGCGGTCGGGATTGGCGAACACGGCGCGGGCGGTAATGTTGCGCGATTCGGCGCTGACGCGCGCGTCGATTGCCTCGATCTTGCCCTCGAAACTGCGGCCAGGAATGGCGTCGACGGTCATGCTGACCAACTGATCGACGGCGAGCGAGCGCAAAGCCTCCTCGGGCACGGGAAAGTCGGCGTAGATCGGGTCAAGCTGCTGCAGCGTCACGAGGCTCGTGCCCACCGCGACATATTGCCCGAGATCGACATTGCGCAGGCCGAGCCTGCCGGCAAAGGGCGCCTTAATCGCCTTCTGGGCGATGACGGCGCGCGTTCGCTCAACGGTCGCCGCCGCCGAGTTGCGGGTCGCGAGCGCCGTGTCGACGGTCGATTGCGGGGTATTGCCCTGCGCCACAAGCGTCTTTTGGCGCGCCAACGTCGCATCGGCGTTCTTCAATTGCGCAAGGCCATTTGCGAGGTCGGCCTGCTCGACGGAATCGTCGATATTGATGAGCAGCGCGCCTGCTTCGACGTCTTCGCCGGAATCGAAATGCTTCGCGGTGACGACGCCGGCCGCCTGAGGCGCGATGAGAATGCCCTGATACGCGCGCAAGGTCCCGATCGCCGTCAGCTCGGGGGGCCATTTCTCGGTTTTCACCGCCTCGGCCGCCACCGCCGTCGGCTTCGGCGCGAAGGCGGCGCTGATGAAGCCTTTGACCATCACGGGTTTGATCGCAAACTGGAAATAGGCGAGGCCGGCAGTCAGCGCCGCCAGCAGAGCCAGCGTAATCAAGAACACGATCGGTCGGCGAGCGACGAGCGGAAGCTTCGCGATCACGAGCAGCAACCCCAGTATCGCGCCACCAATAATGAAGACGAGCGGGGGAACCGGAGTGTGAATGAGCGCAAGCTGCGCCGCCGCCCCGAGCGCGAGCAACGCGAGGGCAAGCAAGATCAAGAGCCGGTTCGTCAGGCGCCGCATCGCTCCATTCCGATTCGGGCAGGATTTTAAGGCCGGGCCTTTTGCAACATTTCGCTGAAGATTGATATGTGGTCCGCCTCTGAAAGGGAGCCCTGGCGGCCTCTCGCCAGCGGCCCCTCGCAACGTTATGGTTGGATTTATGGCCGCAAATGGGCGGCCTGATTCGGGAGATTACGCCATGACCAAGACGTTCGCGCTGGTCGCGCTTGCGTTCTGCGTCGCCGGAGCGCCGGCGCTCGCCTACGCCGATGACGCCTGCATGACACAGGCGACGGACAAAAAGCTCGCCGGCGCCGCCAAGACCAGCTTTATGACGAAGTGTGAAAGGACGTCTTGCGAGGGACAGGCCAAGGATAAGAGCCTGCACGGCGCCGCGATGACCTCCTTCGTCAAGAAGTGCACGAAGGACGCGATGGCGATGTAAGGCCCGTCCGCCTCGCGCGGCCGATCAGCGGGATGGGTGGAAAGCCTTCCGCAGGCGCCGATCCCATCCTGCAGCAGCTATTCTTTGACCGCTCCGGTCAGGCTCGAGACGTAGTACTCGACGAAAAACGAGTACAGGATCACCACTGGCAACGAGCCGAACAGCGCCGCCGCCATCAGCGAACCCCAGTGGTAGACGTCGCCTTCGACCAGTTCGGTGATGGCGCCGACCGGAACGGTCTTGTTCTCCGACGACGAGATGAAGGTCAGCGCGTAAATAAATTCGTTCCAAGACAGCGTGAAGGCGAAAATGCCGGCCGAGATCAGGCCAGGAATCGCCAGCGGCAGGGTGATTTTCCATAAGATTTGCAGCCGCGTTGCGCCGTCGATCAGCGCGCATTCCTCCAGCTCGTAGGGGATCGTGCGGAAATAGCCCATCAGCAGCCAGGTGCAGAACGGCACCAGGAAGGTTGGATAGGTCAGGATCAGCGCCCAGTCGCTGTCGAACAGGCCAATCTTGAAGATGATCGCGGCGAGCGGGATGAACAGGATGCTGGGCGGCACGAGATAGGCGAGAAAGATGGCGAGCCCGACATAGCGCGCGCCGGAGAAGCGCAGACGTTCGATCGCATAGGCCGCGCAGACGCTGCAAAACAGGGAAATCGCCGTCGCCGCCACCGAAACGACCATCGTGTTGATGAGCCAGGACGGATAGCTCGTCTCGAAAAACAGCTTCTCGATATGTTCGAGCGTCGGGTGGGCGACCCAGAAGGGATTGAAGCGCGCGTAGTCGTAAAGCTCGTCATCCGGCTTAAAGGTCGTCGTCGTCATCCAGTAGAATGGAAACAGCAAGACGAACAGGAAGACGGCGAGGGGAAGATAGAGCGTGAACACTCGGCGCGGCAGCCGCTCGAGATAGTCCATGCCTTCGGTCGCGTCGGCGCTGGCAGCCATCGTTAGTCTCGCGAGCCTTGCTGCCAGCGTCGACGCTGCAGCCCGAAATAACTGAACAGGATGGCGGCCAGCAGAAACGGCACCATGGCGTCGGCGATCGCGGCGCCCTCGCCGAGATTTCCCCCCGTGATGGCGCGCTGAAACGAGAGCGTCGCCATCAGCTGGGTGGCGTTCATGGGACCCCCGCGCGTGATCGCGTAGATGAGCTGGAAGTCGGTGAACGTGAGCAGCACCGAGAAGGTCATGACGACGGCGATGATCGGCGACAGCATCGGCAGGGTGACGAAGCGAAAGCGCTGCCACGGACCCGCGCCATCGAGCGTCGCGGCCTCGTAGAGCGACGGCGATATGGTCTGCAGCCCGGCAAGCAGCGTTATCGCCACGAACGGAATGCCGCGCCAGACATTGGCGAAGATCACCGACCAGCGCGCGTTCCAGGGCTGGCCGAGAAAATCGATGTACTGGTGGATGAGACCGAGCTTGATGAGCGACCAGGATATGATCGAGAATTGCGGATCATAGATCCACCAGAAGGCGATCGCCGACAGCACGGTCGGCGTGACAAACGGCAACAGCACGACGGCGCGGATGAGCGATTTCATCGCCAGTCGCCGATTGAGCAAGAGCGCGAGATAGAGGCCCAAGCCAAATTTGAGCGCGCTGGCCACGACCGTATAGAACGTCGTGTTGAATACCGAGAGCCAGAATATCTGGTCGTGGGCGAGGGAAATGAAATTGGCGAAGCCAACGAAGCGGCCTGGCTGGCCAATCGTGGCGTCGGTCATGCCGAGCCAGAAGCCTAAGCCCAGCGGATAGGCGAGAAACACCAGCAGGAACGCCGCCGCTGGCGCGATCATGAGGAGACCGAGAACATTGCGGTCGTCGAGCAGACGAAAGACGAGCCGCTGCCGTGCCGGGACTAGCCGCGCCGTTCGTTGAACCGGCGTCAACGAAGCCATCAGCAATCGCCTCGGCCGTCACGCGGCGGGGAGTCAATTCGGCGAATGCTAGCCTCCCCCTTCATCGTCGCGTCGTGTCGCCGCGCCGTCTTCGCTCAGGCGCTGTAATATCGTTTCACCCGCTCGGCTGCATCGTGCGCCGCGTCTTTGGGCGACTTGTTCCCGGTGCACGCCTCGGCGAACATGTCGACCACCACGAAATCGCCCATGACTGCCGCCGAAGCATTTCCGAGCGCGCCCGAATAGCCATCATCGAGCGCGTATTTCAGAACATCGCGGAAAGGCGTAACCTTTGGATCGGCGGTCCAGATTGGATTGTCGTTCCAGGCCGGCAACGGCGGCGCCATGTATCCATTCGACTGAGTCTCCCAATAGTCGACCTGATCCTTTTCCCACATGAAGCGCAGATATTCGCGGACGGCGTTTGGATACTTGCTGTACTTGTACGCGTAGGTGTTGAGGATGTTCTGCTGCTCGGTCGGCTTCCCGACTCGGGCCAATCGGCATATTGGCGTGATCCATGTCGGCGGCGATCGCCTTCAGCGCCGGATCGGGCGAGTTCTTGGCGACCGTGTAGATCGATATGCCGTTCAACGTCAGGCCGATCTGGTCGGCGAGGAACGCCTTGTTGTTGCTCGGATCGAGCCAGGACAACACGCCGTCGATATAGGTCGCGTAGAGCTGCTTGGCGTATTCAAGAGCGGCGACCGTCTCGGGCGAATCGATCGCGACATTGTTGTTGTCGTCGACCGTCTTGCCGCCGAAGGCCCACATACACCATTGAGTCCAACCGTTGGCGTCGCCGGTGGCGTGGCCGAGGGCGAAGCCAGGAGGCTTGCCGGCCTTTTTGAGGCCCTGGCATAATTTGAGAAGCCCGGCCGTGTCCTTGGGGAACTCATCGAAGCCGGCGGCGCGCATCGTGCTGATGCGATAGTTCATGCAGCCGCCGGTCGCGCCTTGCGGGAGCGCGATCCAGCGATTTCCGCTTGTCCCGTATTTTCGAGCGACCGGGTACCAGCCCCCGGACGTGGCCCCGATATATTCGGCGAGATCGGTGAGATCGAGCAGCTTGTCCTTGAACTTGAACGGGTCGTCGAGCGTCCCCATGATGATGTCGGGTCCGGCGCCGACATTGGCGGCGACCGCCGATTTCGGTCGGATATCGTCCCAGCTTTCCGCGTCGACGCGCACCTTGACGCCGGTCTTCTCGGTGAATTTCTTGGTGTTGGCGACGAAACTGTCGAACTCCGACTGGATGAACTGCTTCCAGCGCAAAACGCGGATTGAAGCCCCAGCTTCCGGCGCGGGGCCATTCCAGGCAGGCTCGGCGCGCGCAACGCCCGGCATGAGAAGCAATCCCGCTGCGCCGCCGGACTGCAAGACTCGCCGCCTGGTGATGTCGACCATTTCGTCCTCCCTTGCTGGCGCACGAAGCGCTTCTTTTGATTGACACTACACCGGGCTGCGACGGGGCGCCAAGGCGTGGCGCGTTCAGCATTTCGTGCGCTACGGTTTGGCGCTTGCGCTCGGCGTCGGATAGGCGCTGACGAAGCCGTCGCGATTCGGCATCTTGATCTTGGCGAGCGTATCTGCGTCGAGCGTCGTTTCTTGCGCGACGATCCCGTTGAGGAACAGCACGTAAGCCGAAACGGCGTAGACTTCGTCGGGCGTGAGGGACTGCGGCGCGTTGAGAGGCATGGCGCGTCGCACAAAGTCGAACAATGTCGTCGCGTAGGGCCAGAAACTGCCGACGGTCTTTTCCGGCTTCTTGTCGCGCAGCGTGCCGATGCCGCCGACGAGGCGATCCATCGGCTTGCCCTCGCCATGGGCGCCGTGACAACTCGCGCATTTCGCCGCGAAGATCGCCTCGCCCTGCCGGACGTCGCCGTGTCCCGGCGGCAGCCCGGCGCCGCTGGGAGACGCGTCGATGTCCCAGCCTGCGATCTCCGCCGGCGTGGCCGGTCGGCCAAAGTCGTAGCGCTCGGCGGCGTAGACAGCGCCGGACACAACCATCGCGGCGATCGCGATGGCCACGCGTCCAATTCTATCCGGCATTGGTCACCGCGCCGCTGGCCGCAACGCTCCAGTTCTGAATTGCGTTGTAGTGATAGTAGGATCGCACATCGCGCACTTTCAGGAGCGCCTCATGGGTTGGCTGCACGTAGCCCGTCTCGTCAGTGACGCGGCTCGCAAGCGTCGCCGGGCCGCCGTCCCAATTCCAGGGCGCGCGAAACCGGGTCAGGCACTTCGACATGATCGGCTCTTGCAGCGCGGCGTCTCGCCAGGATGCGCCGCCGTCCGTCGTCACTTCGACGCGGGCGACCTTTCCGGATCCCGACCAGGCAAGGCCGGAGATCTCGTAGAATCCAGGCGCGCCAAGCCGCTGTCCGCCGGACGGAAGCGTGATGACCGACTTTGCCTCCATCACGAAATTGAACTGGCGCGCCGAGCCATCCGGCATGAGCATGCTGTATTTCGAGGTTTCCTCGCGCGTTTGGAACGGCTCCGCCCCAAGTTTGAGCCGCCGAAGCCACTTGACGTTGGTGTTGCCTTCGTATCCGGGCAGCAGCAAGCGGAGCGGATAGCCCTGCTCGGGCCGCAGCCGCTCGCCGTTCTGGGCATAGGCGAGCAAGGCATCGTCGAGCGCCTTTTCGATCGGGATGCTGCGCGTCATTGACGCCGCGTCGGCGCCTTCGGCCAGCATCCATTTCGCCTCCGGCTTGACGCCCGCTTCCGCGAGCACGGTCGAAAGCAGAACTCCGGTCCATTCGCAGCAGCTGAGGAGGCCGTGCGTGTCCTGGGCCGTGAGCTCGGCCTTCGGCGCGCCCCAGTTTTGGGTGTTGCCGGAACATTCGAGGAAGTGAATGCGCGACACGGATGGAAATCGCGTCACGTCCTCCATGGTGAAAATGAGCGGCCGTTCGACCAATCCATGCACCATCAGCCGGTGCTCGGACGGATCGATCGTCGGAACCCCCGCATGGTGGCGCTCATAATGCAGGCCGTTCGGGGTGATGATTCCGTGCAAATCCTGGAGCGGCGTGAGGCTGAACGACGACAAGCGCGTAGGCGGCTCGGGCAAGCCTTGGCGATAGCGGCGCACGACATTGGCTTCGAACTTGGACGGCCGCCCATAGGGCTGGCTTAGCGTCTCCTCGCCGGGTTCAAGCTGCCATTCCGGGACCGACGGCGGCAGGTTGTCGCCTTCTTGCGCCAGGGCCGGGCGGGAAACGATTGCGGCGGCCGCCGCGCCGGCGCTCGCTCCGAACAAGCTCCGACGGGTGAAGCGCCGTTCGTCTCCATCTCGTGGCTCGGGCGCGGTCGGGGACGGCTCCGTCGATTCGGACGTCCGCGGGCTCATCTGTGTACTCCTTGCCGCTCAGGCCCCCGACCGGCGGACGATGCGTGCAATCGTCGCCCAGATCGCCTGGTCAGACAAGAGCGCGGCGCGCACTCATGTCCAAGTGCTGCGCCACGAAGTCGAGCGCCTTGATGTTGTCGTCATTCGGGGAGTAGCGATCTCCAGCATGATGAAACTGCCGCGCCGCCGAGGGTTCGCCATGTTGCTACGCCGCGCACTTGTCCATTGTTTGCTCATCACCATGGCCCTGTTCGTTGCTTTCGCCCCGCAAGCGGTCCGCGCCGAGGCGATGGGCATCGCGCTTGAAGGATTCCCTTACCCTTATCCCGTCCATTTCATGCCAATAACGCTCCAGGGCGAGGATTTGCGCCTTGCCTATATGGATGCGCCGCCAGTCGGGCCGTCGAACGGGCGGACAGTCGTCCTTCTGCATGGCCGGAATTTCCCGGCGAGCTATTGGGAACCCACCATCAAGGCGCTGACCGAGGCCGGCTATCGGGTCGTGGCCCCTGACCAGATCGGCTTCGGCAAGTCGTCCAAGCCCACTTTCGCTTACAGTTTCGACGATATGGCGCGCGCGACCATCGCGCTGCTCGATAGTCTCCATGTGGACCGCTTCGACCTGGTCGGGCATTCGATGGGCGGAATGCTCGCGGTCCGCCTGGCGCGCGCCTATGGCTCGCGCATCGACCATCTCGTTCTCTACTCACCGATTGGTCTCGAGGACTATCGCCTTTACGCGCCGCCGGTCACGGACGAAATGCTCGCGAACAACGAACGCGCGCTGAGCTGCGGACGGCTACCGCAAGCAACTGATGACCAACTACGCGCTGAGCCTGCCGTCGAGCGCGATCGAGCCGTTCGTCCAGCTACGCGAACAGATCAAGGAGAGCGGCGAATATCCGCGCTGGCTCAAGTCGTTCGTCGCTTCATACCAAATGATCTATTCCCAGCCGGTGGCGCACGAGATCCCGCTCATTGATCGGCCGACCCTGTTCATCATGGGCGCCAACGACCACAACGCGCCGGGGCGTCCGTTCGCGCCGCCCGAATTGCGCGCGCAAAATGGGCAAGAACGCCGATCTCGCGCAAGCTTTGGCGGCGCGCATGGCGAACGCGAAAGTGAAGGTGTTCGACGGCGTCGGCCATCTCGGGCATCTCGAAGCGACGCAGCCCTTCAACGAGACGCTTCTGAGTTTCCTGGCGCAATAATCGGTTTGCGCCGGGCCGCGGCGCAAGACGGGACAAGTCGGCTTTGGCGCACCGTCCGGCTTGACGAGTTGCGGCCTTGGCTATGAGATGGGGCGACGCCGGATCAACTCGGCGCGCGATAGGGAGGAGATATGCCTGCATCGATGGAGCGGCGCGCGGTTGGGACGGTGCGTATCCCGTCACGCTGCGTCAGTCTCACCAGGTCGCTCGTCATGAGGCTTGGCGAAGCGCCGGACAAAAGCCTGCTCGATCCGATCGAGACGGCTTCCCGCGACGAGATCATCGCTCTGCAGACGCGCCGGCTCGCGTCACGCTGCGGCGCGTCTATGACGCTGTCCCGGCAATGCGCGCCAAGTTTGATCAGCACGGCGTTCATCCGGACGACTTCCGCACCCTCGAAGACCTCAGACGCTTTCCCTTCACCGCCAAGTCGGACCTCAGAGCCAACTACCCGTTCGGTCTTTTGGCCGTGCCGAGGGATCAGCTGGCGCGCATTCACGCGTCCTCCGGCACGACCGGAAAGCCGACGGTGGTCGGCTATACGCATAACGATGTCTCCATGTGGAGCGACATGGTGGCGCGGACGATCCGCGCCGCCGGCGGGCGCAAGGGTATGATGGCGCATAACGCCTATGGCTATGGCCTCTTCACCGGCGGTCTCGGCTATCACTACGGCGCCGCGCGGCTGGGTTGCGCTCTCGTGCCCATCTCCGGAGGCATGACCGAAAGACAGATTCAGTTGATCAACGATTTTGCGCCCGACATCCTGTTCTCAACCCCGTCCTACGCCTTGTGCCTTGTCGACGAGTTCCGCGCCCACGGGCTCGACCCGCGGCGCTCCTCTTTGAAGCTCGGCAGCTTCGGCGCGGAGCCTTGGACCAACGCGATGCGCAATGAACTCGAAGAGGCGTTCGATATGGACGCGCTCGACAGCTACGGCTTGTCTGAAGTGATTGGCCCCGGCGTCGCCGGCGAATGCGTGGAGACCAAGGATGGCCTCCACATTTGGGAGGATCATTTCTATCCCGAGATCGTCGATCCCGCGACCGGCGCCGTCTTGCCCGACGGCGCTTTTGGCGAGATCGTGTTTACCTCGCTCACCAAGGAAGCAATGCCGGTGGTCCGCTACCGCACCGGAGATTTGACCCGACTGCTGCCTGGCACCGCGCGCTCGATGCGGCGGATGGAAAAAATCTCGGGCCGAACGGACGACATGATGATCGTGCGCGGCGTCAACGTGTTTCCAACCCAGATCGAAGAGCTGATCCTGAGCATTCCCAGTTTATCCGCGCACTATCAGCTTATTCTGAGCCGAGACGGCCGGCTGGACGATCTGGAGGTGCAGGTTGAGGCTCGATCGCCGGCGGATCTCGACGGGGCGCGCGCGCACGCCGCCGAGCGAACTCGAACACGCGATGAAGGCGCATATCGGCATCACCGCGAAGGTGAGCGTGCTTAAGCCGGCTGAGATCGAGCGGTCGCTCGGCAAGGCGAAGCGCGTTATCGACAAGAGGCCCAAAGCATGACGTCGGCGACGGAATCCGCCCTGGGGCCATTGCGAGCCGCCGGCCTGCCCGAACGCGACGTGCGGGAATGGTCCGAAGTCCTTCCCGGTCACGACTGGCGAGTTTCGAAGCCGACACTCGCGACTCGAGCACCTTCTGGCGCCGCGCGACAAGTCTCCTTCGCAGGCTGCCGTTAAAGCCGCGGCGGAGCGAAGCCGAACAGGCGGCTGCGGACGCGCTCATGTCGGACGCGCGCGCGTCTCGCGAATCCTTCCTCGCCACTCACGTCGAGCCGGTCTACGATCGCCTGACCGAACGCGGCTCGACATTCCGTCGCCTCGACGACCTCGTTTACGCCGCGGCGAAGCTCGTCCCCGGGTTGGTCCCGACACGAGACGAGGTCGACGCCGAGGCCGCTCATCGGCAGGGCGACAAGGCCGGCGCCGAGATCGACCAGGGCCTGTTCCTTGCGCATGTGCTCTCGCGCCCGCGCATCGGCGAACATCTCTGCCACGCGATGCTCCTGCCGCGGCCAGAAAGCGCCGCGCTCGGCGCCGAATTCGCCGCACGCGGCTCCCTCGATCTCGGCGCTGCGCGCCTCACCCGACGCGGCAAGGCTGTCCATCTCGACATGATCAATCCGCGTTTTCTCAATGCCGAGGACGACACCACCCTTGCTGAGACCGAGCTCGCCGTCGACGTCGCGACGCTCGATCGGACGACCGAGATCGCGGTCATGCGCGGCGTCGCGGTGGACAACGAGAAATATCGAGGCAAGCGCATTTTTGGCGCGGGCATCAATCTCACCCATCTCTACCTCGGCAAGATTCCCTACCTTTGGTTCCTGACCCGCGACCTCGGCTATGTGCACAAGCTCATCCGCGGCGTCGCTGCGCCGGAGAGTGTCCCCGACGACGTCAACGGACGCGGGCGTCGAAAAGCTATGGATCGCCGCGGTCGACACGTTCGCCATCGGCGGCCATTGCCAGGCCTTGTTGTGCATGGACTACGTTTTGGCCGCGTCGGACGCGTTCCTGACCTTGCCCGCGCGCAAGGAAGGAATCATTCCCGGCTTCGCGAATTTGCGCCTGCCCCGCTTCGTCGGCGACCGCATCGCGCGGCAGGCTATCCTCTACGAACGCAGACTGAAGTGCGACAGTCCGGACGGGCGGCTCATCTGCGACGAGATCGCGCCCGCCGCCGAGATGGACGCGGCGGTCGACCGCGTCGTCGATGGGCTTACAAGCGCCGGAGCAGTCAGCGCCATCGGCAACCGTCGCGCCTTCAGAGTTGGCCAGGAGCCTCTCGATCTTTTCCGGCGCTACGCTTCGGTCTACGCGCGCGAGCAGGCCTATTGTCACTTCAGCCCGGCGCTGATCGCCAACCTCGAGCGCAACTGGGACGCGAAGAACAGAAAGATCTGAAGCCGGCCCAACGGCGCTCCTGGCGCTCGCGCTTGACGATCCGCGCCGGCGGCCTGCGAGATGATCCGACAAGACGATGCGTGGGAGGAGACATGCCGAGATTGACCCGGTCCGGCGCAATCTGCGCACGCCTTTCGGCCGTTCGCCGATTCTGCGCGGCCCGGCGCTCGTTCTCGCTCTTGCGGTCGGAATCGCCGTTCCCGCCTTCGCTCAAGACAAGGAGGTCGATCTCAGGCTCTCGCTCTGGGTTCCGCCCGCGCACCCGCTGACCAGTGCGGCCAAAGCGTGGGGCGAGGATATCGCGAAGGCCTCCGGCGGCACGATCAAGATTACGGTCTTTCCATCTGAACAGCTCGGCAAGGCGTTCGATCATTACGACATGGCGCGCGACGACATCGCCGACATCACTTACGTCAATCCTGGCTATCAGCCGGGCCGTTTCCCGATCATCGCCATCGGCCAGATGCCATTCATGTTCGGCGACGCGCGCAAGGGCACCGCGGCGCTCGATTCCTGGTATCGCAAATATGCGGCGACGGAGATGAAGGATACGCATTTCTGCTTCGCCTTCATTCACGACCCCGGCGCGCTGCACTCCCGCAAGAAGATCGTTCTGCCGCAGGATCTACGCGGCGCGAAGGTGCGCCCGGCGCAAAGTACGATCGCCGAACTCGTAACCAAGCTCGGCGGCACGAATGTGCAGGCCTCGGCTCCCGAGGCGCGCGAGGTTCTCGAGCGCGGCGTCGCCGACGCCATCACCTTCCCCTGGGGCTCGCTCTATCTGTTCGGCATCGACAAGGTCGTCAAACACCATATCGACGCGCCGCTCTACACGACCGTGTTCACCTTCTCGATGAACAAGGACAAATACGAGTCGATGAGCCCGGCGCAGAAGAAGGTCATGGACGATCATTGCTCGACCGACTGGGCGGTGAAGATTGCCGGTCCTTGGGGCGATTTCGAATCCGCCGGTCGCGACAAGATGAGAGCCGATCCCACGCACGAGCTCACCAAGCTCACGCCCGATCAGATGGAGGCCTGGCGCGCGACGGTCGAGCCGCTGAAGGCAAGCTGGGCGGCCGCGGTGAAGCAGGCGGGCGCCGATCCGGACGCCGCGCTCGCTGAACTCAACGCCAGCATCGCGAAATATGGCGCGGGTCCATGACCGCAGCCGAGGGCCGGCGCGCGGGAGTGACTGGCAATGCGATGGACCGGTTCATCGACGGCATCGAGCTCGCCGCCGCGGCGTTCATCGGCATTGTCGCCATCGACATTTTTGTCTCCGTTCTGCTCCGCTATCTGTTCAACGCGTCAATTCCCGATTCCTACGATTTCGGCCGCCTGCTGCTCGGCATCCTCATCTTCTGGGGCATTGCGGCGACGAGCTATCGCGGCGGTCACATCACGGTCGACCTCGTGTGGGCGGCGGCGGGCCCGCGCGGCAAACGTATGATCGATATTTTCGCGACGCTGGTGCTCTTGTTCGTCGTCACGGTTCAGACTGCAATGCTGTTCGACAAAGTGCGCTCGACGCGCGCTGATCATGTTTTGACCTACGATCTTCATCTGCCGACATGGCCGTTCTTCGCCGTCGCCTGGGCGGGCGACGTGTCCGCCGTGATCCTCATCGCCGTGCGCACCTGGCGGCTTATTTTTCACCCCGAGAAACTCAGTTCCGAACCGATCGCCAAGGCCGTGGAATGAGGCGAAGGCGATGAGTTCCAACGCGGCGGCCGCGCTCGGCTTCGTCGCTTTGTTCGGGCTGATTCTGCTGCGAGTTCCCGTGGGCATGGCGATGGGGCTCGTCGGCGTGGTCGGCTATGCCGCGATCGTCGGCCTCGCTCCTGCGCTCAAGATGGTCGGGCAGACCTCGATGCGGACGGTGACCGATTACACATTCGGCGTCATCCCGATGTTCCTGCTGATGGGCGCCTTTGTCTCCGCTTCCGGCATGAGCCGCGAATTGTTCCGCGCGGCGAACAGTTTCATCGGCCATTGGCGCGGCGGACTGGGCCTGGCGACGATCGCCGCCTGCGCCGGCTTCGCCGCGATCAGCGGTTCGTCCGTCGCGACTGCCGCCACCTTCGCCACCGTCGCCTATCCCGAGATGCGGCGATACGATTATCCGCAATCCTTCGCCGCCGGCGTGATCGCCGCTGGCGGCACGCTCGGCGCCATCTTTCCGCCCTCGACCGTGCTCGCCGTCTACGGTCTCATCACCCAGCAGGACATCGGCAAGCTGTTCATCGCCGGCATTCTTCCGGGCCTGCTTGCTGTCTCGATGTACATGATGACGATCGCCGCCATCGGCATCGTGCGGCCGGGCTTTCTGCCGGCTGGCCCGCGCAGCGACTGGAGCGAGCGGATCCGGTCGCTGCGCGACGTCTGGGCTGCGCTCGTGTTGTTCGGGTTCGTGATCGGCGGGCTTTACGGCGGCCTGTTCACGCCGACCGAGGCGGGCGGGGTGGGCGCGTGCGGCGCGTTTCTGATCTCGGTCGCGCGAGGAAAACTGAAGCCCGCCGGCGTGCTCGCGGCGCTGTTGCAGGCGACGCGCACCGCCGCCGCGGTGTTCACCGTTCTGATCGGCGCGCTCTTGTTCGGCTATTTCCTCACCGTCACCGAGACGCCGCAGAAACTGACCGAATTCCTCACCGGCCTCGGCGTCGGCCGCTACGGCGTGCTCGCGCTCATCATGCTCATGTATCTCGTGCTCGGCTGTCTCATGGACGCCATGGCGATGATCATTCTGACCGTGCCGATCGTCTTCCCCGTCGTGACGGCGCTCGGCTTCGACCCGATCTGGTTCGGAATCATCATCGTCATGACGGTCGAACTCGGCCTGATCCATCCGCCGGTCGGCATGAACGTCTTCGTCATCAAGACCGCGGTCAAAGACGTGAGCTTCGCGACCATCTTCAAAGGCGTCCTGCCGTTCATCGCGACCGACATGGTCCGTCTCGTGATCTTGATCGCATTTCCCTCCATTGCGCTTTACCTGCCGAGCTTGATGTAGGATCACCGCTCAGCCCATCCGAGAAAAGGACAGTTCGACAATGGCCCGTAAGCGCCCGGAAGATCTTCGCTCTCATCGCTGGTACGGGGTGAACGACCTGCGCTCTTTCGGCCATCGCTCGCGCACGGCCCAGATGGGCTACGAACGCGCCGATTACGCGGGCAAGCCGGTGATCGGGATCATCAACACCTGGAGCGACATCAACGCCTGCCACACGCATTTCAAGCAACGGGTCGAGGAGGTGAAGCGCGGCGTGTGGGAGGCGGGCGGCTTTCCGGTCGAATTGCCGGCGATGACGTTGTCCGAGCCATTCCAGAAGCCGACGACCATGATGTACCGCAACTTTCTGGCGATGGAGGCGGAGGAGGCGTTGCGCTCCTATCCTGCCGACGGCGCGGTGCTGATGGGCGGCTGCGACAAGACCACGCCCGCGCTGCTCATGGGCGCGATCTCGATGAATCTCCCGGCGATCTTCATGCCCGCAGGCCCGATGCTGCGCGGCTCGTGGCGCGGCAATGCGCTGGGCTCCGGCAGCGACGTCTGGAAATACTGGGCGGAATTGCGCGCCGGCACGATCACGTCCGAGGACTGGGGGGAGATCGAACAGGGCATCGCGCGCTCGCCCGGTCACTGCATGACGATGGGCACCGCCTCGACCATGACCAGCGCCGCCGAGGCGCTCGGAATGACGTTGCCGGGCGCGGCCTCGATCCCTGCGGCCGACTCGCGCCATGCCGTCATGGCGACGCGCACGGGAAAACGCATCGTCGACATGGTTTGGGACGATCTGAAACCGTCGGATCTGATCACGGAGGATGCGATCCACAACGCCGTTTCCGCCGTCCTCGCGATCGGCGGCTCGACCAACGCGGTTGTGCATCTGATCGCGCTTGCGCGCCGCGCGGGTCTTGCGCTCGATATGGAGGCTTTCGACAGAATTGCGCGGGAGACGCCGCTGCTCGCCAACATCCGGCCCTCCGGCGCCTATCTCATGGAGGACTTTTTACTACGCCGGCGGCTTGCCCGCGGTGCTCAAGCAATTGGCGATCGGCGGCAGGCTGAAGACCGGCGCGCGCACGGTGAACGGGGCGACGATCGGCGACAATGTCGAGCGGGCGGCGATCTATAACGAAGACGTCATTCGGCCCTTGAACAATCCGCTGGTCGCGTCCGACAGCCTCGCCGTTCTGCGCGGCAACCTCGCTCCCGACGGCGCGATCATCAAACCGCCCGCGGCCGAATCCCACCTGCACAAACATGCGGGTAAGGCGGTCGTATTTGAAGATTATAACGACATGGCCGCGCGCATTGACGATCCGGACCTCGATGTCGACGAGAATTCGGTCCTGGTGCTCAAGAACGCCGGGCCGATCGGAGCGCCGGGCATGCCGGAATGGGGCCAATTGCCGATCCCCAAAAAGGTGCTGGCCAAAGGCGTCCGCGACATGGTTCGCGTCTCCGACGCGCGCATGAGCGGCACCAGCTACGGCGCCTGCGTCCTGCATGTGGCGCCGGAATCCTTCATCGGCGGCCCGCTCGCTCTGGTGCGCGACGGCGACGTCATCGAACTCGACATCCCCGGCCGCCGCCTGAGCATGCAGGTCAGCGACGAGGAGCTCGACCGGCGCCGCGCGGCCTGGAGGCAGCCCCCGCCTCGCTACGGCCGTGGCTACGGGCGCTTGTTCTCGGAGCATGTGAGCCAGGCGAACGAAGGTTGCGACTTCGACTTTCTGGAGCGCGGCGCGCCGACGGCGGACCCGGAGATCCACTAAGGCTGGGGCTCTCTGAGCAGATCTTGGGGCCGAGGGGACCTAGGAGGCTCGCCCAAATTTCGCGAGAGCAAATGCTTGTGAAAAACGAGATTTTGTGGTACAAACTTTCTATTCGCCGGATCGAGTTCAGCGCCTTGTCAGACGCCAATGGAGGAGAGAAGAGGGGAGATCGCCGGCACGTTTCGCGAATGGCGCGCGAGGGAGAAAAATTTTATTTGAATCGCGTGTAACCCATTGAAAAGTCCCAATTCCAAAAAATAAACGCTAGTAAACGCTAGCCATTTTACTAGCGTTTATGCGCGCCTACTGGCGTTTACTGGCGCTTACTTGCCCGCGCTTGCAGGGCGGACGAAGGCCGCCCGTCTCATCGGACGCCGATTGAAGCGGCGAACGAGCGCGCTTACCTAAACGGGACGATGACCATCCCTTCGGCGCCGCCGGCCAGACCGGTTTTCTTTTCGTGAGCCAAGGCTCCCGCAATGCCTGAGCTGCCCGAAGTCGAGACTGTGCGGCGGGGCCTTACGCCCGTCATGCGCGGCGCCCGGATCGACAAAGTCGAGTTGCGGCGGGCGGACATTCGCTTCCCGTTCCCCGACTTCGTTCGCGAAACGGCTGACCGGCCGGCGCATCGTCGAGGTGAGCCGCCGCGCCAAATATCTTCTCTTCGAGCTGGACAGCGGCGAGACCCTGATCGTCCACTTAGGCATGTCCGGTTCGTTCCGGATGGAAAAGACCGCGGTTTCAACGCCCGGCAAGTTCCATCACGAGCGTTCAAAGGATCCGAAGCACGATCATGTCGTTTTCGTCCTCGATAACGGCTGGGTCGTCACCTATAACGATCCCAGGCGCTTCGGCTTCATGGATCTCGCGCCGACCAAGACGCTCGACCAGCATCCACGGATGCGCGGCCTCGGCGCCGAGCCGCTAGCGCCCGAGTTTGACGCGCATTCCCTGGCGAAGCTGTTCGCCGGCGCCCGCACGTCTCTCAAAGCCGGTTTGCTCGACCAGAAGCGCATCGCCGGGCTGGGCAACATCTATGTGTCCGAGGCTCTATTTCGCGCCGGTCTCTCGCCCTCGAAGCCAGCGAGCATCCTGGCGAATGCCCGCGGCGGTCCCACCAAGGCCGCAGCGGCAGTCGCCAAGGCAATCCGCGACGTCCTCGAAGAAGCCGTCGAGGCCGGCGGCTCGACTTTGCGCGATCACCGGCAAGCCAACGGCGAATTGGGCTATTTCCAGCACGTCTTCAAAGTCTACGATCGCGAAGGCTTGCCCTGTGCGCGGGAAAATTGCCGCGGGACCGTCGCCAGGATCACGCAGTCCGGGCGCTCTACATTCTACTGCTCGAAATGCCAGCACTGAGCTGCGTCTTACGAAGAGGCCACGATCATTGACAAGGCGAGGCGCGGCTCCTATCTCACCTGGAATTCCGTTTAGCTTGCGCGAAAATGGGCTATTTTTGCCTTTTTCGCGCTTTTTATTGTTACCGCCATCGTCCGCGCCGCCTTCGCCCCTGCTTGGCCGGGCAAGAAGCGGAAGACCCCTTCAGCGGGGCGGGTAGGAAAGGTCGAAAATGCTCGGCGCGCTTAAGTTCGACTCCGTGATGAAGCGGGTCTTTGGCTCGTCCAACGACCGACGCCTCAAAGGCTACCGGCCCACGGTCGCGGCCATCAACGCGCTGGAGCCCGAATTCGAGGCCCTGACCGACGATCAACTGCGCGCGAAGACAGAAGAGTTGCGGGCTGAATTCAAGGCCGGCAAAACGCTCGACGATCTCATCCCGCCCGCTTTCGCCGCCGTGCGCGAAGCCGCCAAGCGGACTCTCAAGCAACGCCACTTCGATGTTCAGCTCATGGGCGGGCTTGTGCTGCATGAGGGCGCGATCGCCGAAATGCGCACCGGCGAGGGCAAGACGCTGGTCGCTACGAGCGCGGTTTATCTCAATGCGCTCGCCGGAGAGGGCGTCCACGTCGTCACGGTGAACGACTACCTTGCCCGCCGCGACTCCGAGTGGATGGGTCAGATTTACCAGTTCCTCGGCATGACCGTCGGCGTCATCGTGCATGGCCTCGACGACGATCAGCGCCGACAGGCCTACGCCGCCGACGTGACCTACGGCACGAACAACGAGTTCGGCTTCGACTATCTGCGCGACAACATGAAGTACGATATGGCGCAGATGGTCCAGCGTGGCCACGCCTTCGCCATCGTCGACGAAGTCGATTCGATCCTGGTTGACGAGGCGCGGACGCCGCTCATCATCTCGGGCCCCTCGGAAGACCGCTCCGGTCTTTACGTTTCGGTCAACGCGATCATCCCTGAACTCGCCCGCGAGGAATTCGAGCTCGATGAGAAGCAACGCACGGTCAACCTGACTGACGCAGGGAACGAGCACGCTGAAGCGTTGCTGCGCTCGGCCGGCGTGATGAAGGAAGGATCGCTCTACGAGGCGTCAAACGCGACCCTGGTCCACCACTTGAACCAGGCGGCCCGGGCTCACAAGCTTTTTCAACGCGACAAGGATTACATCGTCCGTAACGACGAAGTTGTGATCGTCGACGAGTTCACCGGCCGCATGATGCCGGGGCGGCGCTACTCGGAAGGGCTGCATCAGGCGCTCGAGGCGAAGGAGGGCGTGACGGTCCAGCCTGAGAACGTCACGCTGGCCTCGATCACCTTCCAAAACTATTTCCGTCTCTACAAGAAGCTTGCCGGAATGACCGGCACCGCCGCGACGGAAGCCGACGAATTCGCGGAAATCTACAAGCTCGTCGTCGTCGAGATTCCGACGCACCGGCCGATTTCGCGCCTTGACGAGGATGATGAAGTCTATCGCACCACGGACGAAAAGATGCGCGCCGTGGTCCGTGAGATCGAAGCCGCCAACGCCAATTTGCAGCCGATGCTGGTGGGCACAACATCGATTGAAAAGTCTGAGCAGCTCGGCGATGTGCTTGAACGGCAAGGGTACAAAAAGATTGATTTCACCAAGCCTGACGCACTGACGGCGCTTTATGCCGCGGCGCGCGCCGGCAAGCCTTCAAAGAACTTCGCGATTCTGAACGCCCGCCACCACGAGCAGGAAGCCTTTATCATTGCGGAGGCGGGGGTCCCCGGCGCGATCACGATCGCAACCAACATGGCGGGACGTGGCACCGACATTCAGCTCGGCGGCAATGTCGAGATGCGGGTCAGACAGGAAATTGACGCCACGGCGCCGCCGGAGTCGCGCGAGGGTCATGAGGCGTCTATCCGCGCGGAGGTCGCCGCCTTCAAACAGAAGGCGATCGACGCCGGCGGGCTCTACATCATCGGCACGGAGCGGCACGAAAGCCGCCGGATCGATAATCAGTTGCGCGGCCGATCGGGCCGTCAGGGGGATCCGGGCCGATCGAAGTTCTTTCTGTCCCTGCAAGACGATCTCATGCGCATTTTCGGAGCGGAGCGCATGGACGCGATGCTCAAGCGTCTCGGCCTCAAAGAGGACGAAGCGATTGTCCACCCTTGGATCAATAAAGCGCTCGAGAAGGCGCAGCAGAAGGTCGAAGCGCGCAATTTCGACATGCGCAAGAACATTCTCAAATTTGACAATGTGATGAACGACCAGCGCAAGGTCATATTCGAAGACCGGCGCCGGATGATGGCGTCGGAATCGCTCGAGTCGACGATCGAGGATATGCGCACAGGCGTCATCGATGACATCGTCGCCAAACATATCCCCCACGACGCTTATCCCGAGGCTTGGGACATTGCTGGGCTAAAGAGTGAGGTTACGAATAAGCTGAGCCTCGATCTCCCGGTCGACGATTGGGCCAAGGAGGAGGGCATTGCCGACGAAGAAGTCGCGGCCCGGCTCCACAAGGCGGCCGAGGACGCCTACACGCAGCGAATCGAGCGCAACACGCCCGACGTCATGCGATATATCGAGAAGCAGGTTATCCTGCAGTCGCTTGACCATTTGTGGCGCGAACATCTCGTCACGCTCGACCATCTACGCCAGGTCATCGGCTGGCGCGGCATGGCGCAGCGCGATCCCTTGAACGAGTACAAATCTGAAGCTTTCGAGCTGTTCCGAGAATTGATTACCCAGTGGCACGAAGGGGTGATCGCGCAAATCTCGCGGGTCGAGGTGCGGTTCCAGCAACCTGAGCCGGAGCCGCCGCCCATGCAATATCAACACATCGATCCCGCCACCGGCGAAAACGAATATACGTTCGCTCCCCTTTCTGCGTCGGCGGACGCCGGTCTTTTGACGGCGACGGCCGGAGTAGCCGAGGTCGATCGCGACCCGAAGAATCCCGCGACATGGGGCCGGGTCGGTCGAAATGAACAGTGTCCGTGCGGATCAGGCAAGAAATTCAAACACTGCCACGGCCAGGTCGCTTGACGAACGGCCTCAATCTTGAGGCTTCCACCGCTCGCTCCGAGGCCCTCGCGAGCCTCGAGAGAACGTTCAAGACCTGCGGAATTGAAAACCCGGCGCGAGAGGCGCGCGTCAGCCTTTGCGCCGCCTCAGGCATCTCGCCTGTCGCATTGATTGTCGACCCGCGGGAGCCGCTCGGGTCTGCGGCTTCAAAGGTTCAAGACGTCGCTGCGCGGCGAGCGGTCGGAGAACCCCTGTCGAGGATCGTCGGCAAACGCGAATTCTGGGGTCTCTCGCTCGCCGTTACGCCGCATGTGCTGGATCCGCGACCCGAAACGGAAACGATCGTCGAAGCTGCGCTCTCGATTTTGCGCGATCGTCGTGAGGACCCACTGCGTATCCTCGACCTTGGTATTGGCTCCGGCGCGCTGTTGTGCGCGCTGTTGACCGAATTCGGCGCCGCGCGCGGTGTCGGTGTCGATATTTCAGCCGATGCTGCCGGCGTCGCGCGGGGAAATCTTCAGGCGTGCGGTTTGTCTCTCAGGGCCGAGATTGGGGTTGGCGACTGGACGAAGGGTCTTGAAGGGCGATTTGACCTGATCGTCTCGAACCCGCCCTACATTCCGACGGCTGAGCTTGCAGGGCTGCCGCGCGAGGTCCGTGACTTCGATCCTTGGCTCGCGCTGGACGGTGGAATTGACGGACTTGCCGCCTATCGACGAATTCTACCGGAATCGAGGCGCTTACTTACCCCGGGCGGTTGGTTGCTCGTCGAACTTGGCATGGGCCAAGCGACCGACGTAGCTGCAATCGCGAATCAATGTGGCTTTACCGACGTCGTGACCTACGAGGACCTTGCCGGCGTCGATCGCGTTGTGGCCGTTCGGTCCTAAAGCTGGCTAATCCGCGCCATGCGGGGGCGCCCTAAAAATGGAAGACGCGGCCGAGGGGGGCGGCCGCGTCTTCTTTTCCCCGAGGGCTAATATACCGCCCTGGGACTACTCGGCGCCGTCGTGGTCGTGTTCGCCCATATGGTGGTGCATCATCTCCATGGCGAACCGGGACCGCTCCGGCATCAGCATGCGGCCAAGCATGCCAAACTTGTGCTTCTGCGACTCATCGAGGCTGTCGTACAGGGGCTTGGCGGCGTCGGCGATCTTCTTGACGTTCGTCGCGCCCTGCGACAGACGGTCGGCCATGGCTTCAAGATGGTCGATCGGCGACATCCGCTCGCCCTGCGAGCGCATCCGCATCATCTCACCCATGGCGTCCATTCGCGACTTGTCGGCGTCCTTGACCGCGGACTCGAACGGGCCCCAGAGCTTCTCCTGATCACTTGTCAGTCCAAGGCCAGCCTTCATACCGGCGAGCTTTGCGTCCAGCATCGTCGCGCGGTCGGCCGCCCATTGCTGCATGCGCTCCGCGCGTGAAGCCTGCTGATCGCCCTCCGCAGCCAGCGCAAAGGTGGGAGCGGATAGGGAACCTGCGACAAGCGCTGCAACGAGTATGCGTTTCATCGTCCCTGTCCTCGTCCATGGAAGCTGACTGCTCCTGACATGAATTTCAAATGAACTCGGCGTAATGAAGGCGTTTGCGCGTCGGCGGAGATTTGTGGTTAGCGGGCTCTTAACGCGCGGCGCTTGCGTGAAGGGGCACGGTTTTGGTCACCGGGAGTGAGAATGAACGAGTCTGTGCTGAATATGCTCTCCGATCGTCTGGCTGCCGGCGGGCAGGCTTTGTGCGCTTGGGTCACCATGAATGAGCCGGCCGTCGCCGAGGCCTTGGCGCGGGAAGCTTTCGATGCGGTTGTGCTCGACATGCAGCACGGCGCTGTCGACTTCGACGGCGCTGCGCGTTCGATCTTGCGCGTGGCGCTTGCGGGCAAACCAACGATCGCTCGCGTGCCGATCGGCGCATTTGCCCTGGCCAGCCAGCTCATGGACTCTGGCGCCTGCGGAATCCTCGCGCCGATGATCGACAGCGGCGAAGATGCGCGACGCTTGGTCGAGTCCGTCAAATTCCCGCCGCTCGGGCAGCGCTCCTGGGGCCCGCGCGCCGCGATGCCGCTCAGCGGCCTGGACGCCTCCGCCTACCTCAAGGCGGCCAATGCAATGACCCAGGCGATCGCGATGATCGAGACCCGCGCCGCTCTGAACGCGCTCGACGACATTCTGAGCGTCGATGGCTTGGATGGCGTGTATGTCGGACCATCGGATCTTTCCATCGCCTTGAGTAACGGAGCCGGCGTCGAGCCGCGTGGCGCGGCGGTCATGAGCGAGGCGCGGCGGGTCGTCGAGCGCGCCAAGGCGCACGGGAAATACGCGGCAATGTTCTGTTTCGACGGCGTCGACGCACGGGCGATGCAGGCGCTCGGCTTTCAGCTGTGCACCATCTCCAGCGACCAGACGATGCTGCGCGCCGTGGCCCGGAGCGAACTTGCCGCTGCGCGGGCCGGGTGAACTCAAGGGACGGCCGCCGCCACTGGAAAAATCCCTTTGAACACCAATATATTGTAAGCTTGGAAATGGCTGCGCACGGGCGCTGCTGCGGGGTCCAGTTGACGGCGGCGGACCCCCGTTAACACGTGCATTTGCGGGCCTGACAGGCTAGGGTGGCGAAATCGCGAATCGCGGTTTCGCCGTCGGCCGTGCCCATCACGAAAAGGCTCTGATTTTGGACGAAGAAGGCAAGGGCCTGGCCAACGACGCCAAGGCCGCCATCGAAAGCTATGGCGCGGATTCGATCAAGGTGTTGCGTGGCCTAGACGCCGTGCGCAAGCGGCCGGGCATGTACATCGGCGACACCGATGACGGCTCCGGCCTCCACCACATGATCTACGAGGTCGTCGACAACGCCATCGACGAGGCGCTGGCCGGCCACGCGAAGCTTGTGACCGTGACTCTCAACGCCGACGGCTCGTGCACCGTCACCGACGACGGGCGCGGGATTCCGACCGGGATCCACGACGAAGAGGGTGTGTCGGCCGCCGAAGTCATCATGACGCAGCTGCATGCGGGCGGAAAATTCGACCAAAACTCCTACAAGGTCTCGGGCGGCCTGCATGGGGTTGGCGTTTCGGTGGTCAATGCGTTGTCGACGCGGCTCGTGCTGCGCGTCTGGCGCGACGGGCTCGAGCACCTCATCGAATTCGCGGGCGGCGACGCTGTCGCGCCTCTCAAGGTGGTCGGACCTGCGCCAATCGTCGACGGCAAGCCGAAGCGCGGCACCGAGGTCACGTTCACGCCATCGCCCGAAACCTTCACCATGGTCGAGTTCGACTACGCGACCATCGAGCACCGCTTGCGGGAGCTCGCGTTCCTCAATTCGGGCGTCCGGATCATATTGTCCGACTTGCGCCATGCCGAGCCCAAGCGCGAGGAGCTGTTCTATGAGGGCGGCCTCGAGGCCTTCGTGCGCTACCTCGACCGCGCCAAGACCGCACTGATCGATAAACCTATCCTCATCAAGGGCGAGCGCGACGGGATCGGCGTCGAGGTCGCTCTGTGGTGGAACGACAGCTACCACGAGAATGTGCTTCCCTTCACCAACAACATTCCGCAGCGCGACGGCGGCACGCATCTTATCGGTTTGCGCAGCGGGCTCACGCGTCAGCTCGTTGGCTATGCCGAAAGCTCGGGACTGCTCAAGAAGGAGAAGGTCGATCTTACCGGCGAGGACACCCGCGAGGGCCTGACTTGCGTGCTCAGCATCAAATGCCCGGACCCGAAGTTCTCATCCCAGACGAAGGACAAGCTGGTCTCCTCGGAGGTCCGCCCGGTCGTCGAGGGCCTCGTCAACGAACTCTTGTCGCAATGGTTCGAGGAGCATCCGCAGGACGCGCGGGTGGTCGTGGGCAAGGTGATCGAGGCGGCGCAGGCGCGCGAAGCGGCGCGCAAGGCGCGCGAGCTTACCCGCCGCAAGGGCGCGCTCGACATCGCGAGCCTGCCCGGCAAACTCGCCGACTGTCAGGAACGCGACCCGGCCAAGTCCGAGATCTTCATCGTCGAGGGCGATTCGGCCGGCGGAACCGCCAAGCAGGGCCGCAACCGCGAGTTCCAGGCGGTGCTGCCGTTGCGCGGCAAGATTCTCAATGTCGAGCGCGCGCGCTTCGACAAGATGCTGTCGAAGCGAACAGATCGGCACCCTGATCACCGCGCTTGGCGCTGGCATCGGGCGGGACGACTTCAACATCGAGAAGCTGCGCTACCACAAGATCATCATCATGACCGACGCGGACGTCGACGGTTCGCACATCCGCACCCTGTTGCTGACCTTTTTCTTCCGACAGATGCGCGCGATCATCGAGGCGGGACATCTGTTCATTGCGCAACCGCCGCTGTTCAAGGTCAAGCGCGGCCAGTCGGAGCAATATCTCAAGGACGAGCGGGGGCTCGAGGATTATCTGGTCGAGGCGGGGCTCGACGGCGCGACGCTGACGCTCGCCAACGGCGAAGCCCGCGCCGGCGCCGACTTGCGCGCGCTGGTCGAGGAGGCGCGCGCTTTGCGTCGGCAGCTCGATGGCCTGCACTCGCGCTACAACCGCGCCCTCGTGGAACAAGCTGCGCTCGCTGGCGCGCTCAGGCCCTTGAGCGGCGCCGACGATCCCGAGGGTGAGGCGCGCGCGCGGCTGCTCGCTGACCGCATGAATGGGATTGCCGAGGAGACCGAGCGCGGCTGGAGCGCCCGGCTCGATGCGAACGGCTATGTGCTGACGCGCGAGGTGCGCGGCGTCCGGCAGGCGGCGGCGCTCGACGCGGGCTTGCTCGCTTCGGCCGACGCGCGCCGCCTCGACGAGCATGCGCGGCCGCTCAGCGAAGCCTTCGCCGAGCCGGGGACGTTTGCGCGCCGCGGCGACACGACCACCGTCTCCGGTCCCTCGGAGCTGCTCGAGGCGGTCAACGCCGCCGGCCGCAAGGGCGTGGCCTTCCAGCGCTATAAGGGCCTGGGAGAGATGAACAAGGACCAGCTCTGGGAGACGACCCTCGACCGCGAAGCCCGCACGCTTTTGCAGGTCAAGATCCGCGAGGTCGACGAGGCCGACGACATCTTCGTCAAGCTCATGGGCGACATCGTCGAGCCGCGGCGCGAGTTCATCCAGGACAATGCGCTGAGCGTGGCGAACCTGGACGTGTGATCGGCAGGCGTTCCGCCGCGTCTCGCGTTCATCCGGCCGGCCGTTCGCGCGCACGAGCTACCGCGATCTCATGATTTCCGCCCTCCGGCGACATGGCGCATCGTTTGACCCGCGCTAGCGCTAGCGCGCCATCGGGCATGAGCCAGGTTCATGACGGGAGGTCGAGCATGAGCTGCGAGTCCTTTGGATAGGTCAGCGTCCCATCTGCGGTCGATCCGGGCCGCGGGCGTCAAATGCGCCTGCTCCAGGTGGCCGGGGCCGAGGATATGGAACACCTCCTCGCCCGCGGCGATCAGATAGTCCGCGATGATGCGACGATGACATCGCCACCAGAGGCTTTCTGCGCACATGACCGCGGGACGCGTCGAGCGACCAAGCTCGCGTAAGTTTCGGAGTCCTGAACGGAAGTCCTCGCTCAGCGCGTAGTCGGCATAGTTGTGAAAGCTCGCGTTCTCCCAGAACGCGTTGACGTCGCGAATTCACGCCAGGCTGCTTTCCGCGAAGTCCTCCGAGCGCTGCGAGATGCTCATATGCAATTCCATGCGCAGCGAGAGAGGCGGGCAACACGTCGCGGTTGAACTGCGGGTTGGTGCGCGAGCGCGGAACGGTCCGCACGTCGACAACGAGCTTGACTTCCGCGGTCGTCAAGAGCGCCACAAACTCATCGATCGGTCGGGTGGAATGTCCGATGGTGAAGAAGGGGTTGGACATGCTCTTAGGTGGGCTCTCCGGTTTCCCGTGTCGATATCGTTGCCCGTCACTCGCGCCTCTCGTCGCCGCGTCGGTACCGCTTGCATGAACGCATGAAAGGCGAAAAGCTCACCCACCCTCGATCGGTCCCGGGAGAAGCTCCATGCGCCAGTTCGCCCTCGCCGCCTTCATCGCCTGCGTAGCGCTGCCGTCTTTCGCCGCTGAGCGATGGGAGACCTTGCCGCCGACCCCGGCGCCGATCGCCACGGACCGTAGCGGCGAAGCCGAAGCCAATGGCATCAAGATCCACTACGCGATTTACGGCCAGGGTTCGCCGGTGATTTTCCTGCACGGCGGCCTCGCCAATACCGACTATTGGGGCAACCAGGTTCCAGCCGTCGCGGCGCATCATACCGTGATCCTGATGGACAGTCGCGGTCACGGCCGCAGCACCCGCGATGCGCGCCCTTACGGCTATGACCTGATGGCCGACGATGTCGTGGCGCTGATGGATGTGCTGAAGATCCCGAAGGCCGACGTCGTCGGCTGGAGCGACGGCGGCATCCTTGGCATCGATCTCGCGATGCGCCACAAGGATCGCGTCGGCAAGGTCTTCGCCTTCGCCGCCAACACGGTCACCTCCGGCGTGGTCGAGGGCGTCGAGAAGAACCCGACTTTCGCCGCCTATATCGACCGGGCCGGCCATGAATATGCCGAGCATTCCGCGACGCCCAAGGAATACGACGCCTTCGTCGACCAGATCAGCAAGATGTGGGCGGACCAGCCGAACTGGACCGACGATCAGCTGAAGGCGATCGACACGCCCATTCTCGTCGTCGACGGCGATCACGACGAGGCGATCAAACGGCCGCATACCGAATATATCGCCGCGACCATCCCGCATGCTGGGCTGCTGATCCTGCCGAACGCAAGCCACTTCGCGTTTCTGCAGGACCCGGACCAGTTCAATTTCGCCATCCTGCATTTCCTCGGCGACGAATAGAGACGGACCTGCCCAGGGTGGCTATGGGCCCGCGTTTCGCGGAGTAGTCGAGGCGTTGACAATCCGGGAGCGATTATTAGATAAAGTTGATAGACTTTGATCACGGACCCGGGCAACCGCAATGGTCGAGATCGCAATCGCCTCGCTGCCTCACATAAAGGCGACTCTGAATTATGTCGCGGCCACAGGCGAGAAGCTTGTTTCCTATGCCTACGAGCCCCCCGCTGGGGTTCCGATGTCCAATGTTCAGGTCGAAGGACACGCGACGACCATCCACGATCTTCGCCCCGCGGCGTCGAAATTCGCGCTGGACGAGGTCGGTTTTAAGCTTCTCACGCATCGAAGCGCGGTCAGGGATTTCTGGGACGAAGACGAAATCAAACGAGTTTATTATCCCGAATCCGTCGACCTCTTGAAGCGGGTGACCGGCGCGACCGAAGTGCGCGTGTTTGACCACACACTGAGGCGCCGCGTGCCCGGGAAGACCGATCGTTCGACCGGAATTCCTCGCCAGCCCGCCAATCTCGTCCATGTCGATCAGACGGCGACATCCGGCGCAGCGCGCCTTCGGGTCGCCTATCCTGACGAAGCCGACGAATTGCTTCGCCGCCGCGTCGCCATCGTCAATCTGTGGCGGCCGATCAAGTCGCCGGTCTTGGATGCGCCGCTCGCCGTGTGCGACGCGCGCAGCGTGACGCCAAAAGACCTCGTCGCCTCCGAACTCGTTTATCGCGATCGGCGCGGCGAGACTTACAATCTCGTCTACAATCCAGGCCAGCGCTGGTTCTATGCGCCGGAAATGCGCGCGGACGAAGTTCTGCTGCTCAAGTGCTTCGACTCGCGCGATGACGGCGCCGTATCTCGCTTCGCTCCCCACACGGCGTTCACCGATCCGACTGCGCCTCAAGACGCGCCGCCGCGCGAGAGCATCGAGCTGCGCACCTTCCTTATTTTCGGAGAGGATGATAAGGCCCGGCATTGACGCCGAAGCGGCTTCTCCGCCGGCTTTTCTCCCTCTCCCCATAATATCAACGACAAGCCGATACGATGGGCCCGAGCCAATCAAGCTCGGGGTCGAAGATGAGTGTCATCGCGCGCGTTCAACTCGGAGAAACGAACTCAATGCCCACGCTGTTCGACCCGTTAAAGATTGGCGATCTGGAGCTTCCCAACCGCATTCTCATGGCGCCGTTGACGCGCAACCGGTCGACCGGTCCGGGCCGCGTTCCGAACGCGATGATGCGCGACTATTACGTGCAGCGCGCGTCCGCCGGCCTCATCCTTTCCGAGGCGACCTCTGTCGCGCCCGCAGGCGTCGGCTATCCGCATACCCCGGGCGTCTGGTCCGACGAGCAGGTCGAGGGCTGGCGCATCGGTCGTCAAGGGCGTGCATGGAGCCGGCGGACGCATCTTCCTCCAGCTCTGGCACGTCGGGCGCATCTCCGATCCGAGTCTATCACGACGGCGCGCTTCCCGTTGCGCCGAGCGCGATCGCGCCGAAGGGCAATGTGAGCCTGTTGCGTCCGCAGCGGCCGTATGTCGCGCCGCGCGCGCTCAAGACCGAGGAGCTTGCGGACGTCGTCGAGGCCTATCGTCACGGCGCCGAGAACGCGAAAAAGGCCGGGTTCGACGGCGTCGAGATCCATGGCGCGAACGGCTATCTGCTCGACCAGTTCCTGCAGGACAGCAGCAACAAGCGCGACGACGGCTATGGCGGCTCGATCGAGAATCGCGCCCGGCTCATGCTCGAAGTGACCGACGCCGTGGTCTCCGTCTGGGGGCCGGGCCGGGTCGGCATGCACCTCGCCCCGCGCGCCGACGCGCATGACATGGGCGACAGCGACCTGCCGGCGACCTTCGGCTATGTCGCGCGCGAGCTCGGCAAGCGCAACATCGCCTTCATCTGCGCTCGCGAATCGACCAAGGCGCCGCGGCTCGGCCCCGAGCTCAAGGCGGCGTTCGGCGGCGTCTATGTCGCCAACGAGAGCTTCGGCCGCGTCGACGCCGAGGCGGCGATCGAAGCCGGCGAGGCCGATGCGGTGGCGTTCGGCAAGCTCTTCATCGCCAACCCCGACCTGCCGCGCCGCTTCTCGCTCGGCGCGCCCGCTCAACGCCTGGAACGCCGACACCTTCTACAGCGATGGGCCCGCCGGCTACACCGACTATCCGGCGCTCGAGGAAAAGGCGGCGGCCGAGTAGAGCGGCCAGCGCGGGCGCCTCACGCCTTCAGGTGCTCGATCTCCATGAAGGCGAAATCGAACGGATTGGCGTTGACCACATTGTGCTCGACGCCCTCCCGCCGCGCATAAGGAACATGCTTCTTGAGCGTCGCCGTGCGTGAGCCGCCGCCCGGCTCCTCGAGCATGAGGTCGCCGTCGAGCATGGGCACGACGACATAGTCGGCCTCGTGGCGGTGCCACCCCGTCTCGGCGCCCGGCGCGAACCGCCACTCGGTGACCCGCACATGCGGCTCCGAGATGTGGACATGGGGCACGGCTTGCGGTCTTGACGGCATGGGACGCTCCGTTCGCGGGCTCGACGGGTCGCCAGTCAGCGCCGCCTCCATTCGGTTTGCAAGGGCCGGCGCTGCGGAACGGGCGGCCGGGATACAACCCCTGCGCGATGCTTGAGCCAGACCCAGCGCATAAACGCCAGTAAACGCCCTTAAACGGGAATAAACGTTAGTAAATTTGCTGACGTTTACTAGCGTTTATTTTTCCGAATCGGGACTTTTCAATGGGTTACGGCCGATTCAAATAAAAAAAATTCCCTCCGCCATCTCAGGTTGTGCGCGACGGTCTGAAGTCAATTTCGGCGACGTTTGTTTTCTCCTCGTTGGAAGCCTGTCAACGGCCGGGTTCGATCCGGCGACTGCCAACGGTATAGCACATATTTCCGTTTTTGCCAAGGAAAAGCGCTGACTTTCTGCTGGCCTCGATTCCGTCTGAGGGAAGGCGTGGGGCTCGACCGCTCGGCCGCCTCCGCCCCGATCCGCCTCGGCCTTGATGCCGAGCCTTCAGGCACGAACAGAGCGGCTTCTCCATTCCCCCGCACGCGGGAATAGTCTTGTCACAATCTCAATACGAGCGCAGTCTCAGGTGCCGCAAGCCTAGATTTGGGCGAATGTCGGTTAAGAGAACAAACGCTCGATTGAACGGTCGGCGGCCGGTGAACAATCTCAAGATTGGTGTTCGGCAAGCAGATTCCCCAAGACGGTTGATTGTTGAACACGTTGCCCGAATTGCGACCCTTGTCGGGATCTTCTTCCTTGCGGCTTGCGCCACGCCGAAAGCTCCCTCCCTCGCGGGTGCGTGCCCCCCCGGGTCTGCATCGTGCAACGACGCAACCCGAATTTCGCTGTTTTTTCGCGACAAACCGGGCTTTAATTCAGAGCGAGCAAGGTCAGACCCACTTCGGCCTCGATCGATCCTATTCTTTGACTTTTGGCCGATTGTTCGTAGACGTGCCGCCCACTTCAGTACGTTCCGTTGGCAGTATCGACTCAGACTTTCGCATCGCCGGAACAGAAGTCTTCAGCAGCGAGAGCGACTTCATTCGAGCGTTGCGCGCGGAGATTGCCCACCGAAACGCAGGCGGGCAATCCGGATCCCCCTTGATATTCGTTCACGGATACGCCGAGAGTTTTCCGCGGGCGGCCTATCGCAATGCCCAGATTGTCGTCGACGCCAGATTGACTGTCGTCCCGATCTTGTTCGCTTGGCCTTCGCGGAATTCGCCAATCGACTACGCCTACGACCGCGAGAGCGCCACATTCTCGCGAGATGCGCTTCTGGATGTGATCAATGCAGTCCGGAAGGCGAGTGGGTCGGCCCCCCCGATCTCCTCGCCCATAGCATGGGCAACTGGATCGCAATCGAAGCGATCGCTGGGATTCCGGGCTCCTCCTCTCATAGGTCCGGCCACAAGATCGGCGCGTTGGTGCTGGCTTCGCCAGACGTGGACATCGACGTTTTCAGCAAAGATTTGCCCCGAGCAGTGTCCGGGGCCAATGACACGCTATTGATGACGTCGAGAAACGACGTCCTCCTTGGATTGTCGGAATTCCTCGCGCACGGGGTTTCGCGCACGGGCAACGCCTCACAGCCGGAACTCTCTGATCATCACGTGCAGTCGACGCCATATTTCGCGATCCTCGACATGGACGGACCGGGAGGAGACGGCTGCTCCCCCTTCGACCATCACTGCGCTAAATCGACGCCCGCGACGCTGGAAGTCATCCGGGAGTTTTTGAATGAGAAGACCTCTCATTTTGTGGCGTCGCAGCAGTAAAATTTCGGTCAATCTTGTTTGGGCGAGATGGTGCAAGCCGTGGAAGTAGCGAACAGACGACTAACCCGCAATCTACTTGCCGCGTCGTGCATCGGCCTGCCCGTTCTTTTTTACTTTGTAATATTTCCTCTTTCGCGGTGGCAGGTTGTGTGGGACGGACAGTCCTTGGCGAAGTTTGGCTTCTCCGAAGACGGATATTGCATCACTGGGGTAGATACCCCCGGCATCCTTGTCGACGTACTGACGGCAATTCGTAAAGTCCAGCGCCTGATCGAAGTTCATCCGACGGCCGCTGAAGCGGCCGTCAAATTCCGGATAGCGGAGCTGGCCGGACGCCTGGACTTTCTCCTTCCGAGTATCCTGCTCAGAAGTGTTGCCGTGATCTCGTTTATAGTGTCCTGCTACATTATCGGGCGCAGCATGCGTCTTAAACGCTCCAGATTGATCATCGCGATTACCCTGGTAATTCTCGGCTGCTTTGTCGGTTACGCAATGGATCACTCGCCTGGGACACAACTCCTGCTTATGGACCAGATTTTGTTGGCGGAGCCCGCACCGCTCATTTTGAAAAAGCCCGCGCTGCCCGGTAAGAAAGAGCCGGCGGCACCCGCTAAAACTGAGACCGCACAGCCCACCAAAGATGATGACTTTACAGTGTCATCTTCCGATCCCGAATGGTCCCCATCCAAGAATCGTTGGGCGGTCGACGCGGCCATAACAGTCAACCTTTATCTGGGCGCTATCGCGATTCTGGCTATTCTCGCCGGACTGGCGGCCGTCACCGCAGGCCATAGTATGGGCAGTCGAAGGGCCGTCCGGGCTCGCGAACTCAGAGAACGCATGGGCTTCCCCCAGACGCTTATCGGATTGGAGGTCGCGATCTTTGTCTTGCTGATCCTCATCACTATGACGGCGACCGATTGGGTGACGGAACTCGTTTGCCACCCCGAGCGTGACGCGCTAGACTCAGATTTCCACCACGTTGAAGTATTATTGGGGAGTCAGCGCCACCGGAGTCATCGTGTGCAGTCTTCTTCCCGCTTATTACTCCTGGCGTAGCGACGTTTCTCGCTACGTCGAGAGTCTGGCCAGTTCAAAGTCGTTCAAAGAGGCAAAGACCGCAGTCGAGGATGAAGGATTGACTTTTACTCCCACTCAAACAATTCTTTCTCTGCTCACGGTTGCTTTGCCAGCCCTAACGACCCCACTCCTCGATACGGCAAAGTCACTACTCCACTAGAGAACTCGGCAGCGGACGCCGGGATAAGTCCAATCGAGCTGATTCGGGGGACTAGCGTGGTATCCCAAGCCGCTTCAGGTCACGAAATCTCCTAATCATCTTTGACTCTCAAAACAAAAAGTACCTTTGCGCCATCGGCAGCTTGTCCGCCGGCTCGCAGACCAGAAGCTCGCCGTCGGCCCTCACGTCGTAGGTCTCGGGATCGATCTCGATCTTCGGCGTCGCGCCATTGTGGATCATGCTCTTTTTGCTGATCTTGCCGCGCGTGTTTTCGACCGCGACCAGGCGCCTTTGCATCTTGAGCTTGCGCTCGAGCCCGCCCGAGAGCGCCGCGTCGGAAACGAAGGTGAGGGCCGAGCCGTGCAGCGCGCGGCCGTGCGAGCGGAACATCGGCCGGTAGTGGACGGGCTGGGGCGTCGGGATCGAGGCGTTGGGGTCGCCCATCAGCGCCGCGGCGATCGCGCCGCCCTTGATGATGCTATCGGGCTTCACGCCGAAGAAGGCGGGCGTCCACAGGACGAGGTCGGCGAGCTTGCCCTTCTCGACCGAGCCGATGTGCTGGGATACGCCATGGGCGATCGCGGGGTTGATGGTGTATTTCGCGATGTAGCGCTTGGCGCGCGCATTGTCGTTGCGAGGGCCGTCGCCTTCGAGGCGCGCCACGCTGGCGCTTCATCTTGTCGGCCGTCTGCCAGGTGCGAATGATGACCTCGCCGACCCGGCCCATGGCCTGGGAATCGCTCGACATCATCGAGAGCGCGCCGAGATCATGCAGAATGTCCTCGGCCGCGATCGTCTCCTTGCGGATGCGGCTTTCGGCGAAGGCGAGGTCCTCGGGAATGCTCTGGTCGAGGTGATGGCAGACCATCAGCATATCGAGATGTTCGTCGAGCGTGTTCTTCGTATAGGGCCGCGTCGGGTTGGTGGATGAAGGCAGCACGTTGGGCAGGCCGGCGATCTTCATGATGTCGGGCGCATGGCCGCCGCCCGCGCCCTCGGTGTGGAAGGCGTGGATGGTGCGGCCCTTGAAGGCCTTGATCGTGTCCTCGACGAAGCCCGATTCGTTCAGCGTGTCGGTGTGGATCATGACCTGGATGTCGTGGTCGTCGGCGACCGAGAGGCAGCAGTCGATCGCCGCCGGCGTCGTGCCCCAGTCCTCGTGCAGTTTGAGCGCGCAGGCGCCGGCCTTGATCTGCTCGACGAGCGCGGCTGGCTTGGACGCGTTGCCCTTGCCGGCGAAGCCGAGGTTCATCGGATAGGCGTCGGCGGCCTCGATCATGCGCTGGATGTGCCAGGGGCCGGGCGTGCAGGTGGTGCGCGAAGGTCCCGGTCGCGGGTCCCGTGCCGCCGCCCAGCATCGAGGTGACGCCGGACATGAGCGCTTCCTCGATCTGCTGCGGGCAGATGAAATGGATGTGGGTGTCGAAGCCGCCGGCGGTGAGGATCTTGCCTTCGCCCGCGATCACTTCGGTGCCGGGACCGACGATGATGGTGACGCCGGGCTGGATGTCCGGGATTGCCGGCCTTGCCGATCGCCGCGATCAGCCCGTCTTTCAAGCCGACGTCGGCCTTCACGATCCCCCAATGGTCGAGGATGACGGCGTTGGTGATGACCGTGTCGACGGCGCCGCGCGCGTTCGTTGTCTGCGCCTGCCCCATGCCGTCGCGGATCACTTTGCCGCCGCCGAATTTCACCTCTTCGCCGTAAGTTGTGAAGTCCTTCTCGACCTCGATGATGAGCTCCGTGTCGGCGAGACGAATCCTGTCGCCGGTGGTGGGGCCGAACATTTCCGCGTAATGCGCGCGGGGCAGGGAGGTCGGGGGGAGCGAGTTACGGGAAGGGGGCATTTTCAAAACCTCAGTCGAGCGCAGTCATGCGCGGGTCGGAACGGCAGCGAAGGGCTAGCCGGATTTGAACGCGTCGCGATCGAAGGTCGCGGTCATCGCGCAGCCCAGGACATTTGCATTTAGCCCGATCATCTTTTCTCTCGGGACCGCCGATCCTTTTCGACCATCGCTTCAGCGACCGAATCGTCGATATCCTTTTGCGTGAGCGGCCGGCCAAGCGGGGGAAGCTTCAGTTCATCGAGCCGCTCAAAGACGCTCCGCTTCCGGCGCGGCTCGATGCGGACCGATTGTCCCTTCGGCGGGTCGAAGGCGATCTGATCGCCGGGTTTAAGTCCCCACGCCTTGCGATGTTGCGCTGGCAACGTGATCTGACCCTTACTGGTCATCGTCGCGAGAATCTTGTCGGGCATCGCGGCTCCTTACCAACGGAAGCTCGTTAATTACTATCGAGTAAGGCGGCAATCAGTCGGCCTCCCGGCTCACACCTTGCCCATCACCTCCTGGCGGAAGCCGTAAACCTCGCGTTTTCCGGCGATGGCGACGAGGCGCACGGATCGGCTCTGGCCGGGCTCGAAGCGCACCGCTGTGCCGGCCGCAATGTCGAGTCGGTAGCCCTTCGTCTTCGCGCGCTCGAACTTGAGCGCCGAATTGGTCTCGAAGAAGTGATAGTGCGAGCCGACCTGGATCGGCCGGTCGCCGGAATTGGACACGTCGAGCGTGAGCGTTTCGCGGCCGACGTTCATCACGATCTCGCCAGGCTCGGCCATCACTTCGCCCGGGATCTGCTTGTCGTCCGCCCCACGGATCGGATGGTGGACGGTGACGAGCTTCGTGCCGTCGGGAAAGGTCGCCTCGACCTGGATGTCGTGGATCATGGAGGCGATCCCGTCCATCACCTGATTTGCCGAGACGACATGCGCGCCGGCCTCCATGAGCTCGGCGACCGAGCGTCCGTCGCGCGCGCCCTCGACGACAAAATCGGTGATGAGGGCGATGGCCTCCGGATGGTTGAGCTTGACGCCGCGCTCGAGCCGTCGGCGCGCCACCATCGCCGCCATCGCGATTAAGAGCTTATCCTTTTCCCGCGGGGTCAGATTCATGCAGCCCCTCCCTCCTCGTTGTCTTCAGCAGCTCAACAAATTTCGCGCCTTATCAGGGCCACAGCCGCGGCTTGCGCCCGCCGAGCGCAACAATGGACGCGATAAGCGCCGCACGCAATCGGTCGGACGAGGCGGCAAGAAGACGGACGACGATCAGGCGATCGAAGGCGCTGGCTCCACTTTCGATATCCGAGCCTGCCGCGTCGAGCGCCGCTCGCAAATCCGGCAGGCGAGCCTCAATATCGGGCGCCGATGCGACGATCGTCGAAAGGGCGCGCGCGCCCGCCCCGACCGCCTTGCGCTCAAGGGTCGCGCCGGCATGTTCCAAGCGCGTCTCGTCGGCGAACACGAGCCGCCCGTCACGGCGAACGCGCCATGAGTCTCGTAAGGTCGCGTCGATCCGGCTTTCGCCCATCGCGAGGCGACCGAACACCAGCGTCTCGGCCACAATGAAGGTTGCCTCGTCCGAGGTGTCGAGCTCGAGCCGTCGCTCGAGCCGCGCGCCCTCGAAGATGAGCGTCTCCTGAGGCAGCCAGAAAAGCCGCGCGCGCGACGCGAGCGTAAGCCGGGTCGCGATGGAGGCCGCCGGGCCGTTGCTGCGATAGATCCGTTCCGCCGAGGGTGTGGTCGCTTCGACCTCGGCGCCGTCGCTCAGCGTCAGGCTCACGGAATAGGAATCGCCGCCCGCAACGCCGCCGCCGGTGTTGACGATCGCCGCTTCGCATGGGCTCGACGAGCGCGGAAAGCGCCAGCGCAAGCCCCCGGTCTCGAACAGCCGCGCGGGCTCGGTGCGCGCGCCGACGCGAGCGAACGACGCGCGCGCCTCCGCGCGAGCCCGCTGCCGAACGGCCGCATCGCCATACGGCTCGACGGGTAAGGGCGAATCCATCACTGTGACTTTTTCATGACCGACTCTGCTCACCTCAGTTCCGGCGTCTTGGCGGCCGTCCTTGGCGCGGCGGCCCTTCATGCTTTGTGGAATTCGCTCGTCAAGAGCGCGAGCGACAAGTTCCTCTCATCGGCGGTCGTCGCGCTCTGGTGCGGCGTCGCCGCTGTCCTGGCCGCTCTCGTCCTGCCGCGGCCGGCGGAGGCGGCCTTCCCGTTCATCGTCGCCTCGGCGCTCGTCCATATCGTCTATTTTATGCTGGTCGGACAGCTCTATCGCAGCGCTGACCTCTCGGTCGCTTATCCGATCATGCGCGGGCTCGCGCCGCTGATCGCCGCGATCATCGCGCTTGTGACGTTGGGCGAAGCGCCGGCCCCGATCGCCAGCCTCGGCGTTCTGGCGCTCGTCACAGGCGTTCTCGCGATGGGCGCGAGCGGCCTCGCGCATGGACGAATCGACCGGCCGACCGTCATTGTCGCGCTGGCCAATTCGGCCGTCATCGCGATCTATTCGGTGATCGACGGGGAAGGCGCGAGGATCTCGGGCGCCGGGCTCGTCGTTCGCCTTCGCCTATAATTCATGGGCGGACGCGCTGACCGCCCTCGCCTATCTGCCGATCATCCTTTGTCTTCGCGGGCGCGCAGTGGTCGCCGCCTTTGCGGGGGACTGGCGGCGCGGCTTCATCGGCGGCCTCGCCGCCTTTCTCGGCTATGCGATCGTCATCTGGGCGATGACCCGAGCCCCGATCGCCGCCGTCGCCGCCCTTCGCGAAACGTCGGTCGTATTCGCGGCGATCATCGGCGTCGTGGCGCTCGGCGAGCCGTTTCATTCGCAACGGGCGATCGCTGTGCTCGTTATTCTCGCCGGGATCATCCTTTTGCGGTTCGGCTGACCGAAGCCGGCGGCAACGTTCACGGCGAGCATTGCCGTTGAAGATTGGCCTCGCCGCGGAAGCAGACCGGGTCGAGGACCGGCGCGTAAGGATCAGCGACCCGGTAGAGCTCGTAAGCCTCGAGCGTTCCGCCGGCCTGGCGCCGTTGCAAGAGACCGGCTGGCTCGACGTCGCGAAAGCGCATTTTCAAGCTCAGGTCGAAACGGCGGCCGGGTTCGCCGAGCGCGAGCCCGGGCGCGGCGAACAGGGCCTCAGCCGGTTGAGGCTCGAATATCCAACGCATACGCTGCTGCGGCTGCACGACGGCGATCGCGGGATCGCCGTAATAGGTCATCAGCGAAGTCAGCGCGTAGCCCTGGGTCAGCACGTAAGGCGCGTTGTCGGCGTGCGCCCTGGCGTCGAGATCGCGCGCCAGCTCGCGAAAGCCTTCGAGGCGGGCGAGCGGATTAGCCGGCCCGAGCGGGACCGCGCCCGTGATGGCTTCGGCGAAGGTCAGCGCGGCGACGACAAGCCCGATTGGCGCCGCCCATGGGGCCGCTTTCGCGATTCCTGCGGCGAAGCCTGAATCGCCTGCACGGCGAATCTCGGCGACCCAGTCGGCGGCCAGGATTGCGAAGGCCGGATAGAGTGGCGCGAGCCAATTGCCCTGCACCCGGTCATGGAGCGAATGCAAAAGGAAATAGGCCGCCGCCGGCGCGATCGTGCAGGCGAGAATGCGCCGGGCTTCGCCGGGCGACCGCGGCGCAACGGGCGCGCGCCAGGAAATCGTCGCAACCGCAGGGATAAAAGCGGCGACCACCAGCGGATTGAGGAGTCCGATCTGCGCAACAAGGAACTCGGCCAAGTAATAAGGCGCGAATCCGGTTGCCGGGGCGCGGCCAAGCTGCTTGGCGAAGGTCGCCCAGCCGTGCGCGGCGTTCCAGGCGACGAACGGGGCGAATATCATGAGCGCGAGGGCGAGGCCCGCAAACAGCGCAGGCGAGATCAGCCACCGGCGTAGCGAGGGCGTCGCGACCAGGGCGAGGACGGCGCCGGCGGCCAAGAAGGCGGCGGTGAATTTCGATTGCAGCGCCAGGCCAAGCGCCAAGCCCAGCGCGATCAGCCAGCGCCTTTCGCCCGTGCGCCAGAGCTCGACCAGGGCGCTGAGCCCAAGCGTCCAAAACACGACCAGCGGAGCATCGGGAGCGACGAACACCGCCCCGATTGAGACGAGCGGCATGGCGATCCACATGAGCGCGGCGAGCGCGGCTTTTTCCGCCGAACCGAACAGGCGCCAGGCGATGAAGGCGATGAGCGCTGGCATCGCGCCAACGACGAGGAGCGAGAGCGCGCGCACGCCAAGCTCCGAGCCGCCGAATAGCGAAGTCGAGCCGCGGATGAGGAGCGCGACCATCGGCGGATGGTCGAGATATCCGAAAGAAAGGAAGCGCGACCAAAGCGTATAATAGGCTTCGTCGAAAGTGAGCTCGAGCCGTCCGGCGGCTAGGGCCTGGATGGCCAGAAGCGCAATCGACGCCGCGCAGGCATAAAGACCGAGCCACGCGGCGCGGCGCAAGCCCGTTTCAGTCCGCGCGGCGGCGGCCATGGAATTGCCGCTCACGTCGTCGCCTTCGGTCTCATCGGCGCCATCGAGCCCATCGCGGGCGTCCGTCGCACGCTCTCGCGCTCTTGGTCAATCATTGCTCAAAAAATGGGAAATTGCCGCGAAAGTGTTGCGCGGCGCACACAGTCGCCTCGCCGCTGAGGTCGTATAAGTCCTGGATGGCGACGCGGAAAGATCCGCGCCGCAATCGGGTTGGGAAGCATGGCGGCCGCGGCGGACAGGAAGCGATCGAGAGGCGCGGAGCGCGACGACGCCGCGGACGCCTCGCGATTTCTTTTCGCGCATCGGCTATCTCGTGCTGGCCGTCGGCGCGCCGGTCGGGGTCGTGCTTCACCCGCTTGGCCTCTACGTGATGTTCTCGATTGGCGTGGGTCTGATTCTCATCGCCGCGGCTCTCGACGCGGAGCCCGGATTTTTCGCACGCTTCAGGCGGCCGTTTTACGTTCCGGCGTTTCTCGCTTTGCTCGCGGGACTGGTTTGGGCGGCGCTGTCGATCCTGTGGACGCCGTATCCGGTCCCAGCCGCACAACATCTCCTCAAACTCGGCGTCCTGCTCGTCGCGACAATGTTGGCGGTGGCGGCGCCCCGCGAGAACGCAGCCGCGACCGACCTCTACCTCTTCCCCATCGGCGTGATGGCTGGCATAGCGGCGATGATCGCGCGAGCGCTCGCCGAGACGCTGACCGGAGCGCCGGACGATGGCCGGCTCACCGCCGGCGCAGTCGCGCTCGCGGTGCTGCTGTTTCCAGCGATCGGGGGACTGGCAGCGCGCGGTCGCAACGGACTAGCGCGCCTCCTTTTGATCGTCGCCTTATGCTTCGCTTATATCGCTAGTTACGCGCCGCTTACAGTCGCGCTGTTCGCCGGCTATCTCGCACTGTCGTTCTCGATCTCGGATTTGTCACGCACCGCGCGTGAATTGAGCTGGGTGGCGGCCGCGCTCATTCTCTTGTCGCCGCTTATCCCCGCGCTGGCGCCGACCGTCGCCGCCTGGATCTTCCACACGCGGCTCTCTTCCTTGCCGGCGCCCTATCCGTCATTGTCCGTAGCGGCGGACATTTTTACCCACGATAAGCTGAGGCTCATCACCGGCCATGGATTTGCGACGGTCGGCCATGGGGTTCAGGACCTGATCTTGCCGGCGCAGACCCCGCGGGCCCTGGCCTTCACCACATGGTACGAGCTTGGAATTGTCGGCGCCGTGCTTGCTGCGGTTGGCGCATGGCTTGCGTTCCGCAGCATTGTCCACGCGCCTGCCCGGCTCGCGCCCTACATGGCGGCGGCCTTCTCGGCTGTCGTGGCGCTTGCGTTTCTCAATGTCGATTTCGCCGAAATGACGCCGCTGACCTTGATCGCGATCGCCATCATTTCGACCGATGTGGCGGCGCGCAGCCAATACCGGACCAGCCGGCCATCGGCGGCCGGGCTGGCCAATCTCTAAGGACGCTCGCCCGCCTCCTGGCGCGCGTCCCGCGGGCGTTAGCGCTTGCTGGCGAACGACATCGGTCCGTGACCGATGCGCGGCCGCTTGTACTCGACCACGACGGCGCGCGTGCGGCCCGTGACCAGGCTCGCCCGGCCCCGCGTCCTCGCAGCCTGTTTGGCGGCCAGCGCCTTGACCTCTTCGACCGGCACGCCCATCAGGGTCGCGGCGATTTCCGCACGCTGAACCGGATCAGCGGCCAGACTTTCAGCGGCGATCAGAGCCTCTTCTACTGTCGGGGTATCGCGGCGCACGCGGCGAACGCCCCATTTGGTCTTCCAGGTGGCTGTCACGGGCCCCTCCGAATCCTGACTACGTTCGTTGAAATGGCGTTCTAGCAGAAATGTTGCACCGCAGCAATCTGAATCAATTTCAAATTGTGTTTATCCACACCCGCTCCGCAGATAGGGCGGGACCACGGATTATCAATGGGCGTCGACTTTTTGGGCCAACGTCCGCGGCGCGGCCCATATCCTGCTTGACAAATGTTGCGCGTAGCAAAACGATTGACCAAACGGTCAGGAATGAGCCGTCTCTACGGCTTTTGAGGTTTCGTCATGACGATCGCCGCCAACCCGCCGGGCGCATCGGATGTTCGCCCGGGCCGCTTGGATGAAGCCACGCTGAAAGGCAATTTTGCCGATCTGCACCCGCTACTGACGCCCCATGAGGCGAGAGTCGAGGCGGAGCGCTGCTATTTCTGCTTCGATCCGCCCTGCCAACAGGCTTGCCCGACCGCGATCGACATTCCGCTGTTCATTCGCCAGATCGCCGCCGGCAACCGCACGGGCGCGGCGACGACGATTTTCGATTCCAACATCATGGGCGGCATATGCGCCCGCGTCTGCCCGACCGAAACGCTCTGCGAAGAAGCCTGCGTGCGCGAGGCGGCGGAGGCAAAGCCGGTCGTGATCGGCAGATTGCAGCGCTATGCGACCGATCCCACGATCGCAAACGGGAAATCGCCCTACGCGCGCGGCGCGCCCACGGGCAAGCGGGTGGCGATCGTCGGCGCGGGGCCGGCGGGGTTGGCCTGCGCGCATGAACTCGCGATTGCCGGCGTCGACAGCACGATCTTCGAGCCGCGCGAGAAGGCGGGCGGCCTCGACGAATACGGCATCGCCGCCTACAAGACCGCCGACGATTTCGCGGCGCGGGAAGTCGATTTCATTCTCTCGATCGGCGGCATCGAGATCCGGCGCGGTCAGGCGCTCGGCCGCGACGTCAAGCTCGAAGACCTGCGACGCGACTACGACGCAATATTCCTCGGCATGGGCCTCGGCGCGACCAACAAGCTCGGATTGCCGAGGGAGACCGAACTCGCCAACGTGATCGACGCCGTCGACTACATCGCCCGCCTCCGGCAGGCCAAGGATCTCTCCACGCTGCCGATTGGCCGCCGTGTCGTGGTGATCGGCGGCGGCATGACGGCGATCGACGCCGCGGTGCAATCGAAGAAGCTCGGCGCCGAGACCGTGACCATGGTCTACCGACGCGGACCGGAGCAAATGAAGGCGAGCGCTTATGAACGGGAGCTTGCGCAAACGAGCGGGGTCGTCATCCGCTATTGGGCGCGGCCGGTCGCGCTTGAAGGCCGCGGCGACACGCTGAGCGGCGTGGTGTTCGAGAGCGGCAATGGCGGCGACGGCGCCTCCGCCCCCGTAGGCTCCGTCTTTCGCCTCGACGCCGACATGCTGTTTCTCGCCATCGGCCAGCGCGGCGCGCCGGAAGCGCTGGATGGAGCGCCGATCGACGTCAAGGACGGCCGCATCGTCGTCGATTCCGAGCGCCGCACGACGCTTGATGGCGTGTGGGCCGGCGGGGATTGCGTCTATGGCGGGCAGGACCTGACGGTGAGCGCCGTCGAGGACGGCAAGCAGGCGGCGCGCTCGATCGCGGCCGCGCTAGGCGCATCGCGCGCCTGAAAGCGAGGATCCCATGGCTGATCTGCGCACCAATTTTCTCGGCGTCAAATCGCCCAATCCGTTCTGGCTCGCTTCCGCCCCGCCCACCGATCGGAAGGTCAATGTCGAGCGCGCGTTCCGCGCCGGCTGGGGCGGCGTGGTGTGGAAGACGCTGGGCGAAGCCGGGCCGCCGGTCGTCAACGTGTCGGGCGCGCGCTATGGCGCGATCCACGGACCCGACCGCCGCCTGATCGCGATGAACAACATCGAGCTGATCACCGACCGCGATCTCGAAATCAACCTGCAGGAAATCAAGGAGGTCAAGCGCGCCTGGGCCGACCGCGCGCTTATCGTGTCGCTGATGGTTCCCTGCGACGAGAAGTCCTGGGAGGACATTCTCGCTCGCGTCGAGGAGACCGAATGCGACGGCGTCGAGCTCAATTTCGGCTGCCCGCATGGCATGTCGGAGCGCGGCATGGGCTCGGCCGTCGGCCAGGTGCCCGAATATGTCGAGATGGTCGCGCGCTGGTGCAAGGCGCATACCCGCATGCCGGTCATCGTCAAGCTGACGCCCAACATCACCGACGTCCGTCAGCCGGCGCGCGCGGCAAAGACGGGCGGCGCCGATGCGGTGTCGCTCATCAACACCATCAATTCGATCATGAACATCGATCTCGACCATATGACGCCGGACGTCGCCATCGACGGCAAGGGCACGCACGGGGGCATGTGCGGCCCCGCGGTCAAGCCGATCGCGCTCTCTATGGTGTCGGAAATCGCCCGCGATCCGGTCTGCGCCGGCCTGCCGATTTCGGCCATCGGCGGCATCACCACCTGGCGCGACGCGGCGGAGTTCATCGCGCTCGGCGCAGGCACGTGCAGGTCTGCACCGCCGCGATGACCTACGGCTTCAAGGTCGTCCAGGAGATGATCACCGGCCTCGCCGACTATATGGACGCGAAGGGCTACGCGACCGTCGAGGACTTCCGCGGTCGCGCGATTCCTTCGATCACCGACTGGCAATATCTCAACCTCAATTACGTGGCGAAAGCCGAGATCGATCAGAAGCTCTGCATTCAATGCGGCCGCTGCCACATCGTCTGCGAGGACACGTCGCATCAGGCGATCTTCGCCCGCATCAACGGCAAGCGCCAGTTCGTCGTCAATGAAGCCGAATGCGTCGGCTGCAATCTTGTGCGCGCTCGTCTGCCCGGTGGAGGACTGCATCACGCTGGTCCATAAAGTCGCGGGCGTCGATCCGCGCACCGGGCTCGACTATGACCGCCCGCCCGGCAACTGGACGGCGCATCCGAACAATCCGGCCGTTCACGCAAAGGCGGCGGAGTGACGGCCGCCGTTTGCTCGCCAAAGAGATGGGTCTTATTCCACCGCTGAAAGACCCGCCTCGACCGAACGGCTCGGCTTCGCGCTCAAAATCAAATTGCCGATCGCCGCCCGCAGCTTGCCGTTGGATACCGGCTTGTGCATGAGCAAGAGGCCGCTGGCCTTAGCTTCCGTCAGACGATCAGGCGCGGTGTCGCCGGTGATCAGGATCGCGGGTATCGCCTCGTTGTATTCTGCACGAATGCGTTTGATGACGACGAGCCCGCTTTCGCCCTCGCGCAGGCGATAGTCGCACAGGATCAGCGCGGGTCTCGCCGGGCAGGCCGAGAGACGCAAAATGGCTTCGTCGCCGCCGCCGCACGCGACGACGTCATACCCCCATCCCGTCAAGAGACTCAGCGTCGCGTCACGAATCGCGGGCTCGTCGTCGATGACGACCACCAGCCCTTTCGCCGCAGCGGCGGACGCGATCGTCAGCCCCGGCTCGGCGACCGGCGATTGAGATTCCGCAAGCGGGATCGTCACCTCGAAGCACGAGCCCCGCCCGGGCTCAGAGCGCAGTGTCAGTCCGCAATCAAGGAGAGAGGTCAATCGCCGGACGATCGCAAGGCCAAGTCCGAGTCCCTTGGTTGAATCGCGGTGAGGATTGCCAAGTTGATAATACTCTTGAAACACACGCTTCTGCTCGTCGAGCTCAATGCCACGCCCGGTGTCGATCACTTGCACCGCCACCGCGGCGCCTCGGCGCCGGGCGCCGATCACGATCCGCCCGCGATCCGTGTAGCGCACCGCATTCGACACGAGGTTGCGCAGGACCCGCTCGATCAGCACCGGGTCGGTCCAAACGATCGCGCTGCATTGCTTCCAGACGAGGGAGACGCCCTTGGCCTTTGCTTCTTCCCGGTGGTCCTGGCAAAGGCGCTCGAGCACCGGGCCGATGGGAAACGCCCGTCTCTCGACGGCGACGACTCCCGCGTCGAGCTTTGAAATGTCGAGAAGCGCCGAAAAGAGGCCGTCCATCGCTGCGGTCGACGCTTCGATCTGCTGGATGATCCGGCGCCCCTCCGGCGCCATCGGAACGCCGCGCAGAGCCCCGACAAACATTCCGAGCGCATGCACGGGCTGGCGCAGATCGTGACTCGCCGCCGCGAGGAAGGACGATTTCGCTCGGTTCGCCTCCTCGGCGATCTTCCGTTCCCGTTCGGCAATGTCCTTTTGCTGTTGCAAGTCGAGGGCCATGGCCTGTGTACGAATTCTCAAGCCCACGATCTGCTTGAACGAGCGGTTCGTCGTGTACCCCAAGGCGGCGAACGCCGCGATGAAGATGAGCATGAGCAGGCTGGTCAGGCGCTCGATGGGATTCGAAGAGATGGCGCTCACCAGCGCATAGGGAAGCGTCGCCGGAAAGAACAGGGCGTAGAAAGCCGGCAAATACGTGCCGAATGCGACAATCGCCCCCTCCGCGACCGCAGCAGTCACGACGACGACGATAAGCTGCACTTCGAAGCGATCGCCTGTCGGCAGCCCTATTGGGGCCCAACCCCAGGCCATTCCCTCGGCAAAGCTGATGACGGCGAACCAGAGCGCCCACTTGCGCCATTGATCGCTCAGCGACCGAGAGCGCCAGTAGGCCCGCCCGAGCGCGATTTGACCGAGCGCGCAGATGACGATGAAGACGCTCCACGCCGATCCGATTCTCGCGTCTACGAATCCAAGGCGGTGCAGGATCGCGAGGAGAACGACAGAGGCGACGGCGGCCGCGCCGACGCCCAGCGGGGCCGCCCGGAACAAGGCGTCAATCTGAGCCGCGCGAATGGCCTCGCGAGCTTCGCCGGATTCCGCCAGCGTCGCCGTCGTCCCTTGTCGGGTCCGGATGAGGCCACGCTCACAAAGCCGCCGCCACATGTTCAAGCCCGCCCGCCGCAGAACCTGCACAATCCGAGGGCAAACACCAGTGCGGCGGGGTGCATTCTAACCGGAGAGGCGCCGAGCGCAACGACCCCCGGCTCGTCTCATCGCCGCGCGGCCCCAAGGCCGCTCGCTTTGCCGCCGGAGGAAAAGCTCGCGCGGGAGCGAGAGAAAGACCTGCGATCCGCCTATTCGGCGTCCGGCGGCGCCTTCTCCTTCAGCTTGCCGAACACCGAATTGACGTCGACGCGCTCTTCGACCGGCTTGGCCTTGGGGGTCGGAACCCCGAACACTTCGAGCTGGCTCGCGGGAGCGGCCGTGGGCCGCGCGGTGGTGATTTCCGCCGACACCAGCGTCTGGGCGCGATCTTCCTCGACCTTCGGGCGTTCTTTGGCAGCGCGATTGACCTCGAAGTCGAGGTCAATCTGCGAGCACAAGCCCAGCGTCACCGGATCCATCGGCTGAAGGTTGGCCGAGTTCCAATGGGTGCGTTCGCGGATGGCCTGAAGCGTGTGCTTGGTCGTCCCGACCAGGCGCATGATCTGCGCGTCCTTCAGCTCGCCATGGTTGCGCAACAGCCACAAGACGGCGTTCGGGCGGTCGTGCCGACGCGACAACGGGGTGTAGCGCGCGCCACGCGGTTTCTTGAACTCGGGCGTGCGCGTCTTCGATGTCGACAGATGCAGGCGGTGGTTGGGGTCCTGCTCGCCGGCGGCGATTTCCTCGCGCGTGAGCTGGCCGGTCGAGATCGGATCATAGCCCTTGATGCCCGTCGCCACTTCGCCGTCGGCGATCCCTTTCACTTCAAGGGGGTGCAGTTTGCAAAACTCCGCGATCTGATCGAAGGTCAGCGAGGTGTTTTCGACCAGCCAGACGGCGGTCGCCTTCGGCATCAATGGCGCGTCGCTCATAAACGGTAACTCCTTAATGACCGTTTGCGCCCGCTCGCAGGTTTTGGCCCGCAAACGCAGTCTCAAAGGATCAAACTTGAGAGGAAAAGCGTTGTATAGGCGCGCGCAAGCTGAATTGCAATGATTAGCCGCGCGAGCGGGGGCTGCCCAAGTGAAGTGTTTTCGCTGGACCTTGCCAAGCGGCCAGGGCGAACCCAGATCGCGGGCTGACTTCCCCACTTTTAAACAAAGGAACACCGCCATGAGATTTGCAACGATCGCCGCCGTGATGCTCGCTTCGCTCTCCGCGTTAGCCATTGGCGGGTCCTGCGCTCCGCCGAGGCCAAGGGCTGCCTGAAAGGCGCAGTTGTAGGCGGCGTCGCCGGCCACTATGCCGGTCATCACGGCGTTATGGGCGCGATCGGCGGCTGCATCGTCGGCCATCACATGGCGAACGAAAAGGCGAAGGAGCAGGCGCCGCAGGGCGCGCAGAACGCTCCATCCGCTCCTCCTGCGCCGAGCCCCAACTGATCGTAGGGCGCGCGCTTCACGCCTTGTTGTTGAGCGCGGGTTCGGACTTCGGATCGAGCGGCCAGCGTGGCCGTCCCGGAGCGTCGAGCCCGTCGATCATGCCGAGCCGCAGGCGCTCAACGCCCGCCCAGGCGATCATCGCGCCGTTGTCGGTGCAAAGCTTGGGCGGCGGCGCGATGAGGGGCAATCCGGCCTCGGCGCACAATTGGGTCAGCCCCTCGCGGAGAGCCGTATTGGACGCAACGCCGCCAGCGACCACGACGGCGCGCGGGGCGACGCCAATTCGCCGGCGGAAGAGCTTCAATCCCATGCGGATGCGATCTTCGACCACATCGACCACCGCCGCCTGAAACGAGGCGCACAGATCGGCGACGTCCCGCGGGCGCAGCGGGGCGACGGATTCCGCCGCATAGCGGACCGCCGTTTTGAGCCCGGACAGTGAAAAATCAGCGTCCGGCCGTCCGAGCAAAGGCCGAGGCAGCGCGAATCGCGTTGGATCGCCCCCTCTCGCCGCCGCCTCGACTGCGGGCCCGCCCGGGAACGGCAGCCCCAGCAGCTTGGCGGTCTTGTCGAACGCTTCGCCGATGGCGTCGTCCATGGTCGCGCCGAGGCGATCGTAATCGCCGACGCCCTTGACCGCGAGAATCTGGGTGTGCCCGCCCGAGGCGATGAGGACGAGAAAGGGGAAGGCGACGCTGTCCGTCAGTCGCGCGGTCAGCGCGTGCGCCTCGAGGTGGTTGACGGCGACGAAAGGCTTGCCGCACGCCAGCGCCACCCCCTTGCCCGCCATCAACCCAACAAGCACGCCGCCAATGAGGCCAGGACCTGCCGCCGCCGCCACGCCGTCGAGATCCTTGGCCGCGATTTTCGCCCGCGTGAGCGCGCGCGTGATCAATAAGTCGACGATCTCGACATGAGCGCGCGCCGCAATCTCGGGCACAACTCCGCCGAACGGCGCATGCGCGGCGATCTGACTCATCAGCTCGTCGGCGAGGATTTCGCCCGAGCCATCGGGCCTCAGCCGCACCACCGCCGCCGCCGTCTCGTCGCAAGTGGTTTCAATGCCTAGAACGCGCATGCCTGAGCCCATAGCCCGAACCAGGGCTTGAGAAAACCGCTTTCCCGAGGCGCGATTTCGCGAGCGGCGCAAGCGTTCGGCCGCTCTGTTGCCGCTTTTCAAGCCATGGTAAGGTCCCGCGACAGGAGCGAGCGATGAACAGCCCGATCGGGCCAAACGAGATTCGAGTAGTGATTCGGCCGGTCGAAGCCCGCGACTACGATCTTGGGCCGATCCCAGCCGAGCTGTTCAAAAAGACGTTCGACGCGTTTTTGACAGCGCTGCAGGTGACGGACCGCGAGCTTCAGCCAAAAGCGCGATCGAGCGAGTTCATCATCTCTCAACTCGCGCTCAATCCTTATGAGTTCGGAATCCTGGAGAAGCGGAAGGCGCTCGGCCAAACCGGTCCATCGGCGATCGAGTTCTTCCGGCGCTGCGCCGAGGGCATCTACCGCAGCGACTACCAGGCCGTCGTTCGTCATCCCCGGGTGACGAGAGCGTTTATCCGCATCGTCAAGGCGCTCAATCCCTCGTTTCATGTCCTGGCGCAATTCAGTGACGCCGAGTTGCCAGTGGACGATTTCTTTCGCCGTCAGGTCGATCGCGTCGGGGGCAAGGACGACGGAATGATCAAGACCGACAACTGGTTTCTCGGCAGCGCGATCATGTCGTTCGAGGGGCGGCTCGACGAGATCGACTATCGCGGCGCAGTATGGACAGGCGACCTCATGCTTCCGGCAGGGACAACGCACGTCGAATGCGTTTTTGACAAATCACAAGGTGAAGATGGGTTGAACCCATTCGGCAACAAAAATGTTTGCGTAACAGGAAGAGCGATTTACACTGGCGACAGTCAACTTCCTGAGCGAATAGAAGTGCTCTCTATTGAAGAAAGAGCCCACGTAAACGCAGCGATCGACATCCGAGGCTCGCTCCGTATCACCCCCTTATTGGATGAGGACAACGACCTTGATTGCGTCGAGTAGCGATAAACATTTCCTCCATTCGAGCGTTGTGCTTCGCCACGCGAACGGAGATTTGGGTGAGGCGGAGCATCACATCGAGACGATCCTGACCGAGGCGGCCGTTCACAAGCGTCGCGTATGGGTCAGCAGCGTCCTGTTTGCGGAGCTCAGGCCGTCGACCTTCGTTCCCGGGCGATTCGCCACCCTGTTCGAATTGACGCGCTATATTCGGGCGCTGACGACCCTGGTGACGCCCGACCCCAACGCGATGCTGCGCGTGGCCAGGCTTTGCGACGCCAAATGGCATTCGCCTGACGACGGCGGTGAAGCGCAAGGAAAACCCCGCACGATGGCGCTCGGCGACGCGATGCAGATTGCCTCGGCCTTATGGGTCAAAGAGGCGATCGGGGTGCCCGACCTGGAATTCCTCACCTTTGACGGCTGGTGCTCTCCCGACGGCAAGCCGAGCGAGCGCCTCTGCCTCCTGCATCTCCAGGACTATGCGGTCGACGTGGGGCGGGATGCGGACGCCAAGGCGGCAATACGGCTGACGCGTCTCGAACCGCTCGTCCACGCTCGGTCCTATCCCGATCCGGTGCCAGCGGGCTAAGCTCCACCACCCCTGGTGCGGCGTCAGTTCTTTCCGAGCCGCGCGAGTTCCGCGTCGATGACGGGCGCGAGGATGGTTCGAACGGCGAAGATCGAGCCTCTGACGCTGTAATGGCCATAGTCGACGGCCAGCAGGTCTTCGGGAAGGTTTTCGCCGACCAAACGCCGGCAGCCCTCAGGGCCGCAGAGCTTCGCCACCTGCGAGACATAGCGAATGCCTTCGCCCCAGTCCTTCGCTGCAAGGATCCTGTCGCTCTTGAGCGACTCGGGGCGCAAGCCGACGTTGGAAAACTCCAAAGGCTGCTCCCCGTCGAGAACTTCGCGTCCGACCAGAGCCGGCAGCGAGGGCGACCAGGTCGGGATCTCGCCTGCGACGATCACAGCGCCGACGCCGCCATCTCGTAGACGCCGCGCGTTGTTCGCGAAGGCGTCGACGTAACCAGGATATAGCCAGTTCGGGTCGTTGACGTACTGAACAAAATACGCGCCGACGAGCAGGAGATCTGGCTTGATCCTGCGAATCTCCTCCAAAACATAGTCGTTGACGGCTTGGCAGCGGGTCGTGCCGCCCCATCCTTCAGTCGAGACGTGTTCGATCAGCGGAACGCAATAGGTCGCGGTCAAGGCGACGAGGTTTGCTCTCTTGCTGTAAACCGCTGACAGTCCGGCGAAAAGATGCGTTGCGTGCGAATCGCCAACGATCATGATCGTTGGCTTGCTCGGATCCTTGATCGTCGTGCAGTGCGAGAAGAATTCGCGCGCGCGCTTGCGCTCCTCGTCAAGCGGATAGCGGATGTTGTCGCGGTTATACATGCAGCCCCCGATGTCGGGCGCCATCATTCCGCTCTCTGCGACATTAAGGATCTTTGTGACGAGCGGGGGGAGCCGGCCGGGAAAACCTTTCGCCTCCACGATCACGCGTCCGACGACGCCGGTGAGCGCAAGCGCGCCGAGAAGGCCGGCTGCGACCAGGTAAGGACGGCGGCGAGACGCGCCCTGGGCCGGCCGTTCGATCAGCCAATAGGTGAGCGCTGCAAGAACAACCGCCGCCGCCGCCAGCGTGAACATCACGGAGGGCGTCGGCACGACGCCGGCCCAGATATTTGCGAACGCAAACAAGGGCCAGTGCCAGAGATAAAGCGGATAGGAGATTATGCCGAAAAACGCCGCCACTGGATTGCCCAGCAGGATCCCGCCGAGCGCCGATCGCGGAAGCGCGATCACGAGGGCGCAACCGGAGGTCGGAATCAGAGCGCGCCACCCCGGAAACGGCTGCGTCTCACCCAAGAAGAGAAACGCGCAAAGAATAAGCGTGAGGCCGAGCCCCGCGCCGAAGCTGGCGATCGCCGGCGAGGGATGAGGCGCGGCTTCGATCAAAAACACCTCGCGATACGCCAGCAACGCGCCGAGCGCGAGTTCCCACCCTCGCGTCCAGGGGACGTAGAATGCGCTGATGGGATCGTTCGGAGTCTCGAACAGACAGAAGGCGAGGGACGCGACAAAAACGGCTAAAAACACGACGAACGTGATGGGCCGCGGAAGTTTGAAGATCAGAAGCAGCAGAGTGGCCCAAACCAGGTAGAATTGCTCTTCAATGCTGAGCGACCAGAGATGCAAGAGCGGCTTGCCGGCGGCATCGGGGGCGAAGTAACCGCCCGTTGCCGTTTCGTGCAGAATCCAGAAGTTCGCGGTGAAGTAGGAATTCCCCATCAAATGATAGCCGATATCGCGATAAGTGAGAGGATCGGCCCGAAACCACCCGAGAACGAAGACGAAGCTCACCACCAGAATCAGCGCCGGCAGGATGCGGCGAGCCCTCTTGGCGTAGAACATCGTGAGCGAGAATCGGCCGGCGACGCATTCGGTCAGGATGATGCGCGAGATGAGAAAGCCCGAGATCACGAAAAAGACGTCGACGCCCGAAAATCCGCCGGGAAGCCATGCGCGATCGGCGTGAAACACCACCACGCCGAGCACCGCGAGCGCGCGCAATCCATTGATGTCGTCTCTGAAATCGAGCGCCGCCGCAGCTCGCGCCGCGATCCGGTCAGGCGTTTTGAGGGCTTTGTCCAACGCGTGAGTTCCGGCGGCGGCCGGCAAAGCCCGTCCGTCCGCGGCGACGGCGTAGATCGCCGGGCGGCGATCGGCAAGCGGCGGCTGGAAGCTTGGCCCCGCCGCTGGCAAGGATCATATTGCCGCGCATGCGGCGGAAGAAGTGTGACACGCCCCTTTCCCCTCTCCCTTGGGGAGAAGGTGGCGCGACCGATGAGGGAAACATCGCCAGGGCGAAGGCGCGCTTCGCGCGCGAACCCTCACCCCAACCCCTCTCCCGTAGGCGAGGGGAAGATGGCGCCAGGGTCGCCCTGTTCCGCGAACGCGAGGACGCAAAGGCGAGCGCGGCGCGGCTGCGGAAACTCGGCTTTTCCGTCGCTTGCCTGCCGGCGATCGAGATCCGGACCAGATCCGTCCGGCCGCAGCGATCGCGTTACGACGCCGTGGTCGCGACCAGCGACAAGGCGTTCCATGCCGACGGGGCGTCCGACACGTCGTCGCCGCTCTATGTCGTCGGCGCGCGCACCGGCCATGCGGCCGAGGCGCGCGGCTGGCGGCTGGCCTCGCCGCCGGCGCGGGACGCCGACGAATTGGTCAGGACTTTGGCCAGCGCGCTGAAACCTGGAGCGAGCGTGCTCTACCTTGCCGGTCGCGACCGCAAAGAGGCTATCGAGGCTACGCTGACTGGGGCATTTGGCGTCGAAATCGTGGAAGCCTATGCGGCGGAGGCGCGCGCGGCTTGGACCCCGGCGGAAGCGCGATCGCTCGCGTCTTGCGTCGCGGCGCTGCACTATTCGCGCCGCTCGGCCCAACTTGCGGCAAGGCTGGCGGAGACAGCCGGCGTAGAGGCCTGTTTCCTTAAGCTTAAGCATGTTTGCATGTCACGCGACGTGGCAGAACCCTTGCAAGCAATCGGCGCAGGCCGCATTGCGATTGCCGAAACGCCCGACGAAGCGGGGCTTTTTCGAAGACTGCGCGAGGAGCTCGGCGGGTTCCCTTCGCTTGGGTCGTCCCGTATATAGGGCCCGCGAGAAAACCGAGAGCGCGAGGCGATGGTCGACGAGGAAATAAAGGACGCTTCCGCTGGGCCAACGGGCGCCCCGGTCAATCGTGACGCCCGGCGCGAGCCGGAGGTCATCGAAGGAGAAATTGCAGCGAGCGCAGCGGAGGACGGCAAGTCTTCTCCGTATACGCCAGCCGGCGAAACGAGCGCTGACGCCCCCTCCCCCAAAGCGGCTCCGCGCAATGGCGCTCGTAGTCTGCTGGCCGGCGCGGTGGGTGGAATCGTCGTCTCCGCGCTCGGCCTCGGCGCCGGCTACACGCTTTTGACCTCCAAAGCCGACGGGTCCGATACCGGGAATCGATTGGGCGCTCTCGAAGCGCAGGCGCGACAGACGAACGACGCGCTCGGCGCCGAGGCCAATCGCGAGAGCGCGGCCGTCGCTGCGCTCGAGAAGCGGATCGCCGCCCTCGAGGCCAGCGCCGGAGCGTCAAACACGGCGGACCTCGACAAGAGGGTGACCGTGTTGGAAGCGGCCAGCGCTGGGAACAGCGCCGCGAGCGATGCGACCCAACGTTTGGCGGCTCAGGCCAAAGACTTGCGCGCCGACGTCGACGCCGAGAAGGGCCAGCTTCCGGATTTGTCGGCGCGCCTCGCGAAGCTCGAATCCGACGCGCCGAAGGCGAGCGCCGCCGGCCCCGATCTCGCCGCCCTCGCTGCTCGATTGGACAAAGTCGAGGGCGCCCTTGCCGCGCCCAAGAGTGAAACGCGCGTCGCCGCGGAGCAGCCCGCGGCCGCCGATAACGCCACTACGATCGCCATCATCGCCGAGGTTGCGGAAGAACGGTTGCGCTCCGGCGCGGCTTTTGCACCCGAGCTCGCCGCCATGCAACGTCTTGGGGTCGATGCTGCGGCGCTGGCGCCGTTGGAAGCCGTGGTCAACGGAGCGCCCACAAACAGCGCGCTGGCCGCCTCGTTCGACGCGGTTGCGCCGCACGTCTTGGCGGCCACGTCTCAGCCGGACACGGGCAGCGTGACGGATCGTTTCCTCGCCCATCTCCACAATCTCGTGAAGGTGCGCGAACTCAACGAGACGACCGGAGACGATCCGCAGGCTTTGGTCTCCCAGATCGAGGCCGGAAGCCGGCGTGGCGATATCGGCGCCGCGCTTGCTTCTTTCGACAAGCTCCCCGAAGCGGCGCGTAAGGCCGCTGGCGATTGGCCGACGCTGGCCCGCGCGCGGCAGGCGGCGGAGGCGGCGCTTCAGTCGATCCGCGAGGCGGCGGTCGGGCGGCTCGCGAGCGGCCAAAAACCGTGAGGTTTCAGCGGCCGGGCGCCCAGGCGCCTTCCGGCGCACGTTTGGCGTTTTGAAGCGGGGTCACGATGGTTCGCCTGCTGATTTTCCTGGCGGCGCTGGCGCTGGTCGCCGGCGGCCTGACGTGGCTTGCGAACAATCCAGGCGTCGTGGACGTCACCTGGCGGGGCGAGCAATACGAGGTCTCCTTGCTGTTCGGGCTCGGCGCCGTCCTGGCGCTGGGAATTGCGATCGCGATCGTGTGGGGCCTGCTGCGCTTTGTCTTCCGTATCCCTTCGCTGGTCTCGGTCGGGGCCCAATCGCGCAGGCGTGAGAAGGGCTTCCAGGCTTTGTCGCGCGGCATGCTCGCCGTCGGCGCGGGCGACGCGCGAGGCGCCGCCAAGCACGCTTACGACGCGAGCCGGCTGATCGGGCACGAGCCGATGACCAAGCTCCTGCAAGCGCAATCCGCGCAGCTCGCCGGCGACCGAGCGAGGGCCGTCGCGGCCTATAACGCCATGCTCGATCATCACGAGACCCAGGGCATCGGCCTGCGCGGACTGCATGTCGAGGCGCGGCGCGCCGGCGATCATGCGGCGGCTCTGCAATACGCGATGCGCGCCCAGGCGCGCGCGCCCGCGGCCTGGGCCGGTCAGGCGGTCCTCGACGACCGCACGCGACGCGGAGATTGGGCCGGCGCGCTCGCGACCGTCGATTCGAACGCCGGCGCCCGGCTCATCGACAAGCCGACCGCGAACCGCTGGCGCGCGGTGATCAAGACGGCGATGGCCGAGGAAGCGATGGAGCGCGATCCCAAGGCTGCGCTCGTCCTGGCGCAGGAGGCCTGCAAGCTCGCGCCCACGCTCGTGCCCGCGGCGGCGATCAGCGGCCGGCTCACCGCGCAAGCCGGGGACTATCGTCGCGCGAGCCGCATGCTCGAAGCGGCTTACGCTCAGACGCCCCATCCCGATCTCGCCGCGGCCTATCTGCGCGTCCGCCACGGCGATTCCACCGAGGACCGGCTGACCCGCGCCCGGACGCTCGCTCGCACGGCGCCCCACGATCCCGAATCGCTTCTGACAGTGGGGCGCGCGGCGCTCGACGCGCGCGACGTGTCGGCCGCGCGCGCGGCGATCGCTCCCCTCATCGCCTCGGATTCGTCGAACGGCCGCCCGACCCGGCGCGTCTGCCTGCTGATGGCCGACATCGAGGAGACTGAGGGCAACCACGGCGCGGTGCGCGAGTGGCTTGGCCGCGCTGCGCGCGCTCCGCGCGACAAGGCCTGGGTGGCGGATGGCGTCATCAGCGACCGTTGGGCGCCGGTCTCGCCGTCGGGAACGCTCGACGGCTTCGTCTGGCGCACGCCTGACGAGCGCATCGCCGCCCCAACGGAGAGTGTAACGCCCCCGCCTCCGCCGCCCCCGCCTGAGGCAATCGCCGCGCCCGTTCCTGCGCCGGCGATCACGCCAGCGCCCGAGGCGATCAGGTCGGAGCCTGCGCAAGCGCCAACCATCGTTCCCGCGCCGCGTTCGGGCGTCATCATCGATCCCGCATCGATGGCGCCCGACGATCCGGGTCCTGAGGAGCGCGAAGCCAAACGGCGCGGCTTCCGGCTCTACGCCAATGAATGAAATCGGCCGGGTGGATGAGTCCCGCGACCGCGAAGCCCTATCCCTGACCTCCGTCGTCATCGTCGGCGCCGGCCATGCCGGGGTTCAGGCCGCGGCGTCCTTGCGCGAACAGGGGTTCGACGGCGAGGTCGTTCTTCTCTCCGCGGAGAAGGATCCGCCCTATCAGCGCCCCCCGCTGTCCAAGGCGTTTCTCAAGGGCGAAATGGACATCCATGGGCTCCCTCTCAGGGCCGACGCGCATTTCCGCGAGCAGCGCATCGACCTGAGGCTCGGCGTCGGCGCGAAGCGGATCGATCGGGCTGCGCAGCAGGTGGAGCTCAGCGACGGCGGCGCGATCGGTTACGGCCATCTCATCCTCGCCACTGGCGCGAGACAACGGCGGCTCAATGCGCCGGGAGTCGATCTTCCCGGCGTCTTCGCGCTCCGCGACATCGCCGACGCGACAGCGATTCGCGAGCGCCTTGGCGCGAAGCCCAAGGTTGTCATCATCGGCGCCGGATTCATCGGGCTCGAAATCGCCGCGACCGCCGCCAGCCTCGGGGCCGAGGCGACGGTGGTCGAGATCGCGCGTCCGATGGGCCGGGCGGTGTCGCCGATCATGTCGGATTTTTTCTTGAGAGAGCACGCCGCCTTCGGCGCGCGCTTCCGGCTCGGCGTTGGCGTCGCCGCGATCAAGGGTCGCGAGCACGCGGAAACGGTCATCCTCACCGACGGCGAGGCGTTGAGCGCGGACCTGGTCGTGGTCGGAATCGGCGTCGTCGCGGAAGACGCGTTGGCGCGGGAGTGCGGCCTCGAATGCGACAACGGAATCGTGGTCGACGAGTTCCTGCTCACCTCCGACTCGACGATTTCGGCGATCGGCGACTGCACCGACTTTCCGCATGCGGCGCTTGGAATGCGAACGAGGCTCGAATCGGTGCAGAACGCGGTCGATCAGGGTCGCGCGGTCGCCGCGCGTCTCATGGGGAAGCCAAAACCCTACAATGAACTGGCCTGGTTCTGGAGCGATCAGGGCGACTTGAAGCTGATGATCGCGGGTCTTGCGCATGGCGTCGACCAGTGGGTCGTGCGCGGCGATCCGGCGACGCGCGCGTTCTCGACCTTCGGTTTCCGCGACGGCAAACTCGCGGTGGTCGAATCGGTCAACCGGGCCGGCGATCACGCCGCCGCCAAGCGCATCATCGGCACGACCAAGACGCTGACGCCGGAAGAAGCGGCCGACCCGGCCTTCGATCTGCGCGCGCTGGCGAAACGGTAGCCGATCGGCCGCACGAGGCTACGCCGCCACAACCCGCGCGTCGACCGACGCGATCCTTCGAGTCGCGCCTTCTGCGATGAGGGCGCGACTCGAATTGCAACGACCTTTCGGTCAGGCCGCGACCGCCGCCTTCGCGCGGCGATATCCGGCGAATCCGAGCCCCGCGAACCCGAGCATCATCAACGCCCAGGTCGAGGGTTCCGGCACTGCGAAGGGGATGAAGTCAAGGCCATGCGGCGAGCTGAGCCCGGTCAAGATCGGCGTCTCGACGACTCCGGTGAGCGGGTTCACCACCGCGACCTCGTTGAAGCCGCCAATCGAGCCGCCGTTAAACGCGATGATCGGCGCGTTAGGATCGAGCCCGGTGAGCCTGACTTCATAGACTTTGTCTGTCTTAGTGTCCGTCACGAACAATGTTCCCTGGGTCACGCCCGGGAAGATCACGTCGTCCATCCCCTCGCTGGGATTCCCGCTGGCGTCGGTCACAGGGACATTGGTCACCGTCTGATTCACGGCCCCCGGATTCGCGATCAGGCGTGAATGTCCCGACCGGGTTGCCAGTCCCGGGTCCGTCGCCCTCGGACGTCAGCACCAGTTCGCCGCTGGGCGTGCTCTTGAGGCTATCGATGTCCGGCGAGGGAATGCCGGTCTGCGACGCCGTCAGGATGTTGGTCGTGGTCAGCGTTCCCGTCGGGCTGTTGCCGTTGTTGAGGATCTGCAGCACCGGATCCGTCGGGTTCACGGGGTTGGTGTAGCTGAGGTAGACCTTGCCGCCGAGGAACGCGACATCGTCATAGCCGCGGCCGTTGCCGCCGTTCGGGCTGTAGGCGTACGGCGGCGCCGCGTAGGACAGCGGACCCGATACCGCGTGGGTCGTGGGGTCGATGATCGACAGCGTGGCGTTGCCGTCGTTGTTCTGCAGCGCCCACACTTTTCCGGTGACCGGGTTGAACTTCAGCCCGTCGACGAGCCCCGGAATCGAATAGGTATGCTGGACCGCGCCGCCGGGGCTGTATTGCACGATCGTGCTGGACCCCGATGCGCCGGTCGAGTCGGCGCCGTTGCCGTATTCGACCCAGACCGATCCGTCGCCGATCGTGACGGAATCCGGCTGCGTGCCGCCGACCGGGCCGCCCGTTGCGAAGACCGACGAACTGGCGGTTGGCGCGGCCTGCGCGGACGCGCCGAGCGCGATAAGAAGCGCGGCAGCCGATGGAGCAATGATACGGAACGTCATAGAAGGATCTCCCTTTGACAGATGGTAATCAGCAGCCCCCCGAGCACTATTGAGCGGTCTAATCGCCGTCCATGACCGAGTGTTGACAATTAAGTTGCAGGCTGGCGCTAGGCTCGCATTTCTATTTTTCTGTTCGCGAACTGACGTGATACTGGTAGCGCTTTACTCTGCACTTACGGCAATTAGAGATTGTACACCGCCTACGGTCGACGTAGCCCATTGTATTATCGACGCGTTTTGGGCCGCCCTCGTCGGCCAGCCCAAGCCCTATAATGAACTGACCTGGTTCTGGAGCGATCAGGGCGATTTGAAGCTGATGATCGCGGGCCTCGCGCATGGCGTCGACCAATGGGTCGTGCGCGGCGATCCGGCGACGCGCCCGTTCTCAACCTTCGGCTTCCGCGACGGCAAACTCGCGGTGGTCGAATCGGTCAACCGCGCCGGCGACCACGCGGCGGCAAAGCGCATCATCGGCACGACCAAGACGCTGACCCCGGAAGAGGCGGCCGACCTCAGGGGGCTGGCGAAGAGGTGAGGGTACAATGCGCAATCAGCGACGGCATAATTCCGAGATAACTCACGGGTTCCTACTGGGGTTAAGGAGCGCGACGCACGTAGATTCATCTTCTCTCAGTGTGCTTTGAACATCTTGGAGCTGCTTAACCCATTCCCGATACCAGCCCGAGTGGTTATCTCCCTCCAATCTTTCAAGTGCCCACAACCCACACGCGGTCATGGTAGCCGACATTCCTTGCCGCCACTCCAGCATTTTTACGCTGTCTGAGGGCCTAATTCCAATGATGCTGCGTAATCTCGAATAGAAGATCGCGACCGGCTCTACTGCAGTCTCCGGGAGATCGCCCACGCGAGGTGCCATCCGATCCCAAGTGGTTAAGGGGCTCGAATTGGCGTCGAACAGCGCAGCAGGCTCAAATGCACGCTCTGACCGAATCAAATTCAGGTCGGCCCGAACATCTGCAGCCACAGCGACGCGGAAACTGTCCTTTTTCTCAAGTTCGTGGATCTCATCAATTGCTAGCGCGCAAATTGCAGCGACAATCGCGGCTGTGATTTCCGCCGAGATCGCCATCCGTAGGCCCCTTCACTTGACGAATCACTCCCGTCGGAGCTTGTGCGTGTTGGCTTTCCGACAGCAATGATAATTACAAAAGGGATAAAGGCGACTGTTATCCAGAGCATGATAAGGTCTCGCGGATAGAACAGCCACGCGCTGATGAAGAGATTGCCCGGCGCGAGAATCAAAGCGACAAGGAACGCGCTAATATAGCTGGCAATTACCGCAGCTAAGAAAGCGAAACGGTTCGCCGCGAAGATTCTTTCAAACAAATGCAACATACCAAAAAACTCTCGCCCTCGTTACAAGACGTTTCACGGGAGACACCGGCCTGAATCGCCGACCGAACATCCTCGAACAGCCGCATTCGCTGATGCCAGACCGGAAACCTCGCCACCGTTCGCTCGACAATTGAAGGATAGGATAGCTTAAGGCGTGACGATCCCCCGATTCGCAGCATCTTGCACCAACACTCGGCCAAGGACGATTCGGAATCGGCAAAATTGTGTGGGGAATTACGACGGCTTTCGTCCGCCCTAAGTTACGAGAGCGACCCTCCGGCATTTCCCAAAAAGAACCGCACCATGACGCGAGAGGCGTCGAGGCCGACGGTTTGCGTAAAGCTGCCGCGCGGATCGCCGCCGAACCAGGCGTGTCCGCCGCCTTCGACCAGCCATTGTTCCGCGACCGGTCGGCCGTCGGCGTCTTTCACCGCCGTGCGGCTGACGCGGCCGCCCTCGATTGGCCAGTCGAGGTCGCTTCTCGCGAGCGAAGTCTCTCCACGCTCGACCTCATCGAAAATGTGTTCGCCGTTGACGGGATTGACTGTGCTATCGGCCAGCCCGTGAAAGATAATCTTTCGGACATGCCGACCGCTTGCGGCGAGCGGCGCGGGGTCGAAGGTCGCCGTTCCCTTCATCACGGCGAAGGCGGAGGGCACGTCGCCGGCTGACTTGTAAGGCAGGCCGGAGTGGATCCCGACCGCTTCGAACACGTCCGGGTAGGTCGCGGCGAGAACCTCCGCCATCGCGCCGCCTGCTGACAGGCCCGCCGCGAAAACACGCTCCCTTCGGACGTCGAACTCCTTCGCCAGGGCTTGCGCCAGCCCCGCCAGTTTGGCCGGCTCGCCGGAGCCGCGGTTCTGATGGCGCCGATCGAACCAGTTCCAGCAGCCGTTGGGGTTGGCGAGGCGCGTCTGGTGCGGATAGGCGACGATGAGGCCGAACTCCTCCGCAAGGTCGTTCATCCTTGTGCCAAGGGCGAAATCTTCCGGATTCTGCGTGCAACCGTGCAGCATGATGACCAGCGCCAGCTCCCGCCGCTCGTGATCGGCCGGAAGATAGAGGCGATAGTCAAGCGAACCCGCAGGCCCGCGATAGGTGCGCTTCAGGAACCTTTCGCCGAGATCCGGCGCCGGCGGCGGCTCGGGCGCTTCTGGAGCGCCGGGCGAAATCATCGGCCGGGCGCGGAGCGCGCGCAAAGTTTCGCCCAACGGACGGCGTGGCGGCAGGGGAATGACCTTCGCAGATGGACGGTGAGGTTGCGCTTTCTCATCGCCGGCCTCGCCCTCCGGGGCGGTTTCGCCGGACAGCGCCTTGCGGATCAATGCGGTCGCGCCGCGAAGATCGGATTTTTTCACCAGCCCCAGAGCGTCGTTCATTACGTCGAGAACACGGTATTTCATTTGTCTGTTCCTATCGGAATGTCTTAGCCTAGCCGATCGGCCAGTGCTGTCTTGACCTCCGCGGACGCGTGCAGAGCGCCGAGCACGGTGATCGATTCGATCGTCGCCTGAGCGAGATCGGGCGTGACGTCGTCGGCGATGATTGCGAGGCCAAGCACGCTTATTCTGAGCTTTTCCCCTGCCGCCTGAACCGCTTCGAGATCCTTGCGAGCGAAAGTTCTGAGGCCCAGTTCCAGCGTCAGGCGCGAAGCCGCCTTTTTTGCGGTGTCGGCATGAGTTGCGAGCTGGTTGCGGATGGCGGTGCGGATGAAGTCCGAGCGGTTGGAATAGAAGCCGTCGCGCACCAGGAGATCGATCGATCCGAGATCGACGAAGCCGAGATTGATGGTTAGCTTCTCGCTATCGGGCGGCTTGGCGTGTGACGGGCGGGGCGGCAAGTTAACCATCCATCTGGAGGTTGAGTGGATGGTATATGGATGGCCTTATCCGGGTTTCAAGGCTGATCCGAGCCGCCGAAAGGACACCGCCCCTTTGGCCCGGCGACCCGGAAATGGCGCCGCAAAGGCTTGAAAAGATTGAATCCGGACTCGGAACGGGCAGGGCGCCTGGCAAGCCCTCAGGGCTTCACCCACTTGCCGTTGGCCTTCGACGACTTAACCGCGGCCTCGACAAATTCAAGGCCCTTGACCCCGTCGTCGATGGTCGGGAAATGGGCGGACTTGAGCGGCTTCTTGTCGACCCGGGCGGCTTTGATAGCCAGCGCAACCTCCGAATAGATGTTGGCGAAGCCTTCGAGATAGCCCTCGGGGTGGCCCGGCGGGACGCGCGTCACCCGGGCCGCCGCCTCCCCCGAATCCGGCCCCCCGCGGGTGACGATGCGGGTCGATTGTCCGAGCGGCGACCAGAAGAGATAGTTCGGATTGTCCTGCCTCCAGTGGAAGCCGCCCTTCGTTCCGTAGACGCGCAGCATGAGCCCGTTCTCGTTGCCCGGCGCGACCTGGCTCGCCCAGATCGCGCCGCGCGCGCCATTGGCGTAGCGCAGCATGATCTGCGCATTGTCGTCGAGCCGCCGGCCCGCGCCGAACGATGTGAGCTCGGCGGCGAGTTCGGTGAGCTCGAGCCCGGTCACGTAGTCGGCAAGGTTATAGGCGTGCGTGCCAATGTCGCCGAGCGACCCGCCCGCGCCTGAACGTTTCGGATCGACGCGCCATTCGGCCTGCTTGTTGCCGGTGGTCTCGGTCGCGGCCGTCAGCCAGTCTTGCGGATATTCGGCGTGGACAAGCCGGATCTCGCCGAGATCGCCAGCGCGCACCATCTCGCGCATCCGGCGCACCAGCGGATAGCCGGTGTAATTGTGGGTCAGCGCGAACACGAGGCCTGACTTTTCCACCGCGTCGCGCATCTTTTTCGCTTCCGCGAGACTAATTGTCAGCGGCTTGTCGCAGATGACATGGATTCCGGCCTTGAGGAACGCATAAGTCGGCCCGGCATGGACGTTATTCGGGGTAACGATGGCGACCGCCTCGATCCCGTCGGCCCGCTTGGCCTCGGCTTTCGCCATGCTCGCGTAATCGTCGTAGATGCGGTCGGCGGCGAGACCCAGCGCCTGGCCCGAGCGGCGCGCTTTATCCGACGTGGCCGACAAGGCGCCGGCGACGAGCTCGTAATGATCGTCGATGCGCGAAGCGATTCGGTGAACCGCGCCGATAAAGGCGCCCTCGCCGCCGCCGACCATCCCAAGCCTGATCCTGCCGCCCTTGTTGGCGTCGCCGCGTCCCTCGATGGCCATGCTCGCATCCTCCCTGGCGCGGCCAGAAGCGCGCGCTCGATTGCTTTCAAATTGTCCGCCGACGCTCCGCCTCGCGCGTCCCGCCTTTCGCATGTTCGCAGCGAAGTCCCCTTGCGAACGCTGCCGCGCCGCACCGCGTGACGTTACGTCGTCAGCCGGAAACGGACGCCGTCAAGGCTCGCTTCGACCGTCGCACAGTCCTGACGAACCGGGCAATAGCCTTTTGGCGCGCGCTTACAGAACAGTAACCTGCAGGCGTTAAAACAGATCTGGTCTGAATGATTTGGACCTCTCCGTCGCGTCGCCGCCATACCGAAGCGCGCCCGCGCCACGCCATGATGGCCGCCCAAAGCGCATTGATCATAGGTCGGCTGGGATGCGTCACACAGAATACGAATCGGTCCTTCGAGTTCCCTCTGGCGTGCTGGCGAGGCCCACGCCGCGCCTTTCCCGCGCGCTCTTCCCAACGGGATCGGCGCGATCATGAAAATCGTGCGCTTCGTCCGATCGCATGCCCATGTGGCGTACGCTCTTGTCGCCGTCTTCCTTGGCGCTGTCGCGCTGGCTGCGCTGGGATCCTTTGTTCCGGATCAAGCCCTCAGCGCGTTACGGTCATTGATCCCGGGCGAAGCGCCGTTCTTGCAGCTTCTGCTGCTCGGATCGATTGGCGTTGGGCTTGGCCGTATGACCGTCAAGCCAGCGCCAGCGCCAGTTGAGATCAACGCCCCGAAACCTCCGCGGCGAGAGACGGCCGACAAGGAGGGAAAGGACGAGAAGGTCGACCGGGTTCTCCGCCAGGTCGCCAAGGTGCTGCAGGCCCATGTGACCGACCACGAAAGCTTTTCCGAGCGGCTCGATGGCCACAACCAGCGCCTTTCGCGGCACGAATCCGTCGGACCGATCAAGGAGATCGTGTTGGCCCTCATCGAGGACAATCGCGATATGCGCGATCGGCTCGACAACGTCAGGAACCAGCTCGAAGAGTCGCGTCTTCAAGTGGTGCAGTTGCAGACGAATCTCGAACGCGCGGAAGAAGCTGGGCTGCGCGACGTCGTGACCGCGATCGGCAATCGCCGCTTCTTCGACGCCAGCTTCATCGAGGAGGTGGAGAAGGCGCGAAGGCTGGGTGACCCCATGTGCCTCGCGCTCGCCGACATCGACAAGTTCAAGCTTGTCAACGACCGTTTCGGCCATCTGGTCGGCGACCGCCTGTTGCGGCTGTTCGCCAACATCCTGGCGCAAAACGTGCGCGGACAAGACAAGGTCGCGCGCTTCGGCGGCGAGGAGTTCGCGCTGATCTTCCCCGGCGCGCGGCTCGGCGAGGCGGTGACCGCGGTCGAACGAATCCGGGTCGTTCTCGAGTCCAAGCAGTGGACCATTGAGCCGAGCGGCGAACGCGTCGGCAAGGTGACCGCGTCCTTCGGAGTGGCCAAGCTAAGGGTTGACGAGTCGCCCAATGACCTGCTGCGCCGCGTCGATGAACGCCTCTACGAGGCCAAGGTCCAGGGAAGGAACCGCGTCGTGGCCGACGACGCTTTACGACCGAGCCCGGCGGGACCGCGCCAAGGCGCGTTAGCCGTTGCCCACCCGGTCGGCTTTCGAAAACTCATTGCAAATATTTTTTTGCCCCAGACCCAGACTGAGCCATTTCGGCTCCATTCAACCGTCGTTGACAGCTAAATCTAGAAGCGCCGGACATTCGATAAATCCGTAGCCTGCCGCGTCGAAGTAGTTTTGGCACTCTTGAGGGCTGAAGAGATCGCAGATTTCACCAATGGCGCGCCAGAGGGCGTCGATGGTCCTGACGGCGCGGGCTCGCAGAAGGGCTTTCAGCTTTGCAAAAGCCATCTGGATTGGATCGAGGTCGGGGGCCTGGGCGAGAGGGATCGACAGCGTCCTTGGCGCGAATAGCCTTCTCGGCGGCCGCGCTTATGGGCCGGCAGATTGTCCAGGACGACGATGTCGCCCGGCTTGAGGGTCGGCGCCAGTTAAGTCTCGACGTAAGTTTGGAAATTGCGGGTCCATCGGCGCGTCAATGACGAAGGGGGCGATCAGGGCGTCACATCGCAGGCCGGCGACGAAGGTCTGTGTCTTCCAATGTCCGAACGGGGCTTTCGAAAGCAGCCTTTGGCCCTTGAGGCTACGGCCGCGCAGGCGCGTCGTCCCCCTTGGTCGTCGTTCCGGTCTCGTCAGGAAGACCACCCGGTGTGGCTCAAGCCGCATGATCGGCTGGCGCGTCGAGGTCCATTCCTCGCGCGCTTGCTTTATGTCGGGCCGATCATGCTCGCTGGCCCGCAGAGTTTGAAGCGATAGCCGATGCGGATGAGCCAACGGGAAAGCGAGGCGGGATCGGCCTTCTCGCAGGTGGCGGCGGCCAATTCGGCCGCCAGCTCCGGCATGGTGATGTCGGCCTTCTCGGCGACACGAAAAGAAACGCCCGATGCGGTTCGAGCTTGGCGTGGCGGCGTCCGCCGCTGGGCTTGGGGGCAAGGCTTCCCCGCACACGAAAGGCCTTCACCAGGTTGACGACAAAGGAAACCGACACCCTGAAATGCGCCGCGGCCGCGTGGCGAGAATGACCTTCATCGACATAGCGGACAACGCGCTCACGAAGATCAAGCGAATACGGCTTCGGCATCGCAAATCACCTCCTTTCGGAAGCAAATCATGTCGCCTGCTTCGAGTCCTTCTTGATTCAAGCTGACAGTCCGGCGCTCTA
>CAVPEE010000028.1:0-29550 GCA_963702825.1 uncultured Alphaproteobacteria bacterium
TCTATTCGGTCTTTGACGCAACGCCGTTGCTGACCTTGATGAGATACGCGGACTGGCGCCCAATTATTTTGGCGGGCCTTGGAGCCCGATAGAGCCAGCGGGATTAGCCAGTTCCGGTCCGACCGGTTTGCCATCATGCGTCCGTTTGCCCTCGCACAGCCGAGACTGTGGGTCGCCCAGCTATTAGGCGGCCCTTCGATAGGTTTGCTCTGTCGACATGACCGCCCATGCGACACGAGCGGTCTTGTTTGCCAAGGCGACGGTGGCGACGTTGAAATGCCGCCGCCCCAGAAGCCCGGAGAGCCAGGCGCTCTTCATCTGACCGCTCCGCACGCGAGCCACGGTCGCCCGAGCGCCATGAATGAGTAACCGACGGATATAGCTGTCGCCTCGCTTGCTTATTCCGCCAAGCTTTTCTTTTCCGCCCGTAGAATGCTGTTTTGGGGTCAGTCCCAGCCAGGCTGCGAAATGACGTCCAGAGGCGAAATTGCGAGGATCTCCGACGGTCGCCGCGATCGCGGTGGCGATATAGGGACCAATCGATTGTACCGTCATCAGCCGCTTGCAAACCTCGTTTTCCTTCGCGAGCGACAGGATCCTTTGCTCGAAGCTCTTAAGCCTGATTTCAATGTCGTGGATTTGCGCGACGATATATCTGAGGGCCTCTTGGGCCATCGCGGGTAGACGTTCGTCGTCTCCAGCCAGGCGCATCAGCTCGTGAGCTTTCGCGGTCCCCCTGGCGGCAACTATCCCGAATTCGGCAAGATGTCCGCGAAGAGCATTCACCGCTGCCGTGCGTTGACGGACGAGAAGGTCGCGGGCCCGGTGAATCATCAGCATGCTTTGCTGCTCTTCGGTTTTGACAGGCACAAAGCGCATTCCCGGTCGTTGAACAGCCTCGCAGCAGGCCTCCGCGTCGGCGGCATCATGTTTGTTGGTTTTGACGTAGGCTCGGACATAGCGAGCCGGCATCAGTCTGGCGTCATGACCGAGCTTCGCCAACTCACGCGCCCAGAAATGAGATCCGCCGCAAGCTTCGAGGCCGACAAGGCACGATGGAATATTGGCGAAGAAACTCAGCACCTTGCTTCGAGCAAGCTTTCTTCGGAGAACCGTCCTGCCATCGGCGTCGACGCAATGCACTTGGAACCAAGTTTTCGACGTATCAAGTCCGATCGTTGTAATCGTCATCGCACCACTCCCTGTTTCGTCCGGTGTTCTTCCACTGGGGTGCGGGGACCGTCCATCCCATTATTTCCGGTTTCCCCTGAGCCTTCGCATGGTCGAGGAGATGCTCGCGGAGCGGGGCATTTGACGAGACGGTGCGCCAATGGGCGATGAAGTTCGGCGAGGCGTTCTCGGACCAGATCCGCCAGCTGGCTCCTGCGCGCGGCGACAAATGGCATCTCGACGAAGTCGTCATTTCGATCGCCGGAGAGCCCCACTGGCTGTGGCGTGCGGTAGATCAAAACGGCTTCGTGCTCGACGTTCTGGTTCAGCGTCGAAGAGACAGCGGCGCGGCGCGCCGGCTCATGACGAAGCTCCTGAAAGCCGCCGTTACGCCGCCGCGCGTCATGATCACCGACAAGCTCCGATCCTACGCCGCGGCGCGGGCAAAGATGGACCTTCGCGTCGAGCATCGCCAGCACAAAGGACTGAACAATCGGGCAGAGAACTCTCACCAGCCGACAAGGCGACGGGAGCGGATTATGAAGCGCTTCAAATCAGCTCGACAGGCGCAACGGTTCTTGTCGGTTCACGATCAGATCGCGAACATCTTCCACGTCCCTTATCCCGAATCCACAACCGCCGTTGACCGTCGCGCCACGCGGGAGACCGCCTTTGCTGGTTGGCGCGAGGTCACCAAGGCCAGCGCTATCGCCTGACAACGCCTTTCCGCAAAATCACTCCTCTTTGGCCGGCCCCCGGTTAACGTGACGGTGCCCTTTCAACACCGTCACTCTGAGGGGCAGCCGCCCGTAAGGCTATGCGCCGACGGCAGACCTACTACCGGCGTCCAGTCCCATATGTAAAAATACATCTTTTGCACGATTTTTCATTATCTGATAGCATTTCAGACATTGTAGCCGCGAGATGAGGATGACGGACCCTGCTCTTACGATGACGGCCCCAAGCCTCACTCGGGCGGTGTACGAGCAACTCAGGGCCGATATTTTGACGTGCCGCCTGGCGCCCGGAGAGCGGCTGAAGGTTGCTGAACTTTGCACCAAACTCGGCGTCAGCCTGGGGGCAGTGCGTGAGGCACTGGCGGGATTGGCGGTCGAGGGACTGGTCGCAGCGGAGGCGCAACGGGGATTCAAAGTCTCACCAGTTTCGGTCTCCGACCTCGAAGACCTCAGCCAGACACGTATAGAAATCGAGAGCCTTTGCCTGCGCAACACCATCGCCAATGGAGGCCTCCAGTGGGAGGCTTCGTTGGTCGCAGCAATGCATCGCCTCACGAAAACGCCTGAACGGGTTCCTGGCGATGCACTTCGCTTGAGCGACGAGTGGTCCGCCGCGCACCGCGACTTTCACCGGGCGCTTGTGGCGGGATGCACTAGCGATTGGCTGCTGCGATTGCGGGAAATGCTCTACGCCCAGTCGGAACGCTATCGCCGGCTCTCGGTCCCCGCCGAAAGTAAAAGGCGGGACCTTGATGCCGAACACAGGGCCCTGATGGAGGCAGCCTTGGATCGCGACGCCAATCGTGCCACGCGACTCATAACGGAACATCTCAACCTGACTACGGAAGTCTTGAAGCAATTCTTCGATAAATCTGGCGGCAAATCACGAGAAAATGCGAAAAAAGAACGAATGGCGATTTGATAAAGACGGGGCTGCTATGGAGTTTATGGGCAGTCATTCCCGGGGAGATTTCGGGTCGTGAGCAAGGTACTACGGCTTCGGTAAGAATCTCCGCATCCCTGTCTCCGAGTTGACCGAATTGTTGGAATCTACTCGCGTCCAATAGCACCGACCGAGCGGCTATAGGGTTGTCGTTTCGGCTCAAGTTCCCTCCGCGGCCAGCTGACACCTTTCTTTCAGCCCGCGCGGAACTCGGAAAACGTGATCAGCAACAGCCGGCCGCGCAACCAAACAGCTGCGCTGGGGCCGATGGAAAGCGTGCCCCTCCATAGCGCGCGCATTCTGGCGCTGCCCATCTCAATAAGGCATCTAACGTAACATGATACATTATGTGTTGAAAGATATATTTTATGTCGAATAGGCTGTGGTCTCGCCTAAGGGAGGGTTGGATGCGGTTTACGTCCTTCGAGCGTGGAGGCAGGAAGCCTGAACTATAAGGACCATTCCAGCGAGAGCGGGTTCACGCAGCCGGACTATCCGACGATCTTCGGCCGCTTCAATTCGAGCCTGATCGCCCATCGCGCACCGATCCTGTGCCCGCCCTTCTCCGAGCAGCTCGACTTTGAGGGCGAACTGGCGGCTGTCATCGATAAGACGGCGCGGGATGTCGCGGAGCATGAGGCCCTCGCCTATGTCGCCGGATATTCGATCTTCAACGACGCCTCCATACGCGACTACCAGTTCAAGGCGCCGCAATGGACGCCAGGCAAGAACTTCGACGACACTGGCGCATTCGACCCCTATTTTGTCACGGCCGATGAACTGCCGCCGGGCTGCGATGGGCTGCATATACGGACGAGGCTGAATGGGGCGGTTGTGCAGGAAGCCTCAATCGCCGACATGGTGTTCTCGGTCGCTGGACTGATCTCGATCCTGTCGCGGTTCCTCACGCTGAGGCCGGGCGACGTGATCGTCACCGGCGCGCCCTCCGGCGTAGGCCTGGCGCGCAACCCGCCCCTGTGGATGAAGGAGGGCGATATGGTCGAGGTCGAGATCGAACGTATCGGCGTGTTGTCAAACCCGGTGCAAGACCGCAAGGCCGCGGCCTGAAACTCCGTTGCGGGAGGAGGACAGCATGACGGCGATTAGGGGCAAAGTGCAGATCGTCAAGCGCCCGGGGGAACTCGGCGTCCATTCGATGGACAGCTTCAACTTGATTGTCCCCGACCTCAAAGCGGCCGAGAATTTTTACAAGTCGTTCGGACTCGACATCCGGGAAGAGGGCGACGCTCTTGGCCTTTACACGTTGGATGCGGCGCACCGCTGCGCTTCGATTAGAGAAGGCAGCCGCAAGAAGCTCAACTTCCTCTCTTTCGGTGTATTCGAAGAAGATTTTGAGCCGATCAAGCGCCGGATCGAGGCGCCCGGCATCCCCCTGATGGATGCGCCGCGCGGCTTCGATTCCAATGGCATTTGGTTTTATGATCACAGTGCCTTGCTCATCGAGGTGAAGGTTGCCGAAAAGACCTCGCCAAACGCGAAGATGCCCTTTGATATGACGAGTTGCCCGCCCGGCGTCGCCGGCGCGCCGCAGCGGTCCAAGGCGAGCAGGGTGCGCCCTTCCCGTCTCGCCCATGTGCTGGTTTTCACCACCGATGTTTCCAAGGCGATCGATTTTTATAGCCGTGTCCTGGGCCTACGCTTGTCGGACCGCTCCGGCGACGGAATCTGTTTCATGCACGGCATTCACGGCTCGGACCACCATCTGATCGCTTTTGCCAAGTCCTCGGCGCCTGGATTGCATCATTGTAGCTGGGATGTCGGCTCCATCAACGACATCGGCAAAGGCGCGATGCAGATGGTCGACAAAGGTTTTGAAAAGGGTTGGGGTCTTGGCCGGCACGTGCTGGGATCCAACTATTTCCATTACGTGCGCGATCCGTGGGGAAGCTATTCGGAATATTCGGCCGATATCGATTACATACCTTCGACCAGTGATTGGGAGTCCGGCGATTATCCACCCGAGGACTCGATCTATCTGTGGGGGCCGACTATGCCCTCCGACTTTGTCCTCAATCATGAAGCGGACAGCTAACCGCGAGTGCAAATCTCGTGAGCGGGGCGCTCGATCGCGTCAGACTTACCCTTTTAATGAACCAAGGTATCAGTCCGGAGGAGAGGTGATGACGATAGGCGTCGCGTTGCTGGGGATCACGCATCCGCACACCTCCGGGCGTGCGGAGGTCTTCGCGGAGTTACCGGACGTCAAGCTCCTTGCAGTTTACGACAAAGATCCTGTGGTGGAGCCGCTTTCCCGATACACCGGCTTACCGATCCGATCGCCGTCTGATATTTTGTCAGACCGCGCAGTCGATATCATACTCGTGCATTCGCAGACCGAGGAGATGGTGGACTATTGCGTTGCCGCCCTCGACGCCGGCAAGTCCGTGCTGGTCGAGAAGCCTTGTGGAACGGGGCCCGAGGACCTCAATCGGCTCGTAGAGGCGCAGGAACGCTCCTCCAGCGTTCTTCAGGCGGGCTTCAACTTCCGCTTTTCTCCTGTCGTTGAAGCCATGAAGGAGATCGTGGATGGCGGCGTTCTGGGAGAGATCACGCAGGTACGCGCGCATGGGGGATGCGCGCTCGGCGAACACAAGACGCCCATGTTGAACCGCCCGAGGGATATCGGCGGGGCGTTCTTCGTCATCGGTTGCCATATCGTCGACATCCTCCTGCATCTGTTCGGAGCGCCCGATCAGATATCGGCAACCGTGGCCAAGTTTCCAAAAGTGTCGGACGCGACGTCGCGGGAGGACGCTGTCGCCGCGTGCCTAGTCTACGAGAACAAGCTGGTATCGGTCGACTATACGGCCCAGGATCCGCTTGGGAACGTAGAAAGCTGGGATTTCTTCTTCAATGGGATCGACGGCGTCCTGTTCGCCAATCTCCTGCCGGGTCGTTTCAAGCTGTTTCTCAAACAGCCACGAGGCAGGTTTGCGGCCGGATGGTCATCATGGTTGGAGAGTCAATTCCCGACGCCGTGGTCCGGCCAGCCGACCGCTTTTTCGCCTGACATCCCAGCCGTGGCAAACAGGGACTTCTTCCGTCGCGAGGCGGCGCAGTTTATGGATGCCTTCCACGGCAAGAGGAAGGTGCCGATTGACGCGGCTCATGCTCGCCTCGTCGCCGCCACCATCCACGCCTGCTACCGCTCGTCGCGCCAAAATGGAGTTCGCCTCGAATTTCAGGCGCCTTAGAAACTCGTTCCGGTACTGCAATTCAGAGAATATCTAGAACAATTCGCTGGCCAGAACTTCCAACAACGGCTCCTAATTGACTTGGAGTCGCATGACAACGCTATCGGCCCGCGCGGTGTGATTATCAAGTGGTTCCTCTAACCGCTTACATAAGCGGTAGAGAACCGACGCCGGAATTGCTTCCTCGATAAAATAATCAGGCCGCCTTTAGCGATCGGCGAAGCCTTGGCCGGTCGCGGGTGGCGCTGGTCACCACGGGAGAGCGCTGTCCCCTGTCTGCACAAACTTGTATTTTTTCATCGAAAATACTTTTTTTATGATTGACTCTATTATTATGCAATGAGAAGATTTCGTGCGCGACAATTCGCAAAATGGGAGGAGGGAGAGCGCGCTTGACTAGCATCGGAATCGGCATCGTTGGGGCCGGGTACATGGGCAAGGCTCATGCGGTAGCGATGAGTGCGGTCGCTGCCGTCTTCGACACGGCGCAACGCCCGTCGCTCGAGATACTCTCCGCGATCAGCGAATCCGAGGCGCAAGAGAAAGCGTGCGCCTTCGGATTCCGCCGCGGGACAGCGGACTGGCGCGCCCTCGTCGAGGCTCCGGAGGTCGAGGCCGTGGTGATCGCAAGCCTGCAGTGGACGCACCGCACATCGCGCTCGCCGCCTTTGCCCTCGGCAAGCCAGTCCTGTGCGAGAAGCCGCTCGGCGAGAGCCTCGCCCAATGCCGCGAGATGACGGTGGCGGCGGAGCAAAGCGGCTGCGTCAACATGGTCGGTTACAATTTCATTCGCACGCCCGCTTCGCAATTTGCGCGTCAGATCGTGGCATCGGGCGAGATCGGCGGGATCACGTACTTCCGCGGCGAGCACACCGAGGACTTCCTCGCCGATCCGGCCACCCGCGCCAACTGGCGCACGCGCGGGCGCGCAACCGGCAATATGGATGACCTTGCGCCTCATCCGCTCAACGCCGCAATAGCGCTCATGGGGCCAATCGAATCGCTCATCGCAGAGATCGAGACCGTGCACGGGACAAGGCTCGGCGCCACAGGACCTGAGGCGGTCACCAACGACGATCACGCGCAGATCGTCTGCCGTTTCGAGAGCGGCGTGCTCGGCGCGATCTATTCCAGCCGCATCGCGACCGGTCGGAAGATGGGCTACGCCTATGACATCTAAGGAACGAAAGGCGCCATCCGATTCGACCAGGAGGACCAGAACGCGCTCTGGCTCTACAAGGGCGGGGGCGATCCAGCCCGTAGCGGCTTCACCAAGATTCTGGCGGGGCCCGCCCATCCCGATTACCTAGCGTTCTGCCTCGGGCCGGGCCACGGCACGGGCCACTACGACCAGATCATCATCGAGGCGCGCGACTTCCTCAAGGCGATCGAGACAAAGGCTGCGGTTTGGCCGACCTTCCGCGACGGCCTGTTGGTCAAACAGGCGATCGAGGCGGCTTGGAGTTCGCACGCCGAGCGGCGCTGGGTACGGTTGAGCGAAGTTTGACAGCAATTCAGACGAAAAGCTCGCTGGCGACACGGCGCTCCCTTCGACGCACTCCATGCCGAGCTTGTTCGAGGAGCCACGACGACTGCTCAGCTCTTCCGCCGCCGCCGAACAGCGGAGCAAGCTATGGGCATACGCTGAAGAACGACGACAAGCGCCCCATGATTACAGGTAAGCACGACCATGATTAACGGCATCCACCACACTTCGTTGTCGACTAAAAATCTCGATCGCTTGGTTGGGTTTTATCGAGACACGATGAAGTGCGAGCAGCTTACGACTTTCAACTGGGACAAGAGCGGGGTCGAATGCCAGACCATCGTCGGCCTACCGGGTTCACGGGCCAACGGAGTGTTCCTTCGTGCAGGTGGCTCACTGATCGAGATCTTCGAATATCTCGAGCCGCGTGGACGAGACGGCCACGCCACTCGTCCGCCGAACGACGTCGGCATCACGCACATGTGCTTCGACGTCACCGACATCGAATCGGAGTACAGCCGCCTCGTGAGAGCCGGCGTCCGTTTCAATTCGGACGTTGTGACTGTTGGGGGAGCGATCAAGTCTGCTTATGGACGGGACCCCGACGGGAACGTCTTCGAAATCCAGGAAATCATCGACCCGTCGCATGTACTGGTTTGGTATCGATCCTAGCGAGATCGACCTTTGGCGCGCGGGATAGACGCCAAGAACGTGCAGGGATTCGCGGTCGATTGCGAATGGCGAAGGAGTCCGCTTTGCAGCGTCTAAATTAACCGCGAAATACTGCCTCTGATACGTTGTAGTGGAAGAAGCAGAACGTAAGCGCTTGCATCTACGTGCAGGCCGTAACGGCCCTGGAAAAGCGGGGCGACTCAGGGAGAGCCCAATGCGCAAACTTTCCAATGTTCTTCTCGGCGGCGCGTTCCTCGCCGCGGCCACCGTGACGTCGACCGCGGCCTTCGCCGCAAAGATCGGCATCTCAATGGACAAGTTCGACGACAACTTCCTCACCATTCTGCGGAACGGAATGATTGACTACGGCAAAACGATCCCGGACCTGACGGTGCAGGTCGAAGACGCGAAGGACGACGTTTCCAAACAGCTGAGCCAAATCCAGAACTTCATCGCCAACGGTGTCGACGCGATCATCGTCAATCCGGTCGACGCCTCGGCGACTGTCGCGATGACTAAACTCGCCGCCGACGCGGGCGTTCCGCTCGTTTATGTCAATCGCCAGCCCGCCGACGTCGACGCGCTTGGGCCAAAAGCGGCGTTCGTCGGGTCGGACGAGTTGGACCCGGCACCCTCGAGGGAAAGGAAATCTGCCGGCTCCTCGACGGAAAGGGCAATATTCTGGTCATTCAAGGCGGGCTGTCGACGCCGGCGGCGATTCTGCGTACGAAGGACGTTCATGACGTGATTGCGACCGATCCATGCAAGGGCATGAAGATCATCGCCGAGCAGCCAGCGAATTGGGATCGCACCCAAGCGCAAAACCTGATGACCAATTGGCTGTCAAAGGGTCTGAAGTTCGATGCGGTCGTTTCGAACAACGACGAGATGGCGATCGGCGCTCTTCAGGCGATGAAGTCGGCCGGCGTGGACACCAAGAAGGCGATCGTCGGCGGCGTCGACGCGACGCAGGACGCACTGGCTTCCATGCGCGCGGGAGATTTGAAGGTGACGGTGTTCCAGGATGCGAAGGGCCAGGGGAAAGGCGCGGTCCAAACCGCCCTTGCGCTGGCGGCCGGCAAGTCGGTCGACAAAAAGGTCAATATCCCGTTCCAGCTTGTCGTCCCGAGCAACATAGACAAGTTCACGACGAAGAACTGACTTGGGCGCCTTTTCGCTGTCATCCCAGCGGACAGGAGCGACGGGGCGGCTGATCAGCCGCTTCCGCCGAGGATTCTGGCGCCAAGTCTGACAACCGTCCATGCACAAGAGCGCCTCCGGGCCGGAAAAGGCGACGTCGAAATCGGAATGGGACAAAGCGCCATGGCGACCATTAGTCCTTCGACGGCCGAAATCGTCAGGCAGAGCGGCACCGTTCCCGGCGCCGAATACCTGCTCGAGGTTTCGAATGTGCGCAAGGCCTTCCCGGGCGTGCTCGCGCTCGACGACGTGTCATTCCGGCTGAAGCGCGGTCACGTCCATGCGCTCATGGGCGAGAACGGCGCCGGCAAGTCGACGCTGATGAAGATTATCGCCGGGATTTACACGCCCGATTCCGGCTCCTTCAAACTGAAGGGGCAGGAGATCAAGCTGACATCGCCTCTCGACGCGCTGCAATACGGCATCGCCATGATCCATCAGGAACTCAACTTGATGGATTACATGACGGTCGCCGAGAACATCTGGATTCGCCGCGAGCCTCTGAACAGGCTCGGCTTCGTGCGTCATGAGGAAATGCGACGGCGTACAAAAGACTTGTTCGAACGCCTCGATATTCCGCTCCATCCTGAGACGGAAGTGCGTGACCTCTCGGTCGCCAACCGACAGATGGTCGAGATTGCGAAGGCCGTGTCGTACGATTCCGACATCCTGATCATGGATGAGCCGACCTCGACGCTGACGGAACGCGAGGTCGAGCACCTGTTCCGGATCATCCGTTCGCTCAAGGATCACGGCACGGGCATCATCTACATCACCCACAAGATGAACGAGCTGTTCGAGATCGCCGACGAGGTGTCGGTGTTCCGCGACGGGCAATTCGTTGGCGAACATAAGGCCTCGGATGTTTCGCGCGACGAAATCATCAAGCTCATGGTTGGGCGCGAGATCACTCAGATGTTCCCGAAAGAGGTTGCGCCGACCGGCGACGTTGCTCTGTCGGTGCGAGACCTCTGCCTCGAAGGCAAGTTCCACGGCGTGTCGTTCGATCTGCGCAAGGGAGAAATTCTTGGAGTGGCCGGCCTCGTGGGTTCGGGGCGCAGCAACGTCGCAGAGACGCTGTTCGGCGTGACGCCTGCGACCTCTGGCGTCATCCAGATCGACGGCAAAGAGATCGCGATCAATAAACCTGGCGTCGCCATGGACGCCGGCATGGCCTTCCTGACCGAGGACCGCAAGGCGAGCGGCTGTTTCCTGCTCCTCGACATCATGGCCAACATGCAGATCGCGCTGCTGCGTCATGGGTTTGCGACGGCGGGTTTCGTCAACGAGCGCAAGATCGGGGCGCTCTGCCACCAGCAGAAGAATCGCCTGCGCGTGCGAACGCCGGATCTCGAAGAGCCGATCATCAATCTCTCCGGCGGCAATCAGCAGAAAGTCCTGATTGCGCGCTGGCTGCTGACTCGGCCGAGAATCCTCATCCTCGACGAGCCGACGCGCGGCATCGACGTCGGCGCCAAGGCCGAGATCCACAAGCTTATCACTGAACTGGCCGTACAGGGCGTGGCGGTGTTCATGATTTCGTCGGAGCTGCCGGAGGTCTTAGGCATGAGCGACCGGATCCTCGTGATGCACGAAGGTCGGATGACCGGCATCGTCGACCGCAAGGACGCAACTCAGGTCCGGATCATGGAGCTGGCGTCGCAGTAGCGCCGAAGAAAGAGACGCTCGAGGAGACAACGCCCGTGGCCACCGACATCTCGACAGCCGCCCCAACCTCCGAAGTCAGAAAAGCTGGACGCCGTCGCCTCCCGCCCGAGCTCAGCATCCTCGCGGTGATGATCGGCATGATGCTGCTGTTCGAAGTTTTGGGCTGGATGTTCGTCGGGCAAAGCTTCATCGCCAATCCGCTCAGGCTCAGGATCATGATCCTGCAGGAGGCGGAGATCGGCATCATTGCCGTCGGCGTCACGCAGGTCATCATCATGGGCGGGATCGATCTGTCGTCAGGCTCTGTCGTCGGCATGACGGCGATGATCGCAGCCAGCCTCGCGCAGATCGCTGGCTACACGCATGCGATCTACCCGAGCCTCACCGGCCTCAACCCGATCTTTCCGGTGGCTGCGGGTCTGGTGTGCGGACTGATCGCGGGATTGATCAACGGCTCGCTGATTGCGCTAACCAAAATCCCGCCCTTCATCGCGACGCTCGGAATGATGGTGTCCGCGCGCGGGGTCGCCGACTGGTATACGAACGGCCAGCCGATCGGCAATCTCTCGGACAGCTTCGCCGCCATCGGCGCGGGCTGGTGGCCCGTCATCATCTTCCTTGGCGTCGCCTTCATCTTTCACATCGCTCTGCGCTACACCCGTTACGGCAAGTTCACATACGCGATTGGCGCCAATCCGCTTGCGGCGCGCGTCTCCGGCATCAACGTCGAGCGCCACGTGATCCTCGTCTATATGATCGCTGGGACTCCTCTCCGGCCTGTCCGGCATCGTGCATACGGCGCGCGCCATCAGCGGCCAGGCCGGGGTCGGCGTCGGCTTTGAACTCGACGCGATCGCCGCGGCCGTTATCGGCGGAACCTCGCTCTCCGGCGGCGTCGGCCGCATGACCGGTACGGTGATCGGGGCGGTCATCCTCGGGATCCTGACGTCAGGCTTCACGTTCCTCAACGTCGACGCGCACTACCAGGAAATCATCAAGGGCGGCGTCATTGTTGCGGCCGTGGTCGCCGATCAGTACCGCCAGCGCCGACGCAAGGGCGCGTGAACGATGGTCGAGATCGAAGCCATTTTGCTGACCCGATCTTGAGGCCGACGGCCGATCAGGGCCGCATCATCGCAACAGCGACGTCGCGATAGATGAGGGCGGCGCGGGCGAGATCGTCCTTCGGGACATATTCGTCGGGCTGGTGAGCGACGTCGAGCGAGCCAGGGCCAAGCACGATGCCCACGGCGCCGACGTCATGAAAGTGAACGAGATCGCACCCACCGGTTAGCCCGCCCGGTTGCGGAAACGTCACGCCGTGCGCGCGGGAGATGGCGACAGCATGGCGCACAAGAGGATCGTCGATTGGAGTCTCCGTCGAGCCGGCCTTGGTGCGGATCGCCGCGATCTCCGCATCCACGCCGTGGTCGCGCTTCGCGCGCGTAAGCAGAGCCTGCAAGTCGTCCAGCGCGTCGTCCAGCGTCTCGCCTGGCAGCAGCCGCCGGTCGAGTACGAGCTCGCAATCCTCCGGCACGACATTATCGGCAATCCCGCCTGCGATCCGCGTCACCGTAAGGCTGGCGTGGCCGACCAGAGGATGGTTGAGGGCCCTCAGTTCGTGATCGCGCGCATCGAACAGGGACGTGAGCCGGCTCGCGGCGAGGATCGCGTTCACGCCAAGCTCCGGGCGTCCGGAATGCGCAGCCTTGCCTTTGGCGCGGATGAGAGGGCGCAGACAGCCCTTGTGAGCTGCGAAGACGGCGTTGTTGGTCGGCTCGCCGATCACGATCAAGTCGGGTCTTGGCTGCTGCTTGGCGAGCGCCCGCGAGCCGCCGCCGTCAATCTCCTCGTCGGCGACGAACATCATGATCAGCGTGCCGCGCCAGTGGTCCCGCTGCAACGCGAGGAGCCGCCCGGCCTCGGCCATGGCCACGATCGGTCCCTTGGCGTCACAAGCGCCTCGGCCGAACAGCTTGCCGTCGCGCTCCGTCAGACGAAACGGATCGCTGGTCCAGCCGCCGCCGACCGGAACGGTGTCCATATGCGAGTTGAAGGCGAAACAGGGTCCGTCGCCGTTGTCGATCCGCCCGACGACATTGGCGCGGCCGTCCGCAACGGGACGAATCTCCGTGGCGAAGCCGATGGCTTCGAGCTCGGACGCGAGGAGAGCGGCGGCCTCGACCTCCCGTCCCGGCGGGTTCTGCGTGTCGATCGCGACGAGCCGTTCAAGCAGGCCAGTGAGCCGAGCGACATCGGGCGCGGGCGCGAGGGTCGCAAGGCTCACTGCACTTTCCCTCTCGCCGCGACGTCGTAGAATGTCTCCACCCGTCCTTGCCGGGCAGCGTAGATCCGATCGTACAGGTTCGTCACCACGCACGCGTGGTTGGGAATGACAGTGACGAGCTCGCCGATTTTGGGCTCTCCCGAGCCTGGCGGTGGCGCGAACATGGCCATGCTCTTCGCTGAGGCCGTAGATCTCCCACTCGGGATGCTCGAGGACGCGACCGAAACCGTTGAGCCCAAGCAGATCGGACGACAGGCTCTTCGACCCAGCGTCGATCACGCAGCGGTCCGGCGCCGCGTGCGACACGACTCTCGCATGCACCCTGAGCGCGCAATCGGCCAAGGAGCCCAGACCATGCGTCTCGACATGATTGCGGTCGCTGTAGATGTAGGTTCCAGGCCGGTGCTCCGTCGCGACCGTCACTTCATGGGCGCTGTAGAGATCGGGCGTTCCGCCGTTGCTGACGGTTTCGACGGCAAGCCCGGAACGCTTGCAGAGATCGACCGCCTCGGTCAGCCAGGCGTTGGTCTTGGCCGCGGAGTTCTTCGGCGGATAGGTCATAAGCCCTTTGAATTTGAGCCCGGGCGCGCGATCAATCGCTTGCGCCAGCGTGACGGCGTCGGCCGGCGACGTGACGCCGCAACGCTGCGCGCCGGTATCGCATTCGACCAGCACCGGCAGCTCGAGCCCAGCGCGGGATATGGCGGACGACAGGCCTTCGATCACGTCCTTCGAGTCCGCTACGACCTTCATGTCGGACCGACGGGCGAGCGCCACGAGGCGGTCAAGCTTGGTCTGACCGATGAGGTTGTAGGTCAGCAGAATGTCGGCGATGCCCGCGTCGACCATGACCTCGGCCTCGCCGAGCTTCTGGCAATTGACGCCCTTTCGCGCCGAGCTTGATCTGCAGATGGGCGAATTCCGGAATCTTGTGGGTCTTGATGTGCGGGCGAAGGCTAAGCCCATGACGGTCGAGATAGGTCTGACAGCGCCGGAGATTGTTCTCCATCACGTCGAGATCGACCACCGCGCAGGGCGTATCCAGGTCCTGGACAAGCAACTTTCTTACTCCTTCGAGGCCGCGGGAGCGCCCGCGCGCATTCTCAGCGCGACTGATCGCGACCCGACAATGGCAGCATAGCCAAAATCAGGCAGCCGAGAATGACGCTGCGCCAGCCCTCCGAGGCGTTCACGACCGTGATCAACGCCGTCATCGTCACCAGAAGCACCGCTCCGGCGATCGTGCCAAGATAAGTGCCTTGGCCGCCAAGGATCGAGGTGCCGCCGAGCACCACCGCCGCGATCGACGACAATAAGTACGGGTCGCCGATGCCGACATAGCCCTGTCCATTCATCGACAGGAGCAGAAGGCCTGCGAGGCCGGCGCAAAACCCCGAGATGACATAGGTGGCCAGCGTCAGTCGGCGAATCGGCACGCCAGACAGGCGGCTGACCACCGGATTGGCGCCGATGGCGAAGATGAGCGAACCGCTGCGCGTTCCATGCAGCCAGAACAGGCAAACGGCCGCCACGATCGCCCATAGGATGATGCTGACCGAAATGGTCAGCACATGCGTCGAACCAATCCAATCGAGCGAGGCGTTGGTGACCGAGATCGCGCTCCCGCCGGCAATGAGGATGAGGAGCCCCTGCAGGATCGTCGCCATGGCCAAGGTCATGATCAGCGGCGGCAGACCCAGATAGCCGATGCCGAGGCCGTTCACCGCTCCGATTGCGGCGGCGACGAGCAGCGCCAGCGCAATGGCTCCGAGGCCCGTCGCGTCACCGTCGAAAGACACCAACGGCAGAATGATGGCGGTGACCGTGATGACCGCGGCGACCGAAAGATCGATCCCGCCGCCGATCACCGCAATGGTCTGGCCGATACCGACGAGGCCGATCACCGCGGCGAGCTCGACGATGTAGCGCAGGTGGGCGTAGGCGCCGAAGCCCGCGATCAAGAGCGAGGCCGCGATCCACAGGATCGCGACAATCGCGTAGGCGACGAGCGAGCGGCTGTACGTGGCGGCAAAGCGCTGCAAGCGCAGGACCGCGTTCAAGACGCTCTCCGCAAAGAGGCGCGGATCAAAGGCAGCGCGACCGTCGCCACGATGATCAGTCCCTGGACGACATATTGCGCCACCAAAGGCAGGCCCATGAAGAACATGACGTTGATCAGGATGCTCATGAGCAGACTGCCCGCGAGCGCCCCGCGCATGGCGCCCTGTCCGCCAAGAAACCCGACCCCGCCAAGCACCGCAGCGGCGATGGCGGAAAGCGTCAGCGGTTCGCCGATCAGGGGATCGCCCGAGCCGGTCTGCGCGGCCACGTAGAGGCCGGTGAAGGCCTGAAGAATGCCGCTGATGATGTAGGCGCTCATGCGCACGGTCGTGACGCTGACCCCGGAGCGATAGGCGCCTTCGGCATTGTCGCCGACGGCGATCAGTCCGATGCCTAAGGGCGTCGCCTGGTAGAGCTTCCAGAGGATGACGAGCAGCACGACCAGAACCGCCGCGGTCGGATGACTGCCGGCGAGGAATTCGGACAGCGACGGGGGCACGAATCCACCGGGCCGCGGCATGATGAGGAGCGCGACGCCGCGCAGCACGAACGAGAGCGCCAGCGTCACGATGATCGCCGGATATCGGCCAATCGCGACGAAACCGCCGACGATCGCGCCAACGCCCGCGCCAAGCGCGAGGAGCGCGAGGACGCCGCCGAAAATCCCCAGCGGCCCTTGCATGGTGGACGCGGCCACCACCGAGCCGAGGCTGACCATCGGACCCACGGAAAGATCGATTCCGCCGGTCAGCATGACGATGGTTTCCGCCGCCGCGACCATCGCCGTCGGGAACCAGCCTTGGACGAACTTGGCCATCGCGCCCACGGCCAAAATGCCGGGGAACAAGATTGCGTAGATCACCGCGAACACGACGAGGACGAGGAAAAGCGCGCCGAGGCCTTCGTTGCGCCGCCACTGGATCGCCCAATAGAGCCGCGCGCCTTGGCCCAGCATTAAACCGCTTCCCCCTGCAGCGTCGGCGCTTTTCGCACGCCCATGGCGGCCGCTACGATCGCTTCCTCGGACGCCTCGGCGTGCGGCAGAGTGGCGGCCACTCGGCCCTTGTTGAACACCATCACCCGATCACAAAGGTGGACGAGTTCGGGCGTGTCCGAGCTGAGCAGGACAACCGCTTTGCCTTCCGCCGCCATTGCGCGCAGCGCGAGGTAGATCTCGCGCTTGGTCTCGACGTCGACGCCGCGCGTCGGATCATTCAGAAGCAAAACCGACGGCTCGAGCGCCAGCCATTTCGAGAGCGCGACCTTCTGCTGGTTTCCTCCGGACAGCGCCTGCGCCGGCCGCCGCCGGTCGCCCCGAATATTGAGCCGCTGCGCCAGACGTTCGGTGATTGCGCTCTCCTGCGCTCCCTCGCGGCGCTCGGCGCTGTGACTGGCGAACAACGGCAGGAGCAGATTGAAGTCGATCGAGTGGGGCAGAAGCAGGCCTTCCTTGCGTCGATCGGCCGGAACGTAGGCGACGCCGACTGCGTTGGCGTCGGCGACTTTTGCGAAGGGCGCGCTGCGCACGGCGGCGCCATTGGCGAACACGCGGAACTGTTCGGCCTCGGCGCGAATGGCGCCGTAAAGGCCCATCATGAAGTCTTCCTGCCCATGCCCGACGAGGCCGCCGATCCCGAAGATTTCTCCGCGATGGAGCTCGAAATCGACGTCAACCGCGCCCCCGGCGCGAAAGCCTTTCGTCTCGAGGACGAGAGCTCCCGACGCGCGCGAGACGTAAGGCGGAAACAAGTTCCGGGGGTCGCGGCCAACCATCAGGCGGATGAGGCCGTCGGGATCAAGGCCGGCCAAGGGTCGATCGGCGGTGACCGATCCGTCCTTCAGAACGGTGACGTAGTCGCAGAAGTCGAGGATCTCGTTGAGCCGGTGCGAGATATAGAGAATGGCTACGCCACGGTCGCGCAGACGACGAACAAGCGTCATCAGTATGGCGACGTCCGGCGCAGAGAGCGATGACGTCGGTTCGTCCAGGATGAGGACGCGCGGCTTGATGAAGAGCGCCTTGGCGATCTCGACGATCTGCCGGCGGCCGAGGGGCAGTCGGCCCACTGGCGTGTCCGGCGACTCGACCAGGTCGAGTTCCTTGCCGATCTCCGCGACTGCGGCGGCCAGGCGCCCGTAATCGACCACGCCGCCCCGGCGAGGGTAAGCGCCGAGGCCGATGTTCTCCGCAATGGAAAGGTGGGGCGCGAGACTTAGCTCCTGCTGCACCACGGCGATGCCGAGCTGATGCGCCTCCTGTGGCGTCAGAGACGCGATCGGGCGGCCATCGACCAGGATCTGTCCGCCGTCGGGCCGGAGCGTGCCCGACAGCAGGTTGATCAGCGTGCTCTTGCCCGCTCCATTTTCGCCGAGCAGAGCGTGAATGCGGCCCGCGACGAGCTCGATCGAGACCTCGCGAAGGACGGGATTGCCGAAGAAAGCCTTCGAGACGCTCCGCGCTTCAAGGATCGGCTGATGCACGCCCATTTCACCGCGCTGTTGTATGGCGCGAAGCTACTTCTTCAGGCTCTTCGCGATCAGCTCGTCGAACAGCTTCGTATCGTAGGGCGAGTAGATGTAGCCATCCGCGGCGAAGTCCTTGGCGCGGGAAAGGTAACTGTCGAGATTGGCCTCGTCGATGATCGGCAGGGGCACGTCGATGTAGGCTGGGATGTCATCGCCCTGCAAACCCTTAACCGCCGCGTAGACGGCGAAGGCGGCGAGCCAATTCGGCTGCTGCGTCGCCCAGGCGGTGAGCTTCTTCTGCTTCCACATCTCGAGGAATGGCCGATAGTTCTCGCCTGTGATCGGAACGAGCTTGCGCCCCTGCTTCTCGAACGCGGTCACCGCTCCCGCCGAGAGCGCTCCGCCCTGGCTCCAGACCCCGTCGATCTGCGGATTGCTGAAGAGCAGGTTGGTGACGGCTTCCTGCGCGGGCGCGGCGTTGTACGGCGTGTTGGTCTCCGCCAGAATCTTGATGTCCGGATTGGCCTTGAACACGGGCTCAGCGCCCTTGCGCCGATCGTCGCTGACCGAGACGCCAGCCGGGCCGTTCAAGACGAGAATGTTGCCCTTGCCGTTGAGCTGCTTGACCAGCCATTCCGCGGCGAGCTTGCCCCACTGAGCCTGATCGGTGTCGATCTTCGTGGTCAGGTCCTTGGTGTCGACAAGGCTGTCGAAATTGGTGACCGCGATTCCCTTCGAGCAGGCGTCGGCGATGACGCGATCGAGCGCGGTGGCCGAGCCGGCGTCGACAATGATCGCGTCGAGCTTGGCGTCGATCATCGACTGGATCTGCTGGATCTGCGTGTTGGCGTTGCCCTGGGCGTCCGTGATCGTCAGGCTATCGACCAGGCCCTGCTTTTTCAGCACGTTCGCCATATCCTCGATCGTGCCGGTCGTCTCCTTCATCCACGTCGGGATCGAATAGATATTGGCCCAGCCGATCTTGAAGGGCGCCTTGTGCTCGCCCTTGATGCAATTGGCCGCTGCAAGCGCGGAACCCGCGCTTGCAAGCTGCAAGAGGACGAGACCGGCCGCGACCACAGGCGTCACGGCAAGCCGCGCAAAATTCATCTTGTTCATGTCAGCGTTCTCCGTTCGCGAATGTCACTTGCCTGATCCGGGTCCGCGTCAACCACCCCTCGATGTGGCGTCGCCCCGCCGTCCCCAACCGCCAATTGGCGTATCCGCACGTTAGCGATCCGCGTTTCGATAAGTCAACGCGCCCATGCTTGCGCGACTGGACCGGACGATTGTAGGCGGAAGTCAGGCAGGTCGTACGATCACCGATGCGGCGGTCGCTGAAAATCACACTTGACCCGTGGAGCTTCGAGCATGGCCGGACTGTATCGCGGACCGATCATAGACCCGCATATTCATCTGTGGGATCTGGGCATGGACCGGCATCTATGGCTTCGCCCGACCGGAGGCGCCATTCAGGCGCTTGGGGATCTCGCGCCGATCCGACGAAATTATCTCGTCGATGATTACCGCCGCGACGCGGCCACCCAGAATGTCGTCGCCACGGTGCATATAGAAGCCGCGTGGGACCGGGCCGACGATCCTCTCGCTGAGATTGAGTGGCTGGAGACGCTCGACAAGTCGTCAGGCGTCGCTGCTCGTTATATTGGCTTTGCCGACCTCGCGGCTCCGGACGCGGCGGCTGCACTTGACCGCCTCGCACAGGTCAAGCGTTGCGTCGGCGTCCGGCAGATGCTGAGCTGGCATCCGACCGAGCCGGCTCGATCATTCGCATCACGGCCTGGCATCGCGAACGAGGCGAACTTTCGCCGCGGCGTCGCGCTGCTCGCCCGCCACGACCAACTCCTCGAGTTGATGCTCTATCCTTACCAGGCCGAGGAGGTCGCGCGGCTCGCGCGCGATTTCCCCGATCAGACCATCATCGTCAACCACTGCGGCAGTCCGATCGATCGCGACCGCGACGGCATGGCGCGATGGAGGGAGGGCCTCAAGGCGCTCGGCTCAGCGCCCAACGTCCGGATCAAGATTTCGGCGGTGACCGCCTACGATCCATCCCCGACGCCCGAAAGCTTGCGCGAGGTCGCGCTTCATTGCATCGAATGCTTTGGCGTCGATCGGTCGATGTTCGGCAGCGACTTTCCCGTCGGTCGCTTATGGACGAGCTACGATGCGATCTTCGATGGCTTCAAGGCCATCGTCCAAGATTTCTCCGAGGCCGAGCAGTCCGCGCTTTTCCATGACAATGCGCGGCGCGTCTATCGCATGGAGGGCCTCTGAAGCGAGGCCCTCGGGCGAAGGCTTATTTCTCTGTGTATTTCTTGGCCCACTCGACGCCGTCCCAGGTGATCATCTTCGTGGGCACGATCTTGATCAGGTAGCGCGGCCGGTCGTAGGTCGGCACAAGATATTCCGGGCCGTGCTCGCCGAGGTAGCGCACCGAGGTGCGGTTGGCGACGCCGAGGCAGTCTCCCTGCATCGGAGCCGGGCCGGAGACGATCTCTGCCTTCCCCTGCGCGACGATGCGCCGGTAGGTCCCGCTGTCCTGCGCGCACGAAATGCCGACGTTCGGATTTTTCTTGATATGCGCAATCCAGGCCGCCCGCTCCCGCACGACCATCCAGAAGGCCTCGCCGTCCCATTCCTGCCAGACCGGGGTCACGTAAGGCACGCCGTTTTCGTCGATGGTGGCGATCCGCGCAACCACCGGCTCGGCCAGAAATTCTTTGACCTCCGCCGGCGTGAGCTTGCGGTTCTTTCCCATCCATTCGGGGTGTTGTTTGTCCGTCATTTGGGTTCCCGGCTGGCGCTCTGGATCTAATGAACGGGGTCCAGCACGACCACCGGGATCTCGCGGTCGGTCTTGAGCGCATAGTCGGCGTAAGGCGGCCAAAACAGGAGCGCCTTCGTCCAAAGCCGGCTGCGTTCTTCGCCCTCGACCGTCCTCGCTCGCGCCTTCAGCTTCTTGGTCCCGACACTGCCTGAACCTCGACATCCGGGTTCGCGAGGATATTGCGGTACCATCCGGGATGTTCGGGCGCGCCGCCCTTTGAGGCGACGACGAAGTAGCTGTCGCCCTCCGTCCCGTAAAAGAGCGGGAAGATGAACTTGTCGCCAGATTTGCGGCCGGTGGTTGTAAGCAGGAGCGCCGGCGCGGTGATCTCCCCTCGGTCAGGCACGTTGACCTTGTACATCTGCCCCTCCTTCCCGCCGCTGGCGAGATAGAGGTTCGCATGCTTGACCATCCATTCCGGCATATTCGGAGCGAGCTTCGCTTCAGCCATCGTAGTCTCCTTGGAAAGGTGGGAGCATAGCGCCGCGTGCCGGATCGGCCAAGCAGAGTGAGGGGCGCCGTGCTGCGAGCCGGTGAGAAGCCCAAACCGTCCTCTCGTTGCAATGTTCCGTCCCGGGGCTTACGCTGACGGCTACCTGCGAAGTTCCGCGTGCGGACGTCACGCAGAGCGAACGCGATGAGAGGCGGTCATGGTGGAAATTCCCGCGAAATATCTGGATCTGCTGCAGGAGAAGACGGCCTTCGCTCACCTGGCGACAATCATGCCGGATGGGACGCCGCAAGTGACGCCAGTGTGGTTCGACTACACGAACGGCAAGATCCGGGTAAATTCCGCAAAAGGTCGTGTGAAGACACGCAATATGACAGAAGGCGCGCCCGTGGCGCTTTCGATCCTCGACCCCGACAATGCCTATCGGTACATCCAGATCCGCGGGCGGGTCGAACATGTGACCGAGAAGGGCGCAGACGCGCATATCGATTCCCTCGCCAAGAAATACCTGGGCAAGGACAAGTATCCCTGGGCCCAACCTGACCAAATCAGGGTCATCTTTGAAATCGAGCCCGACAAGGTGCAGGTCATGGGGTGATCGTCGTCCTCTCTTAGAGGGGGGCGGCGACCGCACGGGCGGCATCGCTCGGGATCCGGATGGCTTGTGTGGACCGCGAGGAAGGCCTCGTGATGTGCTGCGACGCCCCGGTGCTCGGCAGGTCAAATTCCTCGCGACTCGCGGCGCGCGGTTTCAAACAGGCATTCATCATCGCCGCCCCGGGCGTGAGAGACGACGAGCGGTCGCGCTAAACTCTCTGTCTGCGCTATTGGATCGGTCGCGGGCCGTGAGGCCTCATGACGTCGGAGCGGATCATGCTCAAGCTAGGATATAAGGCGTCGGCAGAGCAATTCGGGCCGACGGAATTGCTGCAGTTTTCTCGCCTCGCGGAAGAGGCGGGTTTCGACTCGGTCTTCATCAGCGATCATTTCCAGCCATGGAAGCATCATGGCGGCCACGCTCCCTTTTCGCTCGCATGGCTCGGCGCGCTCGGCGCGGTGACGTCGCGCATCACCATCGGCACGAGCGTGCTGACGCCCACCTTTCGCTACCAGCCCGCCGTCGTTGCGCAAGCCTTCGCCACGCTCGGGGTCATGTTTCCCAATCGGGTCGTCCTCGGCGTCGGCACCGGGGAATCGTTGAACGACGTCCCCTCGACCGGCATGGAATGGCCCGAGTTCAAGGAGCGGTTCGCGCGCTTCCGAGAGGCGATCACCCTGATCCGTCAGCTCTGGACCGAGGAGCGGGTGACGTTCGAAGGCCAATATTATCGCACCAAAGACGCGACCATCTACGATCGGCCCGCAGACGCCCGTTCCGATCTATGTCGCGGCGGCCGGCGCATTGATCGCGAAATATGCGGGCCGAATGGGCGACGGCTTGATCTGCACCAGCGGCAAGGCGCGCGAGCTCTACACCGAAACGATCTTGCCGAAAGTGTCGGAAGGGCGCGCCGAGGCTGGCTCGCGTGCGCCTGACTACGCAAGGATGATCGAGGTCAAGGTCTCGTTCGACACGGACATGAAACGCGCGACGGAGGACACCCGCCACTGGGCGGTTCTCGCCTTGACGCCGGAGGAGAAGACCTCCGTCCACAGTCCGGAAGAGATGGAGCGCCTCGCAGACGGGCTCTCCGCCGAGCGCGCCGCGAGCCGCTGGATCGTCTCGACCGACCCGGACGAACATGTCGAGCGGATCGGCTATTACCTTGATCTCGGCTTCGACCATCTCGTCTTTCACGCGCCGGGTCCCGACCAGGAGCGGTTCATCCGGCTGTATGCGGAGCACGTTCTGCCTCGGCTCCGTCGCCGCGTCGGCGCGCCGGACGAAACGCCCAAGAGCGCATGACCTCTCTCGAGGTCATTGCCTTGACGGGCCTGCCTTTGATCAAGGCTGGCGACGACCTGGTCGAACTGATCGCCTCGAGTCTCAAGCAGAACGGGGTCGAGCCGCGGGCTCAAGACGTGCTTGTCGTCGCGCAGAAGATTGTCTCGAAGGCCGAGGGTCGCATGGTCGACCTTGCGACGATCAAGCCCTCCGCGCGGGCGATCGCCCTCGCGACCGAAGTCGACAAGGACCCGCGGCTTGTCGAGGTCATCTTGTCGGAGTCGGTTCGCGTCGTGCGGGCGCGCCGCAACGTGCTGATCGTCGAGCACAGGCTTGGCTTCATCATGGCGAACGCCGGGGTGGACCAATCGAATGTGGGGCCGGCGGACGGCGCGCAGCGCGCGCTTCTGTTGCCGGAGAATCCGGACCGCAGCGCGGCGACGCTGCGCCGTGGGCTCGCCGCAGCGACTGGGATCGATCTCGCGGTGGTGATAAACGACAGCTTCGGACGTGCGTGGCGTCAGGGAACAGCCGGCGTCGCGATCGGCGCCGCCGGCCTTCCTGCGCTGATCGATCTGCGCGGACGGCCCGACCTGTTCGGCCGAAAGCTTGAGGTCAGCGTCATCGGTTTCGCGGATGAGATCGCCGCCGCCGCTTCGCTCGTGATGGGGCAGGCGGACGAAGCGGCGCCGGTCGTCCTCATCCGGGGCTTGCGCTGGTCCGCGCCGGAATCGACAGCGGCCAGCCTCATTCGTCCCTCAAATGAGGATCTGTTTCGATGAGTCGGGATCTTGTGGTGGCGCTCTCCGGCGGCATCGGTGGCGCCAAGCTCGCGCTGGGCTTGAGCCGGATCGTGCCGGCGGACAATCTGCTTGTCGTCGCCAATGTCGGCGATGATTTCGAGCATCTCGGCCTGCATATCTCGCCGGACGCCGACACGCTGATGTACACGCTCGCCGGCCTCGACAATACGAAGCTCGGCTGGGGCCGGCAGGACGAGACGTGGGCGTTCATGGAAACGCTCTCCGCGCTCGGCGGCGAGGACTGGTTTCGCCTTGGCGATCGCGATCTTGCGGTTCATGTCGAGCGCACCCGTCGGCTGCGGCAGGGCGAGAGCCTCTCCGCCATCACCGCCGACTTCTGCCGCCGCCTCGGCGTCGGTCCCCGCGTGCTGCCGGCGACCGACGACCGGTTGCGGACCCGATTGCGGACGGATGAGGGCTGGCTCGATTTCCAGGACTATTTCGTGCGCCTTCAGTGCCGCCCCGTCGTGCGCGAACTTGCCTTCGACGGCGCGGAGCATGCGCGGCCTCATCCTGACCTTCTGGCGGCTTTGGGCGACGAACGGCTGCGCGCGGTGATCATCTGCCCGTCCAACCCTTTCATCAGCGTCGAGCCGATCCTTGCCGTGCAGGGCATGCGTCAGGCTCTCTTCGGCCTGCGCGGCGCCTGTCATCGCGGTTTCCCCGATCATCGGCGGCCGCGCGGTCAAAGGTCCGACCGCCAAGATGATGACCGAGCTCGGAATGACTCCGAGCGCCGCTGCAGTCGCCAAGCGATACGGCGATCTGCTCGATGGTTATGTGATGGATGCCGGTGACGCGGAGGAGGCGGCGCAGGTCACGCCGAAGGTGACGCTGGCGCCCACGCTCATGACCAATCTCGCGGAGCGAGAGCAATTGGCTCGCGTCGTCCTCGAGGCGGCGGACGCGCTTGTCTCTTCGAAGCGCAGGCGGGACCTCGTCGCGTGACCGGAATCTGGGCGGTCGTGCCCGTCAAGGAATTCGAAGGCGCCAAGCAACGGCTGTCGTCATGCCTGAGCGCTGACGAGCGGCGTACGCTCGCAACGACGATGCTCGAGGATGTGCTCGACGCGGTGAGCGCGGTCCGGGAGCTTGCCGGCGTGCTCGTCGTCACGGTCGATCCGGCTGCGACATCGCTTGCGACGCGTTATGGCGCGCGCATCGTCACGGAAGGCGCGCGCGAAGGCCACACCGGCGCCGTCACGGCCGCGGCTCGCCTGCTCGTCCGTGAGGGGAGGGCAGGCATGATGACAATGCCCGGCGACATTCCGCGACTGTCGCCAGCCGAGATCGCTGCGACGCTCGCGGCGCACCGGGCCGCGCCTGCTTTCACCATCGTGCCCGCGCATGACGATCTCGGATCGAACACCATCATCTGTTCGCCGCCTGACGCCGTTCCGCTGCGGTTCGGCGAAGACAGTTTTTATCCGCATCTCGATGCGGCGCGAGCGCGTGGAATCGACCCGCTCATCGTCCGCCATCCGGGGATCGGGATGGACATCGACAATCCCGTCGATCTCGTCACGTTCCTCAAAATGTCGCCGCCCGTGCGCACGCGGACGCTCGACTTCCTTGAGCAAGCGGGCATCGCCGCCCGGCTTCTGGCGATGAGCTAGTGCGCTGCGAGGCGCTCCTCGCCACGAGCAAAGTTCAACATACAGTATCTGTAAATAATGTGAGATATGAGACGCGCGGCGGACGACTCGGAAATGGCGCCGCAACGCCCTGACATCGCTCGAAATGGACTCGGAACCGGCCTATTCCGCCGCGACCAGTTTCCGCGGCGGCGTCAAGACGACCGGAGCCAGATCAGCGGCGTTCAGCGACGCCTCTCGCCGCTCCGCCGGGACCGGGCCGTAGAGCGTGGTCCGCTGCTCCGGCGTCCGCCCGAGCGACCGGATGAGGGCCTCCATCGCCTCGGGCGGAAATTCCTGCCCGTGCTCGGTCCCTGCAGCGCGAGAGATGCTCTCGTTCATCAAAGTGCCGCCGAGATCGTTGGCGCCGGCGTTGAGGCATGCCGCCGCGCCCTCAGGCCCCATCTTCACCCAGGAGGTCTGGATGTTGGTGATGTGGGGATGCAGCGCGAGCCGCGCCACCGCATGCATCAACACCGCCTCCCGGAAGGTCGGCCCGCGACGAGCCACGCCCTTGAGATACATCGGCGCTTCCATATGCACGAAGGGCAATGGCACGAACTCGGTGAAGCCGCCCGTCTCCGCCTGCAAATCCCGCAGGGCCATTAGATGGCGCGCCCAGGATACGGGGTGCTCGATATGGCCATACATGATCGTGGACGTCGTGCGCAGGCCGAGACTATGCGCGGTCCTCGCGACATCGAGCCATTGCGCCGTGTTGACCTTGTCCGCGCAGATGATGGCGCGCACCTCGTCGTCCAGGATCTCGGCGGCGGTGCCCGGCAAGGTGCCGAGGCCTACGGCTTTGAGCTCGGTCAGAAACGACCGGATCGGCATGCCAAGCGTCGCCGCGCCCTGCGTGACCTCCAGTGGCGAGAACGCGTGAATGTGCATATCCGGAACCGCCGCCTTGATGGCGCGGCAAACGCCAAGATAGGTCTCGCCGGTGTAATCCGGATGGATGCCGCCCTGAAGGCAGACTTCGGTCGCGCCTCGCTCCCACGCTTCGGTCGCGCGGCGGACGATTTCATCGAGGGCAAGGTCATAGGGCGCGCCACGCAGCGCCTCATGCGTCTTGCCCTTGGAGAAGGCGCAGAACGTGCAGCGATAGGAGCATATGTTGGTATAGTTGATGTTGCGGTTGACGACGTAGCGGATGGTGTCGCCGCTGACAGCTCGGCGAAGCTCATCGGCTGCGGCGACAACGCGGCGGTAATCGGCGTCGCGCGCCGCGAACAGCCGCACGATCTCGGGCGCGTCCAGACGCGCGCCTCCTTGTGCGCGCTCGATGATGCGCTCAAGCGCTGGATCGACGGAGCGCGCGTGGATCGCGGGCGTGCGCGGGAGCGACCTTCGTGCCCGGCGCCCAATTGTCGTCACGCGCGAAGCCCTCGGCGTCGCTGAGACGGCGCGTCTGCGTGGCGATCTCCGGCGCGGTCCAGGTCGCAAGATCGCGCGCGTAGGAGGGGTAGATCGGCAGGCGGTGCACCAGAAGCTTGCCGGCGGCGGCGGTGCGCTCGGCAAGCTCGGTGATCGCCGGCCACGGCGCCTCCGGATTGACGTGATCCGGCGTGACGGGAGAGATCCCGCCCCAATCATTGATCCCCGCCGCAATCAGTCGCGGATAGACGCCCGGCGACAGGTTGGGGGGCGCCTGGATGTTCATCATGGGCCCGAGGATGAGGCGCGCAGCGGCGAGGCTCCAAAGCAGATCGTCAAGATCGGGCTCCGCAGCCCCGGCGAGCTTGGTTCCGGGCTTGGCGCGGAAGTTCTGGACGATGACTTCCTGAATGTGCCCGAACTGCCGATGCAGATCGCGGATGGCGAAGAGCGCTTCAAGGCGCTCGGCCCGCGTCTCGCCGATGCCAATCAGAATGCCGGTCGTGAACGGCACGCGCAGTTCGCCCGCCAGTCGCAGCGTCTCAAGACGCGCCTCGGGCTGCTTGTCAGGTGAGCCATAGTGCACGCCGCCTGGTTCGCAGAGGCGTGCGCTGAGCGATTCCAGCATGATCCCTTGGCTGGCGGTGACCGTACGCAGGCCCGCGATCTCGGACCGGCTCATGATTCCGGGGTTGGCGTGCGGCAGAAGTCCGGTCTCGCGCAACACGAGCGCGCACATCGCCTGGAGATAGTCGATCGTGGTTTCATGCCCGAGCGCGTCGAGCGCCTCCCGCGCCGCGCGGTAGCGAAGCTCCGGCTTGTCGCCGAGCGTGAAGAGCGCCTCCGTGCAGCCGGCGGCCGCTCCGGCGCGCGCGATCGCAAGCACTTCGTCCGGGGAAAGGTAGGCGGACTGGCGCGCGCGTGGCCGCTCGGCGAAGGTGCAGTAATGGCAGACGTCCCGGCAGAGATGGGTGAGCGGAATGAACACCTTGCGCGAGTACGAAAGATGGCGGCCATGCCCCTCGTCGCGCAGACGGCCCGCGGCGTCGATCAACTCCGCGAGCGGCGCTTGTTCCAGCCGAATAGAAAGCGCCTTGTCGCTCGAATCGCTCATTCAACTACCTTTGAAGCTGTTTGGCGTGCATCCGCGCTATGCTTGGGAGCGGACGACGAATGATGTGGTATCTGTAACCCAGATGCAATCGAGCGGCGAGCGGACGATAAGGCGCCGATCAAAATGGCGCAGTCCCGCGACGAACTTTTCACGCTCATTTGATGGTCGTGACATCGCCATCGTTGTCGACGTCGCATATGCGACGCGGCGCATTCGGGAGTTCGAGTCATGAAGCCACTGGGAAAGCTGGGCGTCTGGTATCCGATCGACCGATTGGACGCAGCCGGGATCAGGCGCCTGCTGCGGACGGTCGAAGACCTCGGCTATTCGACGTTCTGGTACCCGGAAGCGCTTGGATATGAATCCCTCTCCATCGCGAGCTTCATGCTGGCGAACACGGAGCGGCTCATTATCGGCAGCTCCATCGCGAATATCTATGCTCGCGACCCGTTCACCGCGAGACGCGGTCTGCGCACCTTGTCCAGCCTCTACGACGATCGCTTCATCCTCGGCCTCGGCGTCAGTCACGCGCCGATGGTCGAGCGGCGTGGTCACGTCTATGACAAGCCCGTGCCGACGATGCGCCGCTATCTCGACGCGCTCTATGAGAATCCGTCGAACACGGCCGATTGGCCTCTCATGATCGCCGCGCTCGGGCCCCTGATGCTGAAGCTCGCTGCCGAGCGCACGGCCGGCGCCCTCCCGTATAACGTGACGCCCGAACATACGCGCGAAGCGAGAGCCGCTCTGGGGCCTGACAAGCTGCTCGTGGTCGAACAGAAGGTTTGCCTCGAGACGGACCCCATTGCGGCGCGCGGCCTCGCCCGGCGAGAACTGCATCGCTACATGGCCATGACCAACTACCGCAACAACTGGCTGCGTATCGGCTTCACCGAAGCCGATCTCGCCGATGGCGGTTCCGATAAGTTCATCGATGCGATGGTGCTGTGGGGCGATGCGGCGACGATCGCCCGCGGTCTCACGGCGCATTTGCAAGCGGGCGCCAATCAGGTCTGCATCCAGCCGGTCCACGCCGAGGGAGATATGGACGCGCGCGATCGAACACTGAGCGCGCTTGCAGGCGTTGGAGCGCTCGACACGACCGCTCTCAGTCGGTGATCCGTGTTCCTCGAATCGGCTCTCGAAAGTTCGCCTAATGCGGAAAATGCTTCAAGATTTGGGCCAGGCCGGGGGTCTTCGCAGCGAAACGGCCACGAGCCAAGAAGACCCAAATCGACCGGATGAGCGTCCGGTCCGCCACCGGGAAGGCAGCCGAACCAGCTCCATCCAATGCAAAGCGGCCTAGGCTCGCCTAGACCAATTGGCGGCCTTTCCCCAGCGTCGCACTGGCGTTAGTCTGGCCCCGAATGGCCACACCTGCACGCACTGGCGCTCTCGCCGCGGCGGCCGGCTGGACCCGCGCCGCCGCGTGGGCGCCGGACTGGCGCGGCGCGTTCGGAAGCGCGCTCACGCGCGAGGTCGAGGAGCGGCGCTTCTTCTTATGGATTCCGGTCGCGGCAATGGGCGGCG